>NZ_JBFREP010000016.1:0-68873 GCF_052114365.1 Agrobacterium sp. MCAB5
GACGAATATTGCGCCAAGATCGACGGGAGTAGTGATCTGCGATTGAGTTTGATCTGCTGTTATCGGCATGATTGGCCTCCAGAGAGTTTTCTAGCGACCTCACTCTGCCATGGTGCAGGCCGCTACTCACCCCTGATGGGATCTCAAGGTGTTAGGACTTCAGACACATGCTGATCGCCACGCCCGTCACACCGTAACATCCGCGGCGTTGCTCCCATTTGTTCTTAGCATCGCTTCACGGATCTGCTGCCGCAACCACGCGCAACCGAGATCGCTGTCCATCTGAAGCGGCCACACCATGGATACGGGTGGAAAAGACAGCGCGAGCGGCACAGGGCTTACATCAAGTCCCAGCAGCGGTCCGTAACGAAGTGCAATGCGTGACGATACGGTTGCAATCACGGCAGATGAACGCGCCGTCGCCAATATCGACATGAAATCSGGAGCYGCCGCCACKACKTCCAGTTCTGCCCCCGCATGCTCCAGCGCATCCTTGACGCAGCCATGCAGGCTGTCGGTCTGCGAGATCACCGCATGTTGTGCGGCCAAATAGGCATCCATGCTCACCGGGTTGGTAAGCGTTATCAATTGCGGATTGAAACAGCACAATACGCTGGATTGATAAAGCGGTTCGCAATGGTGCCGTGAGTCCGGCAGGTAACTGCACCCTACAGACAGATCGATGACGCCCGCATCCATCATCCCATCGACTTCTGCCGCATCGCCACCTCGGGCCAGAATACGAATACCCGGGGCGATATCCCGCAACCGCGCTGTCAGATCGGGCAGCAGCAACAGTTCCACCTCGCTGGAAAGCCCCAGCCGGAATGTTCGACGYTCGGTCGCCGGATCGAAGGCATCCGCCATCAACATCGCCGCTTGCGCCTGTCGCAGAGCCTGCCGCACCGGGCCAGACAAATTTAGCGCCCGCGCCGTCGGCTTCATCACCTGCCCGACACGGATGAACAGCTCATCCTGAAACAGCGTGCGCAGGGTGGCGATGTTATGGCTCATGGCGGGCTGCTGGATTTTCAATCGTTGTGCTGCACGCGTTACACTCATCTCTTCCATCATCGCATCGAAGGCGACGAGAAGATTGAGGTCGAAGGAACGAAGATTGAAATGATCGATGACCTGCATGAGTTGTATCGATTTGATTGTTGACTAGCGCATCCTTAGCTGATGGGCAGGAACTTGCAAGCCGTTCCGCACCGCAACGTAAGGAGCAAACCCATGCCATCTCGTCGTTCCATTCTCAAAARCGCTCTGACTGGCTTMGTCGCAGCGCCCTTTGTCGCGCCATCAATCGTCTTCGCCAAGGCRCCTTTTGCCGCTGTTCAGGCACCGGGTTTCTACCGGCTGAAGATCGGCTCCGTAGAGGTCACAGCCCTGTCGGACGGCACAGTTGYCCTGCCGCTYGCCAAGCTCTACACCAACACTAGCGAAGAACACGCGCAGGRCGCTCTGAATGATGCTTTTCTGCCGGAAATCGTACCAACTTCCGTCAACGCATTCCTGGTCAACACCGGCGAAAGACTGGTGCTGATCGACGCAGGCACCGGTACCTATTTGGGCCCATCGCTCGGCAAGCTCGTGTCCAACATCGAGGCTTCCGGATACAAGGTAGGTGACATTGACGATGTCATCCTCACCCATATTCATACCGATCATTCCGGTGGGTTGATGAGCGAAGGCAAACGCACTTTCCCTAACGCCACATTACGGGTCAATGAGCGGGAGGCGAAATTCTGGCTGAGCCCGGAAAACGCCAAAACGGCGACCGGCATCGTCAAGCAGCATTTTGGCGAGGCAGACCAGTGCGTGACGCCTTACGTGCGAGCTGGAAAATTTGAAACCTTCGGAGATAACCAAGCACCCGTCCCGGGTCTGGGCTCGATTCTTTATGCGGGACATACGCCGGGTCACAGCGCCATCACGCTGGAAAGCGAAGGCCAGAAGATCGTCTTCTGGGGCGACATCACCCATGGCGATATCCTGCAGTTCGATGAGCCCGGCATCGCCATAGAATTCGATATCGAWCAGAARGCCGCCGTTGCTGCCCGCGACCTTGCATTCAAACAGGCGGTGGACGGTAAATATCTGGTGGCGGGCGCCCATATTGCGTTTCCCGGGGTCGGCCACGTGCGTACAGATAGCACCAATTATGACTGGCTCCCGGTCAACTATTCCTAGGATTAAGATTGACCGTCCGGTTAAGCGATGGCCTGACGAGGCTCGAAATAGCCTCGTCTTCCGCAGCGCCAAAGGTTGTTCTCTACAAGTCCGACCGGCCCGTATCCACCGTACGTGGTTCAGGTCGAGCGGACGGGAAAGCAGAACCATCTATGGGTGCGAGACACGGCGCACCCAGCCAGTTTTCGCCGCGGAAAGCTAGGGCTGTGTCGATCTATGTGCGCGGACATGCTCTATGAGCGCACGCAGCTTGGGCGCCATATTGCGGCGATTGGGAAAATAAAGGAAGAACCCGGGAAAGGGGGGCAAATAGGCGTTCAACGCCGTGATCAACTCGCCGCGATCGATGTATCGGCGGAACGTCTCCTCCAATGCGAACGTAATACCGCCGCCTGCGAGCGCGGTACGAACCATCAGATGCAGATCGTTGGTGGTGATTTGCGGCTCGACCCCAACGTCGAAAGGTATGCCATCTTCCTCGAACTCCCATCGATACGGCGCAGCACTTGGAGACGGACGCCAGCCGATACAGCGATGATGTACGAGGTCCCGGGGGTGGCGGGGCGTTCCATGAACATCGAAATATCCCGGAGTCGCGACTACCACTTCTCTCTCTTCTTTTGTGAGTGGCACTGCAACCATATCCTGCTCTATCACATCACCTAACCGAACCCCCGCATCGTAGCCGGCTGCTACGATGTCGAAGACGTCGTCGGTCACCGTGACATCGATCGTGACGCCCGGATGTGCTTGCGCGAAGGACGCGATCAGCGGCCCTGACAGAAATTGTTCCGCAATCGACGTAACCGCGATCCGCAGCAAGCCGCTAGGCCTTGCGTCGCCTGCGACATCCTCGAATGCCGATTTCACATCGGCCATTGGCTGAGACAGCTTTTCACGGAAGCGATTGCCCGCCTCTGTCAGCCGCACACTGCGCGTCGTGCGGCTGACAAGCGCGATGCCGCAAATATCCTCGAGCCGTCTGATCGCCTGGCTAACCGCCGAGCGTGTCACGCCAAGGCGATCTGCGGCCGCCCTGAAATTCCCCTCCTCGGCGACGGCCAGAAACATCGGCACCAAGTTTAGATCGATTGTCATTGTCGCATTCTGCTAACCAAAACAGTTAGCGACGAGGGTATACAAGCGACAATCGAATTTGTCTACCTTTTGCCCATAGCCGACCGGTCAAACCGGCAGCTGACAAACAAGCACAACCGATCATCGAAGGAGAGATTCCAATGACAAACAACAAGATCACACTCGCAGCAGCTCTGGCACTTGGGATCTGCGCCGGACCCGTCGCTGCACAGGACAGCTCCTGCCCTCGGGAAGGCGCCGACGCTCCGCTTGCGCTTCATGCCGATTGGATCATGAAGGGTTGGGAACGCCATGAAGGCGACGGCAAATTCGTATTCGCAGAGAAGCTGAACCGGTATTACAACCTGGAAGACACTAAAGGGGTTTTCTACGACAATTTCGCCCCAGGCAGCACACAGCTCTTTGACAACTCGGCTCGCTATGGCGCCAACTGGGAGGAGTTGCAGAACGCTGCCCGATCTGTTCGCCACGGCCTGACCGGCGGTCATGATGCGATCGTCGGCGACACGGTCGCTTCGACGACGCTTGGTTTCGTCGGCCGCATCGATCGTCTCGACGGCAAGGTGATCGCTTTTGATGGGCGCTCGCAGCTAGGGTGGGAATGCACCGCTGGCAAATGGAAAATCCGCCATGAACTGAACTACGCTTGGGTCGTTGAGCCCGAAACCATTCAGTCTTTCCTGGGCAAGACGGAGGCGGCACAATGACGACCGCAACGCCTTTGCACCCTTATGTTGGCATGTGGGAGACCGCAGACCGCCGCATCCGCCACCAGTTGCTCCCGAATGGCCGCTACGACGAGGCGCGTGGCCGACGCGAAAGTGCATATCAAGGACGATACGAGGTGTCCGGGGATCACATCGAGTACTGGGACGATACCGGTTTTACGGCCGACGGCGACTTTGTCGATGATGTCCTGTACCATGCCGGCATGGTTCTCTATCGCAGGACGTAAACGAGACGCGATCACGACGGCACATGTCCATYGCCGGCGTGATGCGTTTTTCGCTCCGTTACATCATCGCCGCGATCGTAGTCCGCGATGTTTGCTCAAGCGAAACATGTTCGACGGTGAAGCAGTCACGTTCGTCGTTAACGGGGGTTTTTTGCCTCAAAGTGTCGGATGAGACCATCTTTATATTCCTGTCTGACGAAACCAAATGCTGCATTGTATCATTGGAGGGGATGGTTGTGTGCGACATGTGAGCCGACAAAAGTCCCGTTGAAGTCTTTGGCAACCTTAAACAGCTAGCCCCGTTTTTAGGGAGGGACCGCATTGGAAACCGTAGAACAATCCCGTCAAAACGATATACGCTCTGCCCCGGCCGTGACTGGAAAACCCACTTATCGAGGGGCATTCATGCCCGAAATGGGAAAGGTTATTGCTAGGCCCGAGCGGACGTCCCCGCTCGGGCTTGAGCAGTATATAGCCGGTCGCACGCTCGTTAGTGGCGATAGTCCCGCGTGGAGCGACATGTTCGTGCAGGTCTATTCTCGTCTCAACAAGCAGGAGCCCTTTCTTGTTCCCGCTGTTGCCGAACCCCTGATCGTCTGGGTGATTTCAGGAGAAGCGGTGGTTGAGGAACGTGATCTTGACGGGGACTGGGTCGCCAATACGGTTACGGTCGGTGATTTTTTCCTGACCCGCTCTCCCACACCCTATGAAATGCGCTGGCGCGCGATCGGTGATGCACCTTTCCAGGTAATGCATCTTTATCTTTCCGTACCGCTGTTCGAGCGTGTTGCCTACGATGTGCTGGGTTGCGTGGCTCCACCGGTACTAAGCGACGTTTCCGGCGGCAAGGACAAGCAACTGTCTCACCTCCTCGCGCTGGTTCATCAGGAACTGACGGCAGAAGGAATGGGAAGCCAGCTGTTCATCCAGGGCCTTACGCAAAGCCTCGCTGTTCATCTGATCCGGAACTATGCATCTGGTGAAGTTGCCGAGGACAGGCAGAACGCGCTTCCCGGGTTCAAGCTTCGACGTGCGGTCGCGCATCTGGAAGAGCATCTGGCCGAACCGTTCCATCTGGCCCAACTCGCCGAGACAGTGGGGATGAGCGAATTTCATTTCAGCCGCCTGTTCAAGAAAGCCACCGGCCTTTCACCGTCGCGCTACTTCATTCGCCAGCGCGTGGAAAAGGCCCGGCTGCTTCTGCAGGAGACGGATACCAGCATTATCGAAATCGGCATGTCCGTCGGCTATTCCAGCCCTAGCCATTTCGCTCAGGTGTTCCGTCGAGAAACCGGCCTGCCGCCAAGTCACTACCGGCGAGGATAAAGTTCGGCCAGCCCGAGCAAAATCGCAATAGCGTTCGCGGTTCGAATGATCGGATCCGGAAAAGCAAAATACGGGATGAACGACGGCTTTGGTCGATTGGGGCGGCCGAAAGCCAAAGCGCCTTGTTTTCGTTAACTTTAGTGCGCACAGTGAGGCACAACGGCTCGCGAAAGTTTCCAGAGGCATGACTGACGAAGACATAGAGAGGATTTCCGCCTGGGTAGCTCACCAAGGGCTTCGAGGAGCAAGCGAGTCCGTGTTGCTCGGTGGCTTTTGTGCAGCATGTCGCGACGCCGGTTTACCACTTGACCGCAGTCTTGCTCTTATTGACACGCTTCACCCGGTCCACGAGGGGCGCGCCTTTCGATGGGATAGTCAGCAAGTGGTGGAAACAGAATTCGAGTACGGTCCCAGTAGTTCCGAGACGCGTTGGAAAATTGGAAACGCTCAGCTTTCTATGATCTGTAGGCAGGAGAGGATTCTGAAATCCGACGTCGTATCGGACTAGGCGATCCGGCCGACTTCGCAACGCTGGATGATATGCGTCGTTCTGGTCACACTGACTTCGTTGCCTTTATCCATAGGTTTGAAAAACAGGGAACCATCGGCGAGATGGACTGCTTTTTCTCGCACTTCGCCACACGTGATTCCGCCGGCTTTTCTGATCTCGATCTTCAGAACCTTCGCAAGCTTCTGCCGGTTCTGGCTTTGGCAATCAAAAGCACTGCGCTTGCGCGGATTGCGAGGACGATTGCCGAGGTCTATCTCGGGCACGACGCGGCACGGAAAGTCTTTGAAGGTAAAATCAACCGTGGTTCGGCAGAACGTATATCCGCAGCCCTGTGGTTCTCGGACCTAGCAAATTATACAAGAATTTCTGCTACAGTAGCGCCTGAAGAGATCATTCCTCTCCTGAATGATTACAGCGACGCGGTGATCTCGGCCGTCCATGAGGCTGGCGGGACGGTGCTGAAATTAATCGGTGATGGCGTCCTGGCAATTTTCAGAGGGGATCGACAAATCGATGCCTGTGACGCCGCGTTGAAAGCCGAAAAGCTTCTTCGCCTGCGGCTTGAAGCCCTTAATAGCAGGAGAACATCGGAAGGCCGCCCCACTACGGAAGTCTGTCTCGGACTACACATCGGTGATGTTTTTTACGGGAATATCGGAAGCGAGGATCGACTCGATTTCACCGTGATAGGTCCCGCCGTAAACGAGGTAAGCCGCATCGTCTCGATGTGTCGGTCATTGGATGTAAACCTGCTTACTTCTTCCAACTTTGCAGACTGTATAGAGGGGCGTGATCGTCAGCGTCTCTCATGCGTAGGCCGGTTCGCACTCAAGGGCGTAGAAGGCGCGCAAATGCTTTACACGCTTGATAATCCCCATCACGCCGTCGGCTGAAAGAGAGTTTCCGCTCCATTGAGCGCCGTTGGCACGCTCGCATCAGCATTATCAGCTCCGGACGCGTGGCCTCACCTGTAGTGTGTCTCGTCTCCCTAAACATGCCTAAATTTCGGGAAACGGATGATGGGGCTCCTTCCAGATATTTTGATCGGCTCAGCAAACGCAATAGCGCGCGTGGCTGCGGCCACATTCTTGTTTACGTCGAAATCGACGAAGACTTTCAGTTGGTCCAGCTAGCCCGTTGCGAAAATGGCCTGCCGCCCCAGTCACTATCGCCGAGGCTGGTTTTTAACCTCTCACAGTTTCGAGCAAGATCGCGACAGGTCGAGCAAGAGCCCGTGAGAAGGGCGCCGACGATCGGCTTAAATTCCTCCTTGTCAAAACGAAACGCCCACTGCGGTGGTGGGCTTCAGACAAGGAGTGAAGACAATGACCAACCTCAACGGAAAGATCGCACTGGTCACCGGCGCATCGAGTGGAATTGGCGCTGCGACCGCTGCAAAGCTTGCTGAAGCCGGTGCCAAGGTCGGTATCGCTGCACGGCGCACCGACAAGCTCGAAGATCTCAAGAAACAGATCGAAGCCAAGGGTGGCGAAGCCCTTGTCATCAAGATGGACGTGGTTGACACGACCTCGATCGATGCGGGCGTGAAGAAGCTGATCGATGCCTATGGTTCGATCGACATCCTCGTCAACAATGCCGGTCTTATGCCGCTTTCCGATATCGATCAGTTCAAGGTTGACGAGTGGCAACGGATGGTGGACGTGAACGTCAAGGGCCTGCTCAACACGACGGCCGCCGTTTTGCCACAGATGATCAAGCAGCATTCGGGCCATGTCTTCAACATGTCCTCAATCGCTGGTCGCAAGGTCTTCAAGGGTCTGTCGGTCTACTGCGCCACGAAACATGCGGTAACGGCTTTCTCGGATGGCCTGCGTATGGAAGTCGGCCAGAAACACGGCATCCGCGTGACCTGCATCCAGCCGGGCGCCGTTGCCACCGAGCTCTACGACCACATCACCGATCCGGGCTACCGCAAGCAGATGGACGAGCTGGCGAGCCAGATGACCTTCCTCCAGGGCGAGGATATCGGCGACACCATCGTCTTCGCCGCCCAAGCCCCGGCTCATGTGGACGTCGCCGAGCTGTTCGTTCTGCCAGTAGAACAGGGTTGGTAACAGACCGGCCCTGAAGGGTCCCTGCCTAGATGCAGGGACCTCTCAAGGGAGATTGTCATGAAGGAATTACCCGCATCTCAAGCATATCGCGTTCTGGAACCTGGCCCGATCGTCATGGTCTCAACGAGCGATAACGGCAAGCCCAATGTGATGACAATGGGCTTCCATATGATGATCCAGCATGACCCGCCGCTGATCGGTTGTGTCATCGGGCCCTGGGATCACAGCTATCAGGCTATCCGAAAAACCGGAGAATGTGTCATCGCTGTGCCCGGTCTCGATCTTGCTGAAACCCTTGTCGACGTCGGCAACTGTTCAGGCGATCGGGTGGATAAATTCCAGAGGTATGGTCTCAAAACGCGACCTGCCAAGGACGTATCAGCCCCGCTCCTCTCAGACTGCCTGGCCAACATAGAATGCCGGGTCGTCGATACCAGGCTCTCGGATCCTTACAACCTCTTCATCCTCGAGGCGACGAGGATATGGATCAATGAGACCCGAAAAGAGCGTCGAATGATGCATCACCGCGGCGACGGCACGTTCACCGTCGACGGCGGCACACTCGATCTTCGAGATCGGATGGTCAAATGGCGCCATCTCCCGTGAGAGGCGCCGGGCCCAAAATACACCAGCAACCCATTACGAAAGGAAGAAAACCATGACTGCTTATCTCGTCGTCGATCTCGACATCCACGACATGAAGTCTATCGAAGATTACAGGTCTAAGGCATTGCCGCTCGTCGCCAGAGCCGGCGGCAAGCTCATAGCCATCGATGAAAGCCCTCTAGAGCTGGAAGGCTGGACGGCCACCAATATGCTCATCATCGAATTTCCGGACAGGCACGCGATCCGTGAGCTCTTCGCATCGCCGGAATATGCACCGCTTGCGGCTCAACGTCAGGCGGCGGCCGGATCGCGGATCATTGCGATCAACGGCGTCTGATAAACCGCATCGGCTTTACTGAACAAGGAGACCTGAAATGGCTGACCTCACCAATGTGGCCTACTTCACTGCTAAGCCGGGCCGCTCAGGAGATCTGGGTGACGAACTGCTTCAGCTCGTCGCTCCGTCCCGAAACGAGGAAGGCTGCCTCCGTTACGAGATCCACCAGTCCAGTGACGTTCCCGACGTGTGGATGGTGCTCGAAGACTGGCGGCACGCCTCCGACTTCAAACTGCATATGAGCACACCTTACGTCGAGGCCTTCATGGCGAAGGTCCCGGACCTGTGCGTCGAAGACGTGGAAATCTGCGGCTACCAGCAACGGTCCCCGCAGGCCTGAAACAGAAAGGAGTATATGAAATGAGCACGCAAAACCCTGAAGTCTGGCTCGTAACCGGATGCTCTACAGGCTTCGGTCGCTACATCGCAGAACACCTGCTGGAAGCCGGTGAAAARGTCGTGGTGACGGCTCGCAAGACTGACAAAATCGCGGATCTTGAGCAGAAGGGCGATGCCCTGATCCTCCCGCTCGACGTCATCGATCGGGATCAGTGCCAAAAGGTTGTTGACGCTGCAGAAGCGCACTTCGGACGCATCGACGTTCTGATCAATAACGCCGGGATCGGTTTCTTCGGTGCTATTGAAGAAACCGCCGAAGCCGACGCCCGCCGCCTGTTTGATGTCAATTTCTTTGGTGTCGCCAATACGATCCATTCTGTGCTTCCGAATATGCGAGCCCGCCGCGGTGGTACAATCGTCAATCTGACATCAATCGGCGGCCTGGTCGGCTACACAGGCGTGGGCTACTACTGCGCCACCAAATTTGCCGTGGAAGGCCTGTCGGATACGCTCCGACAAGAAGTCGCCCCACTCGGGATCAACGTCTTGACCGTCGAGCCAAGCGCGTTCCGGACGGAGTGGGCAGGATCGTCGAACGAGGTCTCCGCGTCCATTGAAGATTATGAGGCGACAGCGGGCGAGGCACGTCGTGCTTACCACGCATCGGTCGGAAAGCAGGCCGGTGAYCCCGCGCGCGCAGCAAAGGCGATCCGGGAAGCCGTGCTGGCKSAMCAGCCTCCGCAYCAYCTTCCGCTCGGCAATGAYGCCGYGGACGCAGCMCTGAAGAAGGCTGACGATCTCAAGGCAAACGTCTTCGCCTGGGAAGCTTTGTCTCGTTCCGCCGACTTCCCGACAAACTGAACCAATCCAGTCAGACCCAAACACGAAACCAACACTGCCGCGGCCTTCGCCACGGAGAATGAAGGAGTGTGTCATGTCAAAGCGATTTGATGGAAAGGTAGCTATCGTCACGGGCGGTGGTTCCGGTATCGGCGCCGCCATTGCCAACCGGCTTCTTGAAGAAGGAGCGTCCGTGATGATCTCCGGCAGGACGGAGAAGCGGTTGTCGGAACGTGCCTCCAAGATGCCGGCCGGCCGCRGTGGCACCTTTGTCGCGAATGTTTCTTCACGGCCGGACTGCGACGCCCTTGTTGCCGCGACCGTGGAGCGCTTCGGCCGGATCGACACTGTCGTCAATGCCGCCGGCATGAATCTCGTCGGCACCATCGAAGAGACGAGCGATCAGGATTGGGACGAGTGCATTGCCTCTGACCTCTCCGGTGTCTTCTACATGAGCCGTGCAGCGGTCCCGCATCTGAAGGAGACCAAGGGTTCGATCGTCAACATCGGCTCCGTCTCATCCCTTGGTGGCGGCTGGAGCCATGCGGCCTATAATGCTGCAAAGGGTGGGGTTGCGAACCTAACCCGCTCAGCCGCCTGTGACCTCGGCAAGTTCGGTGTCAGAGCCAATACAGTGGCGCCCGGACTTACTGTTACGGGGATGGTGGATGCCATCATGGATGATGACGCGCTTCTCGAAAAGGCGTGGGACCGGATCCCGTTGCGACGGGCAGGCCAACCTGAAGAGATTGCCTCGGCGGTTGCTTTTCTTGCCAGTGATGAAGCGGCCTGGATCACGGGAATTGTCTTGCCTGTCGATGGGGGCCAGACCTGCACCGATGGCGGCCCGGAATGGGGCAAGTAAAAACACGAGAAGCCCGGACCATCGTCCGGGCTTTTCTTTTGATCGGATGCTTCGCTTAGCGGCGGGCGTCGAGGCTGAAACGGCCTGCGCCGAACGCCACGACCTGGAGCAGGCCGCCGGCCATCGCGATGTTCTTGAAGAAGTGGATAAACTGGTTCAGGTCGCTGAGGTTGTTGTGGAACGTCAGTGCCGTGGCAACGCTAAACAGGGCAAGGATCAGAGCGACGATGCGGGTCTGGAAACCGAGGATCAGGGCAATGCTGCCCAGGAGCTCAGTCACGACCGCTGCACCGTAGGACAGCGGCGGGAAGGGCAGGCCGACCATATTGATATAGCCGATCGTCCCAGCTGGATCAGAGATCTTACTGATACCGGACAGAAGGAAGATTGCCGCCAGCAGGACACGGCCGGTGAGAGGCGTGACGCCGTTGATGAGGGCCGAATGGGAGAGAGTTTCAACGCGCTGGGCGATTGCTTCGGAATAAGACATGGACGTTCTCCTTAAGTTTGGGGCGTAGCCACCGTGGTTGCGTCTTGAGGAGAAATTGCCATCATCCGATCGAACGAAAAAGCTGGATAATGTCGCCGATTATCGTCGAAAAAATCGAACGATGAAGGTAAAGAAAAACCCGCGCTTTTTGAGGGCGCGGGTCCGACTGGAGGGTCGAGAAATCAGATAACGGAGAGCAGTCCGCCGTCCACCAGGAGCGCAGTGCCTGACACATAGCTCGACAGGTCCGAGCCAAGGAAGGCGACAGCATCTCCGACTTCTGCCGGTTTGCCAAGCCGGCGAAGCGGCGTCCTCTGGCGAAAGCCCTCGGAGGCCTGTGCGATGCCGGGGCTGGTGCGAAGAAGTTCTGTGTCGATGGTGCCGGGTGCGACTGCATTGACGCGGATACCGTCGGGGCCAAGAGCATCGGCCAATGATTTGGCCATCAGCACAACACCGCCTTTGCTCGTCGAATAAGCAACCGTGATGCCGGCCCCGGAGATGCCACCCATACTTGCCATGAGGACAATGCTGCCCTGCTTGTTCAGCGCCTTCATCTGGCGGGCAGCAGCCTGAGCGCCGAACAGCGGCCCATCGAGATTGACAGACATCAGCCGCCGATAATCGTCTTCGGGAACCTCTGCGCCGTCTGTCTTCAGTGTAATACCTGCATTTGCGACCATGACATCGACGCCGCCGAATTCTTCAGCAGCTGCCACCAAGGCGTCGTTGTCAGCCTTGCGGCTGACGTCTGCTTTGACGAACATCGACTGGGCTCCGAGCTTTCGGATCTCCAAAGCAGTGGGTTCGCCGCCTTCCCGGGGTGCCTCGACAACGTCAGAGACGATAACTGCTTTGGCGCCGTGTTCGGCAGCACGGATGGCGATCGCACGGCCAATGCCGCTTGATGCACCGGTTACGATGACGACTTTGCCATCGAGGATGTTAGTTTTGGTCATGACATTCGTCCTTAAACTTCAGGGATTTTCGGCGCCGAAGGAGGCAGGGCGTCTAGCTGCTGCAGAAGGAAGTAGAGATTGGCAACACCCCAATGTTCGGCGATCTTGCCGTCGCGAATGCGCATGGCGTCGACGGTTTCGAATTTGATCTGGCGGCCCGTTGGCGCGATCCCAAGGACGATGCCCTGATGCGTGCCGTGATAGGTCTTGAAAGTCGTCACGATGTCGCCGTCGACCGCTTGCCAGTGAATTTCGGCGTGGAAGTCCGGGAAGGCTTCGCGCAACGCGTGGTAAAGACGACGGGCTCCTTGCTTATCTGGCGTGCCGCCTGGCTGCGGTGTGTGGTCCAGAAAATCGTCGGCGAAAAGCTCGTCGAAAAGCTCGAAGTTGCCGCCGGACTGCACCTCGAGCGCGTTGCGGCGGACGATTGCTTTCAATGCTTCAGGTTGGTCTGACATGGGATTTTCCTTTCGAGGTTCGCTGTCAGAGTTCAAAACCACCGATGGTCATGCCGCCGTCGACGGTCAGCATGTGTCCGGTGACATAGGAGGCGGCGTCGGAGGCAAGCCAGATTGCCGCGGCCGCGATTTCCTCCGGCTTGCCGCCGCGTTTGGCAGGAATGGCGTTCTGGGCGAGTGCCGCAAAAGCCGGGTTCTGCCGGCTGTTTGCTGCGACCATGGGCGTTTCAGTCCAGCCAGGCGCGATCGCGTTGACGCGGATGCCGTGCGCTGCATTCTCCATCGCGACGACCCGGGTCAGGCCCTGCACCCCGTGCTTGGAAGCAGCATAGGCACTCATGCCTCCCGGTCCCGTCAAAGCGGCGACGGAAGCCGTGTTCACGATAGATCCACCACCACTGCGCCTGATCAGCGGGATCTGGTACTTCATCCCAAGAAAGACACTCTGGAGATTGACTGCGATGACCCGCTGAAAGTCTTCCAATGGGTAATCTTCAATCCGCTTTGCAGGGCCGGTTATCCCGGCATTGTTGAAGGCCGCGTCGAGCCGACCGGATGCGGCATCGATCTGTTCGATCCATCCGACAACTTGAAGCTCGCTCGCGACATCGAGCTCGGTTGTGAACGCCCGGCCATCTTCGGCGCGGATGAGCTCTGCCGTTTGGGTGAGACCCTCGGCATCGCGATCAGCCAGATGCACTGTCGCGCCGTCGCGAGCGAGCTCAAGTGCTATCGCCCGACCGATCCCAGAGCCTGCACCGGTAACCGCGACGACCTTGTTTGAGAAAAGCGAGGACATGACTTCTCCTTGCCAGCCGATCGCAATCGGCTGGTCTGGTTGGAGCTGAATTTTAAGATTGATTCAGGCGGGTTTAGTTGCGCGCAGCGACAAGAGCAGCTGCAGTGCGGGCGACGATCTCGCCCTGATGAAAGGCACCGGCGAGATCGATCTGCGAAGGCTGGCGCGACCCGTCGCCACCGGCAACTGTCGTTGCCCCGTAAGGGGCGCCGCCGACAATTTCTTCACTGCTCATCTGTCCCTGATGGCTGTAGGGGAGGGCGACGATGATCATGCCAAAGTGCATGAGGTTGGTGATGATCGAGAACAGGGTGGTCTCCTGCCCGCCGTGCTGGGTGCCGGTCGATGCGAACGCTGCGCCCACCTTGCCGTTCAGAGCGCCACGAGCCCACAGGCCACCGGCCTGATCGAGGAACGCCGCCATCTGCGACGACATCCGGCCGAAGCGGGTGCCGGTGCCGACGATGATTGCATCATAATCCGCCAGTTCGGCCACTGTCGCGATGGGGGCTTCCTGGTTGATCTTGAAGTGAGCCTTTTCGGCGATTTCGAGCGGAACAGTTTCCGGGACACGCTTGATTGTCACTTCGGCGCCGGCGCTTCGCGCGCCTTCTGCGATCGAGCCTGCCATCGTCTCGATGTGGCCGTACGACGAGTAGTAGAGGACGAGTACCTTGGTCATTTGCTTTGCTCCGTGGGGATGGCTGAATTCGATGGAGACAACATCTGCTTTTTCATCATTCAATAGAACCTGTATAATTTGGCGCATTACGTTCGATTTTATCGATCGATTTGGCGTCTCAGTCCTTCAGCAGGTTGAGCGCGACCAGCGCCTGCCCAAAATGTTGAATTGAACCGGAGGTTTTGAAGGTGCCAAGGTCAGACGGCGCAAAGCCCAGACGAGCGATCAGGTCTGCTACCTTCTTGCTGGCCTCTGGAAAATTACCCGACAGAAAGAGAACGCGCTTTCCGCCCGCTTTTACCGGATTGGCAGCCAATACGGCGGCCGGGAGAGTGTTGAACGCTTTCACGAGCTGAGCGCCAGGGAAGAGATCGGAGACGATTTCCGAAGACAGCCGGTCACCAAGGTCACGTGGTTTGAAAGCAGGAAAGTCAATAGCGTTCGTCGCGTCGACGATGGTRYGGCCATCCCAGGCTGCATTTTTGCYAGCGACTTCCGGTACAGCGTCATAAGGCACGGCCAGAATAACAACGTCGGATTGAAGAGCCTGATCGAGTTCGACAGCCTTCACCGTGCTGCCGAACTTGTCGGTAAAAGATTGAAGCGAGCCCGGACCGCGTGTGTTGGCGATAACGGCTTCAACTCCTGCAGCGTGGAAGCGCTCAGCAAGTGCCGAGCCGATCGCACCAGAACCGATGATTGCATAGGTCGTCATAGTATTTCTCCTTGATTGGGTTTCAGTTGAAGTTGTCTGGTAGGGGAGTAAATTCGTCGTCACCCGGCACGCCGGGAAATTGCCGTTCGCGCCACAGGTTTGCCGCATGGCGAATGCGCTCCTGGTCCGTGGCCACGAAATTCCAGCGGATGAACCGCTTTTCAGGAAGCGGCTCGCCTCCGAAGGCGAGAAACCGGGCTGGCTCGTTCGCCTTCACCACGATCTCCGCGCCGGGCTTGAACACGATAAGACGATCCGGGCCGTAGGTTCCGTCCTGCCCGATGATCTCGATCGTACCGCTGACGACGAAGATCGCTCGCTCGATATGCTCACCGTCGATCCTGTAGCGTGCTCCAGCCTGAAGCTGGATTTCTGCAGAAAAGAGGTCAGAGAAGGTGCTGGCAGGTGAGCGCCGTCCGTGCAGCGTGCCGGCGAGAAGCTTCATATCGATGCCCTCACCATTGATCGTCGGCAGTTCATGGGCGCCGAGGTGCTGAAAGAGCGGTGCAGTCTCTTCCGATTGTTTGGGAAGAGCGATCCAGCTCTGCAGGCCCGTGAGTTTTCCCCCGTCCTTGCGAATATGGTCCGGCGTCCTCTCCGAGTGGACAATGCCGGAACCGGCGACCATCAGATTGACTTCCCCTGGGCTGATCGACTGGACGTAGCTTTCGCTGTCACGATGCAGCAGCTCACCTTCGAGAAGGTAAGTGAGTGTTGAAAGGCCGATATGTGGATGAGGGCGGGTATCAATTCCCTCACCAGCACCGAACCGCACGGGTCCAAAACTGTCGAGGAATATGAATGGCCCGACCATTTGGCGCATGGCCGCAGGCAGCGCCCGGCGAACGGAGAAGCCTCCGAGATCACGGGTCGAGGGCAGGATAACCTGCTCGATGTCAGCGTTCGACAAATAGGACATTGTCAGCTCCGGCGGTTGAATTCGATGGATTGAAGGTAGGCCCACTGGACGTTTCGGAAAACTCAGATAATTTCGGCGAAAACGTTCGAGGAATTAGAAATGTCAGACCCCGGCCAACCGACGCTGGATCAGCTCAAAGTGTTCATTACAGTTGTAGAGACAGGCAGCTTCGCGGCTGCTTCCAGGAAGCTCAACCGTGCTACTTCTGTGATCAGCTACACAATCGCCAACCTAGAAGCGCAGTTGGGGGTCACGCTCTTCGATCGGCTTTCGACGAAGAAGCCGCARCTRACTTTGGARGGRAGRACGGTCCTTGCCGARGCCAAGAGCGTSGCCCATGGCATMGACAATCTTCGGGCCAAGGTAAAAAGTATGCTTCGTGGTGTAGAGCCGGAGGTGCACCTGGCACTTGACGTCATGCTACCGGCGGCACGCGTGATGGATGCGCTGAAGGCGTTTCGGAAGGAATTCCCGAGCGTTTCCCTTCGGCTTTATGTCGAAGCTTTAGGTGCCGTCACCCAGATTGTTCTCAACCGTACGGCAGCGATCGGCATCAGTGGCCCCCTTGATGTTGAGATTGCGGGCCTCGAGCGCATCGGTGTGGGCTTTGTCAAACTCATCCCCGTCGCTTCACCAGATCATCCCTTAGCTGGGGGATCTCATCCACCGGGCGCGGCCCGAGGACATATCCAGTTGGTCCTGACCGACAGATCGCCTCTTACCCAAGGACACGAGTTCGCTGTTGTCGGGAACCATACCTGGCGGCTCGCTGACCTCGGCGCCAAGCACATGCTGCTAAAAGAAGGCATTGGTTGGGGCAACATGCCCGAACCTATGGTAAGAGACGATATTGAGGCAGGGCGTCTGGTGCAGCTTGATCTTCCTGACTGCAAGGGCGGTCCTTACCGCCTTCAGGCTGTTTATAGAACGGACACACCTCCAGGACCGGCCGCCCGCTTTTTGATCGACCATTTCCAGAGCCAAGATATCGATGATCCGATAGCGGCTGGTTAGACCATCGCAAAAATGCGATCGCGTAGTTCTTGCGTGTCTCGGTGCAGTATACAGATCACTGCCCCCCGCATCTCCCGGGGACGCAATATTGCGGTCAACGAGATGGCGTTTCCGCTTGGCTGTTGTAGGTCGACTTGCGACCGCGAGATAATGCGCAAACTTTTCATCGTCGCGACCCGCCTGACTGCCTCACTCAGCGCGCAGCGCAATTTCCCATGTTTTCAGGCACCTAGCTGATATGTCTCAATGGTCGAAGGTTCGCATCCCTTCAAGAGCACGATGCTGGCAGCGCGGTTTTGATGGCCCACTCGCGGCGCGCACGCAGTGATCGCTTCGCACCCCACATCCGGTCATTTTGAGTCTGCTGCACCCGGCTGAAGTTTGTGTTGAGGGAGCGCCTCGGSAAATACAAGTATACATGGGCTACATGTGCGCATAAAGATATCGACATGGATGGATTGTGAAGGTGCGTATCGTCATGGAATTAGATCCGATTTGCTTCTCCTCGGACTGCGCCAGCAGGACACTCTTCGATCAGATCGCCGACAAGTGGTCCATGATGGTTCTGGCGGTTCTGTCGGACGGACCTCATCGGTTCAACCTCATCCGTAAGCGTCTGGAGGGCGTGAGCCAGAAGGCTCTGACACAGTGTCTCCGCAAACTGGAACGCAACGGTCTCATCACTCGTCGCATCGTGTCCGTATCGCCGGTGGCTGTGGAGTATGAGATCACAAAGCTGGGCCAAACACTGCAAAAGCCGTTCGGCGAGCTTCACCGGTGGACGCTGGACAAGCTGCCGGAGGTCAATGCAGCGCGGGAAGCCTTCGACGCCCGACGATCAGATGACGGTTTCAGCGGTATTCAGCTGGGAAAACGGGCTGATTGAGCCCAAYCAAGACGGCGACCAGGTATCCTCAGGCCTACCAAGGCGATTTAAGGTGCCTGATTGACAGCAAGTCTATAACGTATACCTAGGCGTCCCAGATCAACTGGAGCGTCAAAATGACTGAGTTAAAATTGCTGACCCCGCTGAAGACCGAGATGTTCGAATTCAAGAACCGCGTCTTCATGGCCCCGATGACAAGAGCGCGGTCACCAGACCATGTGGCGAACGAGCTCACTGCAACCTACTACGCCCAACGCGCCACCGCTGGCCTGATCATCTCTGAGGGGACTCAGATCAGCGAGCAGGCGATCGGCTGGACGAATACGCCGGGAATCCACACGGCCGAGCAGATCGAGGGATGGCGAAAGGTCACCCGGGCCGTGCACAACGCCGGGGGCCTCATCTTCGCCCAACTCTGGCATACCGGCCGCGCTTCTCATCCAGACTTCCATGGCGGAGCCTTGCCTGTCGCGCCTTCGGCTGTGCCCTTCAATAGCCAGGCTTTCACGCCCGAGGGGCCAAAGCCGACCGTCACCCCCCGGGCTCTCACCCTCGACGAGATCCACAGTACGATTCAGGACTACGAGGCCGCCGCGCGTGCGGCCAAGGCCGCTGGTTTCGATGGGGTTGAGGTGCATGGCGCCAACGGCTATCTGCCGGCCCAATTCCTCGAGGACGGTTCCAACAAGAGAACGGACGCCTATGGCGGCCCTGTCGAAAACCGCGCCCGCTTCCTGCTCGAAGCAACCGACGCCGCAATCCGGGTATTTGGGGCTTCCCGTGTTTCGGTCAGGCTCTCGCCCCGGATACCCTACAACGATATGGGCGATAGCGACCTGGAGGGCACCTATATGTTCGCCGTCGAAGCTCTCGAAACGAGGAAGGTAGGCATTCTTCACTTCATGGAGTCGGCGCAGCTTCCCGAGAGTCTCAAGCTGCTGGCGCCCGAGGCGAGAAAGCGGTTCTCCGGCTTGTTTGTCGTAAACGTTGGATATGACCGAGAAAGTGGCGAGCGGGCGATAGCAAGCAATCTGGCGGACGCGGTGACGTTCGGAACTCTCTTCATTAGCAACCCGGACCTGCCCGAACGCTTCCGTCAAAATGCCCCATTGGCGCCGTCCGACCCGTCCAGCTACTACGTGGGCGACGAGCGAGGCTATACCGACTATCCACCCCTCGGCTGAAGCATGTCAGGCTAGGCTTCATCTGCTGTCCCGTCGCTCTCACTCCATTTCGGACAGAGTGACGGGATCGTCGTGAGAGCAGTTCCTGATGGCTCTAGATCGTAACGAGCGGCTGCGAAGTAGTTCAGCCGTTCCTGGGCGATAGAGGTCGAGGATGGGGCGATGGTCGCCCGGAGGCCATGAATGGTTCGCTCGGCGTTTTTTGCAAGTGCGCCCTCAGTTTGGGCAAGGCCATTTCAGTGACCATCGACGCCGATGCCGCAATGGCCGAACTCGGACAAGGCGGCAGATCCTTCGATGTTCGCTCTAGCCTTTGACACCCCAACACCAGAYAGTCCCCGCRCGACCCCTTCCCGACATTCCAAGTGGGCCAGGTACTTGATCTGGCGGGTTTATCTGCGAGTTTGCATTTGAAGTAGTGGCAGGTCGACGGCTCGATTCCGTCCAAGGCGGTCGGTACGCACACTGCATGCCTGCCTCGTTGATGAAATCCAGTTTGGATGACACCCAAGCTTCGCCGCGACTTTGTGACGTTCCGATCGGATGGTCCTAAAGAATAGTCAACTGTGATCAGTCGACAGCGTTTAAGTTGAGCTTCGAACGACAAGCTCGCCCCGAAGAGTTACCGTCTTCAAAGCCAAACTCCCCTTGATCATACTCAGAATTGCATCAATCATTTCGTCGCGCGGTTGCTCATAGGTGGTAATGCCGTATCCGAACGAACCGGATATCTCGTAGTTGTCGAAACCCACTATCGCAATATCTTCGGGAACTTGAAGGCGAAAGTTTGCCCGGATCTCATCCATTGCGCCCATTGCCAGAATGTCGTTTTCGCACATTAGCACATCGACGCGATCTTGCGGTGAAGTCTCGCTTAAGTACTTCCTCACCGAGGCCGCACCAGCGTCCAGACTGTATTTTTCCGCGCTCATTTGGACGATGTTTTKGATGCCTTTTTCTGCCCAGAACTCCGTGAAGTAATGGCTTCTTTTTAAAGCCGTGGACAAAGCGGCAGCACCGCTCATGAAGCCCGGGCGTTTGTATCCCTGCGCATGAAGGTGGTCGACGATCTCCCTGAGAGCAAGTTCCGCGTCGCAGACAACCGCTGGCACGCCGTCGATCTGACTGTCACGTGCAAGCACGAACATAGGCGGCATGCCGCGTCCGTGCTGCAGGTCTGTCAGGGTTTCGTCGCGAAACGCTGTACCAAACAGAATGATGGCATCGACCTGACGCTGGTCCGCATGGAGAAGTGCGTTCACATGGTTGAAGTGGCTATTGATATTGATCAGCATCACGACCAGGCCTGCGGCCTGGAGCTTYTCGGTAAGCGCCTCAAGGAAAGGGAGCTTTTGCGGGTTGGAAAAGTCATCCACGAAGACAGCGATCTGCCCCGTCGAGTTGGTGGCAAGGCTTCGTGCAAGAAGGTTCGGCGTGTAGTTCAAAGCTGCAGCGGTCTCCAGGACCTTCCGCTTGCTTTCGTCGGTAATCGATGCTCCCGGTGTGAAAGCGCGTATCACGGTCCACTTGGAGACTCCCGCCGCATCTGCCACCTGTTTAGCCGTTGCTCTCTTSCGCATAAACTCTCCGGTAATGGAACATAAATTCCATTTTTTTGATTCAGTGAAATGAATGCTTGCTTTTAACGCATTCTGACATAACATGCACCTGCTTGCACCCGGTAGCAAACACATTTGCACCCGGTAGCATTCGAATTCGTCACTCAGAGGAGTGGGTGACATTGAGGAGGAAAAAATGAAATCCATTTGGAAGAATTTCGCTTCTGCGGCTATTGCCGTGTCACTGATTGGCGCTTGGTCGGTTGGCGTCAAAGCCGAGGAGCAGCCCAGCATCATCGCCGTCACTCATGGACAAGCTTCTGACCCCTTCTGGTCGATCGTGAAAAACGGAATGATGCAGGCCGGCAAGGACATCAATGCCAAGGTTGACTACCGGGCACCCGAGACCTTCGATATGGTCGCAATGGCTCAGCTCATTGAGGCCGCAGTCAATCAAAACCCGGCGGGCATTGTAATTTCCAATCCCGATCCGGATGCGCTAGGCMCGGCGATTGCCAAGGCCATCGCGGCCGGTATCCCCGTCATTTCCATGAACTCCGGCATTGCCGCAACGGAAAAGCTTGGCATCAAGCTTCATGTTGGCCAGGACGAACTTACCGCAGGGGCCAAGGTCGGCGAAAAACTCAAGTCTCTCGGCATGAAGCATGTGCTGTGCGTAAACCAGGAGGTGGGAAATGCCGCCCTTGACCAGCGCTGTGCAGGTACCGCCAAGGGCTTCGAAGGTGGAAAGGTAACGGTCTTGCCGACTTCCGCCGACCCGGCGGAAATTGAATCAAAGATCCAGGCTGCTTTAACCTCGGATTCTTCTGTCGATGTCGTGCTTGGCCTGTCGGCACCGCTCGTCGGTGAGCGAGCGGTTGCTGTTGTCGAGAAGATGGGCAATGGCGACAAGGTYAAGGTCGCTTCTTTCGATCTCTCGGCCAATTTCCTGAAGGCTGTTTCGGAAGGCAAGGCGCTTTTTGCCGTGGATCAGCAACCCTATCTCCAGGGATATCTGCCAGTCACATTCCTCGCGCTGAATGCAAGATATGGCACGATTCCTGCTGGAAACGTTGCCTCGGGTCCGAGCTTTGTCGAGAAGGATACCGCCGCTTCGGTGATTGAGAARTCCTCCCAGGGTATCCGCTGAGCGGGACCCATCCGGCAGCTCCCGCACCTCCAGCGGGGGCTGCCCTCATCGCCCGACATCCGATCCGCGTGAAGCGTGAACGGCAGCCGAAGGCGCACGTAAACAACTGACATCTGAGGTACGACCATGACGCTGGCCAACGAACAGAACGGGTCCCCGACTCGATCCGACGAGCGCCTGAAAAAGGTTTCGACTTTGACCGCGCTCGCGCGACGTCCGGAACTCGGCGCAGTCGCAGGACTGGTGCTCGTCACAACATTCTTCATGCTGACCGCAAACCCTGCCATGTTCACACTTGCAGGCGTTGTAAACTTCATGGCGCCAGCTGCTCAACTGGGGATTCTTGCGGTTGGCGCGGCACTCTTGATGATCGGCGGCGAATTCGATCTGTCGATCGGCTCGATGGTCGCGTTCGCAGGGCTAGTTTTTGGCACGGCCCTTGTGGTCCTTAATCTGCCGCTCAGCGTCGCGATCCTGATCGCGCTTGCTTTCGCCGTGGTCATCGGTGTCACCAACGCCCAGCTCACCATGCGCACCGGACTTCCATCGTTTATAGTAACGCTTGCGTTTCTCTTCATTCTTCGTGGCCTCACGCTCGTCGGACTGAAGTGGGCGAGCGGCGGTTCAACACAGCTTCGCGGCATGAGGGAAGCTGTGGCGGACAGTCCCCTTGCGCCGCTGTTCTCAGGCGATGCCTTCCCGGGCCTCTTCACGTGGCTTGGCAGTGCAGGCGTCATCGAGACCTTCCCCAATGGAACGCCGAAAGTCCCCGGTATCCCCGTAGAAATTCTCTGGTTTGTGCTGATTGCACTCGTCGCGACCTGGGTTCTGCTGCGCACGAGGTTTGGAAACTGGATCTTTGCATCCGGAGGCGACCCGAAGGCAGCTCGCAAGTCGGGTGTTCCCGTCGCGCGCGTAAAGACCACCCTTTTCATTGTTACCGCCATGTGCGCCACTCTTGTCGCGATCCTCACCGTGCTTGATGCGGGTTCAACGGACGCACGACGGGGATTTCAGAAGGAGTTCGAAGCCATCATTGCGGCCGTCATCGGCGGATGTCTCCTGACTGGAGGATATGGTTCGGCAATCGGTGCGTTCTTCGGATCGATCGTCTTTGGCATGGTCTTGATCGGTCTCACCTACACGTCAATCGACCAGGATTGGTACCTCGTCTTCCTCGGCGGGATGCTGCTGATTGCGGTTATTTTCAACAACATCATTCGCAAGCGTGTGACGGGAGAACGCTGATGAGCACGAGCCAGACACCACTCGTCGAGGTCAAGAACCTCGTAAAGCACTTCGGCTCGATTATCGCACTCAACGGCGTTTCGCTGAGTGTTCACGCAGGAGAGGTTCTGTGCCTCCTCGGAGATAACGGAGCCGGAAAATCAACTCTGATCAATACTCTTTCCGGCGTTCACAGACCGACATCCGGCGACTTCCTCGTCGAGGGGAAACAACATCTCTTTACCGGGCCAAGAGATGCGCTCGATGCCGGGATTGCTACCGTCTACCAAGATCTGGCGATGATCCCGCTGATGTCTGTCACAAGAAACTTCTTCATGGGTCGCGAGCCGTTGAAGGGTTTCGGTCCGTTCAAATACATGGACATGGAATTCGCGGATCGYGTGACCAGCGAAGAAATGAAGAGAATCGGCATCGATGTTCGTGAACCCGGGCAGGCCGTCGGCACGCTCTCCGGTGGCGAACGTCAATGCGTGGCGATCGCACGCGCCGTGTATTTCGGGGCGAAAGTCCTCATTCTCGATGAACCGACATCTGCACTCGGTGTTGCACAAACCTCGATGGTCCTGAAGTACATCGATCAGGTTCGTCGCAAAGGTCTGGGCGTGATTTTCATTACSCACAACGTCCGACACGCTTTTGCCGTCGGCAACCGTTTTACAGCTCTGAACAGGGGAAAGACGCTTGGCACATTTGCCAAACATGAAATCAGCCTCGATGGCCTGCAGAACCTGATGGCCGGCGGCAAAGAACTCCAGTCGATCTCCGCGGAGCTGGGCGGCACCATTTGAAGACACTTGGAAACATGAATTTTGGCCCGGCGCGTTCGCCGGGCCTTGGGACAGTCATATCCAAAATCCAGGGAACCACCCCAAATGAGCAGTACGAATAACACCCCGTTTCCGTTAGCCGCCTGCGCGGAGATGCTGTGGCGGGACAAGCCTATCGAATGGCGCGCTTCCCGATTGAAGGAGCAGGGATTTGGCGTGGGCCTCTGGAATTGGCCAGAGCACGACATCGCCAAGCTCGAAGCCACAGGTGCGACCTTCACAATTATGAACGGTTACCTGACCGGGCGTCTTACGGATGAAGAAGGTGCAGCCGAACTTTTGAGAACCGCGCGCGAAACAGCTCAGATCGGTAAACGTCTTGGCGTGCAGCGCCTCAACCTTCACGGCACTGGCCTCGGGGATCGTGGACTACCGATTCAGCCTGTCGAGGTCGTCACGGGAGCCATGTGGCTGAAGGCTCAGGATACGCTACGCCGAATCGTCGACCTCGCGGAAGAAGAAAACGTGGTTTTCACGCTGGAAAACCTCAATCTTCCCGTCGATCACCCCGGCGTTCCGTTCGGGCGCGCCGAAGACACGTTGGCACTCGTATCGAGCATCGACCATCCGCGCCTGCGTTTGAACCTGGACCTCTACCACGCGCAGATCGGTGAGGGGAACCTGATCGAACTTTGCCGCAGGAGCCTGCCGTGGATCGGTGAGATTCAGGTGGCCGATGTACCCGGGCGATTTGAGCCGGGCACCGGCGAAGTGAACTGGAAGGGGATCGCAAGAGCCCTGAGCCACATGGGCTACTCCGGCCCGATTGGGATGGAAGCATGGGCATCCGGAGATGCTGACACCGCGCTTGCTGCCTTCCGCGAAGCCTTCACTCTCTGATTTCAAAAACAGGACTAAAAATCATGACCAAGGTCAAAACAGTCAACGTCGGACTTATCGGGGCAGGGCGCATCGGTTCGTTTCATGGTGAGAGTGTCGCAAAAAGGCTTGTGGACGCGGAGCTGATAGCCGTCGCCGACCCCGCCCCCGGAGCCGCTGCAAAGCTTGCGGAGAGGCTGGGCGCCGACGCTTCTTACACCCACGTTGCAGAAATGCTTTCTCACCCCGGTCTGGATGCGGTCATCATTGCGACACCCGCACGCTTTCACACCAATATCCTCGTGCAGGCTGCGGAGGCCGGCAAGGCGATATTTTGCGAGAAGCCAATGGCGCTCACGCTTGAAGATGCGGACCGCGGCATTGCAGCCGCAAAGGCCGCAGGCGTTCCGCTGCAGGTCGGTTTTAATCGTCGCTGGGACCAGGCATTTGCCGAAGGCCGCGAAGCGATCGACGCCGGAAAGGTCGGCGCAGTTCAACTCATCCGGTCGCTAACGCGTGATCCTGGTCCGTTCGGCGGCGACCCAGGCAGGATTCCTTTGTGGACCATCTTTTATGAAACGTTGATCCACGACTTCGACACCCTGCTTTGGTTGAACCCCGGCGCAAAGCCTGTCGAAGTGTTTGCAATGGCAGATGCGCTGGTTCGCTCGGACGCACGCAATACAGGCTTCCTCGATACCGCCGTCGTCAATATTCGTTTTGACAACGGCTCGATTGCGGTTGCGGAAGCAAACTTCTCTGCAATGTACGGCTACGATATTCGCGGCGAAGTATTCGGCTCCGGCGGAATGGTTGCGATGGGCGACGTACGACGTTCTAGCATGACGCTGTTCGACGCTACTGGCGTATCCAACGACACATGGCGGCGCGATACGGACCACTTCGTTCAGGCCTATACGGCGCAGCTTGCTTCCTTTGTCGATGCGGTTCGTAACGGCGTTGTTCAGAATGCACCAACAGGAGCTGATGCTCGCAACGCTCTGGCGATTGCACTTGCTGCGATTGAATCCGTGTCGAAAAAACAGCCGGTTCCTGTGATTTGAAGGCATAGATGGCAGGGGCCGATATTGCTCCTGCCATCACATAGGTATTGGAAAAATCAGCCACTCAGAAACGCATCGGCGGGGCGAAAGACAATCGTCATGGCAACGAAATCAACAGTTCAGAAGCCCAAAACAGTATTTGATTTGAGAAACATGCTTGAGGTCAAAAGCTTGAGGCTATCGAGCCATCAAGAGAGAGTAGCGCGAACTGCTGTCGCTTGCCCGGAAGTCGTCGCCTTCGGGACAGCAAATTCCCTTGCTGTTTGTTGTTCCGTCACCCAGTCGACGGTGGTTCGGTTGGCGATCTCTCTTGGGTTTGAGAGTTACCGCGAATTCAGACGCGTTTTCCAGCAGCATGTGAAACTCAACGCAACCTACAGATAGGGGAATCGGTCCCTGAGGCTCGCCGTACACCTACCGTGAGGGAAAGCTGCTATTGCCAAGTTTGTTAGCTCGTGTCTCGCCGCTCGGATAGGAGCACACATTATCACTAATCAACATCGTGCATGTTTGGCGCAGGCGCGAAGAAGTGTCGGTTCACCCAGTCCAGGTATCTTCATCATAAAATTCGGTTGCGCCGGCGAATTGCCGTGAGACTAGCTTGGGCGGCAAACGCCGGAATAGGCAATGCGTTCCGATCAGTTGAGCACAGTTTCGATGCGATCATCCGTTGTGACGTTGACCTGGACTGACATGCCCTCGTAGTCAGCGGCTGTTCCGTCGTAACTTCCCCACAAAGGAACTGCCTGCTTCGGATCCCGTGCCACCCCAACACGGATAAGATCACGGTTGCCCACGATACCGTTGGTTGGGTCGAACTCAGCCCAACCGGCGCCCGGCAAATAGATCTGGCACCACGCATGGGTGGAACCGCCGCCAAGGGTGATTGATCCGTCTCGGTCTGGAACGTAGATATAGCCCGTGACGAACCTGGCCGCGAACCCAAGTGATCGAGCGGCCTCCATCATAAGTAGCGCGAAGTCGCGGCAGGTTCCCTTGCGAAGCTGCAGCGTCTCGGTCGGCGCTTGCGTTCCATGCTCTTGTCGTCGGGCATAGATGAAACTTTCATGGATGGCGTAGCACAACGTCATCAGCAGGTGCCCGGTTTCAGTGGGTTGCCCGATTCGCACGAATTGGCGCGCCCATTTACCGACCTGATCATGTGGATCAGCGTAATGGCGCTGGATGGTTCGTTCAAGATCCAGCGCTTCGTCGGGATCATATGAAAACGGGTAAGTCAAAGCGTCCTGATCGATTTGCAGATCAATTGCGACATAGGGTGTATGGTCAAGGCGAATGACGGTTTCGAAGCGGAGCTCACGTGAGGGTTGAGCAAAGCCGATCACTGCGACGCAGTTTCCGAACACATCGTGGATCCAACGAAGATAGTCCGGTTCCGGGTCGATGAGGAGGTGGGAGCTCAACAGCGTCTGATCGAAACTGTCTCTCGGTCTGAACAAAAGTCTGTGCTCTCCGAACTCAACCGGCCGTTTATAACGATAGGACGTGACGTGTCGGACGGTAAATATTGTCATCGATCACCGGGGGTACGAGGTCCAAGATGGCTGGCACCGTATCACTCTAAAGAAGCACATGCATTGTTACATCGTTCCAGCTGGCATGAGATAATCCGCGCGGGCGATGGCCCCCAACCTATTGGTGACAATCCGGCTGAGGTTGAAAACCGTGATGCAGCCTATCAAATGTCCCGAAGAAGCCCACGCCTAATCCACCTTGAGCCCGCCCGATGCGTTCGCGACGTTAAGCTAAAATCACTCTTTGTCTACTTTCAGCCGAAGCGAAAGATAGTTTTAAGTCGAAACTTCCGAAGAGGTCGTGATAACGCAACGGTCTGTCAGGGCAGATTCCTACTTCCGCGGTGTGGGGGTCAGCGGTTCACCTCTCATCAAGAGCAAAAAATGTACCTGTTACCCGTCTCAACGGCAGCGAATCTCCTAAGTCAAGCGTACTTTCGCCCGTCTCGAACGCTGAACCGGCGAGCCGCCTTAGCTCGACTGGGCGGCCGTGCTGAGCTTGCGACTTCCTTCAAGCAAATGACGCTGCAAAATTGCACTTGCAGCGTCGATATTCCGATCTCTGCAAGCCTTTAGCAGAGCACGGTGCTCGTCCTGCGATTGCTGCTCATAGTCCAAGCTGGATAGCAATACACGTACGTAGCGGTCGGCTGCATCATGGTGGGTAGCGATAAGGCCGATGAGCCGCTCATTTTGGCAGGCGCCGTAAAGTGTCATGTGGAACTGCTTATTCAGCGTCCCCCAACGTCCCACATCCTTCTCAGCGTCGATCTGGGCGAGAAATGTTGCCGCCCTGTCCAAATCGGCTGTCGTCAGCCCTACATATGACAGGCGCAAGGCTTCCGTCTCCAGTAGCGAGCGAATGGAATAGATCTCCGCAATCTCCTTGGCATCTATTCTTGCCACGAAGGCCCCCTTTGTCGGGTGAATGGTTACGAGGCCCTCGCTTTCCAGAAGCCTCAAGGCATCACGCACAGGCATGCGGCTGAACCCAAATCGTGCGGCCAGCTCGTCTTGTCGGAGCGCGACGCCACTGCGAAGCTCTCCACCGGAAATCGCTTCCCTGAGAACCCTTGCGATACGATCCGCCACGGTCTCCGGCCGGATGGTTTCAACATTTATTGCGACGAAATCGTTCATGGCCAACCTTCTCCGAGACAGCAATCATCTTGATCATGCCAAGCAACCTCGTATACGAGTATACCGCTCAGGAGATTTTTGCCATGCCCTTATCATCAGGCGTCGTTCCTTATTTCAGTCAGTGGGAAACACCGGAGATGACATTGCCCGTGCTTGCCGAAGGATCTGCGGCGCTGCTGCGCGATCCGCTCTGGCGGCAATCGGGTGCCGAGACGATCGAGGAATACGCGCGCTGGGCGGTCAATGTCTGCGGCATGGCCTGCCTGAAGATGATCCTGGCAGCGCGCGGCGACCTGCTTCCGACGCTTGCTCTCGCCCGTGCCTGCACCGCCTATGGCGGCTATGTCGTCAACGAGCTGGATGCTTCGATCAAGGGACTGATCTATGCGCCCTTCGTGACCTATGTGGGCGAGCGCTTCGGGCTCTCGGCAGAAACGATGACGGGTGTCGCAACAGAGAGCATCCCCGGTCTGCTCGCTGAACGCCCGTTCTTCATCGCCTCGGTCAATAGCGGCATACGCTGGCCGGAACGCATGCCGCCCTCAAAAGGCGGGCATCTCATTCTGGTGACGGCAGCCTCGGCTGATACGGTCCGTTTCCACAATCCATCCGGTCATGATGCTGCGAGCCAGGCGGATGTGCTGCTACCGCTTGCCATATTCGACCGCTTCTTTGCCAATCGCGGCATCGCGATCGGCTTCTGACATCTATTTAGACTATTTAGACACGAGATTATTTTGGGGGTTTTCATGACATCTTCCCGCGGCAAGCTGCGCATCGCCGTTCTCTTCGGCGGCCGCTCGGCCGAACACGACGTCTCCGTCATGTCGGCGACGAATGTCGTGGGCGCACTGGAGCCCTCGAAATACGAGGCGGTGCCGATCTTCGTGACGCGGGAAGGCGAGTGGCTGCTCAGCCATTTCGAAAATGGCGTGCTCGCCAGGCCGGCAAACGGCACCGAAATCGCATTGGTGCCCGGCGGGCGTGGGCGGATGATCGCCATCGACGGCGGCAGGATGAGCGATGCCGGGAAGATCGATATTCTGTTCCCGGTTCTGCATGGTATTTTCGGCGAGGATGGTTCCGTGCAGGGACTGGCGGAGGTGGCCCGCGTGCCACTGGTTGGCTGCGGCATCCTGGGTTCAGCGACAGCGCTTGACAAGGATATCGCCAAGCAGCTGCTGCGGGCGGCGGGGTTGCCGGTGGCGCGTGCTGTTACCGTGCATGCGGATCGGGTGCCGTCCTTCGACACGCTTGAGATCGCGTTGGGTTTGCCGCTGTTCGTTAAGCCGGCGCGTCAGGGGTCTTCGGTCGGCGTGCGCAAGGTTTCTGGCAACCAGGAATTTGCGCCGGCGCTCGCGGAGGGCTTCAAGCATGACCGCAAGCTGCTTGCCGAGGAATTCATCCGCGGCCGCGAGATCGAGTGCAGCGTGCTCGAKGACGCCAAGGGTGGCCTGTTCGTCTCTCGCCCGGGTGAGATCATCCCGGCCGAAAGCCATGGCTTCTATAGCTACGATGCGAAATATATCGACGACGATGGCGCGGCGCTGACGGTTCCGGCAGAGCTTCCGCCAGAGGTTGAGACGAAGATCCGCGAGACGGCAGCACTCGCCTTCCGGGCGCTCGGTTGCGACGGTATGGCGCGCGTCGATTTCTTCCTGACCGAGGACATGGCTTTTTTGGTCAACGAGGTGAACACCATTCCGGGGTTCACCGATATCAGCATGTATGCGAAGGCGATGGCGGCAAGCGGCGTCAGCTATCCTGAGGTAATCGACCGGCTCGTTGAACACGGTTTTGCGCGCGCCGGCCTCTGAGCCGCAAAATGCCTCTTCCCGGTGTAGTAGACATGCAACGGGAAGAAAAACGCCGCAGCTTCGTCTGCTCTTGTGACAAGAACTGGAATAAGCCGGATTAATTGCCGTTGCATGCCTGCGTCTGCTGTGTTTCTTGCGTTTTTGGCGGGTATGTATTACATAACTTATTGAAAATTGGTGGTGATAACGATGTCTAGCGTTGCGATTAAGGTACTGTCGACGGTGAACGCCCCTTACGGGACGAACCTTTCGGCTGAGCAACTCGCTTCGAAGATTTCGGATTTTGCGAGCGTTGAGAATTTCGATGCTTCGGCATTCTCATTCTATTCCGAAGTGAAAGCCGAGCTCCAGCACCAGTTTCTGGATGAGATGGAAATCGACCACGGTACAGCATCCGAGATTGCCCAGAAATTCTCGCAGCTAGCTGGATATCCCCTCGCCCTAGCCGCCTGAGGGTTGTCCTGATGAACCAATGGGAAAGCCTTTTCGACCAGGCTGCGTCAATTATCAATCAGGCGAACTCTTCTTTTAAACTCCTCGATAGCTGGACTTTCGGGGGTGGCACCGCCCTTATGCTCCAGATAAACCATCGTGAAAGCTTCGATATCGACATTTTCGTCGATGATCCGCAGGTCCTCCCATATCTGAACCCGACAACACAGGGCTATACCCTGCAGGTGAACCCAGATGAATATGTTTCGGACGGGACGCATGCGTTGAAAATCGTGTTCGCGGGCATCGGTGAAATTGACTTCATTTGTGCTCCAAGTCTGACCAACGATCCAACATCCCGCGTCGCAGTACGTGGAATCCAAGTTGACCTTGAGACCCCGGGCGAAATCATCGCGAAGAAGGTTCACTATCGAGGATCCTCTCTTCAGCCACGTGACATGTTCGATATCGCGTGCATCGCCAAGGCATGCGGCGATGGATACGTTCTCGAAGCTCTCTTGCCATTCAAAAACAGGGCCGCCGCTGCATTGGCCGTCGCCGAGAGAATGGATGCAGGCCTCGCTAGCACAGTTATGGGGAAGCTTCAGTATAGAGAAGGATATGCGGATATTTCGAAAACTGCTCAAGCGACGACAATCTCGCTTTTGAAAGCGGTGTGCGATCACAAGCCAGCGGTATCCGCAGCGCCTTCCTCTACGTCTCCGCGCTGATTTCTCCGCAACTTGGCGACCTTAGCTATACCGCCGTTCGGTCGATCATTCTTTCGGTGCGCATCATTCCGATTAGCCAGCAAAACCAAGTTAGGGCGGCGCCAGCGAGTGTGAATGAATTGCGTCGCAAATGCTTAGCCAATCCACGACGCGTGGACGACGGTTCGAATCCGTTCAAGGCGTATGATGCGGAGTGTGTCCAAATTGAAAGCGGTCGCAAACAATGAGGACTTGCTGCAACGCTGCATCTGCCTGCGCACCAGACCGGCTAGTGGCAAACCAGCAGTCACGACTTGACAACCTCACTCTGCATCTTGTTGCGATACAGGGAACGGTAACGCGCCGGCGATTGGCCGATGGCGCGGCGGAAGCTGGCGGCAAAAGCGCTGTCGGATCCATAGCCGAGCGACTGTGCAATCCGTGGCAGTGGCTCGTTGCCACGCCGCAGCCGGGCGGCGGCAAGCCGCATCCTCCAGTTCGCGAGATAGTCGATCGGCGATGCTCCGACGGTGGCACGAAATCTTTCGGCAAATCCGGAGCGGGACTGGCCGGCAAGAGACGCCAGTGCTTCTACCGTCCAGCGGCGCGATGGATCGGCGTGGATGGCCCGCAGTGCGGGCGCCAGACGAGCATCCGCAAGGCCGGCGAGCCAGCCGGGATGCTGTGATGTCTGGCGCGCCATATAGGCACGCAGGACATGGATAAACACCAGACGCAGCAGGTCGTTGCAGGCGACGCGAGCACCCGGTGCTGCGCTGTTCCACTCCAGGTCCAACTGTTCGAGCAGCCAGCCAATCGGTCCGGCCTCTTCGTGGTCAATCACTACAACAGGCGGCAGGGCGTCGGTGAGGAGTGAGCCATCGACGGTATCGAGGTTGACGCTGCCGCCGAGGAGCACGAAATCCCGACCATCGCCCACTGAGACATCGAGATTACCCCCAGCGAATACCTCTGCCGCCGCTATCGGCGTCACGTTGGGATCGCTGCAAAGCGTAAACGCCTTGCCGCTGACCACAAGACAATCGCCGGCTTCAATGCGCAACGGTGCCTCTCCCTCCGAGATCAGCCAGGCAACGCCTTCACGGACTGCATTGAACTTGAGGTAGCCCGGTGGTGGAAAAGCAACAGACCACGCGCCTCCGGCTGCAAAACGCACGGAGAACAGCGCACGCGCATCGATGGCGCTGAGCACGTCGGACAGGGGATCCTGGATGTTTTGGACGATCACGACAGAAATCCGGATCCTGCAGGCTGGGGACTCCGAGAAGCTACCCGATATAGGGGACGGACACCAGAGCCACAAATGAAGGAGTAACAACATGTCCGAACAGAAACCTATTGGATCTCGTTTCAGCGCATCCAGCACGGCACGCGAGGTCACCGAGGGTATCGACCTTTCCGGCAAGACGGCGATTGTCACCGGCGGCTATTCCGGTCTCGGCGTCGAGACGACGCGGGCGCTCGCTGGTGCCGGCGCTCGTGTCATCGTACCGGCTCGCAATCGCGAAAAGGCCGAACGCACACTTGCCGGTATCGACAATGTTGTTATCGAAGCGATGGATCTTGCGGATCCCGCATCGGTTGCCGCCTTTGTTGACAGGATCGTTGCGGCGGGCATGCCCATCTCAATCCTGGTCAACAGCGCCGGCATCATGGCGACGCCGCTTGCCCGGGATCAGGCTGGGCACGAGAGCCAGTTTGCCACCAATCATCTCGGCCATTTCCGGTTGGTTGCAGGCCTGTGGCCTGCGCTGGTCAAGGCTGGCAACGCGCGGGTGGTCTCTGTGTCATCGCGCGGCCATCAAATCGGTCCAGTCGATTTCGACGACATTGATTTCAAGGCTCGCCCTTATGACAAGTGGCAGGCCTATGGCCAGGCGAAGACGGCAAATGCTCTGTTTGCGCTTGAACTTGATCGGCTTGGAGCAGGGTGTGGCGTACGGTCATTTTCCTTGCACCCGGGCATCATCCTGACCGATCTCGCCCGCCATCTTACCGAAGACGAGATCAAGTCTTTTGATGTCTACGACGAGAATGGCAACCGTCGAGTCGATCCATCGCGCGATCTCAAGACGCCGGAACAAGGGGCAGCAACAAGCGTCTGGGCAGCAACGCGACCCGAACTCAACGGTATTGGTGGCGTCTACTGCGAAGATTGCGAAGTCGCCCTGCCGCAGGCGGAGACGGATGGGACCAAAGGTGTGGCGCCTTGGGCCATGGATCCACAGGCTGCTGAACGGCTCTGGCTGCTTTCTGAGCATTTAACGGGCTTGTCAGTAGGTGATCGTCGAGGCTGAGCGCATATCGGCACACGAGTGATTTGCGGTGTTGTCAGGCGAGGCCTTCGGTCAGTCGAAGGCCTGCTACATCGTGGTCAGTCGGTTTCACGCAGGAGTAAAACAGCGGCTCACCTTCATAAACACTCTGAAGTGTTCGATCAGGATAATGCCTTCCGTGTCTGGGAGATGGCGACCGGGATGGTCGCATCTGCAGGTCGAAACACCCTGTCGGACCTCGACGGCCCGGCAGGGAGGTGCCTATGCGGTTGCACTGCTCGCGCGATCACGCCTTGGCTGCAACCGGAAGCCGGAATGGCGCCCCGAGACGATTGAACGCATTCATCGCAGCGATCGTGATCGTCAGATCGACGAGGTCCTTCGGTTCGAAAGCTGCGGCTGCGGCGGCATAGGCCTCGTCCGATGCTTGGGTCTGGCTGACATTCGTGACTTCTTCAGCCCAGGCCAGTGCTGCTCGTTCCTGGTCGCTAAACAGGTGAGGCACCTCATCCCAGACAGGAACAAGCGTGATCTTATCGACGGACATCGTCTTGCGCAGATCGCGACTATGCATGTCGATGCAATGGGCGCAGCCGTTGATCTGCGACACGCGCAGGAAGACGAGATGAATCAGCTCCTCAGGAAGGTTCGTTTTCTTGGTGACGTAGTGATGCACGCCGAAGAGCGCCTTGGCACCCTCGGGGGCGACTTCGGACCAGTTCATGCGGGACATATTGTTTTCCTTTCTCGTGGACACGGTTCTCCGTTCGCCGGAGAAACCGTCGTTGCGTGTGCTAGGTGAGGGGGTAGGTCTGGTAGGTAGCGCTACGGCTTTCGCGGTGTCGTCAGGGCGGTGTCATCGGTATCGACGACGAAGACGGCAAGCAGCTTCGCCGGCTCGGTCTTGCTGGCGTTGGCGCTGACGTCGTGGCGGTCGCCCGGCAGCTCGGTGAAGTTCTGCCCGGCGATGAAGGTCTTCGTCTCGCCACCGTTCACGGCGCTTAGGATGGCGCCTTCGAGAACCGTCGCATAGATCAAGGCGGATTTTGCATGCGTGTGAGCGGAACTGTAGCCGCCGGGGCCGTACTCGACGAGGACGCCCTTCACGCTCTTGCCGGGAACGTCCGGGAGGGGATGCTCGTAAACCAGCGTCACCTTCGCGTCCTTCGTATCATATGCAAGTCCAGGCTTGGCGACGTCATGAGCGGAAGCTGTGGCCAGAGAGACCGCAAGGGCTGAAGCGGCATGGAGGATGGTCTTCATGATTGTTTCCCTCCTATGTTCTGAGCCACTCGGCGATCGTGATCGCACCCTTGACGTAGTCTCCGCCGGGAACCAGCGAGCCGGCGACAACGGAAGCGCCGAAGTAGTCGACGGCGGCGTCGGCGTTGACCGGACGAGCGTCGCTCTTGGCATCGAGATAGGTCCGGATGAAGGATTCGAACGGTGCCCGTTCGGGCCCGGCAAGATCGACGGATGCGTTCTTCGGCTCCCCGAGCGCGGCTTCCACCAAAGCAGCGGCGACGTCGTCAGCCGCGATCGGCTGGAAGTCGATATCCGGCACTTTCACCGCGCCGTCGGCCGAGTAGGCGCCCACCAGTGTCTCCGTGAATTCGTGGAACTGTGTCGCGCGCACAATGGTGTAGGCCTGGCCCGATGCTGCGACGGCGTCTTCTTGGGCGAGTTTGCCGGCCATGTATGGGTTCGCGGCGAGGCGGTCCGCGTTGACGATCGAGAGGACGACGTGATGGCGCACGCCCGCGGCTTGTTCGGCACGTGTCAGGTTTCGGCTCGACTTGTCGAAGAAGTCGGTGATGACGGCCTTATCGAAAGACATCATGTTCGACACGTCGATGACGGCGTCGGCGCCCGTAAGAGCCTCGGCCAGTCCTTCGCCCGTGTAGGCATTAATCCCGTTGCGGGAGCTTGCGACGACGGCTTCGTGGCCGGCGTCCTGTAGCAGCTTCACTGCCTTCGAGCCGATCAGGCCCGTGCCGCCGATGACGACGACCTTCTTCATCTTGGTCATGGTGCTTTCTCCTATGACGAGGCGCGATTGCCCGTCTTGCGTTCGTGGAGTTCAAGGAAGGCGCATCCCCGGGCGGCGATGCCCCCGTCGTCGGCTGCACCAAGGTCCGCCAGAAGGTCCGCGACGGACACCTTGGCGAGTTCTGCGCGATAGGCCTTCTCGGCTTTCAGCATCGCGGCGTTGATTTGGCAGGGCTTAGTGAAGTAGCGCGCCGGAAGTGGATTCGGCCCGCGCTGGCGGATCTCGGCGCACCGGAAGGCGGGCGCTGGACCTTCGACCGCGAGGACGATGTCGAGCATCGTGATGTCCTTTGGCGCCTTGGCCAGCCGATATCCACCCTTCGGACCCGGCGTCGTTGCGACGATCCCGGCGCCGGAAAGCGCCTGCAGATGCTTGAGGAGGTAGCTCGTCGATACGCCGTGGAGTTCAGCCAGTGCTGCCGCCGACAGGACGCCGTCTTCGGACAGCCCCGCCAGGAATGCCGTGCAGTGAATGGCCTGCTCGACGCCTTCGCTCAGTTTCATGGTGTATCCCCTAATCGTGGATATAAAATATCCACGATTGACTTCGATGTCAATCCGGGATCACGTAGACCGTTCAAAATTCGGAATATGACAGAAAACCGCGCTCCGGCGGCCGGGGCTTGCCATAGTCAGGAAGCTCGCACTCTCATCGACGCCCGAACATGTTGCACTTGCCCCGGTATATCTCCGCCGCATGGTGGGAATTTAATTATTGACGGATCAATCAATAATTGGTACGTCGTCCGCATGGCAAGACCGAGAGAATTTGACCGCGACGCAGCGTTGGAGAAAGCCCTGAGGGTGTTCTGGGCAAAGGGATTTGCCGCGACCTCTACCGATGATCTGCGTGTGGCGATGGGCATCGGCAGACAAAGCCTCTACGGCGCCTTTGGCGACAAACGTACTCTTTATCTGGAAGCGCTGGATACCTATCAGCAGCGGACAAACACTGGGCATGTCATGAGGTTGAGCGGCCCGACATCGCCTATAAAAGGCATCGAAGACCTGCTTTCCGGTCTTGTGTCGGAAGACGATTGCGAGCGGGCGCTGGGATGCATGGGGGTTGGATCAGTCGGCGAGTTTGGCGTGACAGACCCGGACCTTAATTCGCGCCGCAACTCTGCCAGTGCGGCGTTAGGTCGACGCATATTGGAGAGAGTGTTGGAGGGCCAGCGTTCGGGGGAAATCAATCCCGTTCTCGACGCTGAAGAAACTACCGCGTTCATTCAGATGACGATGACCGGCCTGCAGGTGGCTGCGCGTGGCGGCGCAAAAGCTCTCGATCTGAAGGCGATGGCACGATTTGCAACACAGCGTCTAAAACCATAACGCGGCCTCCGCAACAAGGAGGCTTTTCATTTGCTCAATTATGGACTGATCTGTCAATAAAAGTAGAATCCCATGACAATCGAAGAACGAAAGACCGCCCTCGTATTTGGAGGTGCCCGTGGTATCGGCGCCGCTGCGGTCGAAAGACTTTCAAAAGACGGCTACGATGTCGCCTTCACATATGTTTCGCGACCGGACAGCGCACAGGCGCTCGTGAACGAGATCGATAAGAGTGGGCGCCGCGCGGTGGCAATCCAGGCCAATAGCGCAGATGCTGCCGCCATTCGTGGCGCGGTGGCAAAGACTGTCGACATCTTCGGGCCAATCGACGCCGTCGTCGTCAATGCAGGGATTTTGCGGCTCAACAGGGTGGATGCTGTCACTCTCGAAGAGCTCGATCTAATGATCGACATCAACATCCGCGGCGTTTTCTTGTCCATCCAGTCCGCAGTGCCGCACATGAAGGATGGCGGCCGCGTCATAACGATCGGGTCGAACACGGCGGAACGGACTGGAATGGCGGGAGCAAGCGTCTACCAATTCTCCAAGGCTGCGGTCGCAGCGATGGTGAAAGGCTTGGCCCTTGATCTTGCTCCGCGGCGCATCACCGTCAACAACATCCAGCCTGGTCCAACGGACACTGACATGAACGCCGGCGCCATTGAGATGTTGTCTGACCGCAGCCCCTTGAAGCGCGTTGCCGACCCCAAGGAAATTGCGGGAATGGTGGCCTATCTAACGGGTCCCGACACGTCTTTCATGACAGGATCGAGCTTGACAATCGACGGAGGCTGGGCGCTATAAATTCAGCGCTCCAGGGGTAGGGCCGTTCAAAGCGGCCCTCTCCACCACTCCGGCATCTTTCCTCGTGCAGAAGTCTGCTGGGCAAAACTCACCGGCGGTCAATCTTTTGGCTTATCGCGGTGCAATTCGCGAGTTCCACTCAGTCCAAGAGCTCCCCGCGTATCCGGCATCACCCATGAAAATCGTCAAGAACGATCTTGCCGAACACTCCGCCGGCTTTCATCCGGCGATCGGCATCCGATGTAGCTGAGAGCGGATACAGTGCCCCGACAACGGGCTGAAGTTCTTTGCCCATCATTGGCAGCACATCGTCCCTGAACCGGCGGATCATAGCTCTCATTTCTGAGCGAGATCTGGATTTCATGGCCGTGCCCAGCAATTGTAAGTGATTGTGAAGGACAGTTCCGAGCGGAATGATGGCGTTCTTATCTCGCCCCAACAGGCCCACTTGGACAAGCCGACCACCAAGAGCAAGACTACGAATGTTGCGGACGAGGTAGGACCCGCCGACAAAGTCGATGATCAGATCGACCCCACAGGATGCCGTCGCATCGACGACCTCCGCCTCGAAGTCCGACCGCTGATAATCGAACACAGCTTCGGCGCCCTGCGAAAGCACGTTCCCGATGTTGCCCGCCAAAGCGGTGGCTAGCTAGGTTGCTCCTGCCGCTTTGGCGGGCTGGACTGCCGCCGATCCGATGCCGCCTGCAGCAGCATGAATGAGAACGGTCTCGCTTTTTTTCGGTTCGTCCGAGATGTGCAAGAGCCTCCCAGTCCGTGACGAAGCTTTCCATGACTGCGGCCGCCTCGATGAAGGACATTCTGGTCGGAATGGTAGCCGCCATCCCGCCGCCGACAATCCCCATGACACGGTCGCCGACGGCAAGGCCGGTTACTTCGTTTCCGACGGCTGTCACTTCTCCCAGCGACCTCAAGGCCGAGGATGTTACTGTCCCCGTAAGTCTGAGCGCCATAGACGCCTTCACGTTGAAGAAGGTCTCCGCGATTGACCCCGGCCTGTCGGTTTTCAGCTGGGTTTAAGCCAGTTTTTCATTTGGCATTGTACCAACACATTGCTTCTATGGTATTGACCGAAAACATCTTTCCGAAGTGAGGGTGGGTCTTTTCGAAATGGAAGAATGGATCATATTCGTGCGATAACCAACAGCCATTTGTCGCCGAGCTTGCCGATCGATCGCTTCCGGATTTCATTGGCAAAGTGCCTGTCGAATTTCTCAGCCCAAAGTCTCACGGTCTGACGAGAGACGATGACCCCACGAGCTGCCAGCACATCCTCGGCCATTCGCAGACTGAGCGGAAACCGGACATAGAGCTAAACGGTATGGGCAATCACGTCAGGTGGAAATCGGTGGCGACGATAAAGAGGATCACGGGCAAGTCTGGTCATATAGCCTTATTCGACGCCCGGTTAACGTTCACTGCCTTCAGTAGCACTTCCTTCTTGCACCACCAGGATCAGGCAGAAGCCTGTGCACCTAGACCAAACGAGACCATCGCCGCTTCACACGCACGCGTAAACCGCATCGACGGACCTTCTTTGCCGGCGGCAAGTTTGCTGACGCGTGCTCCCTCTAACAGCATGGATAGCGTATCAGCCAAAAGTTCAGGATCGCTTACACCTGTCGAACGACAAAGATCGGCAAGCCGGGAATGCTGTTCCATCTTCAACGTTTCTATTATCGCATGTGCAGGGTGCCCTTGCTCTTTCAACTCTACCGCAGCATTGGCCAAATCGCATCCATAGGGCTCGCTGGAAAGACATTGTGCGCGCGCTTTAACCCATGCCTTGAGCTGAGCCCTCGGGTCGCCCGGGTTCTCTTTTTCGAGATCTTCCCAGGCTTTATCGAGCGTTCGAGAACTGTGCTTGAGCGCTTCACACACAAGATCGTCCTTGGAACCAAAATGTCGGTATAAGGTCATCTTGTTGGTTGAGGCGGCTTCGGCAATGGCATCAACACCGATGCCGCGTATCCCATGTTCACGAAACAGCTGGCAGGCCGTTGACACAATCCGGTCACGAGGTGCGATTTTCTGCTCAGAAGCACGATCAGATGTCTCGGATTTCATGAGTTTAATTTTTACCCTCAAGCGGTGTTGACATGCGTGTTACCGATCGGTAACTATCACAAAAGTTACTTACCGGTAACACCTTGGCGCGAGCCCGTCAAGCAATCGCCCGCTTTCACAGCTTAGGAATTATCGAAAGGAGACTGAGATGAGACAGACGATAGACGAGATGACGCTCGCCGAGATTTTCGCAGATCCACTGATCCGTTCAGTCATGCGCGCCGATGACGTGGGCCTGGACGATTTCAAAGAGTTGATGCATTCAGCGGCGACGTCCTTGACGACGCGCGATGGCGCAGCATTCGCTGGACAGTTTGAAACGAGCGGGCCTGCAGCTTCATCGAAGCGTACACTCGTAACCGCCGTACAGCCCTTGTTCGCAGGTTTCTTTAAGCCTTGCGCTGCCCATATGTGAATGTGGCCTGCATCACCATCCCACAAGTCGGGCTTATCCGGGGTGGGATGGCTAATCGCACGCTGATCTTTTAGATATTGGTATCTCCTGCGCCCGTTTGGGCATGAAGAAATTGTAAAGTATTTAACTATAACTAATCGCAAGAAAACCAGCGAAGCACGGTCGTGGAACAATCGGTTCTAGTCCGTGTTTTGCGAAATGCGGCCCGGCGTTTCCGCCTGTTGGCGGGGCTGTCGTTTCGCCCGCGGAATGGTGACCTGCCCGTATTTGAAGGGGGCAGGCCGGCGTTTTTCGGCGCATGCATGATGCAGTTGCGATCAGAGCCGATGATGCGGCTACCGAAGCCTTGATGATCGAGGTTACGCGACGTGCAATGTCAGTCTTGCCGAACACCTCCGGCACGGGGAAGGAGCGGTATTCATGCCCTGAGGTTATCCGTGTCATTTCTCCAGAATGCCAGTATCCGCACCAAAATTCTGTCGCTCATTCTACCGCTCTGCATCATCGGTCTGGGTGCAACAGTATATATGTCCGCCCGTTACAAAAACGCGGACACGCTCTATTCAGAGTTCATTGCCGGCGATAATGCCGCGCTTGTCGAGCTTTCTCGCGCCAACCGCAATCTTCAGGCGGTGGCTTACGGTGCTTATCAGGTAATGGCATACGACACCTCCATACCGGATTTCGCCATCGCCAAAGGCGAGTATAATACCGACAAAGGCGAACTGATCTCGCGATTGAACAACGTCAAGGCCATATTCCCGGAAGAGACGGCCACAATCGACAAACTGCTCAAACAATCTCAGAGCATCATCACAAGCACGGATAAGGCCGTCGAGCTTGGTTCCGCTAATCGTAATCAGGAGTCCGCGGCGGAACTCCTGAAGGCTGATGGGCAAATTCGCGCGGCCGGAAACGAAATAGGCTCTTTGCTGGACAAGCTTGCCAAGGGTGTTGCAAAAGGCAGCGACGATCTGACAGATCAGACGAATTCCACGATCCTGACCTCGCTTGTTGTGGTTGGCATCAGCTTTGCAGCCGGCATCATTCTCGCACTTTTCGTGGCCTCGCGTGGCATCACAACGCCGATCGCCCGGCTGCGGGAGCGTATGGTGTCGCTGGCAGGCGGCGATACGGCAGCCGAGATCGATGGCATGGACCGCAAGGATGAAGTCGGCCAGATGGCGGTTGCCGTTCAGGTGTTCCGCGAAAGTGCGATAGAGCGCATCCGCCTTGAACAGGAAACAGAAGCCAATCGCAGCCTTTCGGAAAAGGAACGCATCGCGCGCGAGCAGCAGAAGGCCAAGGAAGCTGCCGACGTCAAATTTGCCGTCGACAATCTGGCGACCGGTCTTTCGAAGCTTTCGGATGGCGATGTGTCCTACCGCATCGGCCAGCCGTTCACGGCGACACTCGACGGCGTTCGTAACGACTTCAACATGTCCGCCGAAAAGTTGCAATCGGCATTGACCCGGGTTGCGCAGAATGCCGGTGGCATCGGCGCGGGCGCAAACGAGATCAAATCGGCCGCCGACGATCTGGCCAAGCGTACCGAACAGCAGGCCGCAGCAGTGGAAGAAACCGCTGCCGCTCTGGAAGAGATCACCACGACGGTGAAGGATTCCACCAAGCGCGCGCAGGAGGCCGGCCTGATCGTCAGCCGCGCCAAGGCAGGTGCCGAACAATCCGGCGAGGTGGTACGCCGCGCCGTGGTCGCCATGGAGCAGATCTCCAAGTCCGCCAACGAGATCAGCAACATCATCGGCGTGATCGACGAAATCGCCTTCCAGACCAACCTTCTTGCGCTGAATGCCGGCGTGGAAGCCGCGCGTGCGGGCGAGGCGGGCAAGGGTTTTGCCGTTGTCGCGCAGGAAGTGCGCGAGCTGGCGCAACGCTCCGCCAATGCGGCCAAGGAAATCAAGGCGCTGATCACCACCTCGAACGATCAGGTGCAGCAGGGCGTTCAGCTGGTGGGCGACACCGGCAAGGCACTGGCGACGATCGTATCGGAAGTGCAGGAAATCAACCGGCACGTCGTCTCCATCGTGGAATCCGCGCAGGAGCAATCCTCCGGCCTCCAGCAGATCAATACCGCGGTCAACCAGATGGACCAGGACACGCAGAAAAATGCTGCCATGGTGGAAGAGACCAACGCCGCCAGCCACAATCTGGCCAAGGAGGTGGCTTCGCTCAACCAGCTTCTCGCGCAGTTCAAGCTCGCCGATACCGCCTATCAGCAGAAGAGCCAGCCCGCTCCGGTTCGCAATGCCGGCGGCAACGACAGATACGTGGCATCCCCCGTACGCGCGCTTGGCCGCAAGATTGCATCCGCATTCTCTGGTAACGCTGCTGTCGATACGTCAAAGGACGACTGGCAGGAGTTTTGATCGGCGATCGGTCAACGACATGAACATCGGCGGGGGATATCCCGCCGGGAATCAAGGACTATGCCACGCAATCGGAAATCGTTTGCGTGGCATAGTTTATGCCAGAGGGCGGTGACGAACATGTCTGGCAATCTTCGCAATACATTGTCCTTCACGCAGCGCGTCGCGACTATGGACGTGGGGATCYTTTTTGGCACTGACTCATTCTCGATGATGTTTCGGATTCAATTGGTGTGATTTCCGAAGGCGAATCAGCGCCATGCGAGCCCAGTTTCGACTTCCGATCTGATCCCGGCCGGTTTGAACGTTGAATCGGTGCATGATGCCACCGACGCGATCGTTGTCACTGCGTCCGCCGGGTTAACGGACTCCATATGTCCCCACTGCGGGACCGTTTCCCGTCGAGTTCATAGCCGTTCCCCTCCGGTGATCGGTGATCTGCCGTGTACGGCTCGACGGATCGAATTGCATCTGACCGTCAGGCGCTTTGTCTATAGTGCTACCAACTGCCATCGAAAGATTTTTGCCGAGCGCTTCGGTGACGGTGTGGCCTCACGCTCCCTAACGAACTTCACTGCCTCAAGCTTGTACTCGCGGCTGGACTTCCTTCGTTGCATTTATGCACTCCAGTTTCGTTGGAAGCACCTTAACTTGGTGTCCACGTAACCGGCAGCAGGCCAACACTCACTTTACCAGGTTTATGATCACGGGTATCCGTTGAGTCGGGCAATAGCCCCACCAGCAGTGATGCAAGGGCAATTCCGGAGAGAGTGCCGTGGACGTTAATCTCAAAGAAGCTGAGTGGCTGAATAAACCTGTAGTGTGGGAAGCCACCGAGACGGGTCTCTCTTTAACCACCGATGCAAACACTGACTTCTGGCGTGAAACGCATTACGGCTTCACGCGCGACAGTGGCCATTTCCTAGGCGTAACGGTCGTGGATGGTTTCACAGCGAGTGTCCGCGTCCAAGGCGAATTCCGGTCTCTCTACGATCAGGCCGGTCTTATGGTGCGCATTGATGAAAATCGATGGGTGAAGTCAGGCGTTGAGTTTACAGATGGCGAACGGTTTCTCAGCACAGTCATCACCGATGGAAAATCCGACTGGTCAGTGTCCCAGCCCTTCAAGGAGCTTGAAGATTTCTATATCCGGATCACATTGAAGGAAGGCACGATGCGTATTCAGGCATCCTCCAATGGGAGCATTTGGCCGTTGCTGCGGCTTGCTCCGTTTCCTAAAGTTTCCCATTATTTCGTTGGGTTGACTGCATGTACGCCTGAGCGTGGCGGACTGGATGTCCGGTTTTCGGAGTTTTCAGTCGGTGCGGCGATCACTACCGATCTCCACGACCTGTCTAGCTAGCAGCTATTTAAGGGAGTTCTTCGCAAATGTCGTCTCGATCTATCGTCCTTGTAACAGGTGCCAGTAAAGGGATACGAGCAGCCACGGCCTCTCGGCGCCAGTGCCGCCTGATCAGACACGACACAAATCAGTCTTAGTCAACCGGTTCGCCCGATTTCGACACGACGGTGGACCCGTACGGTTCTCGCGACGAAATAATCAACGCATCGTTCTGAAGCGGGCGGACAAGATGTTTTGCCTCGTCCCACGGCGCCCGCATCCAGATGTCCGTGTCCTCCTTCGTCAGCAACAGAACCGGCATGGCTTTCTCATGGATCGGTTTCACGAGATCGTTGGGATCCGTGGTCAGAAAACCATAGAGGTCGTCGATCGTGAGTCCGTCCCGAACCTTCCGGACGCTCTTCCATTGCGGCACATGGATGCCGGCAAAAAACATCAGCGATTTCTCGTCATCGCGGGCAAACCAGGCATTGGGCACATTGCCGCCTTCCTCTCTGCTCGCCGGATCCGGTTCGGCGAAGCTGGTGACTGGGACAAGGCATCTGTGTCCGACGTCGAACCATCGCGTCCAGTGCGGGAAATTGAGCTTACGCACGTTTGTCGTGCCGCGGTCGGCCTCCATGCGGATCAGCTCCTCGAGATCAAATGGCTTGCCCTTGGCCGCGAGCTTCTCGGCCTTGGCTTTGGCCGCTTTCTCCAAGGCGAAGCGAGGGGACGGTAATCCCCATCGCGCATGCACAAGCTGCTTCTTGCCGTCCGCCGTGTTGCGCACGATCGGCCCCATTTGGTCGGGGTTCATCTGATAGGCTGGCATCAGATTGATCAGGCTTTCGGCGTCCTGAGCCCATTTGGAGACCCAGTCCTTTTCTTCCATCCGATATAGATTGCACATGGCAGCAATTCCTCCGTTGCGACCGAATGCAGTTGTGTGGTGAGTTCCGCCTGCGTCGCTAGTCGAGCTTGTAAACGTCGGCATTGTCTTGCCGTTCCCGCAAGCCCTTATAGGAAGAATGGCGTAGCTTGCCGTCGGCCGTCCAGGCCCGAAACTCGATCTCGGCAATCAAAGTCGGCTCGACCCAAACGATGTCTGCCTTTTCGGCATAGCGAACAGGCGGCTGCTTCCGTTTCCAGCGCAGCTTGTCGAGCATCTTGCGCAGCCTGTTCATCTCGGCTTGCCTGAAGCCCGTCCCGACGTTCCCGACATGAACGAGCTCGTCACCGCGATAGGCAGCAAGCACCAGAGAGCCGAAGCCGCCGGACGATGCCGTCGATGGCTCGTAGCCAACAACCATGAAGGCTTCGCTCTTAACGCACTTGATCTTGACCCAGTCGCCGGTCCGGCCGGAGCGATAGGGTTGATCCAATTGCTTGCCGACGATGCCCTCGAGGCCAAGGCTGCCAACGTGTTCCAGCAGGATCGCGGGATCGGCGTCAATGGTTTCCGAAAGGCGGATCGCGCCGCCGTGCCCCTTCAGCGTATCCTCGAGAAGATGCCGGCGCGAACGGTACTCCACGTTGCGCAGGTCGTGGCCGTCGAGATAGATAAGATCGAACGCGTAGAGGAGGGCGTCTGACGCTCGGTTGCCAGCCGTCTTTCCAGACGCACCCAACGATTTCTGCAGCAGCCCGAAATCCGGCCGCCCTTCATCGTCAAGCACAACCGCCTCGCCATCAATGATCATCGTTGCCGGGCCAAGCGCCCGGGCAGCCTGCTCGATCGCCGGAAACCGGTGCGTCCAGTCATGGCCACCACGCGTGAGGATGCGGACCCCTGTCGGCTCGATGTGGATAGCCAGGCGATAACCATCCCATTTCAGCTCCCAGCTCCATTGGTCGCCTTGTGGAGGGTGCGCCTTCAATTGGGCGAGCGCCGGCTCGACGCGATCGGGCATCGGATCAAACAGCAGCTGTGGCTGTGCGGGATTGCGCTTCCGACGCGGCTTTGACCGTAGCGGAGCTTCGGTATCACGAAGGAGCGGCTTTGATCTCGGTGGCTTCGTCATGCAAACGAGTTCAGCACGAAAACCTTAAGAAGATTGTGACGCCGTTCATCTATCCCCGCTATCCACCGTTTTGAACCCGACGGACGCAAGGGCTGCAAAAATTTCTGTTTCCCCTTACCTCCTTGAATCCTTTTCGAATCTTCGACTTTGCTAATACTGGGATAATATTCCTCAACTTTGTGGTGCTTGACTCTTTTGCATTACGAGAACAAAAAATGAACATATAGCCCGTACGACATAATGTCGATCCTTTGAACACGACCTTGAAGGGAGCCGTGAACGATGACTGCTGCCCGCCAGAGGGTGATTTGCGACTTGCGAGACCGCATCGCGTCGATGGAAGGGGTATCCGCGAAGCGGGCCGGAACACTTTCTTTTGGCGTTTCCGAGATCGATGCGGCCTTGCCTGGCGGGGGCCTCGCCTATGGCGCGCTGCACGAGTTTGCAGGCGGTGGCTCCGGTACTGTCGATGGTGCAGCGGCCGCCCTTTGTGTTGCCGGCATTGCCGCAAGAACAAAAGGCCCCGTCATCTGGTGTCTGACGCGGCCGGATCTTTTTTTTCCAGCTCTTGCCCATGTGGGTCTGCATCCCGACCGCGTCATCTTTGTTGAATCCGACAAGGAAGAGGATGTGCTGGCCAATATGGAGGAGGGCCTTTCCTTCGGCGGACTTGGTGCCGTCGTCGGTGAACTTGTTCGCCTGCCTATGGTCAGTTCCCGCCGCCTGCAGCTTGCAGCCGAGCGAACCGGGACCATGGCGCTCGCGGTCCGCCGATGGCGGCGACAGACGGAGGCCAATGACTTTGGGCAGCCGACGGCCTCGACCACGCGATGGCGTGTCAGCGTGATGCCGTCAGAGGAGTTGCCGGTACCGGGGGTGGGCAGGCCTCAATGGTTTCTGGAATTGATGCGCGTGAAAGCGGGTGAGTGTGCTGAGTTTCTCGTGAGGGCGTGCGATGACAAGGGTCGTCTCGATCTATCTTCCGGATCTGCCGACGGATCGCATTCGTCGGGCCGATCCGTCTATTCCGCCTGAACAGCCAATCGCCGTGATCGCGAGAAGCGGTTCGAAGCGATGGGTGTCTGCCGCCGATGCGGCTGCCAGAAAGGCGGGCGTGCATGCCGGCATGGCGGCGGCAAAGGCGCAGTCGGTGTTTCGAGGCCTGATGCTGGTTGACGCAGATCCGCAAGCCGATCGAGCCGCGCTCGAGCGCATCACGCTCTGGGCGCTGACGATCTATTCGCCGATCGTCGCCGTCGACGGGATTGATGGTATCGTCATGGATACGGAAGGCGCCGATCATCTGCAGGGTGGTGAACTGCCGATGGTGACGAAGATCGCCAACCAGTTTCTTGCCCGAAAACTGACGGCGCGCGTGGCGGTTGCCGACAGCTGGGGTGCTGCCCATGCTTGCGCCCGCACAATCAATCGCGAAACGATTGTCGTTCCTCCGGGCGAGACGGCCCGTGCCGTCGAAAAACTGCCGATTTCGCTTCTGCGCCTGCCGTCAAAGATCGTCTCTGATCTGCGCATTCTCGGTTTCCAGACAATCGGCGAGCTTGCCAACACCCCGCGGGCCCCGCTGACATTGCGCTTCGGTCCGGAGGTCGGCCGCCGTCTCGACCAGATGCTCTGTCGTGTCGCCGAACCGATCGAACCGATCCGGACCGCAGAGCTGGTTGAAGTCTCCAAGGCCTTTGCCGAACCGATCGGGGCTGCGGAAACAATCAATAAATATGTTGGCCGTCTGGTCGTCCAACTCGTTGACGAACTCCAGAAGCGCGGGCTTGGCATTCGCCGTGCCGACCTGATCGTCGAGAAGATCGATGGCACGAGACAGGCCATCCGCGCCGGAACCGCCAGGCCCGCCCGAGATGTCGCCTGGCTGACAAAACTGTTTCGGGACCGGACGGAAAAGATCGAGCCGGGCTTCGGGATCGAAAAGCTGATCCTGCTCGCCGTGATAGCCGAGCCTCTCGAGGAGGCTCAGAGAGCCTCTGCTCTGGTCGAGGATGACGTCACCGATGTCACGCCGCTGATCGACCTCTATGGAAACCGGGGGCAGAGGGTCTATCGCGTCGCACCGGTCGCCTCCGATGTGCCGGAACGCTCTGTCCAGCGCATCAGCCCCGTCGCCGAACCGATCGCCGTTGCCTGGGTCAGCCATTGGCGCCGCCCCGTTCGTCTCTTGCCGAGACCTGAGTTGATCGAGGCGATCGCGCTGATGCCGGACCGGCCCCCAGTCTCCATCGTCTGGCGTGGCAAACGCCGCAAGGTCAAATGTGCCGACGGCCCGGAACGCATTTTCGGGGAATGGTGGCAGCGAGATGCCGAAATGGACGCCGTGCGCGACTATTTCGTCATCGAGGATGAAGCAGGCGAGCGCTTGTGGGTGTTCCGCTCCGGCGACGGTATTGACCCGGAAACCGGGTCACACCGCTGGTTCTGCCACGGGATATTCGCATGAGCTATGCCGAGCTCCAGGTCACGACACATTTTTCGTTTCTGCGTGGTGCCTCGTCGGCGCAGGAGTTATTTGATACTGCAAAACTCCTTGGGATCAGTGCGATCGGCGTCGTCGATCGCAATTCGCTCGCAGGCATCGTCCGCGCCCTTGAAGCATCCCGAGCGACGGGTCTCCGCCTCGTCGTTGGCTGTCGCCTCGACCTCGCCGACGGTATGTCGTTGCTGGTCTATCCGATGGATCGTCCGGCATATTCGCGGCTGACCCGGCTCATCACGCTTGGCAAGTCGCGCGGCGGCAAGAACAACTGCATTCTGCACTGGGACGATGTCATGGCTTACTCGGAAGGCATGATCGGCATTCTGGTGCCGGATCTGCCGGACGCCACATGCGCCGCGCAGCTTCGCAAGTTGGCGCACGTTTTTGGTGATCGAGCCTATGTATCGCTGTGCCTGCGCCGGCGACCCAACGACCAGATGCGGCTCCATGAGATTTCCAACATGGCGGCACGGTTCAGGGTCAAAACCGTCGTCACCAATGACGTGCTGTTTCATGAGCCGGGTCGGCGGCAGTTGCAAGACATCGTTACCTGCATCAGGCACAATACCACGATCGACGATGTCGGCTTCGAGCGCGAGCGTCATGCCGACCGATATCTGAAGCCTCCGGAAGAAATGGCTCGCCTATTTCCGCGCTATCCGGAGGCCTTGGCACGAAGCATGGAGATCGTGCGTCGTTGCAAGTTCTCGCTTGAGGAACTGACCTACCAGTACCCGGAGGAAGCCATTGTGCCGGGCAAGGATGCGCAGGCCTCGCTGGAGCATTATGTCTGGGAATGCGCGCCTGACCGTTATCCGGAAGGCCTGCCACCGGATGTTTTAAAGACCGTTCGGCACGAGCTCGATCTCATCCGCACCATGAAATACGCGCCGTATTTCCTCACCGTGTTTTCGATCGTGCGCTTCGCCAGAAGCCAGGGCATTCTCTGTCAGGGCAGGGGATCGGCGGCCAACAGCGCTGTCTGCTATATTCTCGGCATCACATCGATCGACCCCTCGACCAATGACCTCCTGTTCGAGCGTTTCGTCAGCCAGGAACGCGACGAGCCACCGGATATCGATGTCGACTTCGAGCATGAACGGCGCGAGGAGGTCATCCAATGGATCTACAAGACCTACCGACATGACAAGGCAGCCCTCTGCGCCACCGTTACGCGGTATCGTGCCAAGGGAGCGATCCGCGATGTCGGCAAGGCGCTCGGCCTGCCGGAAGACGTGATCAAGGCGCTGTCATCAGGCATGTGGTCCTGGTCGGAGGAAGTGCCCGACCGAAACATCCGCGAGCTCAATCTCAACCCCGACGACCGGCGCTTAGCGCTCACCCTGAAACTGGCGCAGCAGCTGATGGGTGCGCCACGCCACCTTGGCCAGCATCCAGGAGGATTTGTCCTCACCCATGACCGGCTGGACGATCTCGTGCCGATCGAGCCGGCAACGATGAAGGACCGCCAGATCATCGAGTGGGACAAGGACGATGTCGAGGCGCTGAAGTTCATGAAGGTGGATGTGCTCGCACTCGGCATGCTCACCTGCATGGCAAAGGCGTTTCATCTCATCCGTGAGGATAAGGGCGAGGATCTCGATCTGTCTACGATCCAGCATGAAGACGCAGCCACCTACGCAATGATCCGAAAGGCCGATACTCTCGGGACCTTCCAGATCGAAAGCCGCGCCCAGATGGCGATGTTGCCGCGCCTGAAACCCCGCACCTTCTACGATCTCGTCGTGCAGGTGGCGATCGTCCGGCCCGGTCCTATCCAGGGCGACATGGTGCACCCCTATCTTCGCCGCCGCGAAGGCAAGGAGCCGGTCGAATATCCCACACCCGAGCTTGAGGCCGTGCTCGGCAAGACGCTGGGCGTGCCGCTGTTTCAGGAGAGCGCCATGCGCGTCGCCATGGTCTGCGCCGGTTTTACCGGTGGCGAGGCCGACCAGCTGCGCAAGTCGATGGCCACCTTCAAGTTCACCGGCGGGGTCTCCCGCTTCAAGGAAAAACTCGTCTCCGGCATGGTCAAGAACGGTTATTCGGCGGAGTTCGCCGAAAAGACCTTTTCCCAGCTCGAAGGTTTCGGCAGCTACGGTTTTCCGGAAAGTCACGCGGCATCTTTTGCGCTGATCGCCTATGCATCGAACTACATCAAATGCCATTATCCGGATGTCTTTTGCGCGGCGCTTTTGAACAGTCAGCCGATGGGTTTTTATGCTCCAGCCCAGATCGTCGGTGATGCGATCAAGCATGGCGTCGAAGTGCGACCTGTGTGCGTCAACCGCTCGCGCTGGGACTGCACGCTGGAAAAAATCGGCAGCATTGATCGGCATGCTGTCCGGCTCGGATTTCGGCAGGTGAAGGGACTGGCTGTCGCTGACGCAGCGCGGATCGTGACGGCACGAATGAATAGTCCTTTCTTATCCGTCGATGACATGTGGCGCCGGTCCAGCGTGCCGACGGAGGCCCTTGTCCAGCTGGCAGAGGCCGATGCCTTTCTGCCATCGCTCAAACTCGAGAGGCGCGACGCGCTCTGGGCCATCAAGGCGCTGCGTGATGAGCCATTGCCGTTGTTTGCCGCCGCGACTGAGCGGGAGATGGCGGCAATTGCTGAGCAGCAGGAGCCGGAGGTCGCCCTTCGGCAGATGACGGACGGGCACAACGTCATCGAAGATTACAGCCATACGGGCTTGACGCTGCGGCAGCATCCGGTTGCGTTCCTGCGCAGGGACCTGTCGGCACGCAACATCATCTCCTGTGCGGAGGCGATGAATGCTCGGGATGGGCGATGGGTTTATACTGCAGGTTTGGTGCTGGTGCGCCAGAAGCCCGGGTCTGCCAAGGGGGTCATGTTCATCACCATCGAGGACGAAACAGGCCCTGCCAACATCGTCGTCTGGCCGTCACTGTTCGAGAAGCGCAGGAGCGTGGTGCTCGGATCCTCGATGATGGCAATCAATGGGCGGATTCAGCGGGAAGGGGAGGTCGTGCATCTTGTCGCGCAGCAACTCTTCGACCTGTCAGGGGACCTTGTCGGTCTGGCTGATCGGGATACCGGGTTCAGGCTGCCGGCGGGGCGGGGCGACGAGTTTGCCCACGGCGGCGGCGGGCCGGATTCGCGTGATCGACAAAAGCCTGTTGTCCCGCGGGACATGTTCACACCCGATCTCCATATCGATACGCTGAAGATAAAAAGTCGGAATTTTCAGTGATTTTTCGCTATCCCGGGAGCCGCGTCGCTTGGCGTCCCTCGAGGGCCCCCGCAGCATTTTTGGGAAAACAGTAGAGTTGGCGTGCAGCCATGGGTGCCACATCAGCGCGATAATTACCGAACGAGGCTGAGCATGTATGGGAGTGGGACGACAGCGCGCTCTACAGCGGCGAATGGTTCGAGATCGCCGACGCATCCCACGACTACACGTTTGAGATACTGCCGCCGCTCTCGATCAAGGCCGGGATATTCGCCATGCGCGAATTCCCGAACGGTTTGGTCACCAGCATCCTCTTCTCTCTGCCGGTCGACGGGTGCCTCTGGCACTTCCGCGGTTATTGCGACCTGGCCGACAAGAGCTCGCCCGAACGCATGCAAAGCGCTGTCATCGAACGCGAATCCAGGCCCTCCCTTGTGATGACGCACGACGAGAAGCTGGAACATATTTGGTCGCGCACTGCGGACGATTGTCTCGGTTATGCGGCATAATTCCTCCGTCGATGGACTTTCGTGAACGCTCGCGCGACAGGAGGATGCAATCGCATCATTGCGTGCCCGTGCACATCTGCCGGGTGGCTCAGGCCAAACGGGACCACGAGCCGATAGTGACGTCGGCGGTTGTGATGACTGGGCAAGCTGCGGCTTGGACGTTGGATCGGCGCGGCCTGGCGCAGGTCTAGCGTAGTTTCCTCTCAGCTTCGGCATCCGAGGTTTGCCTCTGGCCGTTCCGTCCTTCGGTTTCGTGGCGTCTGAACCGGCGCCCGTTCGGTTCAAGGCCGCTGTCGCGCCGCGGGGCGGCCGGTCATGCCGCTCTCGACAAAGCAGGCACGCGGGCTTCGCAAGGGCTTGTCACCCCTGCTTGACCGCCTGCCTGCTTCGCTCGATCTGGCCTGCCCGGGCCCTGATCCGCCCGGATTGCGCCTGTTCCTTTCGACCGCACCGAAGGACAGAACGGCCAGGGGGCCGACACTTCGGCGAAGCAAAGGAAACCACCATGGCAAAGTCAGCAACCCAATCCCGTCAATCAATCCGCCAATCCGCCCGCGTCGTGCCGCTGCGCAGAGGCGCCACCCTAGAAATGGTCCGCCTTTCATGCCCCGATGAAGCACAGGCGCTTCGGATCGCCGAAAGCTTCGGGACCGCCATTGTCGACAGCGATGGCATCCGTGGCATGCACGAGCGCCTGATCGTCGAAACCGCCACCGCACTTTCCGATGGCCTTGGCGACCGGGCGATGCAGATCCATCTGCAGCGCATCGTCGGGGCCTATGTCGGATCGGCCCATGGCGCCGGCCAGTTCTACTCCCGCGCCGTCACCGAGGCGCGGAACGCCACCGCCAAGAGCGCTGCGGATGCCCGCGACGAGGATCTCGACGGTCCGGTCGGCTATGAGAGCGCCGCCCAGCGCAAGCGCGAATTCGCAGCCGACATGGGCATCCAGGCACATGCGCTCAGAATGGCGGCCGTCGGCGCTGTCGCAGCCTATGAGCAGGTGGTGGGCGAAACATGGAAGCCCTTCGACCGGCCGGTCGAAAATCCCGGCCAGACGCTCGACCGCAAGGCGGCAGCAGTCCAGCTGTCAGCCTTCGAATAACATCCATCACGGCGGGGCTCCGGCCCCGCCTTTGTTCACGTCGACGAAGGTGTCCTGTTCTCGTCAGCTCGAAGTAACGAGGGCCTGTGCCGGCCACCACCTCGAATCTACGACGGGACGCGACTTCAATGCGTCGACAGAAGGTCCCAACCTCAACCGCGCCGTTGCTAAGATTCCATCGGCTACCGTGCGGCAGAAAGTGGTCCTGCTGGCGAAGCCCTCGCATTGGCTGCGGATGAAGATCGGGAATCTGTCCATTGCGACCCCGTCCCGCCTTCGGTCTGCCGGGCCGAGGGTCTCGCGCAAGGGCTTCGCCCTCCTTCACGTTGTTACGGCGCGTTCCGCGTGCGCTCATCCCTGATCTGCCCGGCTTTTGACCGACGTGACGGGGTCGCGATGGTCGCGACCTCCAAAAACGGAGGTTCAAGGATATGAAAAGAAAAGGGCAGGGCGCGCGCGCCGATCTCTATGCGCGGATCACCGACAGGATCGTTGCGGATCTGGAAAAAGGCGTCCGTCCGTGGATGAAGCCCTGGTCGGCCGCAAACACGACCGGACGGATCACCCGGCCGCTGCGCCACAACGGCGAAGCCTATAGCGGTCTCAACGTGCTGCTGTTGTGGTCGGAGAGCACAGCGAGGGGCTATGTCTCGCCGACATGGATGACGTTCAAACAGGCCTTGCAGCTGGATGGAGCTGTTCGCAAGGGCGAGACCGGAACGACGGTCATCTATGCAAGCCGCTTCACCAAGTCGGAGACCGACAGCAATGGCGGCGAGGTGGAGCGCGATATTCCGTTCCTTAAATCGTACACGGTGTTCAACGTGGCGCAGATCGACGGCCTGCCTGACCACTATCATAGCGTACCCGAACCGCTCCTGAGCCCGATCGAGCGCATCGGTCACGCCGACGAGTTCTTCCGCAATACCGGCGCAGTCATTCGGCACGGCGGCAACCAGGCATACTATTCTCCGGCCATGGACTATATCCAGATGCCACCGTTCGAAGCCTTCCGCGATGCCGCCGGGTATGCGGCAGTCCTCAGCCATGAGGCGACCCACTGGACGGCGGCAGAACATCGCGTGGGACGCGACCTGTCGCGCTATGCCAAGGACCGGACGGAGCGAGCGCGGGAAGAACTCATTGCCGAACTTGGCAGTTGCTTCCTCTGCGCTGACCTCGGTATCGCGCCGGAACTTGAGCCGCGGCCGGATCACGCGTCCTATCTGCAGTCATGGCTCTCGGTGCTGGCCAACGACAAACGGGCAATTTTCCAGGCGGCCGCGCATGCGCAGCGGGCGGTCAATTATCTCCACGGTCTTCAGCCAAGGGCGGATGCCTGCGCGACGAGGGAGGCAGTGTAATAGCGCCCCTCTCTTTTTAGAGCGTCCTTTGGTACTGCTCCCAAAATCTGAATCCGGGCAGCGCGGATTGACCGTTCGGGAGGAAAGCGAAGGCGATCTTGTTCCGTGCGGGCGCGAGCCAGTTTTGCTGCGACCGGCCCTCATGCGTTGCGCATCAGCAACAGGTCATGTTTGCGGATACGAGCAAGCATGGGCGACATGTGCCCGATTGAAAACCGGAGCCGCCAAGGAGAAGGAAAGTTCGGCGACGCTCACCGGACTTGTCGCATTGGCCCGGCAATGCCCAAACGATCGATGTGGCCATTGCTGCCATCCATTCGGGCATAGGAAGTGGGCGCGGCCAACGCGGCCTCGATTTGACATGTCTGATCGAAGAGCGGCTGCGCCTCGATCGTTCTCCCGCAACGGCATCGCCCCCTTTCTTCCCCTGCGACCTGCGTTCGCATTCCTCGCGGTCCAAGAAAGCCGTCTCCCGCCGCCCTCCATTGCATTCCGGTCCCTTAAGGATGCGGTCCGATCGTCCCCGATCAACTCGACAGTCATCGAGGACGCGGTGGTCGCGGCCCGATCAAACCGAAAGGATCACGACAATGGCAATCATCGGCGAATTCACCACCAACGGCAACACCATCCTCGGCCACGTACGCACTCTGACGGTCTCCATGAAGGCCCGCCTGAACCCGATCGAACGCACATCCCGCGACGCTCCCGACTTCCGGATCATGTCCGGAGCGGCCGAAGTCGGCGCCGCCTGGAACCAGGTTTCCGGCGACGGAGAGCCCTACATCTCGGTCAAGCTCGACGATCCGAGCTTTCCGGCCCCGATCAATGCGGCACTTTGGCCGACCGAGAGGGAAGGCGACTATACGTTGGTCTGGAACCGCCCGAAGCGCGACGCCTGATCAAAGACGAAGCCCTGCCGGAAACGGCGGGGCTTTTCCCTTGTTCAAACCAAGAAGGAACCGGGCATCTAGCCCGCTTCTTCTTCCGGTCGCGATACGGAGAGGCGGGGTCTGCTCAGAGTGACCAATCGTGCCGCGAGCAAATGCCGGCCTCAAGGACTTCGCGTGGCCCCCCGATTTTGCCTCCGCTCCGGTTCCCTGCGCTTCAACAAAACCGGCACCCCACTCGCCGCCTCTGGCGGTCGCCGACGCGATCCCTGACCCCGTCATTTCCTCACGCCCCGCGGCGTCATCTTTCTCAAACGTCAAGGAGATGACGATGCTACTGGAACAACATATCGAAGAACTGCGCGCCGAGTTGCGTAACGCCGTCTACCAGGACGAGCATCAGTGGATCCTCAACGAGCTTGCAGCGGCGGAAGCGCAGCTTGCGGAGGAAGAGGCCGCGTATAACGCGCAGCTGAAGGCCGAGCCGCCCGAATAGGGCGGTCATCGCCGTTTTACTCGTCTAAGCACCCTCTCGATTACAGGCTGCCCGTTCATCTCGGCCTGGGCGTAACGGGATCGCAGAACGGCAGGGTGCTTGCACGTCGTATCGCTTGGGCTAGTCGGTCGTTCGTCTCTGCGACGGTCGGTGTCTGTCCGTATCTCACCGCGCCACGGCTGACGGTCTCGTCAACGACCCGCATCGCCGCTGCGACCGTTGCGGCACACAGCATCACGTCGAAATCCTGCGGCGAGAGATCGAGCCGGCTGGCAATCACCTCAGCCATCGTGTCTTCGGTGTTCCGCGTCGACATGTGCCAAGGGCCGAGAAGCGCTGGTTCCTCGTCCAGGCGAGCGATGAGATGGATGAGAAGACCGGTATCTATCAGTTCCTGACCGTCGATCTTGCTCATATCGTAGGTGATCTCAAAGAACCGTTCCACTGAGACGTCGCTCGGCCAGTTACGAAACCTGRCCGCGAGGCGTTGCGACGCGAGCGCAAAGAGTGGCTCAACGCAGCTTTCCTTAGTGCGGAAGTAGCGCCAAAGCGTCCGCTTTGAGATGCCTGCCGCATCGGCGATCTCATCGCCAGTCGTGTCCGCTACGCCTTTTTGCAGGAACAAGCGCGCGGCACATCTCGCCACTTCGATATGCGCATCTTCCGGGATCGTCCTGCTCATCAATACTCCTAAGGGACTCGTTCGCGGGGAATGTAAACGACATTCAGTGCCGCATCCATAGGGGAGAGTATCGCAAATCGGCTAACTCCTTTCATTTAACAAGTCAYAATAATGACACTTAGTGCCATTATCCGTTTTTTCCACCTGAGGATAATCGCCACTTTTAACCGGAGTCCCCAATGCGAACACCAGCCGCTTTCGTCGCCCTCCTGCTCACGTGTGTAGACGGCAGTTCCGCCGAACAACTGGAAGGCAAATTGCCTAAAGACATCTATCCGGAGACAAAACGCATCGACGTGACCGAGCAGTATTTTGGTCAGACGATTGTGGACCCGTATCGCTGGTTGGAGAACAGCAACCCTGAAGACGGCGCGGTTCGGTCATGGATTGAGGCGCAGAACGCCGTTACGCGACCCTATCTCGACACCCTCCCTGGACGTGACCACTTCCGCAAACGGATGAAGGAGCTGCTTGATTATGATCGCTATACCGTTCCGCGAAAGCGCGGAGACCGCTATTTCTTCAATGTCATCAAGGGCAATGAAAACCAGCCGTCGCTCTATGTTCGTGAAGGCGTGTTTGGTGACAGTCGCGTGCTCATCGATCCCAATAGCTGGTCGGAGGACGGCGCCGACGCACTCAGTATATGGAACGCGTCCGACGACGGACGCCTCCTGGCATTCGGCAAGCAGACGGGCGGTACCGACTGGCGGACCATCAGGGTGCTCGACGTCGACAGTGGCAAGATACTCGACGACGTCGTTGAATGGGCGCGATTCACACGCATCGCATGGGCACCTAATGGCTCGGGCTTCTTTTATTCACGTGTTCCGAAGCCGGTGGATGGAACGACCGCTGCGGTTGTTGCCAACCACGCCGTCTATTTCCACAGGCTGGGGACAGAGCAAACAGAGGATCGTCTCATCTACGCCACCCCTGAACGCCCTGACCTGTTGCACGGCGCCGACAGGGTTTCGGGCGGACGCTACCTCACCATTTCTTCGACGCCCGGTACGAACGAAAGCTCCCTGACCGTCATCGATCTCGCGTCTCAGGACTGGAAGCCCCGGACGATCGTCGGTGACATGGATTCAGCGTGGTATGTCATAGGTAACGATGGGACCACTCTGTTTCTCGCTACGACACAGGGGGCGGAGCGTGCGCGCATCGTCTCGCTCGATCTCGCCGATAAAAATCCTGAGCCAAAAGAGATCATAGCCGAGGCTGCCGATGGCGCGGTTCTGGACGGCGCGGTTCTTGCGGGTGACAAACTGCTGGTGAACTATCAGATCGACGTCAAGGCGGAACTGCGACGCTTCACCCTCGATGGGAAGCCTGAAGGTACCGTGAGCCTACCGGGGGTCGGAAGCGCCCGATTTCTGGAAGGTGATGCCAAGGAAGCCTTCTTCGTCTTTACCAGCTACGACGCACCGATAGCAATTTATCATTACGACACGGCTTCCAAAGCGGTAACCCCGTGGGCGGAGCCGAAAGTGCCGATCGACCTGAATAAAATTCTTGTCGAGCAACGCTTCTATCGCTCCAAGGACCACACCGAAGTGCCGTTGTTTATCATCCGCCGCAAGGATGTCACTGCGCCGGCTCCGACCCTGCTCTACGGCTATGGCGGTTTCGGCATCAGCCAGATCCCCGTCTTCAATCCGATGCAACTCGCATGGGTGGAACAGGGCGGCGTGTTGGCGATCGCCAACATTCGCGGGGGCGGCGAATACGGTCGCGCCTGGCACCGCGCTGGTCAGCTCGAAAGAAAGCAGAACGCGCTTGATGACTTCATCGCCGCCGCCGAATTCTTGAAGCGGGCGGGCATCACATCGCCGAAAGGTCTGGCCATCCAGGGCGAATCCGCCGGTGGCATGCTTGTGGGTGCGGTCACGAACCAACGCCCCGACCTGTTCGACGTCGCGCTTCCAGGTGTCGGGGTCATGGACATGCTGCGCTACGACAAGTTCACAGGCGGTGCGCTCTGGAGAGGCGAATACGGCAACCCTGCCGAAGAGAAGTCTTTCCGCAACCTCCTGACCTACTCGCCTTATCACACGATCAGAGATGGCAAGGAGTATCCCGCGATCCTGGCCACGACGGCGGACGCGGACGACCGCGTCGTTCCCGCGCACACCTTCAAATATATCGCGGCACTGCAGGCCGCTGACCTCGGCCCGAAACCGCGACTGGTGCGCATTGAAACCCGTGCTGGCCATGGCAGCGGCCTGCCGATCGACAAGGTCGTCGCACAGAGCGCCGATATATTTTCATTCGCGGCCCACTGGACGGGGCTGAAAATTACATCGGGAAAATGACCGATCAAAAGGAGAATGTAAAAATGACGAGATCGCAGAAGCCTATGATTAAAGCCATGACAACGGTCTGTGGGGGTGGCCTCATCGCCCTGGCGCTAGCTGGGTGCACATCCGCTCAAGACCAACATTATGAAGACAGGCGCGCATGCTACAGTTCGAGACACTATGCCGGATGCATGAACGGCCAACAGTACCATCGCGATCGCGAACAACTGATGAACCAGGAAAGAGCCCTGATAAGTGCTCAGCAGGCCCGTGAAAATCTCAGGATGCTCCGAGAGATCAGAAGGAAACGCGGGGAGTACTGACCTCTGAGTTGCGGCAGAAAGGAAGAGGAATTCATGACATGCCGATAGACGAACGGCCGGACAAGCACGGCACGGCGGAGGGCGCGCATCGGCTTGCGCTCACAACGGTGATCCGGGCTTTGGTAGACAACGCGAGCGTAGCCGATCCGGGCCTGAGGAAACGTATCACCACGGATGTCGAGGCGTACATAATGCGCCTCGATCCACAATCGGAGCTGGAGTTCGACTTTGCCGAACGGGCAAGAAGCTTCGCTGCGAACCTTTTAAAACCGTCGGACTCGTGATCGACCGATTACGGGAGCTGGCAGATCTCTTAGAGAGCCAGTGCGGCGAATTGCATGCAATCTGAGAAGAGGGCTTCCGGTTCCGTTAGACCTGGAGGCCCTTCTCGCCCCAATCTCAATGCAGAGGGGAAAGCGGGCCTCGCACGCCGCCGGTTTCAGCGCACGCCTGGTGCTGGAACGGCGGTCCCAGGATGTTGATCGCCTGCCGGGGCGGCAAGTGGGCCAGAAGCGGCCTTGATCCTTGACTGTCAGGATAACGCCTCGAGATGAACCATTGCCACCCAGACGAGCGTCGCCAGATTGCCGCGGAGCTGGAACTGGCTCTGGCCGAACTGGCCGTTCTCATGGCCGAGCAGGACGGTTCCGTTGACGCCGTGCCGCCCTTCTGAGGGCGGCATACACCCGCAATGCTGCCACCACCGTCCGATTGCCATCGAGATCGAGATCAGCTTTAAGCGTGATGGCAAGCAGCGCCGATGACGCTGCGCCGTCTGCCTTTGGCGGCTCCCCCTGATGACCCCGCTTACCGCGCTTCGGCTCACTTGTTCAGCACATCTTTCAGTGCTTTGGCAGGCTGGAACGTAAGCTTCTTCGCAGCGGCAACCTTGATGGTGGCGCCGGTTGCCGGATTGCGAGCCTCACGCTCCGGGGTATCCTTGATCTTGAACTTGCCGAATCCCGGGATAGATGTTTCCGCTCCGGACGTGGCTGCCGTCGTGATCGACGCGAAGACGGTTTCGACGATCGATTTCGCCTGGGCTTTGGTCAGGTTCTGTTCGGATGCGATCTTTTCGGCGATTTCATTGGTTGTGGTCATGACGGTTTCCTCGTTAAAGACGGGAAAACCCTTTCAGGCGATCGTTACGTTGTCATGCGGCGTTGTCCTTAGAGTGGCGCTCCTGCAGGGGTTTCCACAGCTTCTTGCCGGTTGATAGCCCCTTTTGCGCTTCTGCAGTACCAGTTCGAGGAAGCGCGATATCGCATCATTCTCATTGCCGAACACCTCGGTCATCTCCCCGCCCGCCTTGCCGATCCGTCCCCAGCTTCGCACGACGGCTATTTCCCCGAAAAGGGTTGGCCGGATCGCAAGCGCGTAATATCGGGCCATGTTCCTGGTGGCATCGATCCTCTGGCAATAAAGCTGGTAGTGGTGTGTTCCCATCCCCGCATGATCGGCGATGCTCGCGATCTGGTCCAACGAGACTTATGAATCGAGAGGTCGCGTCCGATTCATTTCTGTGATGGATGCCTGTTGCGGTTTCGGCAGTGTCCGATCATCCTGACGCTCAAGCTTCCCGGTCTGAACGGTACGTCCGGGCGCGATCGTCAACGTGAGCACAGCCGGTAAATCAGATGGCGAGCTGTCCTCGCTTTCAATCGTCAGTCGGTCCATGTTCAGGCATCGCACGTTTTCGAAAGAGGAGGAGCAAATGGCACCCTTTGAGGAAGCGGCGGCCGCGACGACTACGATACAGAAGCATCTGTCATCTACACTGGAGAAGCATTAGGACGGGTTGAACTAGCACATCGTCAATTCTTCGGTGTCCATGCTCATCTTTCAACGAGACACAACGACCTGATCGAAGCGCTAGAAGGCGATCGACGCGGCACTGGCGCTGATGAAGGCAACGAAATGGCCAATGGAAGCCGAATACGGTCCGCAAGAAAACGCCTGAGCCGTCAAGGTCCCAGCTTGGCAAACCTGTTGGGCCTGGCGTGCATATCCATGTCCTTCCGCCTGAAATAGATCGCCCGTCCGCAGCGGATCGGACTGTGGCCCTGGACGATAATGATCTGCTCGTCCTTGCGCATCGATTGTGTGATTTCGTGCGGCATGATCAACGGGCGGCGCTGGAAATTGATGTTTTCTGATTTGAGCGATGCGCTGTTTTTCGTACCCCAGCCGAGATTGCGAGAACTGCCTTTGACTTCGACAGTCATTTCTCCACATTGGGCAGAGACGTTGCGGGCGGTATCCAGTGCCTTGATCGCGGCGTAACTCGCGAAAGCGCAGCCGTCGATCCATGAGACCGCGCCGTCTTTTCCGAAGTGCCGTTCCAGTTGCCCGACGGACTGGTACATCAGCATCATGCTAACGCCATACTTGCGACCGCGATCGCGCGCCTCTTCAAGCACGCGCATGTAGCCAAGCAGATCGACTTCGTCCAAAATGAACAACGCTCGCCTCGTGAACGCACCATCCGCTTCGATCATCGCGTTGATCAGCGAGCCGATGATCACCCGACCGATACCGGGATAGGACCGCAGGATCGATGCGGGGATATTGATAAAGACGTCTTTCTTTCCGCCAGCGATCTCGGTCGATTTGAACGTGTTGCCGCAAACCAGTGCCGCGTAATTATCGAGCGAAAGCCATTGCGTATCCTTCGATGCCGTCGAATAGACGCCTGAGAACGTTTGCTCGGTCATGTTAACAAAGACGCCGAGCGTTTCGCGGATGAAGGCGGACGCGGAGTGTTCCTGTACGTCGCGCAGCATGGCTAGCACGGAGGTTTCCGGCTCGGAGACGATCTGGCGCAGGCTGCGCAGGTTTCGCCGTCCTGCATATTCCGGTGACAGCATCACATGCGCCAGAAGACCGGTCAGCAGATTGTGCGCCTGCGATTGGAAGTAAGAGCCAGTCGACGATTCGAAGCGCACGCTTTCCGAGAGCAACATGTGCGCGATGCCGACAATGTCCTCTTCCTTTTTTAGCGAGTGCTCGATGCCGTCGAGCACGTTAAATCCCATGATCGGATTTGCCGGATCGAGCACAACGACCTCTCGGTCGAGTTTATCTCTTCGGTGGTCAACGACCATCGGGGCCACCTCGGTGGACGGATCCAGGCAAATGAGCGGGCCTGTATATCTGAGCGCCGTCGGCACGACGTTGCTGGTGGTCTTGAAGCCACCAGAGCCCGCGAAGAAAAGCATGTGGGTCGAATCGAAATCCTGGGCGTAGGTCAGCAGCGGGGCTTTGCCGCCACGTCCCCAGGTGGCCGGATCGTTCGGATCGAACGGCAGCTCATGGACGAGTTCCTTGTCGACCCTGTAGCGCTCACCGATAACGATTTCACCATCATCGGGAAACAGCCGTGCCGCCGCCGACATCGGCAGCCAGTCTGCATCTCCGAATGTTCCGCGCCTGGCGCGCGTCACCTGTTCGGGCACGACGCTCGAGATGCGCGCCGCGACCGCGGCCGCCATGAATCCCATCGCTGCGCCAACGACCGCAATCATGTCGACGAATGAGAGCGCCCGATCCCAGGTCAGCACACCGCTCTCCACGAGCGGCTGAAGCCGACCGAACTCGCGCATCCCGTAAAAGCCGGCCATCAGGAGAAAGCAGAGAAAGCTTGCCAACGCCACGGGCCTTCGCCGATGGAGGGGCAGCGCCCAGACCGCCAGCAGTCCAGCCAGCGGCCCGAACAAAAGGACGGGCAATGGTGACGCCCGAAGGAACCAGTATTGCGTCTTGCCTGTGATGCCGGTCGCCAATTCAGGCCAACGCCAGTGGGCGACGTAAAAGGAAAAACCGGTGACGGCGATGGGAATGATGATAAGCAAGAGGCTTGGACGAGGTTTGGCCTTTCCCTTCACTCCGACGCCTTCGCAAAGCGTTCCACCCTGCCGCTGGATGCCGCGGCCCTGAAGGCGAGCTCCCCGATATCGCGAATACGCCGATGTTCAGGTGTCCCCGGCACGACCCGCTTCATTTCGAGAAGTCCGCCAAGCAGGAAAGCCCGATCGGCGTTCGACAGGCCCGCGCGAACGACAATGTCACCGAGCAAGAACTTTTCTCTCGCTCCCTTCTTTCGGTCAGATGTCATGTGGAGCCTCCGTTTCCGAACCAGTCGCTCCATTTGCCTGTCCACGCGGCGAAGCAGGTGAGCCAGCGGCCTGCTTCTTCTCGCCGTTGCGAAATCGCGCTGCGATCTCGTCGAAGATGCGATCCACCTCCTCGTCAGCGATCTCCATCTCTGCCAATCCCGACTTCGTTGCCGCACGCGCGAAACGATCAGCTGATTTCACTATTAAAGTTTTTCGTCGTTCGCGAAGCTTCTCAATTTGAGCATCAATATCCATGAGCGCCGGCTTAGTGGCCATAGGCAAGTCCTCTCAACGTCTTTGGAAATTTTCATCCCGTCATTTAACTGACTAGAAAATAGTAGTCAAAAGCGCTACCGTACACAAGCCCACAAACGTCGATATTGGAAATCCCAGCAGGGCCGTCTTCTGGAAAAGCAGCATCGGTCTTGTCAGGCCGATTGATTTGAGGGCGCAATATACGTCGCTGACGCGACGTGCCTGGAAGGACTGGAGACGTTAGTGGCGATCATGTTCGTCAGAGCGCAGGTGATCAGCAGGGGAGCGGGACGCAGTATCGTTTCGGCCGCCGCCTATCGTCATCGGGCGCGGATGATGGACGAACAGGCCGGAACCTCCTTCAGTTACCTTGGCGGCGCGGCCGAACTGAAACACGAGGAGTTGGCGCTGCCGGACCAGGTACCGGCCTGGCTGCGCGCGGTCATCGATGGGAAGAGCGTCGTTGCGGCCAGCGAGGCTCTTTGGAATGCAGTGGACGCATTCGAAACTCGTGCCGACGCGCAGCTTGCCCGCGAGTTGATCATCGCGCTTCCGGAAGAGTTGACGCGATCAGAGAACATCGCCCTTGTGCGCGAGTTCGTCCGGGACAATCTGACGTCCAAGGGCATGATCGCCGACTGGGTTTATCATGACCGGCAAGGCAATCCACACATCCACCTGATGACCGCGCTTCGACCTCTGACGGAACAGGGTTTCGGGCCGAAGAAAGTGCCGGTGCTTGGCGCCGACGGCGAGCCGTTGCGGGTCGTCACGCCGGACCGACCGAAGGGCAAGATCGTCTACAGGCTCTGGGCCGGCGACAAGGAAACCATGAAGGCATGGAAGATCGCCTGGGCGGATACGGCCAATCGGCATCTGGGGCTTGCCGGCCATGAGATCCGCCTCGACGGGCGTTCCTATGCCGAACAGGGGCTCGACGGGATTGCCCAGAAACATCTCGGGCCGGAAAAGGCAGCGCTCGCCCGCAAGGGTGTCGCGATGTATTTCGCGCCGGCCGATCTCGCGCGCCGGCAGGAGATGGCCGACCGGCTGCTGGCCGATCCGTACCTACTCCTGAAACAACTCGGCAACGAGCGCTCCACCTTCGATGAACGGGACATCGCCAAGGCACTGCACCGCTATGTCGACGATCCCGCTGATTTCGCCAACATACGCTCCAAGCTGATGGCCTCTAATGATCTCGTACTGTTGAAGCCGCAACAGGCGAACCTGCAGACCGGCAAGGTGGCCGAACCTGCGGTCTTCACCACACGCGATATCCTGCGCACCGAATACGACATGGCGCAGTCGGCGGAAGTTCTGGCCCGGCGCAAGGGCTTCGGCGTCGCCAACGCGAAAATTGCGGCGGCTGTCAGAACCATAGAAACCGCCAATCCGGAAAATCCGTTCACGCTTGATCGCGAACAGGTGGAGGCTGTCCATCATGTCGCCGGCGACACTGGCATCGCCGCTGTGGTCGGGCATGCCGGTGCGGGAAAATCGACGCTGCTTGCCGCGGCGCGCATCGCCTGGGAGAGCGGCAACTACCGCGTCTTCGGGGCGGCGCTTGCTGGCAAGGCGGCCGAAGGGCTTGAGGATAGTTCCGGCATCAGATCGCGCACGCTCGCCTCATGGGAACTAGCCTGGGAGAACGGACGCGATCTCCTCGACCGGCGGGACATCTTTGTCATCGATGAAGCTGGCATGGTCTCGTCGCAGCAGATGGCGCGTGTGCTCAAGCGCGCCGAGGAGGCCGGAGCCAAGGTGGTTCTGGTCGGCGATGCAATGCAGCTTCAACCGATCCAGGCCGGCGCAGCCTTTCGGGCGATTTCCGAACGGATCGGTTCTGCCGAACTTGCCGGTGTGCGGCGCCAGCGTGAAGAGTGGGCGCGAGAGGCCTCCCGTCTTTTCGCCCGCGGCAAGGTCGAGGAGGGGCTGGATGCCTATGCGCAGCGGGGGCGTATCGTTGAGGCGGAGAGCCGGGCTGAAGCTGTTGAGCGCATCGTTGCAGACTGGACGCGCGCTCGCCGCGACCTCATCCAGCAACATGCCGATAAAGAACAGCCGGCCCGCTTGCGTGGTGACGAACTGCTCGTTCTCGCCCATACCAATGACGACGTGAGGCGGCTCAATGAAGCGCTGCGCAACGTCATGAAAGATGAAGGCGCCCTGACCGTTTCTCGTGAATTTTACACGGAGCGAGGCGTGCGGGAGTTCGCCGTCGGCGACCGGATCATCTTCCTCGAAAACGCCCGGTTCCTCGAGCCGCGTGCGCGAAAGCTTGGACCCCAATATGTCAAGAACGGCATGCTCGGCACGGTCGTATCCACCGGCGACACGCACGGCGGCCCACTGCTATCGGTCCGTCTCGATAATGGCCGGGATGTCGTCATCAGCGAAGACAGCTATCGCAATGTCGATCACGGCTATGCTGCGACCATTCACAAGTCCCAAGGTGCGACCGTCGACAGGACATTCGTGCTCGCAACCGGGCTGATGGATCAGCACCTGACATACGTATCGATGACCCGCCATCGCGATCGGGCCGATCTTTATGCCGCTCGCGAGGACTTTGAGCCGAAGCCGGAATGGGGGAAAAGATCCCGGGTTGATCACGCCGCAGGCGTCACGGGCGAGCTGGTCGGAACCGGCAATGCGAAGTTCAGGCCGCAAGACGAGGATGCCGACCAAAGCCCCTATGCCGATGTGAAAACGGACGACGGAACCGTGCATCGGCTCTGGGGCGTGAGCCTGCCAAAGGCCCTGGAGGAGGCCGACGTGTCGGAAGGCGACACGGTGACGCTGCGCAAGGACGGTGTCGAACGGGTGACGGTGACGGTGCCCGTCATCGACGAGAAAACCGGAGAGAAGAGGTTCGAGGAACGGACGGTCGATCGAAACGTCTGGACTGCCAAACGGATCGAAACGGGAGAGGTTCGCCGGCAGCGCATAGATGAGGAGAGCCATCGGCCGGAACTGTTCAAGCAACTGGTGGAGCGTCTTGGCCGCTCCGGCRCCAAGACGACGACCCTCGATTTCGAGAGCGAGGCCGGCTACCAGGCGCACGCTCGGGATTTTGCCCAGCGTCGCGGTATCGATACGCTCTCCGGTGTCGCAGCCTGGATGGAGGACGGGGCGGGGCGGCAGCTGGCGTGGCTGGCGCAGAAGCGCGAGCAAGTGGCGAAGCTTTGGGAGCGGGCGAGCGTGGCGCTCGGCTTCGCGATCGAAAGCGAGAAGCGTGTTTCCTATAGTGAGGAACGAGCCGAAACCCGGACGGCAAAAATTCCGACGGATCGACAATATCTCATCCCGCCGAAAACATTGTTTTCCCGTAGTGTCGGCGAGGATGCCCGCCGCGCGCAGCTTCGCTCGGATCACTGGAAGGAACGCGACGCCATTCTTCGCCCAGTCTTGCAAAAGATCTATCGCGATCCCGAAGGCGCGCTTGCCAGACTGAACACGCTTGCCTCCGACGCGCGGATTGCGCCCCGCGAGCTTGCCGACGACCTTGAGGCCTCGCCGCAGCGCCTCGGCCGTCTGCATGGATCGGATCTTCTTGTCGATGGCCGCGCGGCCCGCTCCGAGCGCGATGCGGCGGTGTCGGCCTTGTCCGAATTGCTGCCGCTGGCGCGTGCCCATGCCACAGAGTTCCGCCGCCAAGTCGAACGCTTCGGCATGCGAGAGGAGCAACGGCGCGCGCATATGTCGTTGTCGATCCCGGCGCTTTCCAAACCGGCTATGGCGCTCCTTGCCGAAATCGAAGCCGTACGCGAGCGCGGTGGCAAGGATGCCTACAAGACGGCCTTCGCCTACGCGGCGGAGGATCGCCTTTTTGTTCAAGAGGTGAGGGGGGTCAACGACGCTCTCAACGCTCGCTTCGGCTGGTCCGCCTTCACCGACAAGGCAGACACTGTTGCCCAGCGCAACATGATCGAGCGCATGCCGGACGACCTTGACCTCGACCGGCGCGAAAAGCTCAATCGTCTTTTTGCCGCCATACGCCGCTTTGCCGAAGAACAGCATCTTGCCGAAAGGAAAGATCGCTCCAGGATCGTTACCGGCGCCAGCGTCGTGCCTGGGAAAGAGACGGTGCCGGTGTTGCCAATGCTTGCAGTTGTAACAGAGTTTGAAACCCCGATCGACCACGAGGCGCGGGAGAGGGCGCGAGCTGTTCCTCACTACAGTCAAAATCGCGCCGCCCTTGCGAACGCGGCAGCGCGTATCTGGCGCGATCCGGCAGGTGCTGTCGGAAAGATTGAAGATCTGATCCTGAAGGGCTTTGCCGGTGAGCGGATCGCTGCGGCCATCAGCAATGATCCCGCTGCCTACGGCGCGTTGCGAGGCTCCGGCCGTATCATGGACAAATTGCTCGCTGTCGGCCAGGAGCGGAAGGAGGCTTTCCGTGCCGTCCCGGAGGCGGCAAGCCGTGTCCGGTCATTGGCCACCTCATTTAGGGCCGCATTTGATGCAGAGAGGGAGGCGATCACTGAGGAGCGCCAGCGCATGAGCATTGCCATCCCGGGACTGTCGCCGTCCGCCGAAGATGCACTGAGAGAACTCTCAGTGGCGATGAAGAAAAAGAACRGCAGGCTCGACGTCGCTGCCGGCTCGCTCGATCCCGCCATTAGTAAGGAGTTTGCAACCGTGAGCCGCGCCCTCGACGAGCGCTTCGGCCGCAATGCYATCCTGCGTGGAGAGCTGGATGTTATCAATCGCGTGCCGCCTGCTCAGCGCCGTGCGTTCGAGGTAATGCGGGAACAGTTGAAGGTGCTGCAGAAGGTTGTCCGCATGCAGGCAAGCCAGAACATCGTAGCAGAGCGCCACCGGCGTGTACTCGACCG
>NZ_JBFREP010000017.1:0-64822 GCF_052114365.1 Agrobacterium sp. MCAB5
TTGCCGACCTGGTGGTTATCGCGGGGCGGCTGCACCCGTTCCCATTCCGAACACGGCCGTGAAACGCCCCAGCGCCAATGGTACTCCGTCTCAAGACGCGGGAGAGTAGGTCGCTGCCAGGTCTGCAAAACGCAACAAATATCTTCTCAGTCACAAAAAGGGCTTCAAGCCCTAATCAAAAGGCCGCTGAAGCGGCCTTTATGCTATAATAATCCAGCGCACAATGTGCCGAAACAAATCGGTCACCCAATTACGGTGCGTCCCTTAAAGGAGACAAATCGCCTTCGGCAATTTGCTCCGGAACTATACATCACAGCTTCCCTGTGATGCAGTCGCGATAAATCCAATAGGGATTTACGCTGGTCGCGATAAATCCCATAGGGATTTACGCTGGTAACGCGGGGTGGAGCAGCCCGGTAGCTCGTCAGGCTCATAACCTGAAGGCCGCAGGTTCAAATCCTGCCCCCGCAACCACTGAAACTTGTAAATTCTCCCACTCGGGATATTTGCACCGGAGCTCCTCCGCGTAAGCGTCGAGGAGCTTTTTTTGTTTCTGCTCCGTGTGGATCTCGCCGGATGCAATCCGGGCCATCAGATCATTCTGGGCGGCGGTGATGAACTGCTGCTCCATCAGGTCCAGGACCTCCATCGAGGCCATGATGTTGGCGATCGAGCCGTGTACCTGCAAACTGGCCGGTTGATGGCCCGGGGTCTTGCCGATCACTACGGTCTGGATGAGATCACGCACGATCGGCATCAGCCGCTGCTTGGCATGTTCGTCGGCGTTGTTGCGTGCCAGGAAGATGAGCTTGCGGATGCTGATCTCGGTATTGGCGGGATTGAACTGCGCCTTCAGGCGAGGTGTTCGACCGTGATGTCGAACTGGCCGCTAAAGCCTTCCTCAGACCATGTAACCGTGATCGGGTGCTGAAGGGTTTTCTGGTCTGCGTAGGCCTTGCGGGCAAACACGGCAGCGCCGAAAAAATATTGGTAGAGCGGTATTGCGATCACAACCACCACGCAGATGTAGAAGAGCGACATGAAAGGCGCATCGGGGAATCGCAGCGCCAACGTGAAGAGCGAGGCAAGCAGCAAAGCAACGAAGATCAGCCAGCAAACGAGCGGCCAGCCTGAGGTTGAATATTTCAGTATGAACAGCTTGTTGGCAGCAACATAGTCGTCGGCGGTCAAAGTGAAGGTGACGCTGCGGTTCATATCTCTCATTGTCTCCCTGGTGAGATACCACACCTATCGCATAATTCCCGAAACCTGCGACACGTTTTGCTGTCGTACTATGTCCGGTTTGCAGCGTCGCAATCAAGCCAGTGAACGTCTTCAATGGGGGCGGAAGCAGTCGTAGATGGTCGCCCGCGCCCATGGCTTCTATTACATCGCTAGCCTCCCGAAGCGGACAGTCCACGCCCGGCCCAAATCGGTTGTTCTGTTGAAAGGCGGAAATGGATTCAGTTCTCACCATTTCCGCTCCGACGGTCGCATTCAGGCTGGAATTTACAAGAGCCGTGGCCGCTTATTCATAGGCTTCCCAGCGCGTTGATTGTAAAAGCCAGAACGCCCATGTTGAAAATGAATGCCGCCATGCATTGGAACAGGACGACTTTACGCATGTGCCAACCCGTTACCGTGATATCCGAAGTCTGGAACGTCATGCCCAGTGTGAAGCTGAAATAAAATAGGTCCCAGTATCCAGGGCTCGGAGTATTGGGCACCTCCAGTCCACCGAGATCTTTTCCCTGTTCCTGGGAGTAGAAGAGGTGGATGTAGTGCATTGCAAAGACCGTATTTGCAAAGAGCCATGACAATATCAGCGTCAGAACAATCAGAGCGACATCCGTCCATTCCGGTGTCGTGGGTCTGGCGACCAGCGTTCCGATTGCGATGAGAACGACAAGGCAAAGCAGCACCGTGATCGCGAGCAGTCCTACGCGGTTTGCATCGTTACGCTTTGCCGCAGCCCGAATTTCTTCAGGGCTGTCGTCAAGCAGTGGAAGCGTGCTCACGATGAAAACGCATGTCGCCACATCGAACCCGACAAGGAGAGCGATATTCCACTCGGCATGCAACGCTGTAGCAACGATGACCGAAAGCACGAGGGCCGCAACAAAGACTAGGAAGCGTATCGGAGCTATTCTGTTGCCGATCGTCATTTGGTATCCCCGATTCAACCGAATAAAGTTTCGTGGTCTGTTTGTTTCTTTCAAGAGGGGCGACAATCAACTTTGAGGCTTACGCGGCGGACCACCGCGGGAGACGGCGACCTTTGCGGGACGTAAGGGACGAGCGCCGATGGCGTAGCCCGGTTCGGCCACCATCGTGACCGTGCCGTGCGGGACACTTGGATCTTCCGCCTCGAACATTGCTTCGTGAAAATTCGGATCGAATGCTTTACCCTCAGGGTCGAGCTTGGTGACGCCATGCTTTTCCAGCGAGCGCAACAATTCCTTCCCGGTCAGTTCGACACCTTCAATCAGCGTCTTTACCGGCCCTTCATCGCGGTGCAGTTTCTCCGGAATGCTGGTAATCGCACGATCGAGATTGTCTGCTACCCTCGTCATGTCGCGGGCGAACTGGGTGACGGCATATTGCTTTGCATCGCTTATATCGCGCTCTGCCCGGCGGCGCACATTTTCTGTCTCTGCCAACGCACGAAGCAGGCGATCCTGAAGACGCTTGATCTCCTCTTCAAGGATCGTGACTTTTTCTGACGGGGCGACTTCATGTGCGGGCTGACGATCGTCGGACACTTCGTTTTGTGCAGTGGTGCCGCCTTCAACGGGGTGAATGGACGTGTCTTTGTCCTTTATCTGCTTTTCATGAGGGTGGGTTTTTTCGTTGCTCATCTGAGTATCCTGTCGTGGTTTTTCATTTTGGCCGCCCCGGCGACACCGCGAATGCAGAGCGTGGGGAAAGGGTCAGGTGATCGTGCCGAGCTGGTAGGCGAGGCCGATCAATGCCACGCCCTGGAACATGAGATCGATCGCCAGCAGCAGACCGAGCAGCCACGTGCTATTGAATGGCCATCCGATCAGGAACATCAGTCCCGCCAGAATTGTCAGTGTGCCCGATGCGACGACCCATCCCCATCCCTTTTCCGGTTTGGCCCTCAACCCTAGGATCAGGCGAACGATGCCCGATGTCATGATCAAAAGAGCGACGACCAGAGTGAGGGCAACCGAGCTGAATGCAGGATTGGTGAAGGCGGCTATCCCGGCTGCGGTATAAAGCAGGCCACTGGCGAGCCACAGGAGAAAACCACCCCAGTTCCTGACGCTGAACGCGTGAAAGAATTGCAGTGCGCCTGCCGCGGACATCAAAGCGCCAACATAAAAAACGGCCGCGATCGTTGCATAGAAAAGGTGGCCGGCCGCGATCGCGCCCAGCGCAATGAACAAAACACCGAGGAGCAGAAACCACCCCCATTTCTTTCGCAAGACGATAGAGTTTTCCGCACGAGTGGGAAACTTGGTTATGGTTGTCATCTCCGCCTCCTTCGTCAGGTCGTCAGGTCGGGTATCGGCGAGCAAGCGGTTGAACCTACCAGCGCGAACCGCAACTGGCTGGAAATATCCACGCAATGACTGTGCCAGTTGAATAATTTAATGAAAGCAAAGCCTTGATGGTGGGGCCTCTGCCCTTGCGAAGACATATTGTCGGTTGTAGCCGGACAATATGTCGGCCGCATCGAGAAATGGCGAACGCATCGGATACCCGGCGCGCCAGTCTTTTCACCGCAGCTTCAGGTTACTTCACGGGTAGCCTGTAGTTGCCAAATCTCTTCAAACGGGCGTTTTCGAACTCGGCGAGCGTCTGCGGTTTGACGAACAGAGCCACGACCTCTGGATGAGCAGCGCGAACCTTCTTTTCGATCGAGGCCACGCAGGCTTCTATTTGTTCCGTGAACAGTGTCGGATCGAAGTCGATACTGAGAGCAACCATCGCCTGATCGGGGGCGAGTTGCGCCGTCAGGGCGCTGTTTGCATGAATTACTCCGGGCTCTTTCTGGGCTATCCGACAGATTGCCTCGACGAGGGCCGGCGTCGCCCGCTCCCCGATCAGAAGGCTTTTGCTCTCGATCGCAAGCAGGACAGCGGTAATCGCAAGGACAAAACCGATAAGGATGGAAGCGGCTCCATCGAGCACCGGCATGTCGAGTGTTTCGGCTGCGGCGATACCGATTGCGGCAATGATGATGCCGATCAGCGCGGCGGTATCCTCGAACAGCACCATGAATGCTGGCGGATCCTTGCTTTGGCGGAATGCCGCCCAGAATCCGAGATTGCCACGCGCCTTAGCGAAAGCCCGCCAGCCAACCATCCAGGACGCGCTTTCAAAAACAAATGAGAGTGCCAGAACAATGTAGCTGATCCGGGCATGTTCGACCGGGTGAGGGTCGATCGCATGGTGAATGCCCTGGTAGATTGAAACGCCGGCTCCAAGAGCAAACAGCATCAGAGCGACGATGAAGCTCCAGAAGTAGAGCTCGCGGCCAAATCCAAATGGATGGACGAGATCCGGTCGCCGAACCGCGCGGCGGTAGCCGTAAAGAATGAGAGCCTCGTTTCCGCAATCGACAACCGAATGCACGGCTTCACTGAACATCGCCGCACTGCCGGTAATGGCCGCGGCAAACAGCTTTGTTATTGCGACCGCGATGTTGCCGGCCAGTGCAGCGTAAACTGCAACTCTTGAGGAGTGCCGGCCCTGAATTCGCGGATCGGAAATGGATGCGGACACGAAACGAACTCCTATGTTCGATCAAAGAGAGGACAGGCTCTCCGGCAGTTGTCCGGGGCGTCACGTCGGTCTAGGTGAGGTCCGATTGCTTGGGCCTGTTTTCGTTCACCACTCTCATCAGATTGAAGAATCCCGCGATAAAGCCGATGCATAGGCATGTGATCAGGCCCCATGGCGAGGTGGAGAAGGCGTAGTCAATCAGCCATCCCAGCATTGCCCCCGCCACGATTGCTCCAACGAAGGCTGATGACAAGCGTAGACCGTATGCCATGGCCGATGCGCTCGTGGCCGATGCCACGAGGTTGTTGGCTTCCAAGGCATGTTCGGCATGATGGTGCCTCGCTGCGTCTATATCGTGATCGAGTCGGCGCCTTTGCTCTTCCAATGAGGGGCTACCCCCGGTCGCTTTTGCGGTAGTCTCACGCAGAGATGGTTCATCGTGCATGTTTTGAACTCTTCTTATCATCTGTGACCATGCGGAAAAATCCGCATTACTCCCATGTTAATCCATGTCGCGAAATGCATGGCCCGCGGCAGCCACGCCCTCGAGTACGCTGGGTGGCAACAGATCCTGCGCTGAAGTTCCGTCGAAAATCCATTCCTTGGGATCAGCAAAGTCGGGAAGGCTGGCTCCGGAACGGACGTAGAGACCAATGGCCGGCTTTTTCTCGTTAATGTAGAGATCATATTCGTGCATGGGAACCTCCTCGTTGATCTTGGCGATGTGCGGCGGGCAGTCACCTTCACCGTCACCCAGCCCCAAAGTGCAACAGGCGTGCCAACTGGATAATATTCAATCGAAACAGAGGTATGGCGTTTTCCGTTTTCTGACCCATCGACAATATGTCGGGCCGCCGGAGGACATATTGTCCGTATCGCAAATCGGCGCCAGGACCGGGTTCCCTCAGCGAGCGCCCGGTATTTCTGGCGAACCTTGCTTCCTTTCCGGTGCATAATCGCGCCGATTGAAAGGCGGCTCGCGAGCATCGTCCTAGCATGCGCACTCGCCGCCCTTCACTGCCGACTGTTATCATCCGCCCTTCGACCTTGGACATTTTGTCCGAAATGATCGAGACATCCTGTCCGATTTTGATGCGAAATTGACTGTATATCATTGATATTTATAGGCGTTGGAAACTGGCACGCGTGTTGCTGAGATATTCTGGCAGTACCAACTGGCTGGCGGCATGGCCGTATGTGCACAGGCATAGATAACGCAGATCGGCATCCTGATCTGCGACGTCGACCTGGGGGTGAGTTGGCGGCAAGGCGAGGTGACCTTCGGACGCATGGCCGTGCGGGGGCGAACATCAAAACCGGAAGCAAACAGAGGAGTCATACGGTGAGTAAAGTTATCGGAATAGATCTGGGTACGACCAACTCCTGCGTTGCCGTGATGGACGGCAAGAACACGAAAATCATCGAAAATTCCGAGGGTGCGCGAACGACGCCCTCGATCGTCGCGTTCACAGCCGATGGCGAACGACTGGTGGGTCAGCCGGCTCGTCGGCAGGCCGTGACGAACCCCACGAACACAATTTTCGCCGTCAAGCGCCTGATCGGCCGCCGTTACGACGATCCGACGGTAGAAAAGGACAAGGGCCTTGTTCCTTACGCGATCGTCAAGGCGGGTAACGGCGATGCCTGGGTCGAGGCGGAAGGCAAGACCTATTCGCCATCGCAGATTTCAGCCTTCATTCTTCAGAAGATGAAGGAAACGGCAGAGGCCAATCTCGGCGAGAAAATAACGCAGGCGGTCATTACCGTGCCCGCCTATTTCAACGACGCGCAGCGTCAGGCGACCAAGGATGCAGGCAAGATCGCCGGTCTGGAAGTGCTGCGCATTATCAACGAGCCGACGGCCGCAGCGCTGGCCTACGGACTCGACAAGAAGAAGCAGTCGAAGATCGCGGTCTACGATCTTGGTGGCGGCACGTTCGACGTTTCTATTCTCGACATTGGCGATGGCGTCTTCGAGGTTAAGTCGACAAATGGCGATACCTTCCTCGGTGGCGAGGATTTCGATATGCGCCTCGTCGAATACATCTCGTCCGAATTCAAGAAGGATCAGGGTATCGACCTGAAGACCGACAAGCTTGCCCTGCAGCGCCTCAAGGAGGCGGCGGAAAAAGCGAAGATCGAGCTCTCTACGACGACGCAGACCGAGGTCAATCTTCCCTTCATCACCGCAGACGCCACCGGGCCGAAGCACCTGCAGGTGAAGATTACACGCGCCAAGTTCGAGTCCCTTGTCGAGGATCTCGTCCAGCGAACCATCGAGCCCTGCCTGAGCGCCTTGAAGGATGCAGGACTGACCGCAAAGGATGTCAGTGAAGTAGTCCTTGTCGGTGGCATGACCAGAATGCCAAAAATCCAGGAAGTGGTCGAAAAGATTTTCGGCAAGGAACCTCATAAAGGCGTCAACCCCGACGAAGTGGTCGCAATCGGCGCTGCGATCCAGGCGGGCGTATTGCAGGGAGACGTCAAGGACGTCCTGCTTCTCGACGTGACGCCTCTGTCTCTCGGACTGGAAACGCTCGGAGGTGTCTTCACCCGCCTCATCGAACGCAATACCACCGTGCCGGCGAAGAAGAGCCAGACCTTCTCCACCGCCGAAGACAATCAGAATGCGGTTACGATTCGTGTCTTCCAGGGTGAGCGTGAACTGGCGGCCGACAACAAACTGCTCGGTCAGTTCGATCTGATGGGCATCCCGTCGGCGCCGCGCGGCACCCCTCAGATCGAAGTTACATTCGACATCGACGCAAACGGCATTGTCAACGTCTCGGCCAAGGACAAGGGAACGGGCAAGGAACAGCGTATCCAGATTCAGGCGTCGGGCGGTCTTTCGGAAGCGGACATTGACCGGATGGTGAAGGATGCTGAAGCCCATGCCGAGGAAGACAAGAAACGAAGAGCCACCATTGAGGCCAAGAATGCTGGCGACGCGCTCGTTCACGAGACCGAAAAGGCGTTGGCCGAACACGGTGCAAAGCTTGGAGATGCCGACCGCAAGTCGATTGAGGACGCCTTGTCCGATCTGCGCGAAGCGTTGACTGGCAATGACGGCGAGGCGATCACGACGAAGGCCAATGCGCTTCAGCAGGTGAGCATGAAGCTGACGGAAGCTGCCTATGCGCAATCGCAGCAGGCGGGTTCGAGTTCACAATCTGCAGGGAGCGAGGACGTCGTTGATGCGGATTACACCGAGATCGACGACGAACAGAAGAAGGCCAATTAACAGGAGGCGTGCGGGGCGGCGCAAGCTTCTCCGCACCTTCTCTGGTGTTGCCAGGTTCGCAACGCTTGATCATGACTTGTTCAGTTTCGTGGACAGGAGTTTAAATGCTCCGAAAGGTTTTTGATCGGGAATGGCCCAACTCAAATTTTTAGCCGGAGCAAGATGTGAAAAACCCATATGAGGTGCTAGGTGTCAGCCAATCCGCGTCTGCGGCGGACATCCAGTCCGCGTATCGCAAGCTCGCGAAAAAGCTGCATCCCGACCTGAACCCCGGCGACAAAGCCGCGGAAGAGAAATTCAAGGAGGTTGCGGGAGCGTACGACCTGCTCAGCGATGCAGAAAAGCGGAAACGCTTTGATGCCGGGGAGATCGACGAGAGTGGAGCAGAGCGCCCGCAACATTCATATTACCGGAACTACGCCCATTCGGATGGCGGTCATCCCTATATGGATACGTCTGGTTTTGCCGACTTCATGGATAACGACGACGCCTTCGCCGACTTGCTCAGACGCGGACAGCGCAGCCGTGCCAACCGGCGAGGCGAGGATCTGCACTATACTCTGGCGATCTCCTTCGTTGAATCGATTATCGGTGCCAGCAAGCGCTTGACACTACCGGGCGGCGGCACATTGGACGTCACCATTCCGGCCGGCCTTGTCGACGGCAAGACCCTTCGCCTCAAGGGCAAGGGAGCGCCGGGGGCAGGCAAAGGCGGTCCCGGCGATGCCCTCATCCAGATAGAGGTTCTGGCGGATCCTCGGTTCCAGCGTGATGGCGACGACATTTCCATCGATTTGCCGATTTCTCTTACAGAGGCCGTTCTTGGCGGCAAGATCCGGGTGCCGACACCGACCGGCGACGTGTCGATGTCAATACCGAAAGGTTCGAACACGGGTACGACGCTGCGCCTGCGCGGCAAAGGTGCACCGAGGCGAGGGGGCGGGCAGGGGGACGAGTTCGTCAGGCTCAGGATTGTCCTGCCCAGGCACGTAGACCCGGAGCTCGAGACTTTTGTGTCGAACTGGAGCGCTGGAAAAGACTTCAACCCACGCGAGGACAAGTCATGATTATCACGAAGAGGGAGTTCCTTATTCGCTCGGGTGTGCAGGTGCAGACGCTGGAATTCTGGATCGAGCAGGAATGGGTCAAGCCGGAACAAACGTCATCGGGACCGGGCTTTTCGGATGCGGATATCGCGCGGGTCCATCTCATCCGCGACCTTACAGAAAATGTGGGGGCGAATGACGCAGGTGTTGATGTTATTCTGCACCTGCTCGATCAGTTACACGGTATGCGCCGCGCTTTCGAACACCTGCAATCGCATTTGAAAAAAAAGGATGCTGAAGACGGCCAGCGCCCCTCTTAGGGAAAGAAAGCTTTAAAAAGTCCGGCATTGCCGAGATGTTCGATACAAGTGTCTTTAAGGGGTGGTAATGCCGGAATCTGAACTCAACGATACAGAACGTATGAAAGACCCCGAGTTTGGGCCGTGGCTTGCGCAGGCTTCGATCCTGGTCGTCGATGACGAGCCGGGCATGAGGAACTTCCTGCTGAAGACCCTCGGTCCTCGCTGCAAACTGATCGAGGAGGCGGAAAATACGGCCGAAGCATCCCGCAAGATCGATGCGACGCATTTTGACGTCGTTATCCTCGACAATATCATGCCCGATAAAAATGGTCTCGACTGGTTGGCGGAGCAGCGAGCAACCGGCTTCTTTGCCGATGTGATCCTCATGACCGCATATGCGGATCTGGACACGGCGATAAGTGCCGTCCGTGTCGGTGTTGTTGATTTCGTTCTGAAACCTTTCCGATCGAACCAGTTGTTGAACTCGATTGCGCGCTGTCTGGACCGCAGCCGGCTACAGCGCGAAAACGACGTGCTGCGGCATCAACTGAATTTTCCTGCCCACCAGGTCTACCTTCGCAACAATTTCGTCGGAAAGTCTCCTGCAACCGAAAAGGTGCGCTCGATGATTTCCCGCGTTGCCCCGATCTCGACATCGGTGCTGCTGACGGGACCATCAGGGACCGGCAAGGAGGTCGCGGCCCGCTCGCTACATTCACTTTCCGGGCGGGCCGACAAGCTGTTCGTGCCGATCAACTGCGGCGCTATCCCTGCGGACATGATCGAGAGCGAGCTGTTCGGCCATTTGAAGGGTGCCTTTACTGGAGCGAACAGAACCCGCGAGGGATTGTTTCTACATGCCCAGGGTGGCACGGTCTTTCTCGACGAGATCGCCGATCTGCCCTATCAGTTGCAAAGCAAGCTGTTGCGCGTGCTCGAGGATCGGCGCGTAAGGCCCGTCGGTTCCGAGAGAGAAATTCCATTCGACGCCAGATTCATCTTTGCAACCAATGCCGACCTGGAGAAGCGCGTTGCAGAAGGTGCGTTTCGCGCCGACCTCTATTTCCGTATCAACGTGGTTCAGATCCAGTTGCCGCCGCTCAAGGACCGCGGTAACGACGTCCTGGAACTGGCCGCGCTGTTCATGCGCGAGGCGGTCCAGCAAGTTGGCATGCCGGCGGTCGAGATCGATGACCGCATCCGTTCCTATCTCCTGCGATATGACTGGCCAGGCAACATACGAGAGCTTAGAAACTTCATCGAAAGGGCCGTGATCCTGGGGGCTTTTCCCGATGAGGCCGAGAGATCTCCCCTGACACATGAAGATGCGGGAGGGCTGAGCCTGGCGGAAATCGAAAAACGTCACATTCTTTCCGTGCTGCGTGAGGTGGGCGGCGACCGTGAGGAGGCTGCTCGACGGCTCGGGATTTCCCGCAAGACGATCGACCGGAAATGTGTAAGCTGGAATGGATGAGGTTCAACACAACATCCCGAAGAAAAAGGCGTCGGTCCGCTATCGACTTCTGGCCACCGCGCTCGTACCGATGCTCGTTATCCTGCCCATTCTACTGGGTATCGCGATTTATCGTTGGAATGAGCGGTTTGACGCACTCGCGATTTCGAAAGTCAACGACGACCTGACCATCGCCCATTTTTACGTGGACAGGATGCTGGCTGCGACGGAGGAAAGACTTTCCGCCGTCAGTCAGTCCGCTCGGTTTCGCGATCTTACGGCGAGTGGCTCCACGTCGAATGCAGACCTCAATCTCTTCCTGAAGGAAGTCGCCGGTGATCGCGGCCTGGATTTTCTTTATCTAATCGACAGCTCGGGCAATGTTCTTGCAAGCAGTCGGCCGCTTGCGACTGTTTCACCCCGTTGGGACTGGCCTGTTGTTAAGGCAGCACTCGATGGCAAACGCTCTGCCGGTTTCGACGTGTTCGACCAGACAGAGCTTTCCGCGCTTGCACCGGACATTGCCGAGCGGGCTCGGATCGCTCTCATGTCCTCAAGCTCGGACGCGATGCCCAGCGGGCAGGAAGACACCCGTGGTCTCGTTCTCCACGCCGCTACGATGGCAACCCGTGGAAGCGGCGAGCGCGGAGCATTGGTTGGCGGGGTGCTCCTGAACAACAACACCTCATTTATCGATGCCATTAACCAACTGATCTACGTCGAAGCCAGCCTGCCATCCGAAAGCCGTGGAACCGCGACAGTATTTCTGTCCGACGTCAGGATTGCTACCAATGTGGATCTATTCGACGGGCGGCGCGCGATAGGCACGCGTGTATCGAAAGATGTGGGGGAAGCGGTCCTCAAATACGGGCATACATGGAAGGAGCAGGCTTTCGTCGTCAATGACTGGTACATTTCGGCCTATCAGCCATTGCTGGACACCAACAACCGCCGCGTCGGCATGCTCTATGTCGGTTTCCTTCAAAAGCCCTTTACGGATGCCAAGCGCGAGGCCGTGATGGCAATCGTGATTGCCTTTGCGATTTCAGTTGCAGCTACAGTGCCCCTTTTCCTTGTTTGGGCAAGTAATATCTTCCGGCCCCTTGAAAGGATGACCCGGACGATCGGTCGGGTAGAGACGGGGGATCTCTCGGCACGAACGGGGCTCCCTGAAATGACCGACGAAATTGGCCAGGTTGCGTCGGAACTGGACCATCTGCTCGACCAGGTTCAGGAGCGGGATGCAGAGCTGAGGTTATGGAATACTGAGCTTAATCAGCGTGTCGAGGAGCGCGCCAGAGAATTGCAAACGGCGAATGAACAGCTTGAGGCAACGACCAAGCAGTTGATTATGTCAGAAAAGCTCGCGGCGATCGGTGAGATTACGGCTGGCGTCGCCCATGAGATCAACAATCCCATAGCCGTGATACAGGGCAACCTCGAAGTCATCCAAGGCATGATTGGATCCGATGCCGATAAAGCCAGAGACGAGTTCAAGCTGATAGACCAGCAACTTATGCGTATCAGCGAGATGGTCACCAATCTGCTCAGGTTTTCGAAGCCGCAGGAGTATGCTGGTGTCCTTGAACGCTATCTGCCTTCTGATGTTGTCGATGACACCCTGCCGCTTGTTCATCATCTCCTGAAGAAAACCACGATCATGGTTGAACGTGACGACCGCGCATCGAGGCTCATCGCGATGCGCCGTACAGAATTGCAACAGGTATTGATTAATCTGATTGTCAACGCGATCCACGCTATGCCGCAAGGAGGCGAATTGCATATCGAGACGCTTGATTCCGAAATTGAAGCAACGCCGGGCGTCGAAATTAAGGTCTCTGACACCGGAATTGGCATTGAACCCGAGGTAGCGAAGAAAATATTCGATGCCTTCTTTACGACGAAACGCCGCGAGGGCACAGGCCTTGGCCTTTCGATCTGTCAGATGCTGGTGACAAGGCAGGGCGGTACGATATCGGTGCGAACGGCGCCAGGCCAGGGGACAACGTTTACGGTCTGGCTCCCTGAAGCCATATGACCGGCCGTACCCGGCCGACGACCACTGTGCGGATGTGGGTTAGATCTGTTACGACCGGAGAGGGGCTATTCGCACCTACTCAGGCGAATACCGCCTCGATGTCCCCAGCAAGAAGACGTTGGGGAACCTGGGTGAGATGCCAGACATCACCCACTCGGTCGAAGACCCAGATCATATCGTAACGATCATCCGGCCAGTCGGGAACCTGCTCGCTTGGAGGAACCAGAAACCGCGCCATTGGCGGGATGTTTTTGTGTTCCCATGCAATCAGCACAGTGCCATCGCAAGAGATGACCGCGTTGACAAGTTTGTCGAGCTCGTCTTTGCGAAATGAGCTGTCGATCCCTCCGGAAATCTGGAGATAGGCTGCGAGAGGCTCGATCGTCTGATATGGTCGTTTGCTGTGTTCGTCTTCTTCATGACCGGCACGGGCGGCGAACAGGTGGTCCGGGCGCATCAGCGGTGCTTGCGGGTCGGCAGTGCGTGGTGCGAAGAGTTGCACCAGTGCGCCGGCCCGCTGCCAGCCCCGTGGCGTCAATGATTTCGGGTCCGGCTGCCCGCTCGGGTCGACGCCTCCGGTTCCGTGGCCATCCGGTTTCTCCGCGTGACGCACGACGAGAATTTTGGTTGTTGCCATGCTGCTTATCCCGTTCATTGCCTCTTGCGAGGCCGTCCAGTGAATGTTGCTTCCGGATGATGCGTTCCGTGTTGACCGGCCCAGTTGGGCCGATCAACACGCCACTGGTGTCAGTTATATTCTTCCATTGCCGCCCTCCAGACGCTTTCACTTCGGCCTAAGGCAGATAAGCGAAAAAGCCCGTGGGGGCGCCGCCGAAAGCGGAAAAACCGCCCGGACCGGTTGTGGCCAAGGCAAAGAATCCTCCTGCCATGGCCCCGTTTTTCAGAAGCTCGGTCATATTCCCCCTGTGTGCGTCATAGCCTGTCGCGAGGCACCAGAGGCCCAGCAACACGCCGGCAGTATGCACCGGATAGCCTATGACGACGGCAACACCGCCGACAAGTTCACACACTGCAATCAGATAGGCGAAAAACGACGCGTCGGGTAATCCGAGCGCCCGGAGCCCTGGCACCAGTTTGGCTTCATCACCGCGGAGCTTCAGTACACCCCACACGATGAAAGGAACGCCCAGAAACAATCGAGCAATGAGAAGACCTACATCATACATCAAGCTTCACCACGCTGGTTGTTCACAGAGGGACCGGTCGGCCCGAGGGCTCTTCTTCCAGGGTCACGGCGATGTCTGCATTCGCGGAAAGACGAACTTTGTCACCCTCGACACCGGCGACGAACCCGAGTTCGATATAGTGATGATGTCCCTTGTGATGTCCAAAATTGTCGCTTTTGCTCAGCTTGATACGGTTGCCTTCTACTTGGTCGACTGTGCCAACATGCACGCCGTCGGCGCCGATGACTTCCATGCCTTCTCTGATCTTGTCGCTCATTTCAGTTCTCCTTTGCTAAATACAGGTTAGATGCTTCAGTGTGCCCTGAATCTCCGGTATGCCGGAGCATATTCAGGACAATTCCTCCAAGTGTCGTGCGCCGCCACAGAAAGCCGAAGACTGTTTCCAGATGTTCATTTTCGGCAGGCCGACATTAATTCGTCACGGTGCCTTATCGAATAGAGCATCGACGTATTCCCAGTTCACCAGATGCTCCAGGAAGGCTTTGAGATAATCAGGCCGACGATTGCGGTAATCGATGTAATAGGAGTGCTCCCAGACATCGCAGCCGAGGATCGGCATGGCACCATGCACGAGCGGGCTCTCACCATTCGGCGTTTTGGTAACGGCGAGCTTCCCGTTTTCAACGGCAAGCCAGCACCAGCCGGATCCAAACTGGCCGACGCCCGCCGCCACAAAGTCTGCCGTCAATTTCTCGACCGAGCCGAAATCACTTATAATCTGCTTCTCCAGCCGCCCCGGAATCGGACCGCCGCCCTTTGGTGTCATCAACTTCCAGAAATAGGTGTGGTTGAGGTCCTGACTGGCATTGTTGAAAAGAGGCACGTTCTTACCGAACGATCCGGTCACCACCTCTTCGAGGCCGAGACCTTCCCACTCCGTCCCTTTGATCAGTGAATTAAGCGCATTCACATAGGCGGCGTGATGTTTGTCATGATGATATTCGAGTGTCTCCCTGGACATGTGCGGCGCCAGGGCATCACGGGGGTAGGGCAGGTCTGGAAGGGAGAATGCCATCGAAATCTCCTGTCGACTGAAGAAAGGCGGCGGCGACGACGGTCAGGTCACCGGTGCGGGGACAAATCTGGAACGACCCATCACAATGGAAGCCCGCGCCAACATCAACGCATCTCACTGTGATCGAAAAAGGGGAAGCAATACGCATGCCAGGTATATTCGTATTAAATATCAGGTATTTGCATCGTTGTTCATCGGGAGTCGCGACAAATTGGCGGACACCCTTCGGACAGATTGTCATCTTGCTGGGAACCTTTTGGGTGAGGACCATATCCGCTGGCTACGCTTAATACAGGAAAGCAGTTTGAGCATTCCGTCTTTATGCGCCCTATGCTGGCTGGCGCACCGACATCTTCCAGCCGGGTCTGATTTCGGAAGTCAAGATCGTCTCCATGCCGGCGATTAAACCTTTCAGGCACCGGCACATCGGCTGGGCCAGTTCTTCCATTTATTCGGAAGCTCTATCCGTTATGACAGATCCTTTCCGGACATTATCGGGCACCAGCCCCAGCGTGTCGTTGTGACGACGACTTCAACGTATTGAACTCAAGAGTTTGAATTGCAGCTACGCGATCGGGGATCGGTTTTCGGTCGCGCTCGACAACTTGTCCAATCAAACGCGGACAAGTTGACTTGGTGGCGTTGAAGTTAAAGTCAACACATTGATATTATTTTATATTCTAATTGGCATGATCATTGCTTCGGAGACTTCATCGTAGACCGGCCCGCTTCGAACAAAGCCTGTCGTACCGCCGAAAAGCAGTTCACGCGCGCTCGTTAAGGCTGTCAACAGGGGCGCGAGCGATGCGGAACATCAATACCGGCGAGTATCGCGCCGCGCGGTGTTCCGGCCGGGAGGCGATCGACCCGACAATCGAAGGGCTGTGCAAAAATACAAACGGCCCGAATGAGCGACCAGATGGACGAGGAAATAGCGATGAACCTGCAACGGCTACAAACCAAGGATGCTTATTCCGATTTCGAAATTCATGAGAATAGTATTGATTCTTCCTTCGATGCCTTGGGGAATGTCCACGATCCGGCGAACATCTGGACCCTGGGCGTCGTAAACATCACCGATATCAAATATGTATATGCGTCAGTCGCGGAAAATAGAGACGTCTACGGTAAATGGTTCAAGATCCCAGTGACCGGCAAGACTTGCGACACGAACTACGATGAGTGCATCGCAAATGGCGGTTGGAATGCAATACTTGCTCGCGCGAATAACTCATTGGTTTTCAATATCCGGCTGGCGACCGAACCCAATGAGTTTGGCGTAGCCACCGGAACGGAATTTCTCGATATCAAACCTGACCAGCGATTTGAAGGTGGCCTTCTCGGGATATGCTAGCGAACGAACGCCGCATATTGGCGCGTGCGGGATGCTGGACCCCGCTCCGACCGCAGTGCCGTCTTACTCCTCAATAACGTTGCACGACCGGCCTCAGGAGATAGCTATATGACCGCAGTAACGATCGAGCAGCTTTCTAAAGACATGCAAGCCGCTATACAAAATCTTGAAGAATCGGGCCTGGTTCCGCAGTCACGGGATCAGCCCCTGAATGCCAATGATCTGCTCTTCTATCTGACAGGAACCTCCATGCCGATGGCGGATTTTCTGCATCAGCATGGTTTGTTTCTCGACAATCGAGGTCTCAATTTCGACCTGACGCAATTCGATGCGATAAAACAGACCGCGAACAAGATCATCGCGGAACGGCAGGCAGGTTATCTCGACGGCACCTGGAAAAAGTTCGATCTCTCGACCGATGAGGACATCGACACCAATGGCGGATATATCCTGACCGCGATTACGGCCCTTGAGATCCTGTACGGGCAGCCGACTGGCTAAATCGGCTTAACCGACAGGACTATTTGTCTTCCTTGTACCGACATATTGTCCGAAACTTCTCCGAGTGCCTCGCGCAATATATTGATTTTGATCATTTATTTCGTTTGGCACAGAGGTTGCACAGCGTTCCGCAAACCCGGAGTATTTCCCATCGAAGGAGCGCGTTTATGTCCGATCTGATCGTGATTGTTTACCCGACCGAAGACAAGGCGGAAGCCATACGGGAGAAACTTCTGAACCTTCAGAAGGAGTACCTGATCGAGCTTTCCGACGCGGTGATCGCGGTCAAGCAGGGTAATGGTAGGGTCAAGCTCGTACAACTGATGAATACGACAGCGATCTCGGCCGTGTCCGGAGGCTTCTGGGGATTGCTGATCGGATCGATTTTCCTGATGCCTCTACTGGGAGCTTCCATCGGTGCAGCCTCCGGCGCTCTGAGCGGCGCATTGAGCGACTACGGCATCAATGATGGTTTCATGAAGGAACTTGCGACCAGTCTGAAGCCTGAAAACGCCGCACTGTTTCTACTGATCCGCAAGATGACCGCAGACAAGGTTCTCGATGAGCTCAAGGGAACCGGTGGGACGGTCCTCAGAACATCACTGGATCACTCGAAAGAACAGGCACTGCGCGACGCGCTGGCAGCATCTCCGGCTCTGGCAGGTTCGGTTCACGCCGATAGGCCGGCCGCAACCTGACGTCACCTGTTCCGATCATTGAAATCGCCGTTGTAAGGGGTGATAGACCATGAATATCGAAAAATTCACGGACCGCGCGAAGGGCTTTATCCAGTCGGCCCAATCGCTTGCCATGCGGGACGGAAATCCACAATTCAACAGCCTGCACCTTCTGAAGGTGTTGCTGGACGACAATGAGGGACTTGTAGCAGGCCTGATCGACCGTTCGGGCGGCAACGCGCGGACCGTTCATGCCGCGACCGAGGGCGCTCTTGAGAAATTGCCGAAAGTCTCCGGTTCGGGTGCTGGGCAGGTCTATATGGCGTCCGAACTTGCCCGTATATTCGACGCTGCGGAAAAGATCGCGGAAAAGGCCGGCGACAGCTTCGTGACGGTGGAACGCCTGTTCCAGGCATTGGTCGAGGACCGTGGCAGTGATGCGGGGAAGGTTCTTTCCGATACTGGTGTGAACCTTCAGGCGATCACGGCGGCGATCAGCGCGCTTCGCAAGGGGCGGACTGCGGATAATGCCTCGGCCGAAAACGCTTATGACGCTTTGAAAAAATACGCCCGCGATCTGACAAAGGCAGCGCGGGACGGAAAGCTTGACCCAGTCATTGGCCGCGATGAGGAGATCCGTCGAACGGTTCAGGTGCTCTCGCGCCGGACCAAGAACAATCCCGTCCTTATAGGCGAACCCGGCGTCGGCAAGACTGCGATCGTTGAGGGGCTGGCGCTTCGGATTATCAACGGCGACGTGCCGGAAAGCCTGCATAACAAGAAACTGCTGGCGCTCGATCTCGGCGCTCTGATCGCCGGAGCGAAGTACAGGGGTGAATTCGAGGAGCGGTTGAAAGCCGTTCTGCAGGAGGTTACCTCTGCAGAAGGCGGCATCATCCTATTCATCGACGAAATGCACACGCTGATCGGCGCCGGCAAGACCGATGGCGCCATGGATGCTTCCAACCTGCTGAAACCGGCGCTGGCCCGCGGCGAATTGCACTGCGTCGGTGCCACCACGCTCGACGAATATCGCAAGCATGTTGAAAAAGACCCGGCGCTGGCCCGCCGTTTTCAACCGGTTTTCGTACCGGAACCCAGTGTCGAGGATACGATCTCGATCCTGCGTGGCCTCAAAGAAAAATACGAGCTTCACCACGGGGTCAGGATTTCGGACGGGGCGCTGGTGGCTGCCGCCACCTTGTCCAATCGTTACATCACGGACCGATTCCTTCCCGACAAGGCGATAGACCTGATCGACGAAGCCGCAGCCCGGCTGAAGATGCAGGTCGATTCCAAGCCGGAAGAACTGGATTCCATCGACCGCGACGTTATTCGGCTAAAGATCGAGCAGGAGGCGTTGAAGAAGGAGAGCGACAAGGGGTCGAAGGCCCGTCTCCAGGCGCTCGAGAAGGAACTGGCCGATCTGGAAAAGCGGTCGGCCGACATGACCTCGACCTGGCAGGCCGAGAAGAGCAAGCTGTCGGACGCTCAAAAAATAAAGAGCGAGTTGGAGCAGTATCGAACCGATCTTGCGAATGCACAGCGCAAGGGGGAGTTCCAGCGCGCAGGCGAGCTTTCCTACAGCACCATTCCTGAGCTGGAGAAGAAGCTCGCTGCCATCGAGGCAACCGAAACGTCCTCGATCAGCGAGACCGTGACTGCCGATAACATTGCCCAGGTTGTCTCCCGATGGACTGGCGTGCCCGTCACCAAGATGCTCGAGGGTGAAAAGGACAAGCTGCTCCATATGGAGGATAAGCTCGGGGAGCGCGTCATCGGCCAGGCTCAGGCCGTGCGCGCGGTATCCACTGCCGTACGCCGCGCTCGGGCGGGCCTTCAGGACCCCAACCGGCCGATCGGTTCCTTCATGTTCCTCGGTCCGACAGGCGTCGGCAAGACAGAGCTTGCCAAGGCACTTGCCGAGTTTCTATTCGATGACGAGACCGCCATGGTTCGCATCGATATGTCCGAATTCATGGAGAAACATTCGGTCTCGCGGCTGATCGGGGCTCCTCCTGGCTATGTGGGTTATGACGAGGGTGGCGCACTGACCGAAGCCGTGCGCAGGCGACCCTATCAGGTCGTTCTGTTCGACGAGATCGAAAAGGCACATCCTGATGTTTTTAACGTGCTACTTCAGGTGCTCGACGACGGGCGTCTCACTGACGGTCAGGGCCGGACCGTGGACTTCCGCAATACGCTGATCATCATGACCTCGAATATCGGCGCCGAATATCTGGTCAATCAGCCGGAGGGCGAGAAGACCAGTGTGGTGCGCGAAGAGGTCATGGCGATGGTTCGCGTCCACTTCCGACCGGAATTCCTCAACCGCATCGATGCGATCATTCTGTTTCACCGCCTCCAGAAGAACGAGATGGGCCGGATAGTCGAGATCCAGTTCGCTCGCCTCAAGAGACTTCTCAGCGACCGGAAAATAAGCCTCTCACTTGATACAAAAGCGCAGAACTGGCTCGCAGAAAAGGGCTGGGACCCGGCCTTCGGAGCTCGTCCGCTGAAACGGGCCATTCAACGCTACGTACAGGATCCTCTGGCCGAACTGCTCTTGGGGGGAGAGGTCCGTGACGACTCGACGGTAAAAGTCTCGGTCGGAAAGGACGGGCTCACCTTCAATGGCAAGAGCGTCAGGATCATGGATGACGATGACGAGTGAGGGATGGAGCACCGGACCGCTTCAGTCACGCCGCATTTGAAACATCGTTGATCCCGGCGCTCGGCGACACGGGCGTTGGCCTCGCAATCATCGTGATGCCTTACCGAACGAAAGCTCTAGGATGATGTCGTCTGAGGCTTGATAAAATTCATGGACATAGTGTCCAATAGCCATGAACAGATGTCCCGGCGGCATGGTCGGGATTCCTATAGGCCGTTGTGATTAAAGAGTATTTGTCATGGCATGATGTTTGCTTGATCTTCGGCGTATGGGAAATCATGCCCCACAGCCCGCTTCCGACTAAGAACTGGTTTGGAACTCATGAAAGGCGACAACGAGATGGCGACTGTTCTCTGTGTGCTTTATCCTGACCCGGTAACGGGATACCCACCGGAATACGCGCGAACGGGCCTGCCGCTATTGACGAGTTATCCGACGGACCGATCCATGCCGGCTCCCACCGGCCCGCTTAGCTTCACGCCTGGTGAACTGTTGGGGTCGGTCTCAGGAGAGCTTGGGCTCCGCAACTATCTCGAGGGGCTTGGCCATCAGCTCATCGTCACGTCTGACAAGGACGGACCGGAATCAGAATTCGAAAGAATGCTTCCGAAGGCCGATATCGTTATTTCCCAGCCGTTCTGGCCAGCTTATCTCACCCGTGAACGAATTGCGAAAGCGTCAAAGCTGAAACTTGCCATTACTGCCGGCATCGGTTCCGACCATGTCGATCTGAAGGCTGCGTCCGAAGCCGGTATAACAGTCGCCGAAGTCACCGGCTCAAACTGCATCAGCGTCGCAGAGCATGTGGTCATGACGGTATTGGCATTGGTACGCAATTATCTGCCCTCGCATGCAATTTCAGTCGACGGTGGGTGGAACATCGCCGATTGTGTATCGCGTAGCTACGATGTCGAAGGCATGGACTTTGGTACGATCGGCGCGGGTCGTATCGGACTTGCGGTGCTTCGCAGACTTAAGCCCTTCGATATGCGCCTCCACTATACGCAAAGACACCGTCTTTCGACGGAGATCGAGGCCGAGTTGAACCTGACGTTTCATCCTGATGTCAAATCGCTCGTGCAAAGCGTCGACATCGTCAACCTGCAGGTCCCGCTCTACCCCTCCACCGAGCACCTCATCGATGAAGCGATGCTGGCTGAGATGAAACGCGGCGTCTACATCATCAATACCGCGCGTGCGAAGCTCGTAGACAGGGACGCAATCGTTCGCGCAGTGGAGGCGGGTCATATCGCGGGCTATGCGGGCGACGTGTGGTATCCACAGCCCGCACCGCCCGATCATCCGTGGAGATCCATGTTCTACAACGGGATGACACCGCATATCGCAGGCACTTCACTCTCGGCCCAGGCACGTTACGCGGCCGGAACGCTTGAAATTTTGCATGACTATTTCGAGAAAAAACCTATCCGTGAGGACTATCTGATCGTCGAAGCCGGCGGCCTCGCCGGAACCGGCGCAAGGTCCTACCAACTGACCTGATCCTGGCGGGTCGATGATTTAAAAGGATTTACGATTGGACATGGCATCGCCTGAACAGAAACCCTTAGCACAGCCTGTTGTGGCGCGGCTCACACGCGCTGCGATTTTTCTCGTCCTCACCATCAGTCCCGGTCGGGAAAGCGAAATGGCTGTCCGCTCGCTCTGTGGTGATCTCGGCGGGTTGCTTCGCGCAGTTGGCTTTCGCGCTCTGGACGGGGGATTGTCCTGCGTCATGGGCTTTGGATCGGATGCCTGGGACCGTCTGTTTGGCGGACCGAGGCCAAAGGACCTACACCCCTTCAAGGAAATCCGCGGGGTGCATCACGCGGTTTCGACGCCCGGAGACCTCCTCTTTCATATTCGCGCCACCCGCATGGATCTCTGTTTCGAGTTGGCAATGGAGATCATGTCGCGGCTCGGTGACGCCGTCGCGACCGCAGACCAGGTCCAGGGGTTTAACTATTTCGATGATCGCGATCTGATCGGTTTCGTCGACGGGACAGAGAACCCGGTCGACCAGGCCGCCATTGATGTCACGATCATCGGGGATGAGGATGCGGCTTTTGCAGGCGGTAGCTATGTGATCGTCCAAAAATATCTGCACGACTTGAAAAAATGGAATGCGATACCCGTCGAGGTACAGGAGGGCATTGTCGGCCGCAAGAAGCTCACCAATGTTGAACTCGATGACAGCGTCAAGCCGAGCTTTGCCCATAATGCACTGACGACAATCGTCGAAAACGGCGAAGAACTCGATATCGTCCGTGACAACATGCCGTTCGGCGACGTCGGCAAGGGCGAGTTCGGTACCTATTTCATCGGCTATGCCAAGTCGCCGGGGCGCATGGAGCAAATGCTGGTCAACATGTTCGTCGGCCGTCCGCCGGGCAACTATGACCGACTGCTCGACGTCAGCCGGGCGATCACCGGCAGCCTTTTCTTCGTTCCGTCGGTGACTTTTCTCGAAGGCGTCGAGCCGGATCCTATCCCTGCACCAGTCGATGAACCTTCTGCAGAAAATCCGTTGGACGACGAAAACGCTGCTCCAGACAAAATAGCCACGAACGGTTCCCTCGGGATCGGTTCCTTGAAAAAAAATGAGGTTTGACCATGAACAACCTTCACAGAGAACTCGCTCCGATTTCAGACAAAGCCTGGGAGCAAATCGAGGAAGAGGCGAAGAGGACACTGAAGCGTCACCTGGCAGCACGCCGCGTGGTGGATGTCGATGGGCCGAAGGGAGCCGAATTCGCTGCCGCCGGCACAGGTCATCTCAAAAAGCTCGAAAGTCCGGGCGAGGGCGTTCAAGCTTCGCTGCGGGAGGTCAAACCGGTTGTCGAGCTCCGCGTTCCGTTCGAGCTCGCGCGGTCCGCGATTGATGACGTCGAACGGGGATCGGAGGATTCCGACTGGTCACCAGTTAAAGACGCTGCCCGCACGCTGGCGTTCAGCGAAGACCGGGCCGTGTTCGAAGGTTTTGCCGCTGCGGGCATTCAGGGGATCCGCGAAGGCAGCAGCAATCAGGGGCTGCCCCTTCCACCAAGCCTCAAGAACTATCCTGACGTCGTGGCCAAGGCCGTCAGCCAGTTGCGTCTCGCCGGCGTTCAGGGACCCTATGCCCTGGTGTTGGGTGAGGAGACATATACCGCCGCGAGTGGTGGCAGCGATGAAGGCTATCCGGTGTTTCACCATATCGAGAAGGTGGTCGATGGCGGGATCATCTGGGCACCAGCGATCAAGGGCGGTTATGTCTTGACGACCCGAGGCGGCGATTTCGAGTTTGATCTCGGCCAGGACATCTCCATTGGCTATCTCAGTCACACGGCAAGTACAGTGGAACTTTACTTCCAGGAAAGCTTCACGTTCCGCATGCTGACCGCAGAAGCGGCAATCGCCTTGCTGCCTCCTGAAGGACCGGTAGACAAAGCTTCCTGATCAAGCGGGAAAGGCGGGTATGATCATGGACCGTGGCTTGTCTCATGTCGTCATCGTCGGTGCCGGTTTTGGCGGGCTGGAAACAGCCCGCAATCTCGCGGGTACGGCGGTCCGTATCACCGTGATCGACCGGCGCAACTACCACCTGTTCCAGCCGTTGCTCTATCAGGCCGCCGCAGCCTCCGTTGCCCCCTCCGAGATCGCCTGGCCTATTCGCTCGCTGCTCAGCCGGTTTAAAAACGTCACGACGCTTCTCGGAAACGTTGTCGGCGTCGACCTCGAAAAGCGTCAGGTACTGGTCGAGGATGAAGAACCGCTTCCGTTCGACTACCTGGTACTGGCCACCGGCGCCCGCCATTCCTATTTCGGCCACGACGAATGGGAGCCCCATGCGCCGGCTTTAAAGACGCTCGATGATGCGACCACTATACGCCGCCGGATTCTGGCAGCCTTCGAGGAGGCCGAATGGACAAGCGACGAGGCGCTGCGCCAAAAGCTCCTGACATTCGTCGTCATCGGAGGTGGGCCGACAGGCGTAGAACTGGCCGGAACGATCGCGGAGCTGGCGCATGACACGCTGCGCCCGGATTTTCGAAATTTCGATACACGTACGGCAAAGGTGGTGCTCATCGAGGCAGGCCCCCGGATACTCCCGGGTTTCATGAAAACCCTGTCGGAGTATGCGCTGCGCGCCCTGAACAGCCTCGGTGTGGAAGTCCTGCTCGGGCAGCCGGTGTCCCGATGTGACGAGCGAGGCGTCGAGATCGGCGGCGGACTGCTGCCTGCGCAAACAATCCTGTGGGCTGCAGGCGTTGCGGCGTCTCCGGCCGGGGAATGGCTCAGAACCCCCGTGGATCGTGCCGGTCGGGTACTCGTGAAACGCGATCTGACGGTCCCAGGCGATGAGAACATATTCGTGATCGGTGACACGGCCTATGTGGAAACGAATGGTCGACCGGTGCCAGGAGTTGCGCCGGCAGCAAAGCAGGAAGGAAGCTATGTTGCGGCGACTATCCGCGCACGAATTCGCGGCCAACAATCAGATGCCCCCTTTGCCTACAAGGATGCCGGCAGTCTGGCGACCATCGGAAAGCGCGCAGCGATCGTCGATTTCGGGCGCGTGAAGCTCAAGGGGTACGTGGCTTGGTGGCTATGGGGGATTGCACACATCTATTTTCTGATCGGGCTTCGAAACCGACTCGCTGTCGCGATGAGCTGGCTCTGGATTTGTCTCACCGGACAACGAAGTTCGCGCCTCATGACCAATGTGGATGAGCAGCGCGCGCGAGTTCAAATAATGCCGCCCAAGGTAGGTATTTTGCGAGACAAGCAACAGGAAGGGAAAAATTCATGAGTCTCCAGGAGGCTAAAACGGTCGCAGTTCTTGTCGGAAGCGAACGACTCAGTCGTAAAATTGCAAACGCGGTGATCACCCTCGCACCCATACGGCTTGAGTTCGAAGTTGTCGGTCTCGGGGATTTGCCGATTTATAATCAGGACCTTGACGACGATGGCAAGACGCCAATTCCCTGGGCCATATTTCGTGACAGGATGAAGAGTTTTGACGCCGTCCTGTTCGTTACTCCTGAGCATAATCGCTCGGTGCCTGCGCTTCTCAAGAATGCACTCGATGTAGGATCGAGACCCCGCGGGCAGAGTGTGTGGCTTGGCAAGCCCGCTGCGATCATCAGCATTTCTCCCGGCGCGATCGGTGGCTTCGGAGCCAACCATCATCTACGTCAGATCCTTGCGGGTCTTGGGGTTCCCACACTGTCTCATCCCGAGGTTTACCTCAGTAACGTGACTTCCCTTCTCGATGATCAGGGAAATCTCGTCAACCATGACACTCGAAAGTTTCTGACAACCTTCATGGAGGCATTTGATGACTGGATCGCCCGGAATGCGTAGTGTGAGTCATTCGACATTTGGTGATCCTGCCAAGGTTCTGGCATTGACGGATAGTCCGATTCCTCAACCCGGTCTCGGTCAGGTCCGTCTCAGAACGATCCTCTCGCCAATTCACAATCACGACCTCTGGACGGTTCGCGGCAGTTATGGCTACAAGCCGACCCTGCCTGCCATCGGGGGATCGGAAGCTGTCGGCATAGTCGACGCTCTAGGTGAAGACGTCCATGGTGTGTCGATTGGTGAACGTGTCGCTGTTGCATCGGTCCATGGCACATGGGCGCAGTATTTTCTTGCGTCGGCAAAAGCAGTCATCCCCGTGCCTGACGCGATCCCTGACGTCGCCGCGGCGCAACTGATCGCAATGCCGTTCAGCGCCATTGCTCTGCTTGAGTTTCTGAATGTGAAGGGAGGCGATCGGATAATCCAGAACGCCGCCAACGGTGCGGTTGGCAAGACAGTGGCAATGCTGGCGGCAACGCGCGATATCGAAGTGGTCAATCTGGTGCGTCGCGACGACGCCATAGAACAACTCAACGAACTTGGTATTTCCAACGTCGTATCAACCGAACACGACGACTGGGAAGAACGTGCCCGGGCAATCACCGGTGGCGTGCCGTTCAACGCTGCCGTGGACTCGATTGGTGGAGAGATAAGCGGCAAGCTTTTATCGCTGCTTGGTGAAGATGGGTTGCTGGTTTCTTTCGGCTCGGCCACGGGCGAACCGATGCAGATATCGTCCGGCGACCTGATCTTCAAACAGGCGGTCGTCAAAGGCTTCTGGGGCGCCAAAGTCAGTGCCAGCATGTCGCCGAAAGATAAATCTCGACTAATCGGTGAGCTGTTGCAACTCGTTGCAGCCGGCAAACTGAAATTGCCAGTCGAGGGCGTGTTCTCTCTGGGTCAGATTGCAGACGCGGTCACAACCTCCCTGACGCCAGGCAAAACCGGCAAGGTGTTGCTGAAGCCATAGGGGGTGGGTGGGGTAATCTGTTTTTCGTCTACCGCAAGGTCGACCCGCATCAAAACGGACAACCAGGCCTACCGGCCAGGACAAACTGTCCATACCTACCTTGGCTCGTTAGAACCATATAATTGATATTTATCAGTATTCCGTTCTGGCGTAATTTTTGCTCGCCACTCATGCCACCATCGAGATCCGGTGCGGAAAGAGGAGGAATGCTGTGACGGCCAATGCAGACACGCTCGTTCGAACAAATACTTTCAATCTACTGGACCGGCAGAGGATCATCGGCCGGCCCGGTTTCAACCGCTGGCTCGTTCCGCCGGCAGCGCTTGCAATTCATCTCTGCATCGGCATGGCTTATGGCTTCAGCGTGTTCTGGTTGCCGCTGTCGCAACTGCTCCCGGGGGAGCCCGCCGCCACATGTAGCGATCTCAACCTCTTCAGCGCACTGTTCACCACGTCCTGCAACTGGCGTGTCTCCGACCTTGGTTGGATCTACACGCTCTTCTTCGTCCTGCTCGGATGCTCGGCTGCAATCTGGGGTGGCTGGCTTGAGGTGGTCGGCCCGCGAAAGGCGGCTTTTGTTGCGGCCCTATGCTGGTGCGGCGGCATGCTCGTTGCAGCATTTGGCATATATGTTCACCAGTTGTGGATCATGTGGCTCGGGTCCGGGATCATCGGCGGGATCGGTCTGGGGCTTGGTTACATCTCCCCGGTATCGACTCTGATCAAATGGTTTCCCGATCGAAGGGGTATGGCGACAGGTATGGCGATCATGGGATTTGGAGGCGGCGCCATGATCGGCGCGCCGCTGGCCAACTTCCTGATGCAGTTCTTTCACGGTCCAGATTCCGCAGGCATCTGGCAAACCTTCGTGGCCATGGCAGCCATCTATTTCGTATTTATGATGGCCGGAGCATTCGGATACAGGATACCGCCGGCCGGATGGCGCCCGGACGGCTGGGCGCCTGCGCCGACCGCCAGCGCATCGATGATCACCCATCGGCATGTTCATCTTCGCAACGCGCACAAAACAAAGCAATTCTGGCTGATCTGGCTCGTCCTGTGCCTCAACGTGTCCGCCGGTATCGGGGTAATCGGTATGGCGTCACCCATGCTTCAGGAGATCTTCGGCGGCAGGCTGCTCGGGCTTCAGGATGTCAGCTTTTCCGATCTCACGTCGGCACAGAAAGCCGTGATTGCCGGAATCGCCGCCGGCTTCGCGGGGTTGCTGTCATTGTTCAACATCGGCGGCCGCTTCTTCTGGGCGACATTCTCCGACAGGATTGGCCGCAAGAGGACCTATTATATATTTTTCGCCCTTGGAATCGTCCTCTACGTTCTGGCTCCAACCGCCGCTCATGCGGGAAGCCAGGTGGCCTTCGTTGCGATCTGCTGCGTCATTGTTTCGATGTATGGAGGCGGCTTCGCGTGCGTTCCTGCCTACCTGGCAGACATTTTCGGAACTCAGTTCGTGGGCGCTATCCACGGCAGACTTCTCACAGCCTGGTCTACGGCTGGGATTCTCGGACCGGTTGTTGTGAACTACCTGCGCGAGTTCCAGATTTCCGCCGGCGTGCCGCGTGCTCAAGTCTATGACTTCACGATGTACATCCTGGCCGGAATGTTGGCGCTCGGCCTTGTTGCCAACCTGCTGGTTCGACCACTCGGTGACAAATGGTTCATGACGGACAGCGAGGTTGCCGCGCTGCAGGCGAAGGCGGTTTCGTCCCTTTCCGACCATTCGGGGGCGTTCGGGATCGGGCGAGGGGGCCTCGAACTCAAGGTCGCACTGGCATGGTGCGCAATCGGCATTCCGATCCTTTGGGGAGTGTGGAACACTCTGCTGAGCACCGCGTCCCTGTTCAGGTAATCTCCCAACGGTAACGCGCAAAGGTCATCATATGCATCCTGAAATACAGTTCGCAATCAAGGTATTCGCCGCATTGTTCGCGATCATGAATCCGATTGCAAACATTCCTATCTTTCTGTCCCTTACCGAAGGACGATCCGACGCCGAAAGGCGGCGGATCGCTTCGGTCGCAATTCTGGGCGTCGTTGTGGCTTCGCTTGTTTCTGTCTTTGCAGGGCAAGCCATCTTGACGATCTTTGGCTTGACGATTGATGATTTCCGCCTGGCCGGTGGACTGATTGTCCTGCTGATCGCTCTTGCCATGCTGCATGGGTCGTCAAGCGCCCAGCATCAGCCTGATGCAGGCGAGACATCAAAAATCGCCGGTGACAGCGTTGCAGTCTACCCGTTGACCATTCCTCTGCTGGTCGGCCCGGGTACGATATCGACGCTGATTGTGTTCGGCCATGCGGCAAGTCTTCAAGACGCGCAAATCGGGCTGGGTGTCGGACTATTCGCGATGATCGCCGTTCTTGCGGTTGCGCTCTGGAGCGCCCCCTTTATCGGCCATTATCTTTCGGCCAGCGTTTCTGCGGTGACCAAGAGATTGATGGGCATGATCCTTGCGGCTATCGCCGTGGAAATGATCGTGACGAGCCTGAGAGCCTCGTTCAAAGGGCTGGCTGGATAGAGAAGTGGAACCTCTGAACGCAGATCATCTAGTAGAGAGAGAAATGCGTCATTCCTGGTTGATACGTCGCGTCGTGTTCCGCCGCAGCTCAGAGCGATTTTTCACCCGCTGTGATCTCGGAGTGCGTAGTAGCATCGCACTTCCGCGGTCCGCTATCCTGAAAACCTTCAAAGAAGGATCGATTTTACGGGCACCGGCATCTCCGGGAGATTTTCCTCTCCGAGGGCTTCGCGTAACGTGATCTCGATCGATTTGGATATTGCCGCGATTGGCAACGCGTTGGGCCTCGTCCCAAAGGGCATCTCCAATTCGTCACCGAGCGCATCGAGGCCGAAAAACGTGTAGGCGATGACGCCTGCGGCAAACGGTGTGATAGGGCCGAGCATGTTGGCTAGTCCGAACGGCAGGAGAAAACAGAAAAGATAAGCGGTCCTGTGAAGCAGAAGCGTGTAGCCATAAGGAACTGGGGTATTCCTCAGGCGTTCGCAGCCAGCGATCACCTCGTTCATTTGACAAATTGTACGGTCAAGAATGCCGAACTCGATATCGGTGATGCAACCCTTTGCCGACATGCCGGCAAGACAGTCCCCCATTAATTGAATGACATAGTTTGGTGCGTTGAAGGATTTGAGAAGCGCCAGACGTTCATCCCTGGACAGCAGAGTCTCGACGTTGTCTCCCAGCCTGTCGCCATAGCGAAGGTGGCGTACCAGATCTTCGACGAGAACGATATTCAACTTGATCAGACGCTCACGGTCTTTGACAGCTTGATCGCCATTCTGCAGCAATAATTTAGTCTGGCGCGCAAGATCACGACTATAGGCGAAAAGATGGCCCCATAGCTTTCGCCCTTCCCACCAGCGGTCATAGCAGGCGTTGTTGCGAAACCCGAGAAAAATGGAGAGGGTAAGGCCGATCAGATAGAATGGTGCCCCATCCACGAGCGGAATGAGATTTGGATGGCGAGTGTGGGCCCAGACCACGACGGCTGACATGAACATCACGACCAGCACACGCGGATAAATCCGCCGTATGACCGATCCTCGAACCTCGAGGAAGAGACGCAACAGGTTCGGTGTTTCACGGACGATCATGTTTTTTCCTGGCAAACTTCAATCTGGATTAACGCTCAGCGGAATGAAATTCACGCGAAGCAGATGGGCTGTCGGATACGACTGCGGTTCTCCCACCTGGTCCAGATATTCTCTGCAAATGCCGTACCACTTTGGATATTGATGGTTGTCAATGAGTTAGCGGCACTTGCACTCTGAAAAACAGACAAACTGTCTGCTCATTATGGACATATTGTCCATGGAAAACAATAACATAACGTGCTTTATTACTACGGGAATAGCACTTGTGGAGTGTGGGCCATGGCTGACAAAAGAGCGGAATACAAAACATACAATCATCCGGCCGGAGGATGGGGCGCTGCTGCTGCAACCGCCAAGGTCCTGCTGGAGCAAAGTGTCGTGACGAAGGGATCGCGAGCGTTGCTGGCGATGAACCAGCCTGGTGGCTTCAAGTGTCCAAGCTGTGCGTTCCCAGACGCTGACTGCAAGAAGACGCTCGAATTTTGCGAAAACGGCGCAAAGGCGCTGGCGCATGAAGCAACCAAATTCAGGGTCACGCGGGAATTCTTCGCCAAGCACACCGTCTCCGAACTTATGGAGCAGTCCGACTATTGGCTGGAGATGCAGGGGCGTTTGACCGAGCCGATGCGTTACGATGCGGCCACGGACAAATACGTGCCCTGCGACTGGGACAGCGCCTTTGCGCTGATCGGCAAACATTTGAGGGCGTTGGAAAGCCCCCATCAGGCGGAATTCTACACGTCTGGCCGGACGCCGAACGAGGCGGCCTTCCTCTACGCCATTTTTATCCGGGAATTCGGCACCAACAATTTCCCGGACTGTTCCAACATGTGCCATGAACCGACGAGCCGCGGTCTGCCGCCTGCAATCGGTGTCGGCAAGGGTACGGTGGTCCTCGAAGACTTCGAGCATGCCGAGGCGATCTTCGTGATCGGGCAGAACACCGGCACCAACTCACCGCGCATGATGACGAACCTGGTTGAGGCGCGCAAGCGCGGTGTTCCGATCGTGGCCGTCAATCCCATGCCCGAACGCGCGCTGATACGCTTCACTGAACCCCAGGACATGATCCAGATGGCGACATTCGGCTCCACGCCGATCGCCAGCGAATTCGTCCATATGAAGATCGGCGGTGATCTCGCTTTCTTGAAAGGCATCATGCGGGTGATGTTCGAGCGTGAGGCGAAGGGGGAAACGATCCTCGACCATGATTTCATTGCGAAACATACTGTTGGTCTCGATGATATTCGCGATGAGGTCATGACCCATGATTGGCCCGAACTCGTTAAGGCGTCGGGCCTGGAGGAGGACCAGATCCGCCGCTGTGCCGAGATCTACATTCGCTCGAACGCGACGATGATCTGCTACGGAATGGGTATCACTCAACACCAGGATGGGTCACGCCTGGTGCAGCAGGTCTCAAACCTGCTTTTGCTGAAGGGAAACTTTGGCAAGCCTGGAGCCGGCATCTCGCCGATAAGAGGACACTCCAACGTTCAGGGCGACCGTACCGTGGGGATCGATGAAAAGCCAACGCAGCGCTATCTCGATAAGGTCCGGGATGTGTTCGGATTTGAGCCACCCCGCGAGCACGGGCATCATGCGGTCGAATCCGTCGAGGCGATGGAGAACGGCACCGCCAAAGTCTTTATCGGCATGGGTGGTAACTTCGTCCGTGCGATCCCGGACACGGAGCGATCCTATGCAGCAATGAGCAAGCTTGCACTCACTGTCGGCATTACCACCAAGCTCAACCGTGGCCACCTCGTGCATGGCAAGGAAGCGCTAATCCTCCCCGTGGTTGCCAGATCGGAATGGATACACACGTCGGCCGGCGAGCAGTTCGTAACCATCGAGGACTCCATGTCGAACGTGAGCGCCTCACGTGGCGTACTAAGGCCAGCCAGCGAACATCTGAAGCCGGAGACCGAGATTGTTTGCCGCATGGCGATGGCGACGCTCCCCGATAGTAAGGTGCCTTGGGAGACCTATATCCACGACTATAACTTGATCCGTGACAAGATCGCAGCCGTCTATCCAGAACTTTACTCCGATTTTTCGGAGCGCATCAAAAATCCCAAGGGTTTTCATCTCGATGTTGCGCCAAGGCGACTTGTTTGGCTGACACCGAATGGCAAGGCAAACTTCCTGTTATTGCCCGGCCTGGAGGTCAATGCGCCTGTCGCCGATCCTGCGATGCTGAGGCTTGCTACGGTGCGCTCGCACGATCAGTTCAACACGACGATCTACAGCTACAACGACCGCTACCGCGGCGTTTACAATGACCGCATGGTGCTCTTCATGAACGAGGACGACCGCAAGGAACGCAAGTTGGAAGCCGGCGGGCGCATATCCATCGAAACGATCACGGATGATGGCGTGCAGCGCCGCGTCGATGGCCTAACGGTACTTGACTACCCGATGCCTCGCGGCTCCGTCGCCGGATATTATCCCGAACTGAACCCGCTCCTTCCGCTTGAATATTACGACAAGATCAGCGGCACGCCGGCAGCGAAATCGATCCCCGTCAGGGTTCTGGCGGCATAGGGCAACATCGCAGACATCAGATTAGGTCAGTTCAACCGATCTCAGCAAAGGAGACGGAACGGTGCTTGAGAACCTGGATCCGGTAATTCTGGCGAGAGCACAGTTCGCTTTCACCGTTTCATTTCATTTCATTTTTCCCGCCTTTTCGATCGGTCTGGCCAGCTTTCTGATGGTGCTCGAGGCATTGTGGTTGCGGACAGGTGACGGCGTCTATGCGAACCTCTATCGGTACTGGCTGAAAATCTTCGCCGTCGTGTTTGGCATGGGTGTTGTTTCGGGCGTCGTCATGTCCTACCAGTTTGGCACCAACTGGTCGGTGTTTTCTCACAAGGCGGGACCTGTCATCGGCCCGCTGATGGCCTATGAGGTGCTTACCGCCTTCTTCCTCGAAGCCGGATTTCTTGGGGTGATGCTGTTCGGCATCAGCAAGGTCGGGAAAGGGTTACATTTTTTCGCCACCTGCATGGTGGCGCTTGGAACGCTCATTTCGGCGACTTGGATTCTCTCGGTTAACAGCTGGATGCATACACCGACCGGATTTGCGATCAATGCCGATGGGCAATTCGTACCGGCGGGCTCGTGGATGGCGATCATCTTCAATCCGAGTTTCCCCTATCGTCTCGTTCATACAGTACTCGCAGCCTACCTCACGACTGCGTTTGTCGTTGGTGGTGTCGGAGCATGGCATCTGCTCAAGGATTGTTCCAATCGCGGGGCGCGGAAGATGTTCTCAATGGCGATGTGGATGGCGGCGATTGTCACACCGATCCAGATCTTCGCCGGCGACGCTCACGGGCTCAACACCTTGGAACACCAGCCTGCCAAGGTTCTCGCGATGGAAGGGCATTATGAGGCGCATGCCGAGGGCGCGCCGCTGATCCTCTTCGGTCTGCCGAGCAATGAAGAGGCAAGGGTGCGGTACGAGGTCGCCATACCACATCTCGGTTCATTGATCCTCAAACATGATCCCTTTGCGCCGATGCAGGGGTTGAAGGACTTTCCTCGAGACCAGTGGCCGCCCGCGCCGATCATCTTCTGGTCGTTCCGGATTATGGTCGCACTCGGCTTTGCGATGCTCGGCATCGGATTGTGGAGCCTTCTCGCCCGCTACAGGCGAAAGCTCTATGAGTGGGTGTGGTTGCATCGGGCCACCGTGTGCATGGGGCCTGCAGGATTTGTCGCTGTTATCGCGGGATGGATCACGACGGAAGTGGGGCGCCAGCCCTTCACCGTCTATGGATTGCTCCGGACGGCGGAATCGCATTCACCGCTTGCGGCCCCGGCCATCGCGGTCTCGCTCCTGGCTTTTGTGATCGTGTACTTTTTCGCATTTGGATCCGGCATATTTTATCTGCTCAGGCTCATGTCCAAACCGCCTGAGCCGCATGAAAGTGAGCCGGCCAACGTGCCACAACGCGCCGCCGGTCTGACGCCCGCTCCGGGCCTCGGTGCATCGCTTCCACTGGAGGACCGAACATGATTGCCTCGCTGGATCTCACCGTTGTCTGGGCCGTGATCATCGGCTTTGCGGTCTTCGCCTATGTGGTGATGGACGGTTTCGACCTTGGTATCGGCATTTTGTTTCCCACCTTCGGCGTCGGCGATGAACGCGACCAGGCCATGAATTCGATCGCGCCCGTCTGGGATGGCAACGAGACATGGCTCGTGCTTGGTGGTGGCGCATTGTTTGCAGCCTTTCCACTTGCTTACGCAATCATCCTTCCGGCGACCTATCCATTGATCATCGCAATGCTTCTTGGCTTGGTGTTCCGAGGAGTGGCATTCGAATTCCGTTGGCGTCACCCGCGTCACCGGGCGTTCTGGGATGCGGCCTTTTCCCTTGGCTCGTTGGTCGCCGCTCTTTCTCAGGGGGTCATGCTGGGTGCGATCCTGCAGGGTATTCACGTCGAGAACAATGCCTATGCAGGAGGCTGGCTCGATTGGCTCAGTCCCTTCAGCCTTCTTACCGGTATTGCCCTTGTGATAGGATACGCTCTGCTGGGAGCATCGTGGCTGGTCTGGAAGACGGAAAACACCAGCCTGCGTCATGCGCGGCGATTGGCGTTCTGGCTGGGTATCGCAACACTTGTCGCTCTCGCCTCGGTGAGCGTTGCCACGCCTTTTCTGACCTACGACTACTGGCGGCGCTGGTTTGCGTTCCCGGGCGTGCTCATCACGGCACAGGTGCCGCTGCTCGTGATCATCTCGGCTGCAGTCTTTTTCTGGAGCCTGGCACGCGGAATGGAACGAGTACCTTTCGTCATGGCGCTCGCCCTGTTCCTGCTCGGCGCGGCCGGCCTTGGGATCAGCATCTACCCTTATATCGTGCCGCGATCAGTCACCATCTGGGACGCAGCCGCGCCGCCTGAAAGCCAATGGTTCATGCTTGTCGGAGCCATGATCATCATTCCGATAATCCTGATCTACACCGCCTGGGCCTATTGGGTTTTCCGGGGCAAGGCCGGCTTGCATGGATATCACTGATGCAGGCTGAAACCTCATCGATCTGGAAACGCCTCGGATGGATGTTTTTGATCTGGGCCGTGAGCGTTGCGGCGCTCGGCCTGGTGACGGTCGCCATCCGATACTGGCTGGTTGGATAAAGCCTTCATGATCGACGTTTCCATAAGAATGATCACTCCTTCACGTTATAGGCCGTGAAATCGACATGCGTGACGCGCTGGTTCCATATCTCGAAACCGCAATTCAGATCTGGCGTTATGATGTCGCCGGCGTCACAGCTGGCCAGCTCCTGCTTGCGGTTCTGGCACTGGTGATTGCCGCCACGATGCGACGCCTGTTCGGCTCCGTCGTATTACGCCAACTACGCTACTGGTCGCAAAGGACGCCGAACAAGACAGATGATGCGATCATTGAGGCGCTTTTACCACCCCTGCAGTTCGTTCCGATCCTCATTGCATTTTTCGGTATTGCCGCAATGTTGACCGTCCCTTCCGAGATCGCGGAATTATTCGGGCGTATCAATCGGACGCTGGCGGTCATCAATATGTTCTGGTTTGTCTTTGAGATCGTGAAGCCGCTTCTGACGAGCCTGGAGGAGCATCTCCCAACCTTCAGCCATGGCATGATCGGCTGGACTGTCCGCGTCGTCAAAATTGTTGTGTTTTCTCTGGGAATGGCAATTGCCCTCGAAGTCTGGGGAATCCATATAGGGCCGGTTCTAGCGGGCTTTGGTCTCCTCGGAGCGGCTGTCGCGCTTGGAGCTCAGGATCTCTTCAAGAATCTCATCGCCGGTGTCTTCATCATCGGAGAACAGCGTCTCGAAAGTGGCGACTGGATAATGGTCGACGGCATTGCTGAGGGAACGGTGGAATTGATCGGTCTGCGGACGACCAAAATTCGCCGCTTCGATATGGCGCCGCTCTATGTGCCAAATTCCAAGCTGGCTGATAATGCCCTGACGAACTTCTCCAAAATGACTTACAGGCGCATTTCCTGGACCATCGGCCTTGAATACGAAACCAGCGTCGATCAACTCAGGCAAATCCGCGATGGTATCGAAAGCTATATCTCCCGAACCCCCGATTTCGTCGACCCTCCCGCAGTGCCGACATTCGTCCGAGTTGCAAACTTCGGGGACTCTTCGATTGATATGATGGTCTATTGCTTTACCAACACGACAAACTGGGGCGAATATTTGGAAATCAAGGAAGCGCTTGCCTACGAGATCAAGGGGCTTGTCGCTGCGGCCGGCTCCGATTTCGCTTTTCCCAGCCAATCGCTTTATGTGGAAACCGTCCCCTCGGGCGTCGAGATATTTCCTGCACGACGCTGCGCATCCGAAAATAGCAAGCCACCCGCGCAATCACAGTGAACGATCCACCTCAGGACGCGAGCACGTACCGATTATGTTTTCTTCCGAGCTGTTTGCCTTGGGGAGACACAAGTAGCTCGGCGCTGGCCCAACGCCAGATGAACTGATGCGGATTGGGTGGGAAGGATTTCCACTTTGTTACCGGATACACGGCCAAACAGGAATATCTCTCTATCAGGGGATGGCACGACACCTATGGCGATAGGTAATTCCACGGGCGTTGGGCGCGATCCAAGGATGGGCCGCTCCGTCCATGAAGGGAAAGTTTCCTCACCGAGAAATCGTGCGATGGGAGGCCCCGACCACGAATTCCTGAGTTCCGTTTCTTCTGAACCCATACGTCATCATGACGACGCGCCAATCTGGCGGATAGGTGAAGCGTGCGGGAATTCTCAACCACCTGTAAGGCTCATATGGCGCGCTAAAGCGGGGCGATTGTGGTCGCGATCGATGATGAAATCGTGCCCTTTGGGTTTACGCGCAATCGCCTCGTCGATGGCTCGGCCAAGATCCAGTTCGCCATTGCTTTGGCGCAGTGCCTTTCGCAAATCTGCCTCATCGTTCTGCCCAAGGCACATATAAAGCATGCCTGTGCAGGTCAGGCGGACGCGGTTACAGCTTTCGCAGAAATTGTGGCTCAGTGGTGTAATGAAACCAAGCCTTCCCCCGGTTTCGGCGACAGCTACATAGCGAGCTGGACCTCCCGTTCGATACGACGCGTCTGTCAGTGTGAACCTTGACGACAGGTCTTCACGCACCTGCGAGAGCGACAGATATTGATCGGTACGGTCGAATTCGATTTCCCCTAGCGGCATGGTCTCGATGAGGGTGAGATCCATGCCCTGACCATGTGCCCAGCGGACCAGATCGGGAATTTCCGCCTCGTTGAAGTCTTTCAACGCAACTGTATTGATTTTGACGCGGATACCCGCCCGCCTTGCGGCATCAAGTCCCTCGAGAACTCGGGCGAGCTCGCCCCAACGGGTAATTGCCCGAAACTTTTCCGGGTTGAGGGTGTCGAGCGATACATTGATCCGCCGGATGCCACAATCGGCAAGCTCATCTGCAAAGCGCGCGAGTTGCGAACCGTTGGTTGTCAGTGTCAATTCATCCAGCGCACCAGACTGCAGGTGGCGCGATAGTCGCTGGATCAGTTGCATGATGTTCTTCCGGACCAGAGGTTCTCCGCCGGTCAGTCGAAGTTTGCGCACCCCCTTGTCTACGAAAGCGGAACATAGGCGCTCCAGTTCCTCCAGCGTCAAGAGGTCCTTCTTGGGGAGGAAAGTCATATGCTCCGCCATGCAATACGTGCAGCGAAAGTCACAGCGATCCGTAACCGATACCCTGAGATAGGTGATCGTGCGCCCGAAAGGATCGATCATCGATTCCATTCTGCGCTTGCTGGCGTGTGGTGGTACAAGGTCTGACATGCGCTTAACTAATAAAGATCAGGCTTTGAGAATCTGATGGTAATTGTCCAGTTTCCCCGGGCGCTCCTTTGAGACCAGCATGACGAGCTTCTCCTCCTCGAAGACACGGAACCAGTCGTCCCATTCAACAACTTCCAGCCCTCCGGCATCCAGGGGACGTTCGACATCGGCAAAATACTCCGGTTCGAATGCGATCCGCAGAACAGGAGCGCTATCGTCTGACGTTGAAATGAAGGCCGGGTTACCTGCTCGGGCGGCGGCCCATTCACGAATTGCCTGATGGTCATCGAGAGTAAGAGTTTCGCTCATTTTGATCCCTGCCTTCTCCTGGTGACTCGACAGAATGTGGGCGAGCGCCTTCCGTAGCCCGCTCAATTCTTCACTGAGACAACAAAGCAAAAAACATGCCAATAAAATAAAAATATTGAAATCAATAAGATAGCCTGAAAAAGTTGCAATGGTGCCGTGTGGCTCGGACTATTTGTCCAACCCTTTCGGACGCACCGAATACAACAGGGATGATGCACGGCTGTTTCTGTGACGAAGAAAGCGACTTTCGGCTATCTCAAGTTCACGACATTCACCCTCTCAACGGGTCATTAGGACAACTTGGCCGGGCTGACTTCGATAATTTGTCCTTCATCGAATGGAAAATGGAATTAACGGTCTGATTTCATGAGATTTTCCGAAATGGCACGTCGGTTGCTTCCGTGTCGTTACAAAGCTTTTGATCTTTGGATCGACCGTATCGGAGGCTTTGATACCGAAGCGAAACTCAAGGAGTCGAAAATGAATTGGGATCGTATTGAGGGAAATTGGAAGGCTGCAAAAGGTGCAATCAAGGCAACCTGGGGCAAGCTTACCGACAATGACATCGATATCATCGATGGTGACCGTGAGCGGTTGGAAGGCAAGCTCCAGGATCTCTACGGGCTCGACAAGGAGGAGGTTCGAAAAGAGGTCGACAAGTGGGCGAAGGAGGCCAACTGGGATTAACGCATCCTGACCTGTCTACGAGAGCCCGGCCGCGTGTCAATTCCATATCAGGCGGTTGGCGTCTATCGGCAGGCCGATGATCGATCCGGAAGTTAGGACTTATTTATTTGGGATCGATCACCGGTTTTCACGACCGAGCCACGATTTTCGACAGAACACGGCATCGCGGAAGCGGTGGGTAAAATCGTTCAACGAATTTGGAGGACTAAAGAATGTCCAAGGATCATGACAGAGCATCACATGGATCACAGGACGCCCGGCGTCATAAACTTGATCATCAGGTCCGTAATCAATGGCTGGACAGGGATTCCAACCTTCAGGAAGCCTGGAAGGCTTCCGGGATGACCCGCGACGACTTCATTCGACACCATGAAGGCCTGATCGACAAGACCATAGCCGAGGCGCGTGATCAGGATCGATAGTTGGCTCGCCATTACAAAGTTTCAGCCTGCGCAGCGGGGCCGCACGCCGTGTCTTGGCAAGGGCCGGTGGCGCAGGCCGTTACTAAAAAAGCGAGTTGACCATCCGGGCTGCATTTTCGCGAACTTTGCGCAATCGTGGCCGTTTTCTCCATGTGTTGAGATCGAGAGTATCTGCGCTCTCCATATACTTCCGCTGGATCGCGTCGACACGCTGGATTGAATCGGCGTCGTATAGCAACAGACTGACTTCTTCGTTCAACTGGAATGAGCGCAGATCGACATTGCTCGATCCCACGATTGCAAGATTGTCGTCGATACCGACGTTCTTCGCGTGCAATAAATAGTCGCGATAAAGATGAATCTTCACGCCGGCACCCAGCAGATCCTCATAGTAAGAGCACTGTGATAGCCTGACTAAACGCTGATCGATCACCTTCGATAGGACAATGTCGACAGTCACACCACGGACGACGGCTGTCCGCAAGGCGCCAAGGATATCCTCATCCGGAATGAAGTACGGTGTCACCAGAACGATGCGCTCGCGCGCCTGATGGATTTGCCAGACCAGCAAGGATTCAAAGCCCTCCAGCCGATAATCCTCTCCACTCGGCAGGAGTTGCGCCTGCGCAGACCCGGCTTGTTGGGGGCGAACGCTCCCGGCCGTTGCAGGCTCTCCTGTCTCAATGCTCCAGTCGCCTTTGACGACCGCATCCATCACCGCGACAACCGGCCCCTGCACCCGTACGACCAACTCATGATTGGTAATCCCTTTGCGGAAATCTTTCGCAACCAGATTCTGTGAACCCGCATAACCGATTTGACCATCGATGACGAATAGTTTGCGATGATTGCGCATGTCGCCACGAGAACGGAACCTGATGAAGTGCAACGGAAGGGCTTCACGCACCGAAACGCCTTGTGCATGAAGCATCCGCAGCGTGCCGTGTCGCCAATGGTGCGATCCGACCGGATCGAACATAACCTTTACATCGACCCCACGTGCCCTCGCGCGACCAAGCGCGTCGGCGATTTTCTGGCCAACGACGTCATCGGCAAAGATATAGACCAGTAGATGCACCGTTGACGTCGATGTATCGATATCTTCAACAAGCCTGTCGATCACGCCGTCATAGTCGTCGATCAACTCAATCCTGTTTCCATCTGTGGCGGGAAATCGCCCAAGAGCGGTTGCGAGTTCAGCAACAGGCTGCCTTGCGTCAAGAAATGCCTGAAAGGGCTTCAAGCTATCTGCCGTCGCCTCGAAGAATGGTCGCAGGGACTGAAACCGTGCCCGTCTCCATTTCGGGAAGCGGTCGTTTCCGATTGCCAGAAACAGAATGAGCCCTGGGATCGGCAGAAAGAAAATCAGAAGCAGCCATGCCCGGGCAGAGGAGGGGGAGCGCCGTTGCGGGATAACAATAAGCGCGCCCAGGCGCACGATCCATTCGGCACTGGCAAGCAGCAGTTCATAGCTGAGCTTCATTCAATCCCCGCTTCAATCGCATCGAGGCGCTCGATTTTAAGTATGGAGTATATAGAACGACGACTTCATGAATGAAGCTCAGCACAATAAAACAGTAAAATCAAATATTTCGTCAAAATTGGGGGGACGGTCCGGCAGGACATTTTGCCACGAAATTTGGGACACTTTGTCCGTTGCCGTCATGGCTGGATTTATAACTAGCTGATTTTTCGGACCCGGAACATTGGCATAGGCATTGCTTCATACAATTTGCGGCCTAACGGCGTGAAAACCTGTAGGGAGAACTACGATGCGGATAGATCATGCTTTTCTTTTTGACTTGGATGGCACGTTGGTCGACAGCGTCTATCAGCACGTTCTCGCCTGGAAGGAGGCTCTCGATGAGGAGGGGATCGATCTTTCCGTCTGGCGGATCCATCGAAAGATCGGAATGAGCGGAGGACTGTTCACCAATCAGTTGCTTCGTGAGACCGGAATTGAGATTACGGACGCGCTAAACGAGCGACTGAGACATCGCCATACGGAGGCATATCGCCGACTGGGCTCCAAAATTCATCCCCTTCCTGGCGCCAGCGAACTTCTGCGCTGGCTGGCTGACGCCGGAATTCCATTTGCAATTGCGACCAGTGGCCGGATGGAGACGGCATCAGTAAACATTGCTGCGCTTGGAGTGGACACGTCGTCGTTTCCCGTCATCACTCGGGATATGGTCAAGTATGCCAAGCCTGATCCCGATTTATTTCTTGCCGCAGCAGACGCGCTTGGCGTCGATATCGGTAAAGCGGTGGTTGTAGGCGATAGTATCTGGGACATGCTTGCAGCGATTCGTGCGCGCGCGCTCGGGGTTGGCTTGCTAAGCGGCGGCTATGACAAGGAAGAGCTGAGAGACGCGGGTGCAATACGTGTCTATGACGATCCGGCAGATCTCCTGCTTCATATCGACGAAGTCGGAGGTCGGCGATGAGCGGGACCGAGCAACCGGCGCTGCATCTGTCGGCGAACGGCCTGATGCTCCAGATCGAACCGTCTGACCTAGGGCTTCGCGAAGATTATGAGGCACTTATTCGGGAGGACTATGCCCGCTGTAATCCTGGTGACTCGCTGGAGTGGTTAAAACATCGAGCGCGCTTTTCGAAACTGGACCAGGGCATCCTTTATGAATGGATAGGTATCGCATCGAAACGAGTTCGACAGCAGGAATAGAGGCCCACCGCCCTTGTTATTCGCGCAAAGCGGAAGTCATTTTAGCGGCATCCTATCCGTCTTAAAATTACAAGTCTCCGTGGACTCACGCCCCCGCAACCAATATCCCTGCGATCCCAATAAAGCCCCATCACGTGGCTTTTTGCGTTTTTGCCCTTCGATCGTCCTGGCTCGGCTCAACAGTTTGTCAAGTATCGCCCTCTCGTTGAGGAACTCTGTTTTCCTCTTGCCAGAAGCAAACGTCAGGATCGCGGCCAGATTGCCGCGCAGTACGATCACCAGTTCCGCACCATCTGGCACGAGATCAATGCGGTTTACCAGCGTGAGAAGCTTATCGGCCGCCTGTGCCCTCGTCTCCTCGTTGCAAAGCTGGTCGTGAAGAGCAGCGATCTCCTCATGATGAAATTTTGCCAGATTGGGATGCCGCAGGGGAGGTGGCTCCTCCGCTTTGCGGATTTCGGATTACATAGAGGTTTCCGATGACCATGACACGTTTTTCCTGCAGTGAAGTCGATCTTGACGTTAGCAAGGCAAAGAAAGCCGCCCAAGCGGGATCCGTGACGATCACCCATCGCGGCAGGCCATCTCATGTGTTGATGACGTAACGCGAGTTCGAGCGCCTCATCGGAAAGCGCCGCAACCTCGTCGACGACGCAAGAGCACTAACGGCTGATCGCCACCAAATCTCGTCGCCATGTTCCGCACTATGAACTGGCAAATGCTCTGGTCTACAATGCTGGCACGCAACGCTCCCGAAACACTCCTAAACCCGCGCTTCCAGAACCATGTTGAAAGGCCCGGTGAAGGCTCGCCTGACGCTGGAAAAGCCACCCGAACGAATGACCTCTGAGAGCTTAGCTTCGCCAGCCTGAGCTCCCAATCCTTCACCAACCTCCTGGTCAAGTGACGTTGGCACGCAAATCATGGTTGATGCATTGTAGTAAAGGCGGCCGACAGGATTCATATTGTCCGCCGGGCGGTCGCCCGCGATAGGTTCGACGATCATCCAGGTGCCGTCCTTTTTAAGGATACGAGACATGTGCCCCGCACACCCACGCGGATCACCCATATCATGCAGACAGTCGAAACTGGTGATGAGATCGAAATCCGTATCCTTGATGTCTTTGGCCGTCGCCGCCACGAATTTCACCCGGTCGTCCACCCCATGGCTTCGGGCATGCTTGTTGGCCTCTTCTATGGATGGCTCGTGGAAGTCATAGCCTGTGAAGCTGGCGTTGGGGTACGCCTCGGCCATAAGAATTGTCGAGAAGCCGACGCCACAGCCGACATCGGCGACCCGGGCGCCTTTCTCCAGTTTGTCCTCAACGCCATGAAGGGCGGGCAGCCACGATTGGACAATATTGTTCACATATCCCGGCCGAAAGAACGCGCCCGTTGCGCAGAATAGGCAACCTGCAGTGTCACCCCATCGCACCCCGCCGCCGGTCCGGAAGCTGTGCTCAACCTTGGGCTCTCCCTCGATCATCGCCGCGACCAGATCGAAAGCTCCTTCGAGATAGACGGGGCTGTCCTTGTTGACGAACACCATGGCCTGCTCGGGTGAGAGACTGAACATCCCCGAACCGCTGTCGTAGTCGATGTAGCCGTTTGCCGCCTGTGCCAGCGCCCACTCCCTGACGTAGCGTTCCAACAGGTTACCGGAGGCTGCCGCAAGGCCTGTGGATGTTAGCGGTCCGGCGCGGTGCAACGTATCGAACAGGCCCAATCTCAAGCCAATCCTGACAGTTGGAACACTGAAGGCTCCCCCTAGATCGCCCAGCATTTTGCCAATAAAAGAATTCAGTTTTGTTTCGTCGAGCTGTGTCATTTCATTCCCCCCAATTAATTGAGTTGGCGGGCAAAGGCTGACCGAAAATTTACGCGTCAGTGAATGCTCGTAGGCGACGTAAGATAGCCGAATACCCTGAATTTGTCACGCAAACCAATATCGCTCTATCGGTGGTCCGCTCCTGACTAGCGTTGCAGGTAAGAGTGATGGACGATGGCGCGGGGAAGTCGTAAACTGGCTTGAAGACCAGGCAACGATGTACTCCCGGGAGGAAGCAATGCCTATCTTCATGGACAGGCACGAGCTTGCCGGAGTTTCAGCGGCGGATATCGCCGCGGCACACCTTAAAGATCTCAACATTCAGGATCAGTACGGCGTCAGGTTCCTGACCTACTGGTTTGATGAAAGGCGTGGTACGGCCTTTTGCCTTATCGATGCTCCAGACGCTGAAACTGCGCAGTGCGTACATCGGGAAGCCCACGGATTTGTCGCCAGTGAAGTTGTGGAAGTCGCTCTGTCCGCTGTGGAAGCGTTTCTCGGGCGAATACAGGATCCCTTGTCGCTTGCTACCATCTCGAAAGATATGGATGCCGGCCACCGTGCGATCCTGTTCACTGATATTGTCGGTTCAACCGAGATGACGGCCCGCCTTGGCGATCGTATGGCGGCGGAACTAGTCCGCGCACACGATGCCCTGGTTCGCGGTTGTCTCGGGCGACGGTCGGGGCGGGAGGTCAAGCACACCGGCGACGGCATAATGGCTGTATTCTCGTCCGTACCGTTTGCCGTGGATTGCGCCATTGATATCCAGCGCGAGTTCCATCGCTACAACAGCGGCAACGGTGAGCCCATTCACATCCGCATTGGACTGGATTGTGGTGAGCCGATCGAGGACACAAATGATTTCTTCGGTGCGACAGTGCAACTGGCAGCCAGGCTCTGTGCCGCGGCCGAGAGCGACCAGATCCTGATATCGGACAAGACCTTCCAGGAATATGGCAGCGCCGATGTCCTCGTCCATGGCAATCAATACAGACTGAAAGGATTTGCAGAGCCGGTCATCGCCTATCGTTGCGAGTGGCTGCACTAGCGACGTGATTTGAAATCTGATGTAGAAATGACCATCAAATGGTGATCTGCGCGGAGCCACCGTGCGGTTTGTTCGGTCGGGCAACACCGCCCTGATGTCTGGCGAGGTGTGGACACCTGCCCCACCGCCGGGCGGCCGCTCTGCGAAGCCGGAAAACTCTAGCCTCAGCTGGTCCAGAAACCTGGGGCGGTTCAAAATGGGCCGGACTCTAATTTATTCTGGAGGAAATTCTCAGTGGCAGGTCACGGTCACTTTGCAATTCAATGTCGCCTTGGTTGGGAGCATATTGATGAAAAGTGCGGCATTAGATAGAAAAACCACAGAATTCCATTTCAGGCACTGATTTCCATGGCTAATTTGGGAAATCTATAAACGTTGCATGGCATCGGCCGCAAATAATGTACGTTGCGCCGCCAAGCGGTACGCTGCAATGGCGCTGGCAAGAGCGCGATCAAGGATCGATGGAATGGACTTGGCGTATCGCCTCCCGGAGGAATTCTTCACAGAGCGGTTTCTAGTCAGGCGGGTTCAACCATCTGATGGCGACGCAATCTTTGCTGGTTGGGCAACTGATCGTGAAGTGACGAAATATCTCACTTGGCGTCCGCACACAGACCTTTCACAGACGCAGGAAGCTGCGGAACGCTCCTATCTGGAGTGGGAAGGTGGCTCCACGTTTCCAGCGGTCATTTGCCGACGTGAAGTGCCGAGCGAAGTTGTTGGAAGGATTGACGCGCGACGTGCGGGATCGCGAGTTTCCTACGGTTGGCTTGTCCGGAAGGATCACTGGGGACAGGGCGTTGCGACTGAAGTGGTAAAATGGGCAATCGAGCATGCCCTTACGCATCCGATGATCTATCGCACCGAGGCAGCTTGTGATGTCATGAACGTGGCCTCAGCACGTGTGATGGAAAAGGCTGGTATGACCCAGGAAGCGTTGCTTCGGCGGTATCTTTTCCATCCAAATTTGTCGAACGAACCAAGGGACGCTTTCCTGTATTCCAAAGTTCGCTGAGACCGTGCCGGGTTACCAATCCGGCTGTAGCTTCCCGCATAAACCAACTGGGTCTCTCACGAGCGACTCCTATGCGAAATCCAAGGTAAAACCTGGATCATGTTCAGGATGATACGCATACAGCTCTAATCTCCCGGCGGCCTTCAGTCGCCGGACGGTGTCAACATCAGGACGCGCCCGCCCTCATCGTGGCGATTCTTCATCAATGAATGGATCTCGTGAAGCTGTTGGCTAATCGTGTGAACGAATGATATTTCGGTGAAGGGAGATTATCTGCGCGAGGCGGATAAATCGTTGTTATAGCATGTTCGCAAAGAGGGCGACTGTTTGAACCCGCCTCAAGGCGTAGTCTTCGATTAGAATTGTTGGATAGCATCGCTAATTTCACTTCTCGCTCATGACGGCTCCGCCATCGCTGCGTAGATGGCCCGACTGACATCGGTAGAAAACCGCCCGGCGCCGGACATGCCTTCAAATGCGGTATTGGTCAGGGCCACAACTGTCAGGCCGTTAATTGGGTCAGTGAACCAGCTATGCCCGTAGGCCCCGCCCCAGCGCCAGGTGCCTGCCGGCTCGGCCACGCCTGCGGCCTGGCTGTCGCGCAGTACCGAAAAACCGAGGCCATAGCCCCAGCCCGGCGATCCCTCGATGTCGATCCCGGCTATCTGGTCGCGCGCCATCACGGAGGCATGATCGGCAGTCATCATATCACCGCCGCCCTGCCGTAACGCTTCTATCAGCTGCAACACATCGAACGCTGTGCCGACCATACCGGCGCCGCCTGAAGGAAAAGCCTTGGTATCAAACACCCGTGATGGATCCATCATCACGCTTGCCATACCGGGGAGCAATGGCAAGCAGTCCGGTTCGTGCATCCGGCGGGGACGTGGCGTGGCGTCCGCGTATGCAGCCGTAACCCGGGATGGATCGGCAAGCGCGAAACCGGTATCCTTAAGACCGAGCGGCTCGGTGACGAGCTTGCGGATGGACTCCGGCAAGGCGAGCCCTGTTGCCGCCTCAATCATCGCACCCACAACATCTATCCCCAACGAATAGCGGAATGCCGATCCCGGAGCGAAGGAGAGGGGGACGCCGGCAAGGCGCCGGATGTTGTCGGCAAGCGTCAGGTCGGCGCGGTCCATACCGTCCGACACGCCTGCTTGGGCGAGAGGCCCGCCTTCCGGCTCAAAAAAGCCGTAGCTGAGCCCTGCGCTGTGACTGAGCAGATGACGCAAGGTGATAAGAGCCGGTCGTCCCTCGAAGGTCGGCGTGAACGCCGGTAGCCATTCCGTGATTGGTCGATCGAGATCCAGTATCCCGCGACTGACCAGCGCTAGGGCAGCCGCAGCGGAGAAGAGTTTCGAGACGGAGGCCAGTCGGAAGATAGCGTCAGTTCGCATCTCCGTGCCGGCATCCCGGTCGGCGAGCCCTGCTGCGCGGCAATATATTGTTTTGCCGTCGAGCGCGACAAGGACGACAGCACCTACGATGCGTTCGGCTGCAATCGCGCCGTCTATCACAGCGTCCAGGCGCGATACGATCGAAGAATTTGAGGATGTCATGAGAATTTCCTTTGGATCAGGGATTGGTAGCCGGTGGGAAGGCATGATGGCGTGCAAGAAGTGTTGTGATGAATGCCGGGACGAGGAGGATAAGAATGGCTGGGGCGAAGCCGCCAACGCCACTCTGCTGCAGGATCAACCCGCCGACGATACCGCCACCGGCGATGGCCAGGTTCCAGGCGGTGACCAACATGGATTGAGCAACATCGGCAGCATCGCCTGCGGTATTCGAAAGAGCGGTCTGAAACAGCGTGGCGGTTCCGCCAAAAGCGAGGCCCCAGACCGCGATTGCACCGTAGACAACCGCTGGGTTCTCACCCCATAGCCCAAGCGCCAGCGCTGCAAGCCCGAACAAAGCGATGCTGGCGAGCGACAGGCTTCGCAGTTGACGGTCAATCAGAACACCGACGATCCAGATGGCTGCCAGTGCTGTCGTGCCGAAGACCAGAAGCACAAGATCGGTCCGCGCTGCCATGCCGGCCTCGACCAAGAACGGGGCGATATAGGTGTACAGGATGTTGTGAGCGAGGACGAAGGCAATGGTGACGAACAGGACCGGGCGCACGCCGGGCAGAGTAAACACCGTGCCGAGCCCGCGGCGACGCTCCATAGGCTGGCCTTCGAAGTCCGGCACCTTCGCGATAACCCAAACAACCAGTACCAGAGTCATGCCGCTGATGAGGCCAAAACACGCCCTCCACCCGAGGAGGGTGCCCAGAAAAGTACCGGCCGGAATGCCAAGCGACAGCGCGAGCGGCGTGCCCACCATGGCCACCGCGATAGCCCGTCCCTTTAGTGCCTCGGGCACCATGCGTGCCGCATAGCCTGCGAGCAACGCCCAGAGCAACCCGGCCGAAACGCCGGCACAAAATCGTGCGACCATCGTCAGCAGATAGCTAGAGGAGACGGCTGTAACTGTATTGGCGATTGCGAAACCAGCGATGGCAGCGAGGAGTAACCGCCGCCGTCGTATGCCTTGCGTCGCCGCCGTCAGCGGGATCGCGGCGATGAGCGATCCAATCGCGTAGATCGTCACCATCTGGCCCACCAGTGCGTCCGACACGGCAAGGCCCGCGCCGATCTGCGGCAGCAAAGCTGCGGGCAACGCCTCGGTCAGAATGGTGATGAAGCCGGCCATGGCGAGTGCGAGCAGGCCCGAGAGCGGCAGACGACGAGGTTGGGGCGGGTCGACGGGGGACGCGGCGAATAAGTGCATGTTTGTCATGCCCTGACCATAAGCCGGTCGCCGCGATTGGAGAATTATGCTAGAGTTCTCATCATATCGGACATAGATGTCCGCAATAGGGACCAGTGGATGGAACATCTCGGCGCATTGAATGCCTTCGTTCAAACGGCAGATTGCGGTAGTTTTGCGGGTGCAGCCGCGAGGCTTGGCGTTTCTGGCTCGGCCATCGGCAAGGCGGTCGCGCGGCTGGAAGAGCGGCTTGCCGTTCGCCTCTTCCATCGCTCGACGCGCTCGTTGACGCTGACTGCGGAAGGAGCTCTGTTCCTTGATCGCTGCCGCCGGATATTCAGCGAGATCGAGGCCGCTGAACTGGAGCTGTCGCAAATCCGTCAGGCGCCGCGCGGACGTCTTCGTGTCAGCCTGCCACTAATCGGCATGCTGATGATGCCCGCAGTCATGGCCTTCATGCGTGCCTATCCCGAGATCGAGCTTGACCTCGACTTCACCGACCGGCTGGTGGATGTGATCGACGAAGGTTTCGATGCCGTGGTCCGCACCGGCGAAGCCCGGGACTCGCGATTGATGATGCGTCGGGCAGGGGCATTCTCGCACCGGATCGTCGGATCGCCCGATTATCTCGCGGCGCGTGGCGTGCCTTCGACGCCCGACGATCTGCTCGGTCACGCCTGCCATCATCACAAATATCCGTCCACCGGCAAGCTGGAGCGCTGGCCGATGGTGGCGGACGGCGCGGCCCTTGAACTTGTTCTTCCCGTGACATCGGTAGCAAGCACGCTCGAGCCGCAGATCTGCCTGACCGAGGGGGGCTTCGGGCTTGCATGCCTGCCGCAATTCGCGATCCGGGAGCAGCTCCGGCGAGGTACGCTGGTCAGCGTGCTTGAGGACTATATGCAAGAGGTCGGTGCCTTCCACATCCTTTGGCCGGCAAACCGGCATCCCTCGCCGAAGGTGTCCGCCTTCGTCTCCTTTATGGCTGAAAACCTTCTGCGTGAGCAACATAGGTGATTTGTCATTCGCGCGTTCGCACCACGCCTCGCGGCCTTAGGCCTCACTGGCGGCAACGGACGTTCGCTTGAAGGGATCAGGAGATCGTCCGCGCCTACGTGGCCAGCGCAAAGGCCAAAGCGGCGCGACGACATTTCCGCCCATTCCGAAGGCCGCTCGCCAGCACTCGGCCAGCCGCCTGAGGCATGGCGTTCAGCGGTCGATTCGAGGCGGGTTTCGTTCTTTTCGATCACCGATGCGCTTGCATACGGCATGATCGAACGTCAATGGGGTCACATCATCATCATCATCATCATCGGTTCATCGGGCATCGAGCGACCCATTTCCGGTTTCGCCCTGTCGAAAGCGGTTCGCGCCGCGGTCGCCGGGTGGTCGAAAACGCTGTCGACGGAGCTCGCGCCTCACGGGGTCACGGTCAACATGATCCTGCTCGGCCGGGGTGGCACCGACCGCGTGCGCGTGCTGGATGACATCAGGGCTAGAAACACCGCGCTTGAGCTAGCTGCCGTGCAGGAAGCATCGCGCGGGGACATCCCCGGCGGACGTTACGGCTGCGCAGAGGAATTCGCCGCCGCCGCCATTTTTCTTGCCAGCCAGCAGGCGAGTTACATTACCGGGTCCATGGTGGCGCTATCCGCAGCCTGTGACGCCGCCGCCCGCCTCAGCCCTTCATGCGGGATTTCCCGACCATAAGCTTGTGCTTATTCACCTTGGCGTAGAATGTCTTTCTCGAAATCTTCAGGTGCTTCATCGCCTGTGTGGCGTTTCTACCTGTCGCCGTCAGCGTTTCGGCGATGAGGCGGGCCTCGTAAGCCGTCATCATTGTGGCGAGGCCGGTCACCTCGGCGGATTCGCCGGCGGCGGGAAGCTGCTGTGGGCCGAGCAGTTGCAGCTGGGCAAAACGCTGTAATTCACGTAGGTTGCCCGGTCAGTTATGGGTGAGCCTTGCATGGCTGACGGCGCTCATTTCAGGTAAGGGCGCGCAGTTATTGGCGCTGGCGTGGCGTAGGAAGAAGCGGAAACAGGGCAATATGTCCTCAGGTCTTTCCCGCAGCGGCAGCACGGAACAAACGGGTCCCTAATTCGCCACAACGACGGGCCTCAGTCAGCAGCCAGATATTCAACCGAGCGAAATTCTTGACTGCGCAAGTGCGCCAGGTCTTCATCCAGTTGGCTAAGTCGCATCATATGTGCGGTGATCTGTAATGAGATGATGTGCCGGTCGTCTATAGAGAAACGTTCCCACCTCTTGAGATTGTCGATGACCTCAATGAGGTCGAGACGTTCTTGTTCAAGTTTCTCCAAATTCCAGATCATCGCAGCCGGCCTCCCGATTTGACTTGCGTGAAACGTAGCATGGGCGGATCGGTTCAAACCGATAAGATTTAGCGTAAATTTTATCTAAATTTTAAGTTGCTCCGACCTGCGGTTGGCGTGCTTAAGCAAATCCAGGGGATCAGTCAGCTAGCCACCGCGCTTGGTCACGAAGAGTGTCGTCGTCGAACGCAGGGAACAGTCGTGTACCGATCCAATGCCACCCAGGAAACACCCGCATCATCCGCGGAACCTTGCCGCGCGGGAACGAGAGCTTGAGGTGCGGCTGAAAGTGCTGCTTGGCACATGGATGCTCAACCAACTGCAAAAACCGGCGGACGGAACGGATGCGCAGGCGCTGCGGGTCTTGCTGCGATGTGAACTGGCGCAGATGGCGCTGCGTGATGCCGATCATGCGCTGCTTGAGGATTGGCTCAAAGGGAAAATCGTGGATGAGACTGGCTGAGCGTTTACAGGCGGGAGAAGGAGCGTGTCAAGCCGCGTCCGGTCCTGGTCGGCGTGTTCAGTCATTGTGGTGCCGTTGCGCCTGGCCAACAGGTTGCCCGCACTTGCCACCCTTGGTTTGTCGTTTCCCGCCTTCGGAAAAGGGACAAGAAGAAAGCCCGGCACAATGGCCGGGCTTTTGCTGTTGCTGTCCGGGTGGATCAGAACTTTACGCCGAGGCCGACGCGGATTGCATGCTGGTCGACATCTGCATTGATTGCAGCGCCGCCGAAATCGAAATCCTTGTCGCCGAAGTCGGTGTAACGATACTCAACGCGTCCGAACACCATGTCGGTAAACGCGTAGTCGAGACCAACGCCGACGGTGTAGCCGTTGAACGTTTCCTTCACGTCGGCAATGCCCGGAACTTCCGCGTAGCCGCGAGCATAGGCCCAGCCTGCGGTACCATAGACCAGGGCACGGTCAAATGCGTAGCCGACCCGGCCACGAACGGAACCCTGCCAGTCAAACCCGTAGTCAAAGCCCGTGCCAAGGATAGTGGCTGAATCATCGCCCCAGTTCTTTTCGAAGTCTGCTTCGAGGCCAACGACCCAGCTGTTGCCAAGGTCGTAGTTGAAGCCGACGAAACCACCGGCAAGAGCACCGTCGAAGTCTGCGGACGTTTGTCCGGGAAGGCCGACGATCGAAGCGTCATTGTTGTTCCAGCCGTAGCCGGCCTGGACACCGGCGGTAAACCCGGTCCAGCTGAACAGCGGCGCAACGTCTGCTGCCGGGGCTGCAGGAACTTCTGATACGGCATCGGCCGCCATTGCAGTCGATGCCGCAAGCACGAATGCGATAGTCGATACGATTTTCTTCATAGTCTCTGAACTCCCTTATATGAGAGATCATTCATATGCTTTTTTCCTGAAATATGATGTAACCTTTGTGCAACGCCCGCGACCTCAGCAGCTGTCTGCATAAATTGAGGCTGTCCGGCTTCAGCGAGCGTCTCGTGCAATCACACTCTTTCGGCTCATTTTTCTGGCGCTGGCGGGCCACAGATACCTTCGTCCGGTGAAGGCCGTCAGCCGAGCTGGCGCTCAATTGCGGCCTTGTCGATGACCGACCAGACCCTGCGGATTTTTGTCTGTTCGAAGTCGTAGAAAACATGCTCGCAGAACTGAACGCGTCGGCCATTGACCGGAAGGCCCATGAAGGTGGATTTGGGAGTGCAATCGAACGAAAGCCGGGCGCCGATCCGGGGCACGTCGCTGACAAGGATCTCTGCTTGAAACCGAAGGTCTGGAATATCAGCAAAGTCCCTGACCAGCATGTCGCGATAGCCCGACAGGCCTAACGCCCGGCCGTTGTGTTCAACAGTATCGTCGACGAAAGTGCCGAGCTCATCGAGGGCCTGACGGTTGAGGCAGTCGAGATAAGCCAGGTAAATGACGTTAAGTGTATGCATGTGTTTCTCCCCTGTCGACGTGGCGAATGACGTCCTTGGCCCGTGGCTTTCTGGATCATGACGGTGCGGGTCAAGCTGTGATGAGATCGCACCTGCCATCATCCAGTCGGTACAACCCATCCTGCGGAACGGGCAGTTCGAGCATCTCCAGCTTCGAAAGTCCGAGAAAAACACCCCGAAGAATCCGCCCGAACAGGCCATGGGAAATGGCGATCGTCGGATGCCGGAGATCCGAGATCCATGACGTCGCGCGCTTGCAGGCGTCATCAAAACTTTCGCCATCCGGTGCCCTGAAATATCAGTCGAATGCGTTGGATCCTTCAAGGCGCCCAGGAAATTCGGCATCAATCTCAAATCGCGTCATCCCGTCCCAGGAGCCGGTGGTGACCTCAACGAGCCTGTCATCTTCGAGATACGGGAGCGCAACCTCGGCCAGGACCCGTTCTGCTGTCTGTCGCACGCGCCCGAGCGGACTGATTTGCATCCGGAAAGACTGCTCATCGTCGCAGAGAGCGTCACGGAGCAGGCGTGCGACTTGATCTGCCTGTTCGATACCGCGCGCGGTCAGCGGCGAATCCTGTTGCCCCTGAAACCGGCCAAGACAGTTCCAGACTGTTTCGCCGTGGCGCAGGAGATAGATTGTCGGGACAGCCACGCTTGCTTCACCTTTATGTTCGTAATCGATTGCCATCGCTCGTGGCATCAATACGGAAACGTGCCGATTGCAGCGCATTGCTGACCGCCTGCAAGGCCTGATCCCTGTCCTTGCCAGACAACGATAGTACATTGTGCTCGAAAGCCCCGAGATTGGCGAACTGGGCATGAAGATCGGCCACGACCAGCGGATCGCCGAGGCTGTCGCCGCCGCGAGCCTGACAGCGTTCGATTGCTTCTGTTACTGTCGTGCGCAGCACGATGTAGTGCAGCGGGCATGCAAGCGCGAGGAAGGCCGGGAGCCAGTCCGGTCGCACGACGCCATCGACAATGACGAAATAACCCGCCTCGGCATAGCGACCTGCGACATCGGCGGCGATCTGCATGATCATGCGGTTTTGTTGATCGGATTCGGGAAGCCAGGGATCGATGCGGCCATGCTTGATGTATCCCCACAGATCATCGCTATGAAAATGAACCTTTGGCACGCCGCGCAAGTGCGCAAGCGTTTCGGCGATTGTGGACTTGCCGGAGCCTGGGTGCCCGGAGAGAAGCAGGATATGGCCGCGAAGATCGTCTGTCATGGTCATTCACTCACCCTAAGCAGGCATTCGGCGGCTGATTGTACGGTCACTGGCCAAAGTTGCCAGGCTGGTGTTTCTCGTCCTCGCCGGTAGACGGGTGAAAGAACCCGCCCTATCTGGCAAAGGTTGTCACGAGGTATGCGGACGCCAGAAGCAGGCTGACGATTGTGAAGAATATCAGGGCCGCCGCCAGTTCATCAAACATGCCTTCGCGTTCATTGCGATTCCAGTCGTAAGCCAAAGCCAACCTCCATCGTTGCTGTGGGAGGAAGGTGGTCGCGTATGGTTAACGAAAACCTAAAATCAATAAACTGAATTTCGCCGGTACGAAGTGCCATTGACGGCGGGAAGATGACACATGGCGTCAACCGGCGGGTTCGGAAAAGCTGATTCCGGTTTTGCTGTCGAGGACGATATGCAGGTCCCGGATCATGCCGGCTGCCTGCAGCAGGGCGTTTCGCACGTCGTCATCGCTGCGCCATCCGTGTTCGATGGACAGGGCGACGGTGTGGATGTCGACGACACTGTCGCGACCGGGACCGGAGGGGATTCCGATCGTTTCACGCATGTCGCGGATTGTCGTTACTGCCCGTTCAAGCATGCGGCGCTTCTGATAGTCGTCGAGGTTCTCGAGCCTGTTGGCGTCGCGGACGAGTTCGGCAATGAAACTGTTGGTCAGGGTCATGTTATGAGGTTGCCGGGTCGACCAGGCGGCGTCAACAGAGAACCGGCAGCGTGGGCTTCGGGCTGCGGTTTTAAGGTGTTGGCGTGATGCCCGTGCATCAGGGCCCAACGCGCGGCGAAATGGATTATGCCGTTTATCATCGTGATACTTATGGTTATATATCATATAATTAAGTAGTGATTCGGATGTAAAACATTAATACGATAGTAATGGCCGGTGTATCAATTTATCGGGCAATGATGATGAAACAATAGGCCCGTGAGATGAGGCAAATACCCTGGCTCCTGCCAGGTGCGATCCCACAGAGATTCCCGATCAGGATGATTTGGCGCGATCAAGCGTAAGACTTACCGATCGGGAAGCGATTCCTTGATTCTTTGGAAAACTTCCTGTACGGTAAGTCAAACTATGGAGGTTGACGATGTTCAGGTCCGCGCGTGATTTCGGCGCTGCTATCAAGGAGAGACGCAAAGCACTTGGCTGGACGCAAACCGGGCTTGCTGCCCGTTCCGGAACGGGGGAACGCTTCATCGTCGAGCTTGAATCGGGCAAGCCGAGTTGCCAGCTCGAAAAAGCCCTGATCGTCGCACGCGCAGTTGGGATCGATCTTGGCGATCTCAAGACGGTTCAGACTGCGCAAGTCGCGCCGGACGATGACCTCGGCTTTCTGCCGATGTTTGGTGCTGATCAATGACAACCATCTACTACGAGACCTTGCCTGTCGCCCATCTGACTTTTGAAGGCGAATGGAGGTTGGACTATGATCCGGGCTGGGAAGCACGCCGCCCGGCCTTTCCGGTGTCGCTTACCATGCCGCTACGTTCCGGATCCGTGGGTGCAGCGAAGCTGCTTCCCTGGCTTGCCAATCTGCTTCCGGAAACCCATCTTGCCGAGATCGGTCAGCGCCTCAAGGTTTCCCCGCAAGATATTGTCGGTCTACTTGCTCATATCGGACGTGACACGGCGGGGGCACTGTCGATCGGGGAGCCGCGGAAAGCTGGCGTCAACCTGCAGCCCGTGCCGGACGAGCAGGCGCTGGAGCGTATTCTCAATGAACTTCCTGCCAAACCCTTTCTGGTCGGAGAGCGCGGTGTTTCTATGTCCCTGGCGGGCGTTCAGGAAAAGCTGCCGGTGTTTGGTGATGGGAGTGGCCGTATTTCAGTTCCGGTCGACGGGACGCCATCCACGCATATTCTCAAGCCGGATACGAAACGCCTTGCGGGAAGCGTGGAGAACGAAGCTTTTTGCCTGTCGCTTGCGCGTGCCTGCGGCCTGGATGCCGCCGAGGCGACGATCGGAGTAGCGGGCAAGCGACGTTACCTTCTCGTGAAACGCTATGATCGCTTTACCGACGCTCAAGGCGAGATCCGCAGGCTGCATCAGGAGGATCTTTGCCAGTTAACGGGTTGCTTCCCCTCGCAGAAATACGAGCGGTCCTCGACCGGCGGCGGTGTGACCATGAAGATGATGTTTGATGCCGTCAGCGATCTTGTTTCGCCTGGCGAGCGTTTGAAACTTCTCGATGCGGTGATCTTCAATGTCCTGATCTGCAATTCGGATTCGCATGCCAAAAATTACTCTATCCTGATTGGTGCCGGTGGGTCCGCGAAGATGGCTCCACTCTATGACCTGATGTGCGCTGCAGTTTATCGCCAGGTCGACCAGAGCCTGCCGCAGGGGATTTCTGGTCGGTTCCATGCGCCTCACCTGCGGCGTGCCGACTGGCAGGCACTGGCTGATGACATTGGATTGAGCGGCGCATCGACACTGAAACGGGTGGAGGAGCTTGCAAAACTGGTCAGCGTCGCATGCGATGAGGTGGCACCACATATCGTCGCCCTCTCCAGCGATCCGACGAGGATTCTTGAGCGAATTACTCACAGCGTTCAAAAGCGGTGCCGGCGAATTCAGGAGCAGATGCATGATCGATGAAACGCAGTTTGACTATAATCCGACCACTGATTTGGAACTCTGTGCGAAATGTTTTGACCGCGAAGTGCTGTTTGGGAAGCAGTTCTACGATGACATCATGTTTCGCTATGCAGGTGTGCCAAAGCGATAGCCAGTAAGCGGGCGAACTTTCGTGCCATGACGCCTGTTGTTTCAACGTTCGAACCGCTAACGAGACGCGAGTTTTTGCCACAATGCTACATTGGCAGCACAACGATCAGAAGCTCGACGCATTCAGGTTTGTGTAGCCTGTATTGATGGTGTGCTGCTTTGCTATCGTCGGCGCTCTAGTGATGGGCCTACGAGCGTGGCGCTTCAGTAATTTCCCCCCACTCCATCGCGACGATTCAGAAAGTATGGGATCAACAAGTCAAGGTTTCGGGCCGCGGAAGTGAACCGTTATTTGAGCCGCACTACCAGACCTTCAGTTTTGGCACGATTGTTTTCGAGCGCTAGCAAAAGGGCATTACGCATACCTGCATGCAGACGGTGAGACTTGGTAGGCCTAAGGATAAATATATGGCTGGTGAAAAATTGGATGTCGTACCCGCCACCGGGACGTACGACCGCGTGGATGTGATCGGCCAGCTTCGGGAGCAGTAGCCGGTGTGTCAACCGACTGAGAAGACTGATGGCTTGGAAGGCGGATCATCATGCTCGGGCGCTATATTGCGAACACATCGGGACCATGGAGAGGAGCAGTCTTCTTCCTAGCCATGTGCGGGGGTGAACTCGCAGTTTGTTTAAATATGTATTTTATTATTAAAATACAGATAATTGAGATTGTTTATAAAAGTATTTTGTGAGGTTCATGGCATTTTCGCTGCTGCTGAAGTAGCGTCCTCTTGCTACAGGAAACTTGTCGCGCGCGGAATGTCTGCGTCGAGATCACGATCGATGACGTTATAATCGTTCTCTGAAAACTCGGCGTTATTTCCTGTTTGCCTGCTGATCCACAGTACGCACTGTGAAATATCGTCGGTTTCGACAACAGGCTCTTGCCTGTCAGGCCCGACCCACATCAACACGTACCGCAATGATAATGCTCCAGCTTGATTACACGGCAAATTTAATATCGAGCTTACCCCAGGTTTGCGTACCCCAATTGGGGTATGTCTGGCTGATCAGATTCGGGTTTGCTGCAGGACGCTGACTGATGTCGTTAGGTGACGATAAGGCGGCTCAGAAATGCAACGAGTGTCTTGCCGGGGATTGAGCGCGCACATCGGTCCGGACCGTCGTAGAAGCCCCGTTGCGCCTAGAGCGTGCCACATGCTCCAGGTTGATGGCTTCGGGAGGTTGATGAGAAACGGGCGGCTTCCAGCTCGACAAGTGTGTCTTTTCAAGTATGCACGAAAACAACTTCTGGATCTGGTGCTGTATTCTGGCTATACAAATATACTTTGGTGGGTGAGGGGGAAAATGCCGGTTGATATCGCGGTTTTTCATAATCTGCTGAATCATTTCCAGGATGCGGCGCTGGAGCCCTCGCGTTGGCCCTCGCTTCTGGAGCAGATTGCTGAGGCAACTGGCGCCGGCGGCATCAATGTCATGGCACCGGCAAGCTCCGGCTCGGTCGGAGGTGTTCTTTTCACCGAGAGTTTATCCTCGATCATGGAAGCCTATATCAACGACGGCTGGAACACGCGAGACCACCGGGCGAAATTCATACCGTTGATGAAGCGTAATGGAGTTGTCCTCGAGGAGGATTTCGTCCGTAAAGGTGATCTGGATAATCTCGAATACTATAAATTCATGGCGAAGCATGGATTCCAGCATACAGCAGTCGTCAATTTTTCCTCAGGTGAGGACGATCTGTTTTTCGTTCTGCAACGCAGGCTCGGCGATGGCGGGTTTGGGAACGATGACCGGGTTCACCTCGCTAATCTCAGAACCCACCTTCAGATGTCCGCACGGATCATGGCACTGTTTTCGGCTGGCGACATGAGAGGACGACTGGCCGCGTTTGAGCGTGCAGATGTTGCGTGCGTTTTCTTTGACCATCGTGGTCATGTGGTAGCGGCTAACCAGAAGGCGGATTCGCTTCTCACCGGGGATGTCAGAATAGCGCATGGAAAGATCAGGGCAGCGTCGTCACGGGAGACAGTGGTCTTTGAGACGATGCTGAACAAGGTCATTCGATCGAATGATCTGGCTCACGGCGAAGTCGTGACGTTGACCCGTGGTGAGAAGAGGCCGTTGCTTGCGCGGATCGAAAGGGCCGGGCCAAATGTGCGCGACGTTTTCGCCAGGTCGTACGCAATGGTGCTGTTCGAAGATGTGAGTGATAAACGTTTCATTTCATATGACGTGCTTCATCATCTGTTTGGGCTGACGCCGTCCGAATGTAAAATTGCGGCGCTTCTTGCTGACGGTGCAGATCTTAGAATCGTCGCCGATCATTGTGGAATTCAGTATGAAACGGTTCGTACCCACGTTCGGTCAATCCTGCGTAAAACCGGGACCGAACGACAGGCGGAGCTATGTGTCCTTCTTGCTGGCATTCGGCTCGGCTAACACGCAAGGCTACTTCAGTATGCGGTGCTCAGCCGCATGATGCTGATGCCTGGTTTTTCGCATCGTACGAAAGTCTTTCCAGATCCTGCTTATAGGCCCGTTGCCCCGGATCGCTCAGGCATTGTGGTACGAACCGGAGGCTCTCCATGTTTAAAATTGCCGCCTGTCGGAGATACACATTCATGCTTCATGCTTCGTGCTGCCTTGCGGTCCGACACCCGTCGCAAAATTATAGAAATTCGTGAAACTTTCATAAAATGGAAGTATCGATAATTATGTCTTCGTTGGTAGATCAGATTTCCGCAGCCGGATTGGCTGATCGGTTTCTGAATGACCGGCAACTCGCCGAGTTGCTGGGCGGCAGTAGCGCGCGCCGTTATGGCCTTGTCAACCGCGCTTTGAAAGACGGCTCTCTCATCCGCTTGAAGCGTGGTTGTTATGTGTTGGCGCGACGCTATCGACGTGACCCGGTTCATCCGTTTGCCGTCGCCCAAAACCTCGTGCCGGGGAGCTATATATCTTTCGAAACAGCACTGTCGTTCCATGGATGGATTCCAGAGGCGGTGTTTGTTACCGCCTGTGTCTCACCTGGTCGCAAAAGCCAGGATTTTTCGACGCCCGGGTTTGGGACCTTCAGTTATCATCCTCTGGCGATCAACGAATACCGGTTCATGACGAGCGTTGACCGTGTCCCGCTCAAAGGTTCGATCGCGTTTGTCGCCCAGCCTCTTCGGGCACTTATGGATCTGGTAGCGCTTCGCAAGGTTGAGTGGAGCGGGCTTGAATGGCTGACGGTTGGTATGAGGATCGAGGAAGATGCCCTTTTCGGATTGCGACGCAAGGATTTTACTGCATTGAAGCCTGTGTACAAGCACAAGGCTGCGAATGCCTTTCTCCGGGCGCTGGAAGGCGCGGTGATGCCTTTGGGGCGTCAGCCTGATCTTGAGGTCAGGGCATGATTGAAATTATCCGGGACAAGCTTGAGAAGGACGGACGCTGGGAAGCCTTCACCCGCTTTTTTCGACGACGGCAGGCTGTGTCTCACGAACAACGCCGCCTGTACATTGTGCGTGTTGTGCTTTGACTTTTGGGGATTGAATTGAATGAGGACAGCTTTACTTCTCTGTGCCACCGTGATGACACTGGCTGGATGCCAGACTCCGGCACCGCAATCTGTTTTGGATTCGCAACGTCCACCGTCCAGACCGATTAAACGTGACTATTTGGACGCCATGCGCGGAACTATCAAAGCCGGTGATTTTACGAAAGCCGAGATTTCGAGCGTAGTGGTGCTCGATCCTCAAAAGCAGATTTTCGCTTTTTGCACGCGAACGGCGGAACGTTCTAATCCCGATTGGTCGTATATTGGCGTAGCCGTGTACAAGAATTTGGGCGTTGACTCCTCAAAGGACGACTATCGCTGCCGTGACAAGCGGTTGCGGTACTATAATTTTCCTGAGTTGCTGAACATGAAATTCTGATGGAGCCCGGCAGGCAGCGCTTAGCTCCTTTCGTGCCACCTGTTGCCGGCTGCGGAGATTGCAAGGCCAGCTTCGAGGCTCGTGCAGTCGAACGCGGCGGGGTTGTACTAATCTGCAAGCGTGGCTGAGTGGGCCTCCAGGCAACGCACCGCAACGACTGAGGTAAACGTCAAACCGTGGTCGCGCGCCCTTACTCGCCGAGTTTCGTTGTCGAAAATTTCCAGTAAGCGGCAAATACACCAGCGCCGAGTAGATCAGGGATGAACCACGACGACCGGCTCAAATGCACGGGGATAAACGGGTTGAACAGCAATCCCACGCAAATGAAGCCGAAGACCCACCCCGTGAACGCGCCGTGCTTCTCGTACTCGATGTAAGCGAAGAACGCCGCAAATGCCGTGATGCCGAGGCGCAGCAGCGTGTAGTAGCCGTAGGGCAACGGCAATACAGCAATCACCAATGCTACTGCTGGAACGAGGATGATGTGGCCTGGAAACGTTGTCATGTAAGCCCCCAAACATGTCTGTGAATAATCGTATATTAGACAAATACAAGGTTTGAAAACGAGATATACAACCTGTTGTGGAATTCGCGAAGGTGGTCCTTGTATATTACCAGCACGTTCAGGGACGCGGTGGACTACGGTATGGGCCGGGAAGTAAGACGCTCGGCCTTTCCGGTGTCGCACACCATGCTGCTGCGCTCCGGGCCCTTGGGCGCTGCGAAGTTGCTGCCCTGACTTGCCAATGTCGGCCGCCTAGGTGCATAGCTGTCGACATCATTCTGTCTCCCGACAGGCTTCCTTCGTTATCATGCATGAAAGCCCCCCAGTGGCGTTTAACTTCTGACCGCTGGGTTCCCTAAAATTGCAGCAATCCCGTTGTCGGTGGCATTAACTCGTCGATGCTATCCTGGGTATGAGCGGAGCATGGGGTATAATGGCTAAAGTTGTGCAATTCAGATCGCGGCAGACGTCACGATCGAGGTCAGGCAGTTCGTTTGTTATGCTCGTTGTGCTTGGCATGCTGGCGAGTTTCCTCGTAGGCGCAGGCATATTCTATTACGTAATCGATCACAGACCGTCTTTTCAGCCGGATCTGGAAGCAAAAGTGCGCGATACAACATCGCGTTCGCGAGACCCGCAAAACGCGGGACAAGACATCCTTTCGACGGCATCTCCGGTCGCGTCCTACCGGAGATGCAGCGGGAGCGTCCGTGTCAATTGCATTGTCGATGGAGATACGCTGTGGACTGGTGGCGTCAAGGTTCGCATTGCCGATATCGATGCGCCAGAAATCGGTAAACCACAGTGCGCCTCTGAAAAAGCGCTTGGGGAGCGTGCAACTGTACGGCTGATGGAACTGGTCAATTCTGGTGCTTTTACCATGCAGTCCGGGCCCGGTCGCGACGAGGACAGGTATGGGCGAAAGCTGAGGGTACTTTTGAAAGATGGCCGTTCGATCGGCGATATCCTTGTATCTGAGGGACTTGCGCGGACATGGACAGGCAAAAGGCAGCCATGGTGCTGATTAATCTGTGCGGACTGCAGCTGAATTCTGCCGCCTCGCTGATCGTCCTCTCAGGCAGCGTGTGCGCCGCAAATGAAGTTCAAGCCAATCCAGCAGATGAAGGTTTATCTGAATCTGGAAGGGCTGCGCCCTTGAGGCATGCGAAACCTCAAAAAAATGGAATGATCAGGAGTTTTAGTGGTCCCGTGGCGTCATTAATGCGCATAATCAATGCAGCATTTACAGCATTGCTGTATTTTATGGATTTCCTTTTTGGGCTTTGCTATCGTTGCGACGCAAGACGGGAGTATGATCGATGGCAAGCTCAGGTAATTCTTACACGACGAGCGATCTTTCCAGGAGGTCCGGTGATATCATCGCCGAGGCACTTCGCCATCCGGTGACGATCACCCAGCGCAACAAGCCTCGTCTGGTCCTTCTTAATATTGAGGATTATGAACATTTGATGCGGCAGTCTGATCTGCGCGCGGTAGGCACTATCGATAATATGTCTGACGCTTTGTTGGACGAGTTTGAGGCGGCAGTCGAGGCTTATGCGGAAACGGAAGAAATGGTTCGGTGAGCGGTTTCGATGACATCGAGACTGCAGTCGTAATCCGCTACCCTTATCTGGTGGAGCCGGGAGGCTTCGCTTGGTGAAACCGAAGGTCGGAAGGGTCGACCCGTTGTTGTTGGCGTGAGGCTCGCCCGTGCGGACGGCGACATGGTTCTGTTCTTTCCCATCACGACAAAGCAGCCGGAAACTGATCGTTTTTCTATTGAGATTCCAGCGATTGAAAAGCGCCGCGGCCCATTTCGATATTGCGCAAAAATTCATGCCACGCGCTTACGCGTTAGCAGCTAAGCTTGGTCTCAACTGGCCGGACGAATTCGTGAAAGCAACGCTGCAAGCACTAACCGCCAGCTTGGGGCCGTCTCCAGACTGGAACACACTGTCCCGCAATCAACCGCCTTGCTGAGATCGAACTTCTTACGAAACCTTCGCTACGAAACTCACTCTAAAAATCAGTTTTTGCTAGCAGTTCGCGACGGTCAACGACCGTATGGTCGACGGCGCTTGTTCACAACCTGACCGTTGTTACGCGCAACGTGCGGGATTTCGACGGTACCGGCGCTATCGTTGGGGATCCGTGGCAGGGCTGATTTTTTGGGAACACACTCGTGCACATCCTTCTGCCGCCGCCAGTTCAGTAGCAGCGGACATGGGCAGGTTGGTTTCCTATGTACGAGGGCTCGTGCTGCTGGACCGGGGTGTCTTCAAGCCGACCCTTACAGCGATCTGTCCTGCCTGAATGTTGAAAACAGCATCGATCCGGACAGCGGCGCCTTTCTGGCGGGCGACAACGCGCAGCGTCTGAATCCTGCCACTTCCGCTGGTTTCCTGGTGGGCATCGATTGACGACAGTGCCTTGTTGATCTGGATACCTGAAAAACCTTCTGCTGCGACGGCCTGGGCGAGCTTTTGAAGGACAGCGGGTGCTTTGGCTTTCGGCAGTTCCTGAAAGGATTTGTAAGAGACAGCCGTGACCATGGGCACACCTGAGACGGTGAAGTTTTTCTCGCACGATGCTGCGAAGGCCGGGCTGGATACGGTGATCAGACCGAGAATTGCGATGGCATGTTTCATATTGCGTAATCCGGTTGTTGGTGAAGGTTTTCAGCTGTTGGCCGCATCATAATGTCGACCGTTTTTCTCTGTAGGTTGATGGCGGCGGTAATGCTTCATGGGCTTGCGCAAGCGTTTCCAGCCATGTTGCGAGGCCATCGGGAACTGCATCGTTGCCGGCTTCCAGCGCTTCGATCCATGAGAGTTCACATTGCAAGGCAGAGGCAATATTGATTGGCGTCCAGCGGATCACCCGCAGGCATTCATTAAAGCGTTCTGGCGACATGATGATTTGTTATGTTCCCCGTATTTTCGCGCAGAGGCTCCCTCACGCGGCCGCGATAGTCAATCATTTTGTGCAACTTTTGATAGGCTGAACGATCCGTATTTACCTGTCATTCGATTGCGATGAGGGTAGCACGCGCTGCAGGGTGCGCGGCTGGAATATTATACCTTCTTAATCGCTATTAATACATATATTTGTATATTTATACTTGATGCTGGGAATGAATTTTCCCTTATGCGAGGGTGAATTGGTGGTTTGGTTAGGATCGGATCAACGGCGGGAGAGTGTCGATAAAACATATAATTTATTCACTTTGGCACGCGAAACATATAAATAGGCGTAAACCAACCGCATTAAGGGGAGAGTGGGGATTTGATTGGTAAAGTTCGTCTGTTTGTGCGCGGATAATTTTGGACAGCTATAACCATGTGATTTTATATAGGTTTTTACAGTGAGGTGGATTTATTTATATGGGGAAGCGGGAAGGAATCTGATTGGGAAGTGGATTGAAA
>NZ_JBFREP010000018.1:0-62253 GCF_052114365.1 Agrobacterium sp. MCAB5
TGCAGCCGCGTGAGAGCGGCGACCGGATGTGAGGTTGTATAGGCCCGAGAACCGGGCCGGTAATTGCTATGGGCTCAGACCGTGGATCCGCCTACGAAGGAGAAATTCGATGCCACTCGAATGAACAATTGACAAAAATCCTGATGTGAGGGGATACGAACTGACGACCCCAATATTCTAATCAAACTAGCTCTCTAGCTGCGCCAATATCATTCCTCCTGACGACTGGTCGAAACCTCGATATCCAGCTTTATTACTGGAAATATCTGGAGGATCAGATGGCTAGCTCTCAGACACGCGCAATTCAGAAATATAGAAGCCGCCTGGGCGACCGCTACCGTGGTGCTAGACCTTGAGAAGGCGAAGGTGGTGGGCGGCACCTGTCGCGACAGCACCGCTCTTTTCGAGGCCGTTGAGAATGTGATCGCCCCGCGCATCTCCGGTGAGAAGGATATTACCGGCCGGCGTCCTTCCGAAAAACCTGATGAGAGCGGAATCGAACAATCGGTTACCTAGATAATGACTTTGGTTGAGTTCACTGGACTAGCGGCAATTTATTTCTGCAATGACAGCGAGTACCGGGTATGCCTGCGTTCACCCGTACGCGTCAGTGCGCCAATCTCCACGAGCTGCTGAAGGTCGCGTGTTGCTGTAGCGCGGGAGGTGTCTGTGATCGAAATGTAGTTTTCGGCACTTAGCCCCCCCTTGAAGCCTGCCGTGCCTTCCTTGAAGATGCGCGCGACTACTTTTTCCTGCCGATCGTTTAGCTGGCCGCGAAAACGATCATAGAACTTTGCTTTCTGAATGAAGAAATCTATGCGCTCAAGCGTCGCCCGTTGAGCATCCAGGATAGTTTCTGAAAAGAAAATGACCCAGTCGGTGATATCGAGCGTGCGCTGATGCCGCTCAAGCTCTGAGTAATAGGCCTTCCGGTGTTTCTCGATTGTGAAGGCGAGTGAAATGAGGCTTGGCTGCCCTATGTTTTGCGCTAGGGATTTCTCGGCGAGCGCGCGTCCAATTCGCCCGTTGCCATCCTCAAACGGATGTATGCTTTCAAAGTAAAGATGGCCTACTGCGGCACGCGTCAAAGCTTGAAGCGAGCATTGGCCATCTGGCCCTGATTGATTGAACCATGTGATGAAGGTCTCCATCTCAGCGGCAACCCGGCGCGACGGGGGAGCCTCGAAGTGGATGGTGGGCTTGTCCAATCGACCTGACACGATCTGCATGGCGTCTTCATGCGTGCGGTAAGCCCCAACCGTTTCAATATATTGGTTTCCCGCCATCAGCATTGAATGCCAGTGGAACAGTCCCTCATGACGCAGCGGCCCATGCCAATTTCGATAGACATCTGCCATCATCTCGGCGATCCCCCGCTCTTGGGGGCGGATCTGTCTATCATCAGTGTTTAGCCCGAACTGTCTGCGGAGTGACGACTGGACACTCACGCGGTCCAGAAATTCCCCCTCAATCTCTGAGGTCTTGACCGCTTCGTCGCTCAGCAACTCAATGCGAAGTTGGTTGCTGTCGTCCTCGTTGAAATGCCGGACAGCACCGATAACCTCTCCGGCTGATTGCAGGAATTTCTGCTCCAGCGGTACCAGGCTTGCGGTGTCGCACCTGAAGTTTGGCCAATCAGTGTTTCGCCAGTTCCATTCCATGAGTTATAGAATCCCTCTCTATAACTCATAATTATTGCCATAAATGAGCTATTGCAAGCCCGTCTATCGCTCAGCACCACAATCTGCAGCTCTCCGTTCAAGAGGCAGCGATCGACAGCTAACCACTTGCCCTAAACATATTTTGTTAACGGGCGCTCAAGCGAAGAGCTGCAAAAACGATCCGTTCGTCGACCATGATGGCAGCTGACGGATTATCCGATTCAATAAGTGCGAAGATGGCGTCTCGATCTTATCGCGCAAACGCTGAGCAAGTAAGCTTCACGACTTGCGTGCCACTGCTTTAAGCCGCGCTTACCTGCTACGTTTCTCAAACTGTGCCTCGACTTTACCGTCCGAGACGCCCGGTCGAGAGAAATTAGTTCAGCCCCAACCTTGTTACGGGCGGGGCTGGTCAAACAAATGCATTGATAAGGGCTTGCGGATAATCTATTGGGCCAGGTGCGTGAGGCGAGGTCTATGCTCGATCTCCTGCTACGCAAATCGCCCCCTACGTTTCGTCGAGGCGGGTTTGAAGAAGGTCCATTCTGCTTCCAAACCAATGTGGATTGAAGCAAGTTGACACCTGTCGGCGCTCAGTTTCCTTTGGCCTCGTTATCTTTCTTAGCCTGATCGTGATGCCACTTGATGGCGTAATACATGCCAATGCCCAGTACGATAATTTTGAACGGCAAGAAAACTATTGGGAAAAAGTCTACCCATTCCAGGTCAGCCATTTCGAGTACTTCCAGTCTGTTGCTTGGAATTGTCTATGCTTTTGCATAGGACACACCCGAAATGCTCCTTTAACAACTCAATTACAAGATCGACAGGCATGGTCTTTTTGACGCAGCCTCGCCTCCTTTGTGCCGGCTGCTAACGTGATACAGGGCTCCTCAATCAGGAGCGACACGCCGCCGCGCGCAGGTGCATGCTGGCTATCAGGCCGGATGGAAAGACTGTTGACACCGATACGGTCGGACCGGTCTCGGCCTCGAATGCGAGTTGGCACGCGTTTGGATCGGATGGCCGCATCGCTCTCACATGCCAATCGGTTCACGCCCATAGGCGCAAGTTCGGTGACGACGTGCCCGGAAGCTCGCATGTCTACAACTTTTTCGAGAACCTGGCCGCCAGTGCTTCTGATCCGCGCGCCAGCAATGCGACATCGACACCGACGGCAGTGAACAGCGTTCCCAATTCCATGCAACGTGCCGCGAATTTCTCGTCAGGCGTGAGTATTCCTGCCGGCTTTCCGAGCCGTTTGAGTAATGCGATCGTATTTTCAATTGCCTCGACCACTTCCGGGTGGCCTGGTTGTCCCGGATAGCCGAAACTGGCTGCGAGATCCGCCGGGCCGATAAATATCCCGTCCACCCCTTCGACCGATGCCATGGCCTCGATATGAGTAATAGCTTCCCGCGTTTCGACTTGAACGAGAACACAGATCTCCCCCTCCGCCTGCTGGGCATAATTCTTTACCCTGCCGAAACGTGTGGCACGCGTAAGGGCCGAAACGCCTCGAATTCCTTTCGGTGGATAGCGGGTTGCTTCCACCGCGGCTTTCGCTTCGTCTGCATTTTGAACAAAGGGGATTAGAAGAGATTGTACACCAATATCTAGGAATCGCTTGATCAGCACTGGATCGTTGACAGCTGGGCGCACCACCGGGGCGACATCGTAAGCGGCGATCGCCTGCAATTGTGGCAGCACGGTCAGCACGTCGCTGGGGGAATGTTCGGTATCAAACAACAGCCAATCGAACCCGGCTGGCGCCACGATTTCGGCAGCGTAGCTCCCTGGAAGCCCGCACCAAAGTCCTATCTGGCTTTGCCCGGCCTGCAGTTTTGCTTTAAATTTATTGACTGGAAGATCCATCTCAACCTCACGTAAAAGAGACGCCGATTGAGCCAACTGGCCCATAATCAGCCTGAATGACATCGCCCTTTATGATGTCGACCRGTCTCGTAAATGAGCCCGCAAGGACGATCTGACCTTTTTTCAAGCCGCCGCCGACGGCATGAAGTTTGTTGACCAGCCATGCAACGCCGGCGGCCGGATGACCCATGATCGCGGCTGAAACCCCGGACTCTTCGATAATGCCGTTTTTCGACAGAGTTGCTCCGACCCAGCGTATGTCGATATCAAACGGGCGGATCACCCGCCCACCCACGACGATTGCTCCGAAGGCTGCATTGTCGGCGATTGTGTCGGTAATCGCACGCGGAACTTCGGTTCTGTAATCGATGATCTCGAGCGCAGGCAGAATGAACTCCGTCGCGCGCATGACGTCATAGATACGGGTGCCCGCTCCTTCCAGGTCTTCACCCATTACGAACGCCAACTCGACTTCCAGGCGCGGCTTGATGAACAAATCCGCATTAATCTGCGCGCCATCATTGTAGAGCGCATCATCCAGGATCACCCCATAATCCGGCTCGGTCATCTTGGATGCCATTTGCATGGCGCGAGACGTCAGACCTATTTTGTGGCCGACAATCCGCGCGCCGCGCGACACACGCAACTCGGCCCAAAGCGCCTGAATGCGATACGCATCCTCAATTTCGAGCTCGGGATAAGTTTTGCTGGGTTGGACAATGGGAGTCCGCGTGGTTTCGGCCTCCAGGATGGCCCTGGCTGCTGACTGGCGTTGTTCCTCGGTAATCATTATCCGGCTCCAAATAACGTTACTTGATTGGCGGGCGCGGCAAAAGAGCCTCGCCTGCTTCCATGACATAAGTGTAGTCGAGCGAGAACCACGGCGCCTGAATGTCTCGGTTGGTTGGATGCGGTTCGTCGTGGCGAATGAAATCGCCGGTGAGTGCCGCAGTCACGCCAAACTGAACGTCGGATTCGATATTCGGATCGCTCGGATCGAAAACCTGCGAAATCAGCGTCTTGTAGCCCCGCTTGAAGATCAGCGCGTGCAAATGTGCTGGTCGATAAGGATGACGGCCCTGAGCCTTGAGCATGCGTCCGACGACTCCATCGACGGGGATGGGATAACCAACCATCTTGACTGTCTGGAACCAGAAACGTCCCTCCCCGTCCGTCGTGAATTTGCCGCGCAAGTTCATCTCCGCCTGATCTGGGTCCTGGTTCTCATAAAGACCGACAGGGGATGCGTGCCAGACGTCGACTTCGGCACCTGATATCGGATTGCCTTCGCGATCGATTACACGAGCATGGACGAAAAGCGGGGTACCAGGCGTGTAGGACCGGATGATCGTGCCGCCGTTTTCAACTCTCGGAGAATTCAGGCGCCAAAATGGTCCAAGAAGCGACTGTGAAGTCTCTGTTTGCCCCTTGTCACCGTTATTGAGCAGGCAGACAAGGGACGAAACGCCAAGTGAGCCGGACATGAGGACAAATTCGTTATGACTGTCGGTTTGCATTTGGCCGATCTCGTTGAGAATAGCAGTCGCTTCACGGAATTCCACCTCGGTCAGCCGCACTTCGCGAACGAAAGCATGGAGATGTTTCACAAGCGCCATCAGGATGTCCCGCATCCTCGGATCAGAGGTCTGGCCCATGGCCGCAATCACGGCGGGCGTTAAGTCTCTTTCAGATTTAATCACCATCGTTACCTCCCAACGCTCGAGTGATACGTAAATAATCGATTATCTGTCAAGCGCTCATCAACGCCTCCAGCGTCAGGATTGGTGAAATTACAAAATTGTGAGATAAACAGCCGATATCGGCGTTTTTTTCTCGATATTCTGAATTGTCCTGTCAAACGATGATGGAAAACTCCAAATTCGTTGACAAGAATAATCGTTTATAATATCGCCCATCAACCAAGCGCGACATTCGCGTGGGAGGTTTTATGAAGCGACAGAGTGCCTCACCCGACGCACCCAGCGAGCAAGCTGGAAATGGTGACTTTGCCGATGACGGCAAGAATACGATTGGAAGCCAATTGGCATTCCGGCTGCGCGAAGCAATTATTTCCGGAGGGCTGGAGGCTGGCAGCAAGATCAATCTCGACAAGGCGCGACAGTCATTCAATGTGAGCCTCAGCCCCTTGCGCGAAGGGCTTGCGCGCTTGATTTCCGACGGGCTGGTAGAGTTTGAAGACAATCGCGGCTACCGGGTCGCGCCAGTATCACTGGCAAATCTGGAAGAGATCACGAGTCTTCGCGAGGAGTTGGAGGTTTTCGCGTTGAAAGAGTCGATTAGGCTCGGTGACGCGGAGTGGGAAAGCAATGTCATGCGCGCGCTTCACAAGCTCAACCGTGCCGACCGCGATGCGAACAAGCCGGAAACTCTCGAATATTGGGAGATGGCGCATCGCGACTTCCATCTAACCCTTATTTCGGGCTGCGGAAAGCCGCTTCTCCTGCAGTTCTGCAAGACCCTACTCAATCTAAATGATCGATATCGCAGAAAATTCCTGACCCAGACTTCAGGCGATCGAAATGTCAGCCAGGAGCATAGTGAAATCGCTCAGGGCGCTGTGGCGAGAGACAGCGATTACGCGACTGACAAGCTTCGTCAGCACATCCATCGCACCGGCGCTAACCTGCTTGATCATTTGGCTCGTACCGGAGTTGTGCGATGACCGATGCGGTGAAGGAGTCGCTCGTCGGCATCGCCCATTTCTCTGCGATCCAACTGCCGCCCCAGCAGTTCGTCAGGCATGCTGCAGTCGCAGGCTTCAATTCCGTAGGGCTTCGGCTGCATCCCGCTTTCCCTGGGGCACCCTATTACAAGCTGCCGCAGGGCAGCAGGGATGCAATGGAGTTTCGAACTCTACTCGACAGCGAAGGCATCAACGTTTTTGATATCGAGTTTTTCATTATCGACCCGGATTTTAACGCTGCCCTCGTCGAACACATCGTTGCCGCCGCCGCCGATATTGGAGCCAAGCGCCTGTCCGCATGCGGCGACGATGGCGACTTGCAACGGCTAATCGGCAATTTGACGGAGTTCTGCCAGCTTGCCGCACGATATGGGCTGGCTGTCGACGTTGAGAACATGGGTTGGCGCACTATCAACACCTACAGCAAGGCTGGCGCGCTGGTCACGGCGTCCGGCCAAGACAATGCAGGTGTCTTGGTCGACGCCATTCACTTTTTTCGAAATGGCGGAAACATTGACGAGATCAAAACTGATATCGTACGGCACGTGCAACTCTGTGACGTAGTGGGGCCGGCACCCAAGCGTCCAGAAAAGATGATGACCGAGGCCCGGGCAGGACGGTTGGCGCCAGGTGATGGCATATTGGGGTTGAGCCAATTGCTAAACAAAGTTGCTGGCCATGCCACGATATCGGTAGAGGTTCCATTGGTTGGCGACATCGATCCGCTGGTTCATCTGACAACGCTCAATATGAAGTCCCGGAAAATTCTTCAGCGGGTAGCCGAACAGTTTTAAAGAAGCCTTTGTCGGGCTTCCCCTGCCCCGCTCAGGGGCGCCGTTAATGGGGCTGTGCGGCACGAAAGTTTCTGTAGCGAGCCACAGGGCCCTGTGGCTCGCCGTACGATTGCCACGACAGATCACCAGTATTTGTTTTGGTTCAGGGTTTGGGCAATCGAACTAAGCGGCCCTTGGGTGGGAAACTAAACGAACAACGGAACCAGGTTTGTGGCCTGAAGAATATGGTTGTCGCAGCCTGTTCGCCTTCTCGCCGTACTCATGTCGAGTTTGCCTCGGCGGTCAGATTTCATAGTTTCCGCCCCCCTCGCGCGCCGTTGGTGGCCTTGGGTCGACGGATCGAGCAGCAGAAGTTATCCTCACACTGAAGTGCACATTCTGTTACAGCATAGTTCAATCCGTCTGTTGCAGCAGCTTACGGGCTCGGATGTAAATGCATCAGGAATGCCGGTTGTCCACGTCCCTACCCTGCTCAAGTGGATATTGTCGCTTGGTGTAGGTCGTCGGGGTTACGGTGACGGTTTTGCATGAGATCAACCTGCCCCCTGCCCCTGCCCCCTGCCCCCTGCCCCGGCGTCGGTATGACTGTTGAGCGTTGAAGTTGATGCAGGACTGCAAACCTTGTCAGCTGACAAGGTTTTCGATAGCGAGCGTCGTAAACCGCTGACGCTGGTAGCTGGGCGAACTTTAGCGGTCGCGACAACTGATGATCTGGTATCTGGGCTTCCTCAAGAGATGAGCTGATCCGTAGCCAGAGCCGCGTCTCCAAAACCTTGTCAGCTGACAAGGTTTTCCGATTGGGCCTGGGACGTCAACTGTCGCAAAACCATCGATGATGCGCTCACGCCTTCGCTGCTTGTACCGTACGAATCAATTCTGCCCGTTCACAGATATCAGCGGAAAAAAGTCGCCTCTTGTCGGGTCAGTCCTTCGGGCTGCGGCTTCAAGCCGGCGGTGCGGTTCAGGGCGCGTGAAAGCCTTTGTCGCCCGTCACGGCCCCAGGGAACGAGCCTGGCAGGGTATTAAATCASTTTTGACCCGGGCAAAATTGTTAAAGGCCGGGCACCGGGGTCTAGCCGAGGAAAACGTCCGACGAAGTATAGCCTTTTCCGGAGCCGTCTACACCGCGTTGATTGCGTCCTGGCGCTTCTCTTGAAAAGGCTGCATTTTTCTCAGGTTGATGCGGCTTTTGCCGCCATGAAAGCGACCTGGGTTCGCTCAACAAYCAGCTTTCGCGCCAACTACACGACGGCGCAAAAGAACAGTCGAAAAAACACACTTGTCTAGCGAACGTATCGATCGGATTGCCGATGGACTGAAAATKGACACYGCCCTTCGACGGTCTGTGTCGTTTGAAAGACTTATCGGCCAGCCAAGGCAGCTCATCAGAATATTCCAAGCACATGGCAAGTGAGGAATTTGACTACCAGAGCCACYAGAACGATCGAATCCTCGCTGCGCCCGTTACGTGCTTTCGAAATATTCCAATTGGTAGCSGGGCATCTGCAGCGGAAATACCTACTAAAATTGGAATGGGGAGAACTTCAGAAAGCCTGCTTATCTGGAGGGACAGCAGAGAGATTTCTGCCTGTCGGCAGAGGAGGGCGGTCACGAGGGTAGAGATCGTTTGTAGGATCCCGCTCCTGATTTTTTCCAGGCGGCGAATTTTCCTGAAGATAGCAGGTTCTTTTCGCTGTTCTTAAATGGAAGTGGGTAGAAGCGGTCACAGATCTGATCGAAACTCGAAATGAGCAGCGCAAAGCCGGCCTTCCGTTGCCCTTTCGTCCACGAAGTAAATATCCCCTTGGGCGGTCGATCATCTCAAATACTGCAGGCTGTGCTGGACTAAGGTGCTGTCAGAGACCGATGATATACCTGCCTGCGCGCCAAAATCCTCGCGCAATGCATCGTCCATGACGGCCTCCAACGCATAAGTGATAGCTTAGCTCTATCGTCGAGAAACGCGAGAGATCGCTTCAACAGCCTATGCTGCAGCCAAAGGACAGGCCAGAGGATCCGAACGCCATATCGGACGCCGATTTCTTCAAAAATGTTTAGGCGGCTGAATAATTTGACGCTGCCGCTCATATGCTCGGCGCACATCGTGGGCCAACCCAAGGAACGAGGCGTCCTTGTCTTTCACAATCGGCGAGTCCTCAATCACGTGATGGATGACTTCATGCAGCCAGACCAAGGGCGTGCAGTGAGCAATAAGAAGATTACGGCGTGATTCCTGAGCATTTTGTAGGAGAGCGTTCAGTCCAGCCCTTTCAATCGAAAAGCAACGGCCAGATCAGTCCACCCACTGATCACTGATTTTTATTCCGAAGCCTTCTAAATCCTTGATGTTGCGCGTCGCAAGGGTCAATGGGTGAGTGACGGCTGTAGCAACCATCGAGCCGAGCCGGCGACCATTTCGCTTGGCAAGCGCCATCAGATAGGCCCAGGCGAAGGCGGCATGACCTGCCACCGGAATAATCCTGTTTTCTTAAGCGTTGAGGCAGATCATGCGTGAGCCGTTCCTCCAAGGCACCAGCCGCTATCCATCRGCGCGACACCGCGGCGAATTTCAGCAATAGAGACGATGCTGATTAAGGTTCRATCCACGTSCAGCCCTTGAAGGCACTTCAGRCACCCTTCATCAGGGCGAGRCTTTGTAGCTTCCGACTGAACATTCGTATCGAGTAGAAGTCTTACAAGGACAGGCCACGGCGCTCGTCGTGTTGCATCTCACTATCCAATTCGGCGCCGCGCCGACAGAAATTCCGCAARCGATCCSCTGCGAGTAATTTTCTTCAGCCACTCTTCTGCAGAAACAACAACCACGCTCGGTTTTCCWKTGCGGGTAATCGTCTGAGGCGMMAASTGGGCGCWCTCTCTTTGATCGTCTCTGGTGAAGCCTGCCTTGCTTCTGCACGTATCGATCATCGRCTTAGGCAGAGGRGRSCATGCCAGCYYGTGGAGAACGTCAGAGAAGCGGGMTTTCCGACCYTGCCTAGGTCGTCAGGGAGMCCGATTGACTGTGCAACCAGTTCCCACAAGCCGGGGCGTCTGATGCTACGCRTGAGCGCCATTACAGAATGCRTGCCGCACGCCCGCTTCGCCKTGTAGCGTTGTTATARTAGCTGGAAGCCTGCTGCATCGACCGRTGTCTGGACTGCTCCATCGCCTCGAGAAGGGGAATTCCGCGATTGGCGGCCTCCGTCAAATATCCCGATCGTAGCCCGTGCGCTGAAAACTCTCCACTGTCTAGCCCGGCCATCTGTGCCCGCTGCTTCAGGATCGCATTGACCGACTGCGGATCGAGCGCACGCCGCGAGACGGTGCCCCATCGCCCAATTCCCCGAAACATGCTGCCCTTTTCGATCTTTGCGGCCGCCAGCCAGGCGTTCAGCGCCTCGACAGGTCGGCCTGTGAGATAGACGACATCGTCCTGCTCGCCTGTCGTCGTTTTGGTTCGACCAAGATGGATGGCAAGTGAGGGGAGGGGAGGACCGTCGTTCACYTCGATCGGTGGCTCGACTGTCAGCTGCTCGACGCGTAGCCTGGCGATCTCGCTGCGTCGACGGCCGCCGGAAGCAAAGGCGACCATCAGGATTGCYTTGTCGCGTAGATCGCGCAGGCTGTCTGACTCGCACGTCGCCAGYAGCTTTGCCAGAACGTCGCCAGTGACGGCCTTTGCGCTCTTGCGCGCACGGGTTCGCGGAACKGCGCGCACGGCCAGACGAATGGCTGACTTAAGAGCAGGGGAGGCGAAGGCACCCGTAAGGCCGCGCCACTTACTCAATGTCGACCAGCTGGCCAGCCGGCGCCGTACCGTGTCAGGCGCGTGCGGGCCAACGGATTTCAGGAAACCCTGACGCCTTAGATTTTTGTCGACATCATCGGGCATGCCGTGGTTGGGGTCACTTGCGCGCTTTTCCGGATCCCACAGATGATGGGCTACGAATTTGAGCAGCAACGCCTCGGGCGCCGGCCAGGGCAGGGACTGTCCGGTGGCAGCGAGACCCCAGGCCTCCATGTAGGCAAGATCGGACGTCAGGGCCCTCAGCGTATTGTCGCCCATKCCCTGATTAACGAGATGCCGCAGCGTCTCGATGTCATCATCGGTCAACAGCTCGGCAAGCTCGTCGCGGCGTTCGAGCGGCAAAACGGACGCGATGGTATCGAGCTCCTCGGCGCGCCGCTCGACGGACGTGTGTGATGTCTTCGCTTTAGGCACGATAGGCTCCAGAATCGCGGGTTTCGGCGGCCGCTGGCACCGTGATTTGCCCCGATTTTCCTCGATTTGCGCCGCGAAATCAACTACCATCGATAATTGTTACTTATCGATGGTTAAAACGCCAACCCTCAATCATACCATGTGAGGAACCTTAATATTTAGATAGAGTTCTTTTAAGAAGTCATTTATCATGATTTCAATGACTTACGATCTCGCGAAAAACAGCATGACAGCGCTGATGCGGCCGGCTTTCGACGCCGGTGTCGCGTTCACGCGTCTTGATGAGCGGATCGCCCGCTCGCCGGTCGGTCAAGGCTGGATCGAGCGTCAAAATTTCGCCGACGCCTGCGCCTCGCTTTGGATCGATGGCGAACTCGTTCATCTTGAAGACCTCGTCCTCCACGACGCCTTTCGCGATACCCGCACGCCCACGCATGAACTCACCATTGCCCGCGACGTGTTGCGAACCCGCCGGCGCATTGCCGCGCAGTCGTCAGATTGGGCGTTGTCGTCAGAGGGTATCCGAACTTTGCGACAGACGTCGGAAATCACGTCGGCTGGGACCAACGAGACGGGCACGGCCGACGCCGTCCGACCCGCGGCCGCCCTCGATACGGAGGGGGAGGGGGACGATGGTGACGATGTCGAAATTCTGCCCGGCGTTGATTTTGCCGCCATTGATGCGGTGCTCGCGCGATCGGAGGCCGCAATCGAGCAGGCCAAGCGGCCCGGGCGCGCTGAGGTCGGCGAGAGAGATCCTCTCGTCTATGATCTCGACTGGGACGAGGATGCTCGGCTCGACGAGTGGCGTGGCGTACTGCGGCAAGCCGAACACCTGCCGGTCGTGCTGCAGGCCATTGTTGCGCTCGATGCCTGGAACGAACTGTCCGTGCTGCAACATGCCCCCTGGCTCGGCCGGCTGTTGGCCCCCGCGATCCTGCGTCAGTCCGGCATTACCACCGGGGCTCATCTGGCCGCCATCAACCTTGGCCTCAAAACCATTCCCGTCGGTCGGCGCCGGCATCGCGATCGCGAGACGAGGCTGCTCGCCATCGCTCATGGGATGTTGGCTGCCGCCGAGATCGGCATGAAGGAACATGACCGGTTGACGCTGGCGAAAGCGATGATGGATCGAAAGCTGGAAGGACGGCGCACCTCCTCGAGGTTGCCGGGACTGATTGAACTGGTGATGGCCAAGCCATTGGTGTCCGCTGGCATGGTGGCGAAGACGCTCGAGGTGACGCCGCAGGCGGCGCGGCGGATCGTGACGGAGCTGGGATTGCGGGAGATGACGGGACGGGGGAGGTTTCGGGCGTGGGGTGTGGCTTAGAATTCTGTATCTTCCCCATGGAGCTACCCGAACATCTCGCCCTTCGCCCTTCGCCCTTCGCCCCATTACTCATTGCCCGTTGCGCAGTTCGACGTCGCCGATGCGCCTATTCTGAGGGACAGGGGCTTGGCCCGGCTGCTCCGATCTTATCACCCTAGTTGGCACCACAGTCTCGTTGTTATGGCAGTCCACTACGTCGATATGTTAAGTCAGATCATCGGTTGGTATCAAATCGTTGGCTGGAGGCGTGTTGGTCTGGAAGGCTTCGGCCGTGAATGACATGCTCGTGCGAGGTGGTCACGTAGCCGGCGACGTTTGGGATGTATTGCGAGAAGGGTAGGCGGATGAGTCTGGTTTTGTCCGAGAGGGATATCGAGGCCAAGCTGAAGGCCATAATCCATGGTGAACCAGACGACAAGAAACTGGAACGTCTCTCTGCCGCATTGATTGGAAAATTGCTGGACGTCCGTATTTATGTCGCGAGTTCTGGTTTTCAGTTTGGGGCCGACAATGGCACCGCCGGCGAGCGCGGACGTGACCTTCGCATCGAGTGCAAAAAGTACAAGGACACCACGAATCTGCGCCCACGTGATGTGCTGGGCGCTTTCGATCAAGCTCGAATGTATGATGGCGCTCTGGAAGCCTGGATCTTTGTTGTTACGCGAGATGTGACGCAACAGATCGCAGACAGCTTGAAATCTGCGAGCGAGGAAAGCGGGGTACCCGTCGTCATCCTCGATTGGCCAGAAGACCAGCTAGGTCGTGTAGCGGCGCTCTGTGCGTTCAACCCAGATATCGTATCCGAATTTTTCGGTTCGGAAGCAGGGGCCTTAGCGCGTGATCTTCAGCCTTTCTGCGGCTCAGCCATAGAGGAACTGCGCAGGTCGCTTGAACCCTGGCACATTGGCTTCAAATCGTTGCGGGAAAAGTCTCATGCCAAGCTGGAAGACCTTTGGTACAAGCCAAAGGAGTGCAACTTTATTTTGGGCCAGGACGCAGCCGCAGGTGCACGCGAGAAGAAAATCAAGCGCGCCTCTGCCAGTGCGGCTTTCGATCGCTGGTGGAAAAATCCGTCGGCTATAGACTCGCCGTTGGCGATTGTCGGCTGGGAAGGTGTTGGAAAAACCTGGGCGGCACTCGACTGGCTGATGGACAGCCTTGATGATCAGCCGATCATCCTCACCGTCGGCTCTTCAACAGTTGCGGGATTGCGAGCCGTATCAGAGGTCGTCGTGAAGGATTTCCTTGCGGAGCGTCTTTACGAGCTTACCCAAACGGGTGACCACAGACGCTGGCGCCTTCGGCTTGACCGCCTTCTCCTCCGGCCATCGGCAGACGGCCCGGCTCTTACTCTTTTTCTAGATGGCTTGAACCAGGAGCAATCCGTACCATGGATATCCCTGCTGAAGGCGTTACAAGCCCCTGTCTTCGAGGGGCGTGTACGCGTGATGGTCAGTACGAGGAAGCATCATTTCAATGAAGGCCTTAGTCAGCTAAAATCGTTGATCAGCAAATCAACGCCGGTTGAGGTCGAGAAATACGATTCTAGGGTCGGTGGCGAGCTCGACCAGATGCTTGCCCTCGAAGGCCTGACACGCAACAAGTTGCAGGATGATCTCCTTGAACTTGCGCGCGTGCCGCGTCTTTTTGAGCTCGTAGTCCGCTTCCGTGACCGCGTCCGGGGGACTGGCGAAGTCACAATTCACCGTCTTTTGTGGGAATACGGCCGCGATACCTTGAACGTGCGTGCAGGCCATTCGTTTACTGAGATGGAATGGCGAGCATGGTTGCGAACGATCGCCCAGCGCTATCGCGATGGACATCGGAGCTACACCAAGAAAGAACTCGGAGAGACGACAAGCCGCCCCGACCTCAACGAGGATCATATCTTCAACAGGCTCAGCGATATCATCGATGGGCCTTTTGCGTCGAGCACGGCGACGGACCAGCTCGAGCTCACCGCGATGATGGTCTCGCATGCGTTGGGTGCTGCGCTCCTTTCAGTTCTCGACGATATAGATCCACCGGCCTTCGACAAATTGGAGACCGAACTGAACCATTGGCTCGATCCGATTGGGGGCTTGGACCAGCGCGCCGAAATCCTGCGCGCCGCGGTTTCAATTGTACTTGAACGTGATGGTGGCGATCGTCCGCCAACAGGTGGGGTGCTCGTGACAGCATGGCTCCAGACTCAGAACGTCAGTGATCAACATCGACATGAGCTTGCGGGCCTCGCAACCCGGATTCCTGGGCCATTGCTTGACGCCGTCGAACACTCGCCAGGCAGCGGGCACGCGTCCGCACGCCTTTGGGCACTTGATGCGCTGCGATCACTTCCCAAGAGTGACGGTAATGCCGCTGGCATTATCGTCGACCGTCTTGAGACATGGTTTTCGACCATCTCGCGCAATCTTTATTCAGGCCGCGCCAATGCCGACGATTTGCGGCGCGATCGCTTCATCGGGCGCCTAGGGGTTGATGCGGAAGGTGAGCTGACCGTTCTGGGTCGGAATTTGCTTTTCGTCGAATCGAAGGATGACGCGCTTTACAAGGAAGCGGCCGGGATACTGGAGGGTTTCCCTTTGGCGCCTGCGTCGAAGGCCCTCGGCGCCGCCGCGCTTTCAGCGGCCGTCACCGGCCAGCACGATGTCTTGGATCGCCTGAAATGGCTATGTCTGTTCAACGAAGTCGATGCGCTGGATACAGCTGCGATGCTGAGAAAGGTTGCAGCCGATATTGGCTCTCGGCATCCGGAGGAGGGAGTGAAAAAGGAACTGCCGGCGCGTGTTGCGGCCCTTGTATTGAGGTTGACGGGGTTCGAAGACGACGACGAGCGGGCAGAGCAAATTGATCCTCGTATCGATTATTGGGTTACGTACGAAGCTGATTACTTGCCGAATCCGGCCACGAGCAGGTTTTTCCCGCTCGAGCGACGACACGTGAACGAAGTACTCACGGACACAACCCTAGACGTCTTCCAGCGGCTACGACGGGCGAAGGAATGGCTGATCGATCCGTCGGTCGAATTCCCCGAAGAATTTGTGACTGCAGTTCTGGAAGAGACCTCTAAGGTCGATGCGCAAAAGCTCTCCGCCTCTCACTTTGGGACGACCTCGGAAAAGCTTGATTTTGAGGATCTCGCCCCAGCGCTCGCCCGCTGTGCGCCCGAATGCCTTGCCAAGATCGCTCGGGATGCCATTGGGCATCTTGGCTTACATACCGCCGAAAGCCGCTATTCGGCGGCCATGGGTTCAACGGACGCGTTTGTATTATCAGACGACAACGACGCAGTGGCGGCGAACACCTTGCGGCACAGCGCGAAAAATCACGACGCGAATGAGGAAACCTTCGCTGCTACGCAAATGCTGATGCTTGAGCTACGGAATCAAACGCCTCGCCAGAAATTCAAAACTGTCGTTGAGGCCGACCTCGAATTCATTCTCACTGACCTTTTTTATGTCCTCGAACAGCCGGGAGTCGAAGACACAGATGATCTCGTAGAGCGTTTCGAGCTCGGCACACCCATGCAAAAGCGGAATCTGCTTATTCTTTTCTCGATGTTTCCGACGCAGCTTGGTGGAAGAACATGGCATTGGATCGAATCCGTCGCCTTTGGCGGCGATTCGGAAGACCGTGGCGTTGCATTCAAGACGCTTGCAACCGCGGACGCAGTCCGGTTTGGCAAATCGCTGTTTGATCGAGATTGGTCTTGGAACGTTGCTGAGGCCAATCTATGGGTGAACCACTATGGATCGGCAGCCCTGATGACGGCATCACTCGGAGTTCCTTTTGAGCAGTTTGCACCGCGTGTTGCCCCTTGGCGGTTGATCGAAGCAGCCCGTCATCGAGGAGAGGAGCCATCGGATGTTCGACTAGCTGCTGAGATCTTCGGACATGCTCTGGAGACGACCGGCTTGGAGGAACCTGATCCCGGGACGCAGATTTTTGTCGATCGCGTAAAGCAGCAGGAAAACCCGTTGTCTTTCGAAATCGGTGAAACCGCGAGCAGCGGTAGCGCGGAAGACATAAAGCGAGGAATGCAATTCCTGATGGACCCGAAATTGCGAATGGACCTTCGCAAGAAAACCCGTGAGACGGCGGGGGCATGCATTGCAGAAGCAAGAAAGCTGGGTGCGAAACTCTATCTCGTGGAGGTCGCCGTGGAGGACATGAAATCAGCTCAGCGGCACGCTCCCGATCGCGTTGCGTCTTGGTTGGTTGGCATGGACGAGCTTTCTTCGGACTTTTCGAGGCGGGTCCGCTTGGCCGAAGGAGTCTATCTGTCGCTCTGCGAAGCACTTCTCTCCAGCGACCCGGACCAGGGTGCGGCACTGTGGCGGGCTCTTCGACGGACGATGTCAACACGCTATGTCGGGCTGGGAGGCATCGATGAGATGGTCCACGTAGCGTTCCGCTCACCGGATTCACCAGCTGTCTTTGCCATCAGGGAAGAGGCTCTTGATCTCGCTCACAGCAACACTGACCTAGACCTGCTTAATGTCGTGATGGCTGCGCAGTTTCAAGGCAAGATCGATTGGCTGGACCACCACATCTCACAAGAGTACAACTCGGCAATACCATGGCGGCGCAAACGGGCAATCGCTCTGTCGGGCTTTATTTCTTTGCCCTCCCAACCGACTCGTGGAGAGCCAGCGACTACTGGGAACACGCCCCCGCTTACCGGGCTTGAAGAGCGCACAGCTCATTTTCGCTATCTCGAATCTTGCGCGCACTATTGGTGGTCAGCATTTTGCGCCGCCGAGGATGCTGAGCGCGCATACGCGGCGTGGACGCTTTTCACGCATGCTGCTGACCGACGCGCGGCAGTCTGGATGAGGAAAGAGCTCGCTTCAACCAGAGACGACAGTGATCTGTTTCACCGCAAAATCGGGCAAATGGAATTGAACCGACACGAGCTCAAGCGGCGGATGGAGACAAGGCTCGGAAAGGTTGAAACGGAGTTCCTCGGCCGGAAAACGATCAAGGGCATTGGGCCGTGGAATAAGCCGCGTCAGGAGAGGATCCACGAGGCGGATTCGTTTCCCGGATGAAGCTATGACCGCACACGGTCCTGTCTCATTGGCGCGCGATCCTATCCGTCTTTTTTGGGCATAGTCTTCCTCCACCGATCACCGCCATCTAGGAATGTTTATTGGTGCCACTCGGGTCGAAGAAATTTGCTGCGAAGTAGTCGATCATTTGCGAAGATTGAGACCCCCGCCGAAAGCGCCGCTGCTCCTCAAAGTCTGTCGAAGGCAACATATGGGCTATCTGGCCATCGCCATAGAGGCTTAGGACATCGTCAGCATTTAGGCCGCCAACACGCAGACCATGCTTGTTATTCGCCATCTCCAGCGCCGCGCCAATCATAACGTCCGCCAACTGCACCGCTGGGCTTTTCTTTGAATCGACCTGGGCCGCCTCCGTAAGCTTCAGTGGAAATTTCATGGTCGTGATTTCCGTAGGATGGAACTCGATAGCCACGTCGTGGTCGATGAATCTCTGGATCAACGGGTGGTAGGTCAGAAGATTTTTTGATTGGTCATGCTCCACGCGATACGGTCCAGCGGCCATCACCTCCATGCGCGAGATCAATGATTGCAGCACGACCAATGCTGCGTCCGTTGTGACATCTGGGTTAGAAATCGCATCCCAACATTCCGGGGACGCATATTGCGCGAGAGGGCCAAGAATTTCGGGGACTTCGGTCCAGCGGACATTCCTTGCGGCCGAGGTCAGCCGGACTCTCGACAACGGACTTTTGTCTTTCACCGCAAGCTGGAATGCCGTCATAAGCTCGTTGAAACCGGCCTCTCCTAAAAGAGTCGGGCCGATGGTATAGAGCAGCGACGCCATGGCATAGTTCTGGCCATCCGCGTAGAGATCGAACCCTCGCTCGAAATAGTAAGGCTCGACGGCGTAGTCCACGAAAAAGAGGGTCAGCAGATAGCGCTTGTCGCAGACATAGGTGATGCACTTGTGAAGTGTGTGGACATCCTGCAGCAGCCCCAAAAGACGTGGGTGATTTGCCGGGCGCCGGGAAAGGGCGCGATACTTCAGCTCTGCGGCCTGGAGTTTGGGGAAATGCGTTCGGATAAGCCTTCCAGCCTCTTCATCTTCGATAGCGATCGCAGACGCACCTTGGAAACGCTGATCGGCATTGAGTAAGTCAAAGCCTGTGTACCCGCTTTCATCGATCCTGAAGCATTCCATTCCGATGTCCTGTTGCCGGCGCTATATACTTGCCATAGCAAGCTATGTTCATACTGCGCCGCTCTTCCTCTGGAGCAGGGGCAGCAAACTTGTCTGCCTATTGGCGGGTTTGCCGAAACAGTCGTTCGGCGGCCTCGTCCAGTCTGTCAATCTCACACTGATAGAAATGAACCCAGTTTTCCTCTCGCGATAGCCGGTTCTCGATCGTCACATAAGAGGCGGCATCGGTTTCGAGTACCCGCACAATGTCCTGTTTGTGAAACCAGCGCATCGTTGCCGATAAAACGTTCTCCAAGATCCTGCGCCATCCAGCAATATCGTGGAAGCGTGGGTGCTCCTTGAGTCTCGCAAAACCACGCCATAGCTCGATGTTTTCTGCCTGGCAGTCGGGCGATGTCAATTCAAATCGCGAAGCCCATCTGCTGAGCAGTCCGGACAGGAGCGGAATGGCCGCTTGCGGCGATACCCGCTGCACCAAGTTGCAGAGGCATTCGAAAAATGCATCGTCGCCGAGAGAGATACAGCGATTGATGATAGGAGCTAGCCGGTCATCGAGAAGGGGTTCCACCGCCGTAGTCCCGCCGAACTTTCCCAGGACGGGCAGCAGGATGTCAGGATCGGATTCGAGCGCTTGGTAGAGGCGGTCGGCGTCGGCCTGCGCGCCGAGGCTGGTAATGAAGTGACCGATATAAGTGCCGTTCCAAGATGATCGAAGGCGTTGTTCGTGCCAGGGCATGGGCAAGCCAAATCGATTGGCAGCAGCAATGGCGGAGCGAAGGCGTTCGGAAACGCTGGTGCCGCCAGTTGACGTCCAGCTTTCCTGGCCGACAACATGACCCTCGTCCGTGAAGGTCATTGCCGGCGTGAACCGTGTAACTCCAGTTGGGGGATCATTCGCCGGATCAGCCAGAGCGACAAGCCTTACCACTTCCTCCCGGTCCAGCGGCACAATCGCCACAGGCTGCCCATCGTCGAGACCCAAGTCTGAGGCGCCCCGCAGAGCGCGAACTGTCTCAGCGTAATCAAGGCTGCGAGGTCTCGGCTCCACAGGCACGATAGGTGGTGCTGGTTTGGCTCCCGCAGCCGACTTACCTAGACTGTCTTCGATGTCATCGACAACCCGGCTCAATAAAGATGTGTCGCTACAGGTCGAATTGGACAGGAGGCGGCGCAAGCGCTGGCCAAGGTCCGGATCGTTGTCCACGACCCTGCGCCGTTCTGCGAGGCATTTGACCGCCAACCAGATTGAAGACGTGGTTGCCAGGACGTCTTCGATTTCTTGAGCGCGCCCACATATGCGAAATGCCCGAACCACTGACGCGTGAAGGAGGGGTATGTGGAGTGCATTCAGCAAATCTTGAGCGCCGGCCGTCGACGGATTCTTCTTCAGGCTCGTATACAACCAGCGGGCGGCCTCCGACGGCTCAGGAAGAATGCCCCTTGGCATAAGGTCACTCCACTCGTGCTCCAAGATCGAACCAACGGTCTGGACGAATTTTGCCTCGCCCCAACTCACGAGATCCGCGACACCACTTTCCAGCATACTCCCGAGCGAGGAATGACAATGCAGGTTATCGTCATGATCGATCGTCAGAGGCGTGCTCTCCGCCAAAACGAGTGGCGCGATTTTCTGAAGAGCGCCGGCATAGTTGAGGCGGCCTGACGCCCAGATCGCCGCTCGCCGGACCACCCAATGAACGGATGGATCTGTTGCAAGCCTGATGAGTTCCGGCGCAAAACTCTCGTCGCGTGTCCGTGTCGCGACGATACATTGCCAGAGATTGCGTTCTCCTGTCGCGAGACCCGACGACAAATCACCGGCCGACGTGGGACCGGATGCGGCAAGGGCCTGCGCAAGCATCAAGCCTACCACCGGATCCAGCTCGATAACCATCCTGTGTCGAAGAGTATCGAACGCGCGGGCGGAACGGCGGCGGCCAAGTCCTACGGCGGAGGCGAGCCGGATAACCCTATCCTTATGTCCGACGCCCTCTAATAGAAGGTCAGTCACTTCGGCCCAAGCTGTCTCTGCCACTGTATCGAGACACGTAGCAAAGAAGGGGGGCGGCAACTGATCTCCGGACGGTGATACGAGCATGGTTTTTAGCGATGCGACACCGGCGGGGAAGGGCTGTTTTGCGAAAAGCAGCACAAAGAACCAGTCCCAAAGCGAAGAGAGTGGATCATGGGCCAAGGCAGAAAGCCGGCTGCGCAGCGATCCCAGATCTTCATTGAGGAATAGCAAGACCGCCAGAGCAGTCTGTCGATGGGTCATCGCTGCGGATGGATCGAGCAAAATCGTCGAATAACGATCGGCATCATATGCAGCGGGCGCGAAGGCCGGGCCGAGGAGAGTATAGTCTTCGAGACCTGTCCCCGGCGCCAGCGGGTCCAGCAGCGACTGAGGAGCTGGATATCCGATAAAGAGCAGAACCCGCCAGGCGTTGACTCTCACCTCGGGCTCGTTGCCATCGGCGCGGAGGATGTCAACGCAGAAGGGGCGTAGCGCCTGTCGTGCCGTCCAGATCAGCGATCCAAGGGTGCCAAATCCCAACGATCGCCTTGCGATCATCGCCGATGCGGAAACGGCCGGCAGGGCTGCTAGAATTTCTACCGCGTCGTCGCGTTTATCGATCGTCAGACCCACCGAATGCGGGTACGTGCGGCGGTGGAGCTCGTCGTGAACAGGGCGAGCAAAGATCTCGAACGCCAATCTCAGGGCGGCGCGCCGGCCGTCGTGCAGCAGGACTGGTAACAGCATTCGCTGAATATCGGCAGGTTGCGAACTCGCGAATGGAACAAGTTCGTCATTTGGGACATAGCGCCCTCCACGGGTGGCAATCAGTAGCCAAGTGAGGCCATGCTCGCGTTCCACGGCATTTGCTGCATGAATGACGGTAAACTCGAGTAAGTCCTGAAAACGGGAGGGACGGAGGACAAGAATTGTTTCGACGATCGGCCGCGCCCACTCATAGTCGGCGAAATATCGGGAACGCTGTTGGGCCAGTAAGCCCATGAGGGTCTCGTCGACTCCGTCCGAAGCCAGCTCTGACACCAGGTCGCGAAAAAGATAGAAGTCGGCGATGCGCCCGGGTCGCGCGGCAACGTCGATGACGTCTTGCGCGGTGACGAGTGCTCGGCGCTTCACATAGCCTTCGATGCTGCGCCACGCGTCACCACGAAGAAACGTGTCTTTGGCAAGACTGTCGGCTTCGCCAGACCGATTGGCCCTTTCGAGATGGAAAATTTGAGAGGCGATGTCTCCCTTCTGTTCGCACCATGCCGCCAATGCGCTGTGGGCACTCTGGCGGACTTTTGGCGCGATTCCGGATTCAAGCCCTGCGCGGACTGTTTCATGCATTTCAAGCAGACCCTCGGCTTCGTGGCGAAGCAGCCCGAGCGAAACTAGGGCGCCAATGGCAGCGCCAACATTTTCATCCGGGAACGCTGCCTCGGCATCCTGCCTTCGAAACGGCAGGGCAAAGCATACAAGACGTTCCGCCGCTGGCCTGACCGCCGGCGCAAGCTGATCGAAGCGCCTTTGCTCCGCAGCGGAAACCATATCCTCAGCCGGTCGCTGTGCGATATCGAGCATTGCCGCCAGCGAGGTTTGGCGGGCCAGGGCCTCGGCCAGCTGTGCGTAAAGCCCGGCCGGCCGACCTGCGGTGACGCGATTGAAGATTCCGAAAAGCACGCTCCTATCAGCGCCGGGATGGAAACGATCGACGAGGCTCACGAACTCCTCCCGGTGGAAACCGCGCATATCGATCGTTTGAACGCCAGAAGAGCGGGCCACAGCGCGACTTAGCGTGCCAAATGTGCTCTGGTGACCAAAGACGACAAGACGGCAGGCCCCCGGCGTCAGGGCGCGGGCAAATTGCCCAAGATCCCGGCCAAACTGGGTGCTGCAGGATCCGTCTGCCAAGTCTAGCAGCAACTGTACTGGCCTGGAGAGACCGCTGCAGATCTCCGCCAGGCGGTCGATGACCGTCTCGTCGGCAGGTTTGCTCTCGACGGCAAGTCCAAACAGGTCAGGCGTCCCGCGGCGCAACAAGTGGAAAGCAATTCCCGACATGACGTCGCGAAAGGCCGCATCCGCCCGCACGCGAACGTAGATGGGAAGGCGGGCAGGGTCATGGTCTCTCAACGCAGATGCTGCCTGGGCGGCGAGGGTCGTCTTGCCAGATCCCGAAATACCGATGACCTCGACGACCGTTGCGGCTGTGGGCGTGATGAGGGGATCAACCAGATCGCGCCGCGATATTGCTTCTGCTGGCGCGATCGGAGGTTCTGTCGCGCTGCTCATCTGCGGCCATGCGCTACGCAGCTGTATTTCGAAGCTTTGCCGGTCAATCATTTGTCCCGGCTGTTTGGCAACATCGTTGATGAACGATCTCAAATTGCCAAACAGACTGTCCGCGACCACTTCTGCCGGCAGGCGATATTCACGCCGCAATCGATCCTGGAACCGCTGACCCACTTCTGCTCCCGTTCCATAGTTTTCCAGGATTTTGACCCGAGCAATCACTCCAGCGAAACGCTGGTCGATCCAGGAGACGCGCTCCTGATAGAGGCGGACGACGTCGGAGCCGGCCTTTGCGTCGGTCAACAACTGACCGAACGTGGCAACGAGTTGATTTCGTGCGTCAGCGGCGACGCTCGTCGGGTTCCCAAATCGCCATTGCAACAAGGATTTGCGATGGTCCCCTGGGAGCTCGTCCATCACAGCGGCCCGAGCCATCAAATGCACCACAGACCAGTAGAGGCCAGCCTCAACGCTAGCCGCAGATGTGCCCGCAGCCACTAGGCGCCTCACATCGGGCTGCACCGCGTCACCTAGGATCCAGACCTGTTGGCTGTCCCCGGCGCTGAGTTGACGAAGAGTGTTCGGCAACAGCTCATCAGCGACTTCAGAGAGCCTCCAAGGCTGTTTCTTGAGGACGCCCTGATCTGATTCACGAGGCTTTTTCACCTGTATGTGGCGAAAGTGGTCGCGACCGCCCTCCTTCCAAACCAAATCCAGATCGTCGGTGCCTTCAGGCCGCGCCCAGGCGTTTCCCGGGTGCTCATCGAAATGATCGAACAGCTGGTCCAGAATCACGATCGTTTGGTAGTCGAAGCCACTCAGTGCGATCCGTCCGCCAGACATTCTCTTATCCCTAGTTGCAGGACGATCGTTTGCGGAAAATTTTCATAATGGCAACATCTATTGCGTTCGATGCCAGAGAGCGGAGGGCTCCGCCATCTTTAGATCGACGGACTTGGTAGTTAACGCAGGAGTTTCGGTAGATCATAATGAAGCTTGAGGGCGCCATGCCAGCCTATATCTGAGAACCCCGGCAGGTTTGGCATGGGCAGAGCGGCGGGTTGTAGTGCTTGCATGAAGCGTATCGAACTGAGAGTGCCGCGTGTAGCGTCGAGAGAAAAGAGGCAGGCAGGTCTCGGTTGAGGGCAGAGGGCCAGCCCATTCGGTGAGCTATTTCAGCGCTCTTGGACGTTCCAGCCTGAGACAAAGTATTTCTCAACGCGAAACGAGAAATCATGGTCAGATTTCAAGGTCGCTCCGTCTCGACGGCGAGTGTGCGGGCGATTGAAAGCCCTGCTGGTTAGAGTGGAGTAACGCCCGCGTCAGCGAGCAGTTCGTTGAGCTGCTCAATGCACGATTGCCGCCCGACCTCCAACCGCTGTTGCAACTGCGACTCTCTGATATACAGAAAGCCCTGATAGTGAAACGCTGCTTTTGAGCGTAGGGCCGCAGACAGGGCGGAGCGGAGCATACGGGTCTCCGTATCGAGTGAAACCAATGCCCGACTCCAGTCCTCGTTAGAGATTTCGCGCATCCCGCCGATAGCTTTGCGGATCACGTTGCGGCTTTGCCGATCGACAAGTTCGCCGGTTCTCAGAGCCTGCTGAGTGTCTTTCAAGGCCTGAAGAAAATCACCTGCTTGTTCATCCTGCATGGGATTTTCAAACGCCGGTCGGTGGAACGCCGCGGCAATCAGTTCCAGAAACAGCCGGTCCTGGTCGTCTACGCCACGAATATGTATGACGGTCTCATAGTACCACTCCTGAAGTTTAGGGAAGAGATTGAGATAAGAAACGAAATCGTCCCAAAACCAAACGATAATATGTTTTGGTGAACTGGCCCGGCCGCCTGCGTCGTTCAAAAGGCGTGCCGCGAGTTGTGCTTTCGCATCGCGCTTCGCCGTGGTCGCCAGTATGAAGGTTTTTAGATTTGGATGAAACCCGCTCGCTGCGCGTACCTCATCTTCTAGAATCTTTGAGGTAATCGGTCCTCCAGGTAACGGAAAGTTATTAGGATCCAGATCAGTTAATCTCTTGCACTGGATGCCAAGGTGTCCGTGCGATTTGGTTTTCGCGTAAACATCGACGCCATTCTGTGCTTGGCCCGGTCTGCCAACTCTGGTCGGCACCGAGCGAAACACCTCCGCAACAACGCTTTCCGTCAGTTCCTCGAACTGTTGCCAGTAAAGTGGCGGCTGAAAAAACTGATTTACTTGCGGCATATATTTTCCCGTCCCGTGGTTGCCATTTTTGGTCCGCACCAATTTGCAAAGCTGGTCAAGTCCTCACCGGAGCCAAACCGCGTTGGTCAATCGTTGAGGGGCAGGCCAACGCCTAAGCCTTTTTAACTATAGCTGTCGCTACGGTAGCTCTATTTTTGTCATCACCGCTGCGATCGGTTGATGAATCCAATATTCGAAGCGGCTTTTGCCAGTTATCCTCTGAATTGCGCGGGCGTAGAGGCGGACCTGACCTGCGAATTCCCGCAACCGTTTTTCGTCGATTGCAACGGAGCCCGGGAAGCTCTTGTGATCGATGATCGCAAATCCGTCGCCAAGGTCGATCAGAAGATCGAGGCGACCGCTGACGATTTGGAGGCCATCCTCGGCATGGATAGGCCATTCCTTCAATCGAGTGGCGCTACCGAACCGTCGTGTGATGAAACTCTGCAATCGGTCCGAGATCGCGACGACGTCAGCGGCATTTAATTGTGGAACGCCCCAACGGGCAAGAGTGGCGGCAGCGCACTGCGTACGCTTTGTCCCGTCCGCGTCTGGATCGTCTGCGGCGAGAAACCGATGAACTGCTTCGCCCAGCATCTGAAGATCCGGGCTTCCCACTAAGGGGATGCGCTCGCCAATGGTTTCTGTGTCTGCAATCGTGACCTGCGCGTCGACCACGATGGCGTCGCTGGGCCGGATCCTGAGCGGGGAGTATGCGATGGGTGCCGCAGCCAGTCTCACATATTCCTGAGGCGGCTTGCTGGGTGATTGCGGCGTTGGCAGGGCTTCGGGAGAGGGGCGGCTAGTAAACCTTTCTACCCCCACGCTGATGGTATCTCCGGCATCCTTTACGAGCGGCACGCCTTCATCGCTTTGCAGTTCATCAAGCCAAGGCTGGGCACCGCCGGTACTCGTCAAAACCAGATAGTCGCGGGCGCGAGTGAGTCCGACATAGAGAAGGCGTGTCCGCTCCCGGCGCTCTTCTGCGAGCGCCGATATACCTTCAGGGCTCACTGGCGCCCACACGTCCAGACCAACGTCCTTCTGTTGCTCCCCGTATGGCCAAGGCCAGAACCGCAAGACGCGCGTTGCAAGAGGGGAACTCCAGTCCGGCGCGCCTTCGTTCTCGGCAACCATGCCGAACGGAGAACCCTTGGCCAATGCATCGAGCTCGGTCAATAAGACGATCGGCCATTCAAGACCTTTGGCCGCATGATAGGTCATGATGTTCACGGCATCTGGATGCCGGCTTTGCGGCTGGCGAGCGTCGTCGCGCGACATGATCCACGCGCAGGCGCCAGTTAAGGTTGACGCCTGTCGCTCAGCACGCTGTTCGTCCTGATAGGCCTCGACCAAGCCGCGGAGAGCTTCCAAGTTCTGAAGCCGCTGCTCGGCACTACCCCAACTGAGGAGCGTGTCAATGATTGTCGGCGCATGGAGTAGTGCATCAAAAACCTCCACTGGCGTGAGCTGAAGCGCTCGGTCGCGGATCTCGATCAGCGCGTCGACAAACGGAACCCGCGCGATCAGCCCGGCTTTTGCGTCGTTATCAAAAATAGCGGCGAACCAATCATTGTTGTCAGTCGCAAGCCTGGCAAGTTCGGCGAGTGCGAGTGTATCGCTACCGTCGGCGATCCATCGGAACGCGGCGAGCGCGAGTTCGATCTCGGGCTGAGCAAGGAGTCCCGATCGCTCCACCGCGACCCGGACGCCATGTTCTGTTAAAGCCAAAGCGAGCTCGCCGACCTGTTGATTTCCGCGACACAGGACCGCGATGTCGCCACCACGGGCTTTTCGCGGCCAGCCATCTTTTCCCGAGACGGGCCACTCAGCGGGTTTGGCAAGTAGACCGGCGATCTGGGCCGCTAGCATTGCGGTGCGGTCATCCTTTTTCTTGCCCGTCATTGGCCAGAATGACAGGCCAGGTGGTGTGTCCGTATTCTCGGTCCGCTCGCATCCGTCGAACCTGATTTCTTCATCCTTCATGCCGACCCGCGCCATATTTGGCGTGATCGCCGCGTTGACGAAGTCGGCAAGCTGTGGGCGGGTGCGGTAGGAGCGACGTAGATAGCCCGTGATGCCGCCTGTGGCTTGGGTGATGGCAGCGGAGGCGGCAATAGTTAGCGCGGGGTCGGCGTCGCGGAAGCCGTAGATCGATTGCTTGGGATCGCCGACCCACAGATTGCGTTTGGCGATTTGCGATAAGGCGGTGAAGATTGCGATTTGGATCGGGCTCGAATCCTGAAACTCGTCAACAAAGACCGCGCCGATTAGTTCGCGAAGGCGCTCCTCGTTTGCCGGATTGGTGATGATGTCCAGCGTAAGCATTTCCTGATCGACGAAGTCGAGGAGACCACGTTCGCGTTTATAATTGGCATACGCGCTGATGCATTTGGCTGCGCAATCGAAGATCAACGCGATATAACGCTCGATATCAGCCCTCAGGCCCGGATGTTTTGGATGGGCGGATGCAGCCGCGATCACATCCGCAAAGAGCGATGCATCCGTTTTGGTCGCTCCGAGTTTGGCGAGTTTCGCCCATTCAGGCCAAGATATCCGCTCTCCGCCATGCAGGGTGCGGACAGCCTTCTCAACAGTCGGGACATCCTTTGTTAGTGTCCCGCTTTTCAAGCTGGCCCGGTTCTTCTCGATATTGAACATACAGGCCTCAATAGCTGATGCGAGCGCAGCGTCTGTAGCCTCCGTTGTCTGACCGGATGTCTCGAGTGGCAGGAGCGCGATCAGGCCGGCGCTTGACCGGGCTGCACAATGGGTGAGGCGTTCTTTCGGAATACCGTTTGAACGCGCCAGATCAACTGCACGCCGAACGTCGTCCTGCCAGCCACGGATTGTTCGGCCATGTGCCGAATAGCTTCGTGCTTGAATACCAAAACGTTCCGCAATCTCTGAGATCGCAGGGCCACATTCCTCCATCACCAACCCGGATGCCCTTCCGAAAATCGAAGACTGTCGGTCCTCAGCTATGACCTCCGAGATTGGCGATCGTCCGAGCTCGAAAGCGAATTCCGAGATCAACGCGCCGCAAACTGAGTTCACCGTGCCTATCCGGGCAGACAGCATCGCGGAGGCAAGCTCTGGCCGACCCCTGTCGATCAATGTGGCTCGAATGCGACCTGCAAGTTCGGCAGCTGCTTTCTTAGTAAAAGTGGTCGCGAGAATCCTGTGCGGAGCTGTGCCAGCACAAACCTCCGTGACAATGTCCTGCACGAGCCGGTACGTTTTGCCGGTGCCAGCACTGGCAATCGTTGTGTCAACTCGGTTTTGTGACGTCGTATCTTCTGTCATGCGATAGCCCTAACCCGACAGAGCGTTGAATAGTCGCAACGCTCGCAGTGCACCTCACGCGCTATGGTAAGATCGCTTGGGAGCAAGTTCGCCACCCCTTCCACACCCGTTGCGAGAATCTGCCCGCCTTCGGTCACAGATCGCCAGCTCCTCCAGGCGGCGATGATCGCCGTCCAGGTATCCGGCAACGACCTGTTGCCCTGAACAAGGCGGCCAATAAGACCGCTCCCCTCCAGTGTCGCAAACTGGCGCTGGTTCAGAAGGAAGTAGCCGGCGCGATAGGGCTGATCTCCGGCAACGAGTGCTCCATAACTGGCCAACTGGACGGCGCCGCCATTGGCGAGTTCATCGACGCGTGTCCGATCGCTGCGGGTCCATTTGAGATCGACGATCACGGCTTGTCCCATTTGGTCACGGGTAATGAGATCAACTGCACCTCGCATGGAAAGCACGGCTTCAAATGTCCCGCTGACCTGTTGTTCCGTTGCCTCGACGGTTAGATGATTGTCAACCAGGCATCGTGCCAGGCTAGCCATCGCAGCTGGCAGCCGCCTGCGCGCGAAATTGAGCTCCTCGGCAAATTCTGGATGCCGTAGCGGGGCCGCGAGCTGATCAATCTTACTTTCAAGGAGTGAGGTTGTTTGTTGCGCGGCGGAAGTGGGATCGGGCGGGACACCAGGCACGAAGATATCGCGGGCGATAGCATGCGCGAGATTACCAAGAAGCTGATTTGCGTCGGGGATTGAGCGAACTCGACCTGCCCTAAGCCTTGCGACGTGTCGGAGGGCCCACATAAGCTGGCAGGATAACAGGCTTTCCAGCGAGGTTGCCGATTGAGTAGCTTCCGCTAGGCGCGTGTTGAAGTTTGCCGGGGTTGGCCAGGAAAATTTTGCTTGCGGGAGAAGCGCCGGGGCAATCGCATGCCTTCCAATCACCGTATCGCCGATACTGATCTCGGAAGCGCGCAGCGCTGTTTCAAGCTGGAGAACCGTGCCGACCTTATCGAGCGCCGGCTTCAGGCGGTGTGCCAGCGGATGTAAACTGTCTTCGGCATCGCTGTCGAGCCCGGCAGCGATCAGGAGAACGGAGCGGCGCGCGTTCAAGATAGCGCGCTCCCAAGCGGCGCTCGCTGCGCGTGCCCCCATCGCCATATCGTCGGCGGGACAGTCCGCGGACGCAAGTTCCTGTCTTTCGCGCTCGCTCCACGGTGAACGTAAGGACCCTTCCCGCGTAGCGCCAAAATTCCACCAGACCACCGTGGAAACAGGTGCCCAGATGGAGCCTGGATGCGGTACGCTCCGCCAGCTAGCTGCTTCTGCCCGCGCGTTCGGATTGGCTTCGCCGAGATCGAGGGCCTGGTCAATGATGCGTTCGACAAGAAGCCGGGGCAACCGGTCTCGACCCAGCGCCGCTAGCGCTGCCCGGACCTCACCTGCAAGGATGGAGGTCGCGGAGTACAGAAAATCATTGGTCATGGCGTATCTGCGTGAAGCCCAGACCGCAACCCGGTCACAGATCGCCAATGCCTGTTGGAGAGGGATGCCAAGAATTGGGTCGGCTGTCTGAGGTTCGGCCCATTCCCGCCAGCGTGAAAGCCGCCGTTTGGCAGCCTCAAGCTCGCCGGTCTCGCCCCGTGCCCTGAGACGTTCGTTCTGGTCAATCTTGGTCCAGGCTTCTTCCCATTCGATCCCTCCTCGGCCTGGAGCCTGTTCAAGCGCTGCGGCCAAATGCCAAGCCGCGCGCGGAGAGACGGGCGAATTGGGGAAAACCAGGAGCTCCATCAGCGCGCGCGGGTCAAATGGTGCCCAGACGATCTTGAAAGCAAGTAGCAGAAGTTGCAGCGATCCCCGATGGATCGAGGACCGGCTGCGGCCTGCGCGCGGCGCACCGGCGCCGGCCAGTCCATGGTCGAGAAGATCCGTGTCGCCGTCCTGTGAGACGAGCGCAATCGTGGTGTTCCCCGTCTGGTTGGCAAACCATTGCCCGACAATTTCGGCGGCGAGCGGCTTGCTGGCCGACGATGCCACCGTCACGCTACCGTCTGCCCCTTCCAACGTTCCGCTTGAGTTGAGCATCCATCGCTGTAGCTTTCCAAGCGACGTCTCTACCGGGGCCGCGGCGGTCGACTTGATCGACTCCATCACACAACCGAGATTGCTAAGTCGTTCAAGGAGACGGCGAAGTGGCGACGGACATAAATCGATTGGATCGATTAGTCTTATTCGGGTAAGCGGACGCATGCTGGATGCCGCCAGTTCGTTCATGATGGCGGCGATCCGATCGGACAGACCGGACGGCAGCTCGATGGCTGCCCGAGACGCGGCAGCGAGGTTGCTTAGCCGTGGCTCTCGCCAGGTCTGGTCATGCTGCCATCCAAACCCGATCAGTTCGTCGCGCCATCCAAGTAGTGTTTGCGCGGTAGACCACGGATCCATTTGAAGGGACGAGGTCCAGAAGTAGTCTCCATCGAGGCTCTCTAAGGTCGCTTGGAACGATGCGATTCTGACGACCTGCGGCTTACGCGGACCCCCGATGCCCAGTATCGTCTCCAGCGTATCGACCAGACCGGCCGGTCCAAGCACAGGTTGTCCCATAGAGCCGCCGCCATCACCACCATGATCCGGGACGGAGCCAGCGTCAGCCCAAAGTCCAAATACGATGTCCATGAAATTCGTTCCCCCAGAGGCAACATGTCATATTAAGCGATGGTATTTCAATAGAATACAATCAAAGGTCGTCGCTTTTTAGCCAATCTGGATCCGTCCAGGTCCGAAGTTTAGATTATCCCTAGAACGAGCGTGGCAGCTTACCCCCAAGACATCGGACACCAGACTTACGCCACCCAGCAATGAGAGCACGCTCCCTTCTAGCCGCAATGCCGGAGCCGTGAAAAATCAGCGCATCTTCTGCAAATTTATCGCCCTTAGGTCTAATCGTTGAAGTCTTTCCTCTCCAAGTAAAAATGGGTGACCGAAGTGCCAGATGATGTCTATTGGCTACGGCCTTAGGTAGGTAAATCAACATCAAGCCAACGCGCATATGCCCGGATGTCAATCATAGGAACTGTGGCTTTTTCCTGCAGTCGAGCAATCAGCTCAAAGAGGAATGCAGTTGCGGGCTTTCGCATAGGGGTGAGCATGTCGGCCCCTTCCAGATCGCGAGCAAAGATGCCGTGCGCTGCCACGCAGCCTAGATCGAGCCGGTCAGCTTCGCTGCCGTCAGTCAGCGCACTGGAGAGCGCTTCGCCGAGTCCGGGTGACCAGTCGCTCTCCAGCGTCAACAAACCTCCGATAATATTCTGCAGCGGCTTGGCTGGGTATGTGCCACCCGCATGAGGAATAGGAAGGCTCGTGCGATGCAGAGATCGGACACTCGCAACTTTCTTGCGGGCATATGCGACTTGTTCTGCATTGATAGATTGCTTGGCCTCAAAGACCGCATACACGCTCTCCGCGGGAATGACGGTTTGCCCCTGAAAAGAGAAGATAAAGGGCGAATATTGGCGATCGAAGACGACCACGTCGATTTGGTCGCTGAATGCTCCGGTGCTGTCGACGACATGGGCAGATGCTGCCTGATAACGCATAGGCAGATAAGTTTGCATCATCTCAAGCCAGACAGCTTCACTGGCGTCGCCCTTCGTTCCTGGATGGCCGAAAGCCTTTCGGGCACGCCCTAGTCGCTCCTGAATGTCGTCATGCAGCTCTGAAAGGAGCGTTTGGATAGACCAAGTGCTCATCGGGTAACCTCTGTTGCTACGACCTCATCGCGAAAAGCTGGCGTCGGCTGCATCGCCTTTGCGATCTGCAGTGCGCGTCCTCCCTCAACCGGCTTGTGCGGGTAAGCATCAAGCGCGATTGCCGGCAGGAGGCGTTGGGTTAGGTCTGAAAACGTGAAACCGGGAGCATCTCCCGTTGCCCCAGTCGCCGACACCAGCATCTGCAACTGGCTTGCGGTGATTCCAAGCGGGCCGAGACGAAGCGAAAGGATGTGCTGTCGCTGCTCGTTGCTCGGACGAGCAAAAGCTAATATGTCCGCAGCTCGGCGACGTACCGCAGGATCGAGGGCATTGAGGCGATTCGTACACATGATCACCGCTGCAGGAAGCCGAAGATTCGCAAGGCGGTCGATACCCCGGATGAATGCGTTGACGCCAGCGCGATCCTCATGGTGCATCTGCGAGGATTCACGTGACTGTGCAAGGGCGTCGGCTTCGTCGACTAGAAGGATGATGCCGCCTTTGGCTTTTCGATCTCCCCTGAGCTTGCTTGCCGCCTGAACCGTGTGCTCGAATGCCGCGGAAAGCAGCTGTGTCATTTCACCGACACGGCCCTGGCCGCGTGTGGCCAGACTGAGTGGAAACAAGGTGATCTCAATGTCTTCCTGGCGCGCTACCGCGTCTCCGATAGTCTCGGCGAGCTCGGTCTTGCCCGAGCCCACGTCCCCTGCGAGGACAACAAGTGGCGGGCGACGTAAGATGACATCAAGCAAGGCACGCGCTTCAGCTGCATGAAAACGGGCAGCCCACTTTTCGAGCCCCTGCGGATTGACCATGAGGCCAAGGATTTTGGCCAGGCGAGATTTTTGGTCATCGAGACCGACTAGTCGCGCGAGCCGCTCCTGAGGCTCGAAATCAGGGTAAGTTTGACGTCGCTCAAAAAGCTCGTCCAGTCCGGGCATGTTTTGCATCAGTAGCTCCTTACGCATGAGCGATCGAGTGCCCGACCGCCAGCAGAATAGGTGTGATCGGAGGCGAGATATCCATTTACCGGCGGCTCAGTTCCGGTGGAGCGCTGAAAGGGAAGCGAGCTTTTAAAGGCATCGCGATCCCCTTGAGGCAGAGCAAAAAACGCGTCGGTGTAATTCATGAAGCTGGTGAATGAGGCGTTTGATACATCTTTCCCGGGGCGAATCTTGCCGGGATCATCATCATTCGCCATTCCGTTAGCGAGATCGCGCGCCGTGTACTTAAGCGTCGGTTCAATCCATGAACCGTCGCGCTTGAAACCATAGGTGACAGACGACAGATAGCCCGCCTTCATCATAGCGACGGCTTCAGCCTCATAGTCGGCAATGGTCTGGTCAGTTGGCTTACCGTAGAGGCGTTGAATGCGTTTTAGGTCCGTCGCGATCTTAGCCGCCATATGACGAGCATGGGTAACGGTGAATGTCGCACTTTCTGTGTAACTATAGCTGGACATCACCGCCCTCAAAACTGAAACGTGGAACCAAAGACCTTCTGCCAGTAGCCGAGGGTCAGTTGCTTGTTAGGAGCCGCTAACGCGGCGTCGATTGCATCGCCTGCGTCCAGTGCGGCATCCACGATGTCTTCCATGTTGCCGCTGGTATAGAGTCGCGAAACGTTATTTAGTGCGTTCACGGGATCGATAATCCGCATAGGTTCGGGAAATGAACCGATGGTGGAGAGCGGATAGTAGTCAGAAAAGGCGATCCGATCTTTAAGGCCGCTCGTCGCGATGTAGGTGAAGAAGTGCTGCAGCGCTTCGGGATAGTCGGACAAATCAAGACCGTCATCGCAAAGCTTGGCCAGGATCAGCTCGATCATGAACGACTTGAAACGGAAACCATCGCGCTCCTGCTTTTGGCGGCGAGCCCAGAATTTGACGAGTCTGACGACCTGGGCAAAATGCTTCTCCTGAGCTTTCTTGCGCTTACCTGCGAATTCGAGGTGAAGGGGAATACTGGTCTTCAGGAATGATCCGTCATCTTGGCTCACAAGGTTTCCGAACCACTGTGCATCCCCATCATAAAGAATAGGCACAACATCGACGTCTAACCCGGACCCTCGAAAGGAGACGGTTACGGAGTAGGTCTGGGGGGTTACCTGGTCGGCCGTGAAGTTCGGGAATGCCTTGCGCAACCGCTCCGCAAGATATGTGAGCAAGGTGCTGACTGACTGCGGCGCATCAGCGCCGCTGATGTAACAAGCCACGTCAATGTCATTCAGCGATCGCAGGGCAGTACCCTTTGCCAAGCTTCCTGAGAGCATCATCTTGCGAAGAGTAAAATCGGGATGTTCGTCGAGATAGGATTCGAGCTTTTCGCGCAACCGTCGCGCTTGTGCTCGATACTCATGCGCTTTGTCCTGAGGAAGGTTCACACGATCCTCCGCGAAACTCAAGATCTCCCGATGCCCCACATGCTCACGGCTCATGAATTCTCTCCAACAACCACGTGTTTGTTGACTTCGCAGCCAAGATGCGAGACTCCTAGGAAACCCGCTAAAAACTATATGGGTATAAAAATGATACCCGTCAAGGAATTATATGCATGACTGATGAAAAACGTCCGTGGATGCAAAATCGCCGTTTCGAGTTCATCGAATGGAAGCTTTTTTGGGAAGGTGCACTCAACAGAAGTGACCTTGAAGAGACGTTTGAAATTTCCACCCCACAAACATCTATCGACCTTAGGCGCTACAGAGAACTCGCCGGTGACAACATCGAATACGATGCAACTGATAAGACCTTCAAACCCACGAAAGGGATGAAACCGTCATTCCTAAAGATCTCGGCTGATCGGCTGTTGCTCCAATTGCGTGCTTTGCTGACGGGTGCGCTTCCCCGGAAAGAGATATGGTTTCGTGAGATGCCGCCGATGGATATGGCGCCCGATATTGTGAGGAATGTGGATCCAGAATGCCTTCGACTGGTTCTTGAGGCGATCCGGCTAAAGCGTTCGGTCGAGGTGCGCTACCAATCCCTGACAAACTCGCGTGTTCGTGAAATTGCCCCCCACGCTCTGGCGTTCGATGGCTATCGCTGGCACGTTCGAGCGTGGGCGTGTGATCGTGATGATTTTCGCGATTTTGTTTTAACGCGTATCGATGACATCAAACCCGGCTCTTTGGCAAACTATGATCCGGAAGACGATGTGGAGTGGACGACTGTCGTAACCCTTGATCTTCGGCCACATCCTGGCCTTACTGAGGAGCAGGCTCTCGCTATTCAGCGAGACTATTCCATGAGCGACGGCATGCGAAAAATCGACGTGCGATTGTCGATGGCATACTATTTTATCATGCGGATGAACCTAGACCTGGAGGACCTCCCTCCTGCACGCGCTCAACTTTCCCTGCACAATATCAGCGATATTCGGAAGAGTATTGCTGAAGCAAAGTCAGAGTCAAAACGTAGGATAATTGCGCGCCAAAACAAGGATTAAACGATAAGTTTCAAGTTTTTCTCGCGGCATGAAAACCGTGATGAAGGAGCGAGGTTTCGATGGTAGTTAGGTGATCTGCTCCTGAAGACCGCTTAGCATTTCAATTGCCTTTTAAAGATCGGGAGGCCCGGAGCTATCACCACCAAGAGCGTATGCCCTGCATTTTTCGTAAATCTGCCGGGCAAGCTCTTTGTCCGTAGCCCATGACCGCTTGAATGCCCGCAAGCAATTGGAATGCGGTAAGACGGGCGAATCCATGCGCGCTATTACCAGTTGATCTTGATCCGTCGCTTCTCCTTCAGCATCTGCCATGAGGGCGCTACCGCACATTGCGATCATCCGGGCCCTTTCCCGATGCAATTGCTCGCGCCCATTCAAATCGAAAAAGTCGATAATCGTCTGCCCACGTCGCTTCTTAAATTCATCTGATGCAGTTGGAACCGCCGTTGTGGCAACAAACGTCATCAACGTCTCAGGATCATCGTCAAGGTCGCCAAATGGGTAGCAGAGATAAGGTTGCTCATTTGAAAGATCATCGACAGTCGCTAAAATGCTCCCCCGGTCGCCTGCTATGGGGAAATAATTGAGTTTGAGCGACGTATTGCAAACCTTGCACGACGCCGCATAGTTTTCCAATTCATAGGCAAGCCAGTAGTACCCAGTCGCATATGGGGCGCCGGTTCCAAAGTTGTATTTCAGCTTTGAATGACGCACTGGATCTGGCCAAGTCACCACTGATGACTTCGGGCGAAAATGCTCAACGTCGAACTCGATCGTACCGTAGTCTGGGTTCTCGAATTGCCGCTCGCAGAAAACACATTTATTCTTTTGCAGCCTCATAAAAGTGGGCTTTATCTTGCTCCAAACGGATGTCTTCTCGGCGAAAGAACCGAGCTTAACGATAATTTTCGTGCGTTTTTCGGCCTTGTTGAACCATCTCGGATCCACGGCGCGAATGTCGGCTTCGACAACAGTTCTATCGAAGTCGTACCTGATCATTTGGCGCCATTCCGTTTAGTCGGTGTCGCTGGTGCCGAATCTGAGGGCACCGTCAGTTGGTCCAGATATGTAAGCGCCGCTGATGCGTCACCCTTCGCTGCTTTCTCGAACAAGGTCTCCGCCTGGCGATTGAAAGACTCTGGTCGTGTCGACTGAAGACCGAAATACGAGGAGAGCAGAAGCTGTTCAGCGCCAAGCCCATATACCCGCTCTAAGAGCTGCTTGATGGTGGCCGTGCCGTCCTCTGCGACGTCGGTGACAAATACGTTTTCGCGACGAACCGTACTGGCTACGAGCGGGCTGTGTGATGTGAATACAAACTGGATCTTTGGAAAAGCACCCGCAAGTGCCGGCACAACGCTGCGTTGCCATTCCGGATGCAGGTGAAGATCGATTTCATCAACAAGCACAATACCGGGCAACTCGGCAATACTACGCCCGTCTGTCGCAACATCGGCCATGTGACCAATGAGGTCACACACCCACCCCACGAATGCTTTGTATCCGTCCGATAGTGCAGAGAAGGGCGTTGGAACGCCCTCAAACTCAAACAAATATTGCTCTTCTTCATCGTCCCGCGCTCCAGAAAATCTTATGTTGGAGGGCAGAACTTTATTGATATGAGATAAAACGAGTTCGTATTGTTTAGGATCCTTCGATAGTAAACGAGGCAGCCACGCCTGCATCGGGCGCAGCGCTACATGATCTTCAAACAAACCCGCGATCCGCTGATATCTAAGCGCACGGGATCGTTGCGCACTGCTTGGTGAAAATTCACCGTTTTCCACCCGGCGCGTCGCACCATAGCCGACGACAAAATAGGCCGGTGAGTAATCGTCAAACAAAATCTCGGAAATTGGAGAGTCGGGTGTGCTTTCCAGATGCAGCCGATCGAGATTGCCGCGGCCCCTCGTCTGGATTCGCGCGATGAGCTCGAGCTTCTTCCTTCGAGAGACATTGGGGAGGATTTCATTTTTTTCCGGCATTCCTTCCACCTTGAGGAATGCTTTTTCGACCTGAGTGTCGCCTGGCTTTACACGCCGCACAAGACGATAGGGCACAAAACCAGAGTCAAGAAGCGCGGGCGCCAGAACCGCGATGGCGAGGGCACGAAGTACCGAGGATTTGCCACCGCCATTGTCACCGAGAATGAGATTGACGTTTCCGAGCTCAGATACCCCTTCACCCGACCGGCCGGGATACTGCAGGCGCAGCTCTGCTTTTCTGAAGCATTTGAAATCGTAAATATGAAGGGACTTTGCGTACAACTCTTCACCCTCATATGGTGCGGCTCGAAAAGTGCAAACGCACCGATAAATTGAAGTCCGATACTACCCAGTTTTGCTGCTTTCGGCTAGCCTATTGGGAAAACTAGGGGCTGAGTATGGGAAAGAACATAGTCGTGCTGTTCGACGGCACTGGCAATGAAATCGCAACTGATGAAACGAACATTCTTCATCTAGCTCGCGCCATCCTAAACGACGGCGAGAAGCAGATTTTTTTTTACGATCCAGGGGTTGGAACACAGGGGGCACCATCTGCCGATTTCATGAGTCGTCAGGAATTAATCAAGTTGCTAGGTCTGGGCATCGGGCTCGGCGTCTATGACAAAATTGGTTCTGCTTATAGATTTCTGATGAAGACGTTTGAGCCAGGCGACAAACTCTTTTTCTTCGGTTTTAGTCGGGGTGCTTACATCGCTCGGGCGCTTGCCGGTATGGTGGGCAAGCTTGGCATTATGGAGAGCGGCCGGGACAACCTCGTCCCCTATGCCGTCAAGCTCTACGCAGATCCGCGCAACCTGGAGCTTGCTAGGCGATTCAGCGACACGTTCTGCAAACGGGAAGCCGACATAGAATTCCTTGGCCTTTTCGATACCGTAAAGTCGGTCTTCCGTTTTGAGCCAGGGGTGCCACAATTCACGTCTGTCGTGCTGCCTCGAACCTACAGCAATCCTGCTGTTCGCAAGGTCCGCCACGCGTTGGCGATTGACGAAAAGCGGCGCTTTTTCAGAACTAATCTGTGGAACGTAGAGAATGGCAGCAGTCGGACAATTGACGTTAAGCAGGTGTGGTTTGCCGGTGTTCACAGTGACGTTGGCGGTGGCTATCCGAAAGCGGAGTCAGGCCTCTCACTGATCGCCCTGGAATGGATGGTGAAGGAGGCGGCCCACGCGGGACTGCTTCTGAATTCAGACCAACCACAATCCCAAGCGATCTCAATCAGTCACTATATAGGCCCTTTCGATGGACCAAATTGGCAGGTTCACAAGTCACTTGGGGGATGGTGGAAGCTCGCGGAATGGTTCCCCAAGATCGCAAAGCGAGGGCCATTGGGGAAAACGCAAACCCGTCCATATCTGCCGCGCGGGGAGAGACGGTACATCCCTGAAGGATCGACGATACATAAAAGTGTCATCGATAGACGCGATGCGGGAATAGGCTATAATCCTCCTAACCTGCCACAAAAGTTCAATGTTGAACCCTAGAATCTTCCGAAGAATTCTAGGTGAGGACAACTGATATCGACGTAAGGTGAACTGCTGCACGTGGGGCACAGAAAGGACTATGTAGTCTACATAGTGACCGATGCTTTGGAGAAGAAACCCACTGCGCACATCTTCCGCTTCGACGCAAAGCGCAGCAAGAAGGCTAAAGCTGGAGTTTGGGTGACGGACGCGTTTTGAAATTGCAGTCGCTTACGGCCGCCCGTATCAGTTGCTGACCCGTTATGCCCTGCGCCGCCCATCAGTCGTATGGTTTTGCCTCGAGGCAGTGGCCGATCGAAAAGTCGATTTTGCTGCCATCGCTTCTGACTATCCAAAAGCATCTCTTTGAAAATTGTGGGACGTCTTTTGGCGGGGTGTCTACCTCAAAGCCCGCAATGCCAGTTCCAACTTTCTCTTCAAGCTCATCGTGGCGATCAAGTAGTGCAGACAAATCAGCTGCGTCTTCGGCGCTGACTCGTTCGCCGATTTCATAGCGCTTTAGTATGCCTGTGAAGAACACCGTGGCGTCTCCAACCTTATCAAACGATCGCGTAGCGATCGTAATCCGCCGTGCCTTACCCATAGCCGACCTCCTTTCCCGTGAGAGTAGCACACTTGTTGTCCGAACCTACACGCCGCCCAGTCAGTTTTCATCAGGGGTCGACCGCTAAACATTTTGTTCCGGCGGGCGAACTGAGGGGGGCTCGCCTAGCAACTTCTCGCGCAACTCCCGCACAATGATGGAAGGGATCCCGGCACCTTCCAGAGCGTCCGCGTTGGCACGCATCCAGTCGCGACACCCATCCTGGTCCAAGTCGTCCATCGCGACCACCTCGTATAACGCGACGGCGCTCATCCTCGAAAGGCCTAGCTCCATCAACGATAGCAGTGTCGTGGTCGAGATGCCGAACTCTAGAGCCAGTCCGATGTCGAAACTGTCCCGCAGAAGATCGGCTCGTCCGGCTCCATTCAAGTGGACCTTCAAGACATCCATGTAAGCGGCGATGTACTTCGGAGCGGCAAACCGTGCAGTCTGCTCGACCATCTCCATCGTCTGGCGGCAAATCTTCGGGACGTTGACAGCCTTTGCGTTCCGTCGAAGGTTCTCGATACGTGCCTTGATCATACGGGCAAGCGACCAACCCTGAAGCCACCGCTGAACGGTCACCGCATGACCGTAAATCAGCTCATCCGGCTTGAAAGCCGGGTAGAGGTGATCGTTGATTGCTTTCATGATCAACATCATGGAAGCGATAGCCTCGTCGTCCTCGGTGGCCGCCAGGATCAAATCCTCGGGTTCGCCGGGATGCCGGTCGAAAAACTCGAGAAGGGATTGCATTCCGATTGCACTGACGCCCGGATGCCGTGCGACCAGTGCCGGAGGCAATCGAATAGCCTCACACAGCTTAGCGAGCACTACCTCCAGTTCCGCAACAAATTTCGGATCATGTCGCTTTGCGAATGCGGCGTCGGAGATGGAGCCGGAACGCAGAAATGTCGAAATGAGATACGAAGAGACCTGTTCGAGCTTGGAGTCGCGGCCTACCTCCTCCATGGACAGGCTCGGACGCTCTCTCAAAAAGCCGAGAATCTCTTCCGGCGCCTCCATCACCGCATCTGTCTCGCGCTTGATTTCGTAACGCGCGCGCTTGGGCACCCCTATCGGCCACGCTTGTTCGTCGTGCGGATCGATGCAAACGATCTTGCCCTGGAACTCGTCACCCCATCGACCCGCACGACCGGCCAAATTCCAGAAGTCATGAGCCAACATGTGCCTGCCGCTTCCCTTCCTTGGGCCGCGGAGCACGATCATTCGGCACGAGAGATTGACGCCCTCGATGAGGGTCGATGTGCACACCAGGAAGCGGATCTTACCGGACTTGAAAAGCCGCTCGATCTCCGAACGCAATAAGGACGGCATGTTGCCGTAGTGAAATGCGACACCGCGCTCAACGAGCGGCGCGAGCAGGTAGTCTTGATGCACCCCCTTTCGCGAAAGATCGGCGAGGGCCGCCAACTCCGGGTCGACAGCGCCCCTACGCGAACCTTGGTTCAGCAAAAAGGCGATCTTCTCCGCCTCGTCTGCACCGTTGGCGTAAATCAGGGTGCCTGACCGCTGACCTGTCAGAGCCTCGGCAATGAACGCCACCCTCTTCCGAAGACCGATCGGACGGTCCGGCAGGTTCAGGATGCCGACGTCGTCAAGGTCGTCGCCGCGCCGGACCGCCAGTTCGTACTTGGTCGTTTGGCGCTTGACCTGTCGGGCGAACAGAACGTTCTGCAACACCGTTGGGGCATCGCTTTCGACAACGCGGCGGTCGGCGGACGCCGGAGCATCTTCCAGCAAGGTCTGCGGGTTCTGCGTCGCAGGACTGATGAAGACTGCCCGAACCTTCGGGCTGGCCCGCGCTACGCGCTCGATCGCGTCCTGCAAGATCACGCCTCGTTTGGTGTCACCGATCTTATGGGCTTCGTCGACCACCATGAGGTCTATTTCCATCTCGTCGGTCAGCGCATTGGCAAAGAGGTGTAGTCGCTCTTGGGTGAAGACAGCGATCAGCGGGGGACCGCCGTCCCGCATAGCCAAATACTCGTCGGTCAGTGGCAGCGAGCTGACCCGTATTTTGTCCGCGCCGATTCCTGCGCTTGCCAACATGCTGCGGAGGTTCGTTTCGGTTTCGCTCACAAGCGCTCGTGTCGGAGCGAGGTATACCACCATTCGGGCTCGCGTCGCCCGCACCTGGTCCAACAGCCACTGCAGCACCAGATATGTCTTCCCGCATGCGGTCGGTGCCGAGGCTGACACCCAGCTCCCATCGTCACCCGCACCGGTCCAGAAGGACCGCTGGAAGGCGTTGACCTCCATGAGCTCCCCGTTTGTCTCAAGTACCACGGAGTTCTTGAGGCGGTTTCGCGTCAATTCCAGCCGGGCACTGACACCTAGGCGTGCATCTAGACCTGAGGCGACCTCATTCCGCCGCTGCGCAAGCACAACCGCCAATTTGTTCGACAGCTGCTCGAACAGCAATGCCGCCGCATCTCGCGTCGGACCTCGCTCCGCCAACGTCATTGCGGAAGTCGCGATCAAAAGCGCTGCTTCGCACGGACGCCGATTGTCCGAGCGGGCCAGGATGCTTCCGGCGAGCAGCAGCCGTTTCCAATCTATGGCGGTCAACGTCTTGCCGATGGGCTCCACCGGCTCCACGTTTTCGAGCTCCTGGAGCGCATTGACCCGCGACAACAGGCCAAGATCGGCGGCCACACCTTCGGCCAGTAGCCAGTCTATGAGCTCCTCCTCGCTCACTTGGCCAATCCTAAAGATGCCAGCACGGCCGTGCGGAACGCCTCAGCGTCAGGAAGCGGCAGACAGAGGAATTCTATCTGGCAATCGGTCAGCTTTTCGATGGCAAGCCGGTTCCCGACATTTTTGGACCACTTGTTTAGCGCCTCCCTCGACGCGTCCACGATGTCGTTCGCGCCACATTTCCCGCCAGCGGCGGGATAATCATCGCTGTCGAAGCCGACCAGCGCGACCGCGCGATATCGCTTCCTCTTCACGAGTGGGTCCGTCTGGTCGAAGAACCGGCGCAACGAAGCGTTGAGTTCGGGTTTTCCGAGATCGGCTCGCTCACTGAGCAGCACGAGATCACGTTCGCGGCTTGCCGCTTCCCCCTCTTCCTCGTCGAGAAACGGTTTCAACGAGCTAAGGCATTCGCGGATCGCCTTGGTCGCATCCGAATGGATCTTCGACTCGCCCCAGTACATATTAAGCACGCCATCCTCGTCGACGTTTGCATATACGCCATCGGCGCCATGGTAATGCACTTGTGCACTGGTCTTGAGCGACATCTTGCAAAGAATCTGCGGAAGGCCTAGGAAACGCTCGGCAAGCAGGTAAAGAAGAAGCTCGCCTCCCTCGCCGGACGTTTTCAGATCGGTAAACGTACCAACCGCGCGATGATAGAGTTCAATCGTGGCTGCGAAGCCACCTTCTCGATCGTCCCTCTCCTTCGCGCGCTGACGGGCCTCATGCGGGATTGCATAGTCGATAACCGCCGTTCGGATGAACTCCGCCAGCCGCGCGACGCTCACGCGACCGTTGGCGTCAACCTTGAGGCAATGGCAGTGGATGCGAACCTTACAGCCCGCGATCTCGACATTACGCTCCACCAAGTCGAGGTGAACCTCGAGAGTGTTGGGCTTTGACTCGATCGCCTGCTTAAAGTCTGCTAAGGACAGCGGTGACAATGCTTTCGTTTCGATCAAGCCTATTCCTCTGTTCAACAAGTGTTTAGCGTTACTATTACGTGCGAATAGCCCCGATAACTAGCCTTCTCAACATCAGGAATGCCGAATCTGGGCAACAATCCAGTTCAACTGTAACGATTATTGGACAGACGAATAAGATCCATCAAGGCAATCTGCCGCGCAGTCACGAGCTATGGTTTAGCGCCAGTATGAATTTAAGCTCGTCGGCATTTGGCGGCAAGAGCAGGCACCGCTCAAGCCCTAGGTGATACTTAGGGTGGGTGGCACGCCGAACGTTTGCTTTCCTTTATTCGGTGCCAAAAGCGGCCCAATCGCTGACGGCTCCATTCGAGCCATTTGGGAGCTAAGTGTCGCCCAACTCAACGAAAAAAATGTTCCAAATCTAGTTAACTGCAGGGTAGCAGGTTCGATTCCTTTCAAGGCGTGATGGTCGCATCATCTGCCCGGCGTTCATGGAATGAGACGCAGGCGTCCGGCGTCCCGGACGCTCCGCGTCTCAGAATGCCTTATGCGTTATGGCAGGGCGACCAGAACCTCTATCTCGACAAGCCATTGAGGCCTGGCAAGTGCTTCAACGCCGATCCAGGTACTTGCGCAGACCGGCCAATTGTCGCCGAATACGTCAGCACCCGCGCCGAAGATTACCGGGACAAGGTCTGGAGTATGCCGGACCACGTAGATCTTCATTTGCAGGATGTCTTTAGGATCCGCCTTTATGGCCACGAGGGAGTCGAGGACATTGCCGAAGCATTGCCTCGCCTGAGCCGCGTGATTGTCGCCACCAACGAGTTGACCTGACCTGTCGATGGCGACCTGGCCCGAGATGGCGGCAAGACGCGCGCCGGGCGGGCTGATCGCAATTTGTGCAATCAAGTGCGAGAAGGCATCGGTCAAGGACGAGGGGTTCAGAGTTTCCATTGATGCTCTCCTTATTCCTGATCGACAGCGGCGACATAACCGTCGGGCCTGACCAGCAATGCCCGAACGCCGCGAAGGGCGGCATGGTCGGAAGGGCCCGCCATCAGGGATTTGACATTGCCGGATCGCAACCATGCCGGGCCGGCAACCGATGCGCCTGGTTTGAAGGAAATGTGAAGCCACCGACCTTCGACCAGAAGGCTGTACAGCGACATCGGTCCGCCGTCTCTACCGACAAGTTCGATGTCGGGAACGCGTACCCCTGCCGCCAACTGCCCGGCAGTAAGGGCCGCCTTCGCATCGGCGCCATAGGCGACGTCGAAACCGGAAAGCTCACCGGCAAGACGATGATTGACTGCCGGAATTTTCAGGAGCTCGTTCAGCGTCTCGCGCAAGGCAAGGGTCGCCGGATCGAACCGGGTGACCAGCCCGACCTGCGCCAGGGTATTGGTGTAGAGGATTTGTCCTATCGGACGCCGTTCCTCGTCATAGGTATCAAGCAGTTTGTCGGGCGCCGCGCCCTTCACGACCGCGGCCAGTTTCCAGCCGAGATTCAAGGCGTCCTGCAGTCCGACATTCATGCCCTGTCCGCCCATGGGAGCGTGGATATGGGCTGCATCACCGGCGAGCAGGATGCGGCCCTTGCGATAGGYTCCGGCAAGACGCGTCTCATCGGYGAAACGCGAAAGCCAGATCGGGTCGCGAGGCTGGTAGTCCTCGCCGATAATGCGTGCGGTCGGTCCCGCTACCTCTTCCAGAGTGACCGGTTCGGTGCGTGGCACATGGGTTCGTCGGGGATCCACGAGCACGATGCGGTGGTGCTCGCCATCACCGAGAGGCGCGATCATCACCGAACCATGTTCATTGGTGACCGACACGACGGGTTTCGTCGGTGGTGAGGCAAGAACCACGTCTGCAAGCATAAGCGAATTTCGGGCTTCTGTTCCTTGATATGAGATGCCAGCCTGTTCCCGCACGATGCTGCGAGCGCCATCCGCTCCCACCACATATGAGCCCGAAAACTCTCCGGCGTCGGTCGAGATGTGCACCCGCCTTCCGTGGTCCAGAATTCCGGTTGCTGTCACGCCCCGCACGATGACGACACCGAGTTCAATCGCACGTTCTTCCAGACGCTCCTCGGTCACGGCCTGCGGAATAAACAGCGTGTAAGGGAAGCGGGTGTCGAAGGCCGAGAAATCCAGCCGCGTATCGAGGACCGCGTAGTGGCCGGTCGGGATCGGTTTGCCGGTGCTGAGGAAGCGATCGACGAGACCTCGCAGGGCAAATACTTCCAGCGAACGTCCATGGATGGTGAGCGCACGCGACTGTGCCGTCTGCTCCGTTCGTCGCTCGAGAACGGCGACATCCACACCGGCAAGCTTCAGTTCGCATGCCAGCCACAGTCCCACAGGCCCGGCGCCGACAACAATAACATCATAGTTCATGAGGAGTGCTCCAATCTAACGTTGTTAGATTTGCCTAACGGTGTTAGAGAGTCAACAGTAAAACCGGAGATGGACATGCGTATTGTGAAAACCGAGGTCATCTCGACGGCGCTGAAGCTGCTTGATGAGGTCGGCATGGAGGGGTTGACGATGCGTAAGCTGGCGGACGCCCTGAACATCCAGGCGCCGTCGCTTTACTGGCATTTCGCCAATAAGGACGACTTGCTCGAGGGGATGGCGGATGCGCTGATGGAGCCGGTCGCCGCAAGCAATCCGGAAAGCGAGGCGTGGGACGCGAGGCTTGGTCGCGTGGCCTCCGAAGTGCGCAACGCCCTGCTGTCGCGCCGCGATGCGGCACGCGTTTTCGCCGGCACCTATCCCTTATCCGATAACGTGCTGCGCGTCGGCTCGTTGCTCATCGACGCTCTCAAGCAAGCCGGAGCTGACGACCGTGTCGCGACTTGGGGTGCGTTCACGGTCGTCTATTTCGTGATCGGCTTCGTTATCGAGGAGCAGGGTCTTGTGCGCGGAACAGAACCAGCAGGTCAGGAGGAGAACCCCCTGGCAGCAAAATTTCCTATGGCGGCAATCGCGATGCGTGAGATTGCCGGAGCCAATGCCGATCAACGTTTTACGTTTGGGCTCGATCTGCAGATTGCAGGCTTGAAGGCGGCGCTTCGCCTTTCCTGAAACAATGGGAAGGTCACCCGCATATCTTTGTTCAGGACATTACGGCCCCAGACTATCCGTTAGGAAGCTGCCGACAAACTTTGCCTCATTGGACAGACTTGTCCGTCCTTTTACCAGTACAATCTCGGACGCGGGCTGCTCGTCGAAGCCGTCGGATGGCCCCAGTCGCCGGTGTTCGGAAAGCACGGCGTCTGATGGGAGGAGGCTGATCCCCAGGCCGGAGGCGACCGCCGCCTGTACACCCATCAGGCCCTGGCTGGTATAGGCGATCCGCCAGCGGCGACCGCTGCGCTCGATCGCACGGATGGCACGATCCCGGTAGATGCAGCCGACGGGAAACACCGCAAGTGGTACCGGATCCGTCTCGACTGGACGGGCGGCACTTTCCACCCAGATCAGCTCTTCTTTCCAACTCGCAAGACATGCCCCATCGCCAGGCTCGCGCTTGATCAGCGCGAGATCGATCTCGCCTGCGTCCAACAAGCGGCGAAGTTCGGTGCTCCAGCCGCTGACCGTGTCGAGCCTGATATGTGGAGACGCTGCAGAAAATCCCGACAGCAGATCGATAAGCCGCCGCCCGGCAAAATCTTCCGGTACTCCAAGACGGACCGTGCGCGGCGCCGAAGGCCTCCGCATGACCTCGGCGGCCTCATCTGCGATGGCGAGTATTCTGCGCGCATAGCTCAGCAGCAACTCGCCGGCTTCCGTGGTTTCAACGGTCCCGGTCGACTTGTCCCGACGCAGCAACGAGGTGCCCAAATTGACCTCCAGCTTCTTGATCTGCTGGCTCACCGTCGATTGCGTCAGGTGTACCCGTTCGGCCGCCTTGGTAAAGCCGCTGCAATCGACGACTGCAGCAAAGGTTTTCAGAAGATCCAGATCGAAGCCGAAGCTCATTTGATTTCTCGATGACAATTATGATGAGATTTAATTTCTCAATCAATGTGGGTTTTGTCAATCTCGGGGAAATCCAAGGAGAAGATACATGACCCTGATTGGACCCAAGCCGACCTGGCTAACCTTTGATTGCTATGGAACCCTGATTCAGTGGGACGAAGGGCTGCTTGCTGCAATGGACAGAATACTGTCCGCAAAAGGTGGCGATATCGACCAGAAGGCCTTCATCTCGATCTACGACCAACATGAACATTCGCTGGAGGAGGAGCGTCCGCACCGYACGTTTGCCGAGGTCAGCGCGCTTGCGCTGGAACGAGCCATGGGCGAATTCGGCCTTCCGTTTGAGGTCTCGGATGCGGAAATCCTGACCTCGTCGATCGGCAAGATGCCGCCGTTTCCGGAGGTGGTTGCAACACTGGAAAAGCTGAAGGCAGCCGGCTTTCGTCTGGCAATCATCTCCAATACTGATGATGCCATCATTGCTGGAAACGTAGCCCAACTTGGTAGCCACATCGACCGCGTCATCACGGCTGARCAGGCSGGTGCCTACAAGCCATCCAGCSAGATCTTCCATCAYGCCTGGAAAAGCYTCGGCAYCAGCATGGAKGAWCTGGTGCATATCTGCGCCAGCCCGCATCTTGATCTCGCCGCGGCCCGTGAGCTTGGCTTTCGTACTGTCTGGATCGATCGTGGCACGGGCCGCAAACCACTCGCTGACTACCACCCGAATGAAATCGTTCCGACGCTCGACAAGCTCCCCGCAGTGATTGCCGCGGCTGGCTGGATGTAACAAGGAGACAAGCATGGCTCACGAACTCAATATCTCGAATGCAAATGCCGCTGTTCGCCGCAATGTCTCGTTGGATACCGATGAGATATGGCAGGCACGGGTCGATCTGGCCGCCTGTCTGCGGATGGCGGCGCGGCTGGGGCTGGAAGAGGGTATCTGCAACCATTTCTCCGCCATCGTGCCCGGCCATCCCGACCTCTTCATCGTCAACCGTCTGGGTTGGGCCTTTCAGGAGGCGACGGCATCCTCTTTGCTGATCTGTGATTTCGAAGGCAATGTGGTCGCAGGCGATGGGGTGCCCGAGGCGACGGCCTTCTTCATCCATGCACGACTGCACAAGATGGCGCCGCGGGTTGGAGCCGCCTTCCACACCCATATGCCAAATGCGACTGCGCTCAGCATGGTGGAAGGCGAGCCCTTGGTCTGGGCTGGCCAAACGGCGCTGAAATTCTACGGCCGCGTGGCAGTCGACGAAAATTACAATGGTCTGGCGCTGGACGAAAGCGAAGGCGACAGGATCGCCTCGGTCCTCGGGGACAAGGACATCCTGTTCATGAAAAACCATGGTGTGATGGTCTGCGCGCCGAACATCGCCGAAGCCTGGGACGATCTCTACTATCTCGAACGTGCTGCCGAAGTTCAGTTGAAGGCAATGGGCTCCGGCCGCAAACTCCTGCCGGTCGTGGCTGCTGTCGCGGCTGAAGCGGCGCGGCAGATGCGCGAAGGGGACCCGGAAAGTGCCAGGATGCATCTGGAGAGCATCCGGCGGGTCCTCGACCGGCAGGCGCCAGACTATCGCGATTGATGGAACAGGAAAGGCGACGCGTTGGCATTCGCCTTTCCCATATTCCGTCCAGGTCAGGACGTCCCTTTCAGTTGCGGTGAATCACCCAGTGTCACGACCATATGTTCGATGAAGGCACGAGCGCGGTGGGGCAGGGGACCACCACCAACATAGACGGCATGCACCAGTTCAAGATCGCCTGGATTGAAGTCTTCGAGCAACGGGATCAACCGTCCCGCCACAATGTCGTCCGCGACGTGAAACAGGCCTACCCGGGCAATGCCGGCGCCCGCCAGCACCATTTGCTTCATCGTCTCGCCGTTGTTGACGACGATGCTGCCTTTGACCGGTTGTGCGATGTCCCGGTCATGGTCACGAAACGGCCAGGACGGTCTTGCTCGCCGGAAATTGAACGTCAGGCAGTCGTGATGCTCGAGATCTGACGGGTTTTCCGGAAAACCCCGGCGCGCCAGATAGTCGGGTGAAGCACAGACCACTCGCCGGCTTTGTCCCAGCTTGCGGGCGATCAGGCCGCTGTCCGGCAGGTTGCCCATGCGGATGGCGACATCGGTCTTTTCCGCCACCAGATCGACAATTCCGTCGGTGAAGGAGAGATCGACGATCAGATCGGGATTGCGCGCAATGAAGTCCGGCATGGCGGGTGCGACGAACATCGCACCGAACGGTATCGTTGTATTGATCCGCAGTCGCCCGCGCACCGCGCCACCCGCGGCCTCCTGATCCGCCTCGTTCAGTTCCTGCAAAATCCGAAGCGCCGCATGATGATAGGCCTCGCCTTCTTGCGTGAGTGTCAGGGCACGGGTGGTTCGCACCAGCAGGCGAGTCCCGAGCCTTGTTTCCAGGCGTGCGATCAGCTTGCTGACCGCCGATGGCGTGATGTCGAGGTTGCGAGCCGCGGCGGAGAATCCTCCGTCCTGAACGACGCGGGCAAACACTTCCATTTCTCCCGAACGTTCCATCAGGATGCGCGGCATTAATGATCCTCATTCACAAGTGCATGTCTCCTGTGGGCAATAGTACCTCCGCCTTTCAAATCATAAATAGTCCTCAGCATCAATCTGGAGACAAACAATGGACCTGCAACTGAACGGAAAGACCGCCCTCGTGACCGGCGCCACCGCCGGCATTGGCCTCGAAATCGCCCGTACGCTCGCCAAGGAGGGAGCGCGCGTCGTCATTTCGGGCCGCGGCCGCGCCAAGCTCGACAGCGCGATCGCTTCCGTCAAGGCATCGGGCGGATCGGAAATCTCTGGAGTTCTGGCAGACGCCGCCAGCGCCGAGGGTGCGGCGATCATCGCCAGCGCGGAATCTTCGATCGACATCCTCGTCAACAATCTCGGCATCTACGAGAGCAAGGACTTCGGCGACATCACCGACGCCGACTGGAGCCATATGTTCGACGTCAATGTCATGAGCGGCGTGCGCCTGTCGCGCACCTATCTGCCAGGCATGCTGGAGCGCAACTGGGGCCGGATCATCTTCATTTCCAGTGAGTCGGGCCTCGCCATCCCTGTGGACATGATCCATTACGCAACGAGCAAGACGGCGCAGCTGTCGATCTCGCGCGGATTGGCGCAGCTGACCCGCGGCACCAATGTCACGGTCAATTCCGTCCTGCCGGGCCCGACCCGCTCGGAAGGCATCGAAGCCTTCCTGCGCAGCCAGGCAAGCGATCCGTCCGCGCCGATCAAAGAGATCGAGGCCGAATTCTTCGCCACCGCCCGCGCGGCTTCGATCCTTCAGCGCATGGTGGAAGCGGAAGAGGTGGCAAATCTCGTTGCCTATCTCGCCAGCCCCCGTTCATCCGCCACGAACGGTGCAGCCCTTCGTGCCGAAGGCGGTCTCGTCAACACCATCGCCTGAGAAAGGCTTCCCCATGTCAAACACGCCTTTGACCATCATCGCCATCACCACCGCCAAGCCCGGCAAGGAGGCGGCGCTTGGCGCTGCCCAGGAAAAGCTGGTCGCCGAGACTTTGGCCGAAGACGGCTGCCTTCGGTACGAGTTGCACCAGTCGCTCGATGATGGACGCGTGCGCATCTTTGTCGAAACCTGGCAAAGTGAAGCCCAATGGCGCGCCCATATGCAGGGCGCCGCCCTGCAGCGCTTTCAGGCGAGCGGCGTCGGTGAATATTTCGCCGACTTCGCCCTGCACCGGCTGACTAAGGTCGCCGGCTGATCAGCATCCGTCTTCTGCATTCCCAAACAGATCTTCCCATTTTCGGAGATAAACCCATGAAACTTCTGCGCAGCCTCGCCATCATTCTTGCGCTCGGCGCCAGCACCTTCAGCGCTCATGCSGGAAACGTSCTGATCGTCCTGTCCGATTCCGATCGCCTCGATCTGAAGGACGGCAAGGTGTTCAAAACCGGATTCTAYCTCAATGAACTCATGCAGCCGGTTAAGGCACTGCTCGACGCCGGCCATGAGATCACCTTCGCCACACCCAAAGGTATGGCGCCTTCCGTCGACCGGACATCCATCGACAAGATGTATTTTGGCGGTGACGAAGCGGCCATGAAAGCCAGCGAGGCACAGCTTTCGGAACTGGGCCTGATGTCGAGCGACARGTCGCCGGTCATCAGCCTCGCGCGGGTCGRGCAGATYGGYTACGACMATTTYGACGCGGTGTACGTACCCGGCGGTCACGCACCGATGCAGGACCTGTTGGTGAGTTCCGAKCTCGGCAARCTGCTCAGCTATTTCCACGAAAAGGGCAAGACGACGGCGCTTGCCTGCCATGGTCCGATCGCGCTTCTCTCAACACTRCSRGACGCACAAGAGTTCGTGGCGAAGTTCGAGACGAGCGGAACCGCAAAGGCRCAAACGGACTGGATCTATGCCGGCTACAAGYTCACGGTCTTCAGCAACCGGGAGGARGARATGGCCAAAGGACTACTGGGTGGTGGCGAGATGAAGTTCTATCCGCAGGATGCGCTTACTAAGGCGGGTGGTGAGTTCAGCCAGGCCGACGCTCCCTTCGACGGTCACGTCGTCGTGGACCGGGAACTGATCACCGGCCAGAACCCGGCGTCGGCGCCGGCTGTTGCACAGGAGTTGCTGAGCAGACTGAAATAGAGAGGAGTGCTGATGGCGTCCCGGCGGGACGTCAGTCATGTCAGGTAAGAAGGTAAGACGATATTTTTTTCCGAAAAGCCAGGGGCACTGTAGAGGTCTCCGCGCTGTCACCTCCTTCATGAGCCGTTGACGGCGAGGAGCGTGCACGGGCTATTTTTGCAGCAATTGCCGGAGCCCAGCTTCTTGCACGAAGCCGCTCCGGCATTTCCATTTTCGACTTGAAGATCCAAAGCTATCGCGCGGCCGCGCTTCTTCCGGAGTGATAGATGTGATCGTCAAAGTCGGTGCGGCTGCAGACGGCGTCGCACTATCCCTACGTGAAACCGCAAGCCGTGAACCAGTCCATCGTCACTGAAGTCATAGTTCGGATTGTGCAGCGGCGAAGACTTCTCTCCRTTACCRARRAATRCGAAGCACCCCGGCACCCTGGTRAGGAACTGGGCRAAGTCTTCCGACGCCGTCATCGGYTTCGMGCTGACCCGAACWTTGGCGGCACCAAMGAGATCTCGCGCYACGTCAATCGCCTCGTTGGCCAGGGTGACATCGTTGACGAGCGGAATGAATTCCCGCGTATAGTCGACATGCGCTTCGACATTATAGGCAAGCGCGGTGCCTTGCGAGATGACGCGCATCTGCTTTTCGATGTCGGCGCTGACGTCACTCCGGAAGCTTCGGGCATCACCAAGGATGCGAGCAGTCCCGGGAAGCGCGTTCCTCGTCCCGTCAGTGATGAGTTCGGTGACGGACACCACCGCGATATCGGCCGGGTCGAGACGACGCGCGACGATCGTCTGAAGGTTGGTGACCAGTGCGCAGGCGGCAACAAGCACCTCGTTGCCGGAATGCGGCCGCGCCGCATGACCTCCGATGCCCGTGAGCGTGATCTCGAAATTGTCCTCGGCCGACATGATGGCATCGGGTTTCGTTTCGAACACGCCCACAGGCAGACCCGGCATGTTGTGGATGCCATAGATCTCGTCGAACGGGAACTTCTCGAAGAGGCCGTCCGACATCATCGCCAGCGCGCCTTTTCCCCATTCCTCCGCAGGCTGGAAGATGAAGCGGACGGTGCCATCGAAACCGCCTTCCTCGGCCAAAAGCCTCGCAGCGCCGAGGAGCATGGCCGTATGACCGTCGTGTCCGCAGGCGTGCATGATCCCCTCGTTTGTGGATTTGTAGTCCGCGCTGCCATTCTCGGTAATCCGTAGCGCATCCATATCGGCCCGCAGGGCGACGACACGATTACCGCTTCCCCGCTTCAAAGTGCCGACGACGCCGGTGCCACCAATGTTCTCCGTTACATCATCGAGGCCAAATTCCCGGAGCTTGGAAGCGACAAAGGCGGCCGTCGCGTGTTCCTTGAAACCGAACTCGGGGCGGGCATGAAGATGCCGACGCCACGCCGTCATTTCCGCGATCAACTGGCTGATCTCACTTACTGACACTGGCTTTGCTCCTTCAGTCATACGTTAACCTCCTCTGCCCTCGCCAGAACCGATGCTGGCGTCTCGCCAACGAGCTCTTTGTACCGGACAGGATCGGTTGCCCCTTCAGTGTTGATGAGCAGAATACGAGACCGGTCGCCGAGTTTGAGTGTCTGCTTGATATCCTGATCCGCAAGAGCCTTGATCAGTCCAGCCAAGCCAACACCGCCGCTTTCGCCTGCGACGATTGCACGGTCGCAAGAGGGGGGACKGGCCAATCTCCTCATGGCGTCGATCGCATCCTGCTCGTCCACCGTCATGAAGGCGTCAGCGGCACGCGAAAGAATGCGCCAGGCGACCAGCGATGGTTCGTAGCATTCGAGCATCGCCATCACGGTGGGCTCCCCATGCGGGACGACCACTGGATGTCCCGCCCGGGCGCTCTCGACAATGCACGCCGCTCTTTGCGGGTCGACAACGATGAACATCGGCCGGTTCTCACCCATGGCTATCGAAAGATAGCCAGCCACCGCAGCGGCAATGCCGCCGACGCCAGACTGCACGAAGACATGGGTCGGAGGTTCACTCAGCTCTCTGAGGGCCTCGCGGACAAGCGCGGTGTAACCTTGGATGACGAGGCCGGGTACACGCTCATAGCCGGGCCACGACGTATCCGATACGACGGTCCAATGCTGTTCGCCTGCAACCCTGGTCGCTTCCCTGACGGAGTCGTCGTACGACCCCTCGACACGGATCATGTCCGAGCCGAAGCGGGCGATCGCCGCGACCCGTTCGTCGCTGACGCCGGCGTGAACGAATATCGCTGCCCGRGCGCCAACGATTTTTGCACCCTGGGCCACGGATCGACCGTGATTGCCATCGGTGGCGCAGGCGAAAGTCATGGTGCTCGCGACCGCCCTGACGTCTGGCGCGTGAAGTTCGGATATATCGACGTGTCGAGACAGTCGTTTGGCCGCCTCTTCGAGAACAAGCCGTATAACGGCATAGGAACCACCAAGTGCCTTGAAACTGCCAAGGCCAAGACGGAAACCCTCATCCTTCACGTGGATGCTCGACACTCCACGCTCGGCGGCGAGACCTGGAAGCGTGACCAGCGGCGTGGGAGCATTGTGTTCGCGATATGTGAGGTATCGTTCGACCTCSCTGGCGGCGTCTTTGCCGAGCGTTTCGGCATCACGAGGATCGAGAGTAGATCTGTAGTCCGAAAGTGTGTTTGGCAAAAACATGATTGTCTCCGATATGCGTCACGAAACTATATTGCATTCAGCGCGCACTAGGCGCTGAATATCGMGKCYTRATTTGCAAGTTTGTTTCGTTKSCCCACTGCYGGAGTMGAMYRCCTCGTGACCCTTGATGACTTCGACCGCAAAATCCTCGGCMTCCTTCAGAAGAACAATCTKACGCCRCAAAGAACGATCGGGGAGGCGGTCAACCTTTCTGCTCCTGCCGTTCAGCGCCGGATCAAGAAAATGACTGAAGCCGGAATTATCACCGCCAATGTTGCCGTCGTTGATCCCGCAGCCTTAGGACATCCGATCACAATCTTCGTCGAAGTGGAGGTGATCAGCGAAACATCCGAGCAGATTGAAAGCGCCAAGCAGGCGTTCGCGGCTACGCCTGAGATCCAGCAATGCTTCTACGTGACTGGCGAGGCGGATTTTGTGCTGGTCGTTATCGTCCCGTCGATGGCGGATTATGAGGCGCTGACCCGCCGGCTGTTTTTCGGCAACAATAACGTCAAGCGCTTCCGGACATTCGTGGCAATGGACCGGATCAAGATCGGGCTCGAAGTGCCGCTACCTCGGTCCGTTTGACGTCCAGGTCGGTCGCTTATTCGTGCCGGTTGAACTTCCGAAGCAGTCCTGTGAATTGAATAAGCTCGGCTTCGCTCCAGCCATCAGTGCGTGAGTGGAACGCTCCGGCCTTCACCTCGATGGATGTGTCAAGCCTCAATCGTCCCTCCTGCGTCAACCGATAGATGGTCGAACGTCGGTCGTCGGGGCCGGTCGCCGATTCTGACAGCCCCAGATCGCATAGCGACTTCAACAGCCTGCTAACCGCGCTCTTGTCCATATCGAGCTGTTCCGAAAGCTGTCGGCCTGTTGCAGAATCTCGGGCCGACAGGATCGTAGCAATCTGGAAAGCAGCGGGCTGAAGCTTCGGGTGAAACCGTTCCGCCGATGCGGCGGTGAGGGCGCGTGAGGCGGCGAGCAGCGCATTGAGCTCTAGTCCAAGCTCCCTGAGATGTTCGGCACGCGCTTTTTCCATAATCACCTCGGCAAAAATATGGTGGACATATGTCAACCAAATGCACATAGTGGATATATCAACCAAATACGGTTCTGCAAATGCCTCAGCGTAAGAAAGTTCTCATAACAGGTGCCACTGACGGTATCGGTCAGCTCGCAGCAATCGAGCTGGCGCGCCGGGGTGCCGACCTCATCCTGACGGCGAGAAGCCAGTCGAAGGCAGCAACCACGAGAGCGCTAATCGATGCCGCCGCACCAGGTGCAGCCGTCGATGTATTCTACGTGGACTTCTCGGATCTTAGGGCGGTGGTCGCCGTTGGTAGAACTATCGCCGCCCGGCATCCGCATATCGACGTGCTGATCAACAATGCGGGTCTGCATGCGTTCAAGCAGCGCGTYACCAARGACGGTTTTGCGGAAATGATGGCCGTGAACTATTTCGCGCCATGGCTTCTGACATCGGTACTGCGYGACAMSCTGSTGCRGTCGGCTCCTGCCCGYATCGTCACYGTCGCATCCGAAGCATCCCGTCAGAGCGGCGGACTGAGTATCGACAAAGACCTTCTGGATACCGCATCCTTCACGGCCCGTGGGTCTTCAAAGATATACGGTCGCACCAAGCTGCTGGACATCATGTTCTCGATCGAGCTTGCGCGACAGCTCGATGGTACGGRGGTAACAGTCAATTGCCTTGACCCGGGCTTCAACGTCACAAGTCTGGGSCGCGAGCTCGGATTTTCCGGTCCGCTCGCCAGGGGCTTGAACTGGTTAGGAATCGGAGATCCGAACCGTGGTGCTGGGATCATCGCGCGGCTCGCGACCGATCCGGAATTCGAAGTGACGACTGGCCTCTACGTTTCTGTCAAAAATGCACGAACGCTAACGCCTATTGCACCCGCCAATAGCGAGGAGCAACGCCGCCGCCTGTGGGTTTCGACTGCTCAACTTCTCGGTCCTTTCCTGATGGACAAGGATGGTGTCGGCCTAAAGACTGTAGGAGAAACATGTTTTTGAGATCGTGAGCAGTAGATCCGGTCGAGTATTCGCGCGTGATGCTAATGCGGCGTTAGACATCGGTCGTGAGTTCGGAGCTCATTAGCGGCTCATGCCCTTAGCTCCAGCGCACGGCGAAACAACATAAGACGTCGGATTAGCGTATGCAGCTTCCTTTTGGGAGCTTGGAAAATCAGTGTCTTTAACTAAACTATCGGGGATCCGATAACGGCAGGGAACGAAAAGCATGACCTCTATTCGCCGCGTTGTGTTGGCAAGCCGACCGGCTGGTCAGCCGAAACCCGAGAATTTTCGTATCGAGGGCTTTGAGCTCCCGGAAGCTGCCGAGGGAGAGGTCACCGTACAATCCTTGTACCTTTCCCTGGACCCTTACATGCGCGGCCGTATGAGCGACGCCAAGTCTTATGCGGCGCCAGTCCCTGTTGACGGCGTCATGGAAGGCGAGACGGTTTCCGAAGTGGTGAAGTCACGTCATACCGGCTTCGCGCCAGGCGATATCGTTCGCGGACGCACCGGGTGGAGCACCCACGCAGTTGTTCGGGGAGAGACCTTGAGACGCGTCGAGACGTATGGCGCACCGCTCACGACTGCGCTTGGTGTCCTCGGAATGCCCGGCTCGACCGCCTGGAGCGGACTGAAGTTCATCGGACAGCCGAAGCAAGGAGAGACCGTCGTGGTAGCCGCCGCTTCGGGGCCTGTCGGCTCGCTGGTGGGACAGCTTGCCAAGCTCGCGGGAGCCAGGGCGGTCGGGATTGCCGGGGGACCGGACAAATGTTCGTTCGTAAAGGACGGCCTTGGCTTTGACGCGGTCGTTGATCATCGCTCCAAAGATTTAGGTTCCGATCTGGACATCGCGTGCCCGAACGGCATCGACGTGTACTTTGAGAATGTCGGCGGTCATGTATGGGACGCTGTCCTCCCGCGGCTGAACCAGTTTGCACGTGTGCCAGTCTGTGGATTGGTCGCGCACTATAACGGTACAGGGTCCGGGGCGAGTGACAGGCTGCCGGCCACGATGTCGGCAATTCTCAGGCGCAGCCTTCTCGTTCGGGGCTTCATCCAGACGGAATTCGCCAGTCATTTCGAAGAGTTTCTTGAAGAGGTGGCACCGCGCGTTGTTTCCGGTGATATCAAGTACCGCGAAGATATCGTTGATGGCCTGGAGAACGCACCGGAAGCCTTTATTGGAATGCTGACCGGGGGTAATTTCGGCAAGCTAATCGTCAAGCTTTCAATTTGATGGTTCATTTTGGCGAAACCGATCGCAAGAGGACCAGACCGCTCGATGGCGTTGCCCCCGACAATCGACCTTTCCCTCGGCTACAATGACGCGAACACCTCGCGCCTGCTGAAAGCTGTGGTCTCAAAAAGCGGCGAACTGAAATTCAACAACTAGATATCAATTCCGGTTCTATCCGATGACCATTGCGAAATATAACCCTGTGACGGGCGGAAGTCTTCTCTTTACGTGTAATGCACGATTTAATGAGCTCAGACGGTAACCAGTTGTGCACGATCAAATTGCTGATTAGGGTGGTACGATCTAGCCGGTCATAGACGAGGTGTTGCCATTCGAAAAGACGGCTGAGGCACTGGCTTATGTCGAGATCGGCCGCCCAAAAGGATAAGGTCGTTATCAAAGTGGAGTAGGATCGATCGAGAATTTACAAACGACGTTTGGCGTCGCCGCGCGAGACGAGATCGTCGGCTTGAGTGGGCGCCAGCATATGGAGGCTATTATGCTCGGCGAGCTTCCTGCGCCGCCAATGGCGGGCACGCTGTCGTTTCATCTTGTGGAGATCGGCGAGGGGACGGCAGTATTCGAGGCCTTTCCCGGACCACATTTGCTCAACCCGCTCGGCACAGTGCATGGGGGCTGGGTTTTGACGCTAATCGATACCGTCACCGGTTGCGCAGCTCATACGCTGTTGCCAGCAGGAGTAGGTTATACGACGATTGAAACGAAGGCAAACTTCTCCCGGCCCATCATGCCGGATAGCGGTCCTGTACGGGTCGAGGGCCGTGTTTTAAACAAGGGACGCACGATTATCACTGCGGAAGGCAGGGTGGTCGATGGGAGTGGGCGCTTGCTCGGGCATGGCACTTCAACATTGATGGTATTCAATGCGCCTGTCGGATAACAGATCAATCTTCCTTACATCGCCGACATGCCTCAGACTAGCATTTAGCTCCGTCTGCTTTCCGCTCGGACCCCGAATCCAGCCATGCCAAGGCTCTGTCAAGATTTCCTTTGATACATCGGTGTCAGACATAACACGCGCGGGTATGACCGCGCCAACATCATCGACCAGCTTCCGATCGCCCTACGCCGGTGATCGACTTGAGCGGGCTCAGTAGAATTCTTATTCACCCAATACAGCCGCGCCCGTACCCCGTCCCTCACCACAGCGCGGCTTCAGGCGTCTGCCGCAGCTTGTCGGCTGCTAGTCCTGAGATCGAACGCACCCGGCTGACAGTGTTATGCAACCGCTGCGGTCTTGAACTCGTCAGACCAGAACCGCCCCACATGTCGCGGCGAGCCGTCAAAACGATCAGACACCGCCTCAATTATCCACAATAATCCAAGGCTAGTTGGAGACACAGACAAAGATCCTCACATTCAGAGAAGTCGTATATCGGAAATACCGACCCGACATTAGCGACAACAGATGGGGTCTCCTTGCCCATTGCGATATAACCACTTGGAGAATTTTAATTTATCCGTTTCTAGCCATGACGAGCGCATTTCTAACGCATCGCCGGTGGAACGCATCATCGATAGCCAATTTGCTGACGAAGGCTCTGAACCAGGCCGGTGCCACTAGCGCCTCAATAACAGCGCCGTGGTCTTGGATGGACGGCAACTGTCCGCGTTGGACCGCTCTTTCGAGCATTACGTAAGAACGAGAAAAGCGATCGCGCCAGAACTCACCGAGAACGTCACTGACTGCCTCGTCACCTTCTATGGAAGCCGCGAAAAAAGCCTGCATCAGTTTCGTCATTGCAGGATCTCCCAGCGTAACGGCGATACTGTCGAGATATGCCTTGAAATCTCCCTCAATCGACCCGGTATCTGGAACAGGCACAAATTTGTCAGCGAGATCGAGCAATAGGTCAGCGACAAGACGGGGGCGAGTTGGCCACCGCCTATAAACGGTCGCGTTGTCCACCCCAGCCAAGGCAGCGACACTGCGATGAGAGAGGCTGCCATAGCCCTGCTCCTGAAGTATTTGGCGGACCGCTGGTTTTGTCGCAAACTTTTTAAAAGGCCGCCGAAGCGGCCATCGCTGGACACAGTTATGCAGCGAGTGCGGCGAATTGCTGAAATGCGGATTGGCCACTGGTTGGAAATTGCCGCTTGCGGATCATATGCGCCACTTCGATGCCATCCAGCGTTGCTGACGCCGATTGAAAGGATTTGAAGCCTTTCATGGGGCGGGTCAGCTTCTTGATAAACCGGTGGTCCTGCTCAATCGTGTTGTTGAGGCATTTGATCTGCAGGATCTCGATCAGCCAGAACCATCCATACAACAGCAGCAACCAGTTGATGTTTTGCAATCCTGCCAGGTTCGCGCCACTCTTATCGATGACGACCTTTTCGGGCCAGCCATTGTTCTTAATCGTGCGGGCGAAGAATGTGCAGGCCGCGGCCTCATCGCGGTTTTCAGACAGCATGAAATCAAGGGTTTTGCCGAATTTGTCGACAGCCCGATAGAAATAGGTCCACTTGCCTTTGACCTGGATATAGGTCTCGTCCATCCGCCAGGAGCTGCTGGTTGCGGATTTGCGCCGCTGGGCTTGGCAGGCAATCAGGGGCGAATATTTCACGACCCATCTGTTCAGCGTAGCGTGGTCAACGGCAACGCCGCGCTCGGCCATAATCTCTTCCAGATCACGATAGGAGACCGCATATCTCACGTAGAAAAATACCGCGTATAAAATCACGTCTTTCGGGTAATGACTGCCTTTGAAATCGACCATGATCGGGAAACTCAATCTACCTGCTTATCTTCAACCCGGATCGACGCCTACCATACTGGTTGCAAACCCGGTGAAAAGTTTTGCGACAGAACCCTCCATGGTTCAGGCGGCCGGAACATTGCCGATCTTCCTGCTTGCCATTCCGGCAGGCGTTCTCACCGACATTCTGGATCGCCGCAAGTTCCTGATTGCGGTCCAGCTCCTGCTGGCCTCCGTAAGTATCTCGCTGATGGTCCTCTCGCAGACAGGCATGCTTTCCGTGAGCGCACTGATCGGCCTGACCTTCCTCGGCGGCGTTGGTGCCGCATTGATGGGCCCGACCTGGCAGGCGATTGTTCCTGAACTCGTGAAACGCGAGGACGTGAAGAGCGCTGTCGCTCTCAACTCCCTCGGCATCAATATCGCTCGTTCCATCGGCCCAGCTGCTGGCGGTTTGCTTCTGGCAGCGTTCGGGGCGGGGATCACCTATGGCGCAGACGTTGCAAGCTACATCTTCGTTATCGCGGCTCTGGTGTGGTGGCCACGTGCCAAAAACGCCAACGACGCTCTACAAGAGAACTTCTTCGGCGCGTTCAGGGCTGGCCTACGTTACACTCGCTCAAGCCGCCCCCTGCATGTCGTCCTTCTTCGTGCCGCCATCTTCTTCGCATTCGCCAGTGCCGTSTGGGCACTTCTTCCGCTGGTTGCCCGWCAACTGCTGGGTGGTGATGCCAGCTTCTACGGTATTCTGCTTGGTGCGGTCGGYGCCGGTGCGATYGGTGGAGCATTGGTCATGCCGAGGCTACGCGAACGCCTGAGCTCGGATGGTTTGCTTCTTGGCGCAGCGGTGATCACCGCAGTTGTCATGGGTGTCCTTTCGCTCGCCCCGCCGAAGATCGTCGCCATTATCGCTCTTCTGTTCCTCGGTGGTGCTTGGATCACCGCCCTGACGACCCTGAACGGCGCAGCCCAGGCTGTTCTGCCCAACTGGGTGCGTGGGCGTGGCCTYGCTGTCTATCTGACCGTATTCAACGGAGCCATGACGGCGGGCAGCCTCGGCTGGGGTGCTGTGGGCGAAGCCGTTGGAATTCAGACCACATTGCTTATCGGTRCAGCTGGCTTGCTCGTTGCGGGGTTCATCATGCACCGCGTAAAGCTCCCGGCTGGTGACGCCGACATGGTGCCGTCCAACCACTGGCCGGAACCGCTGGTCGCCGAGCCTGTTGCTCATGACCGTGGTCCTGTCCTGATCCTCATCGAGTACAAGGTCGAGAAACAGCATCGTTCAGCCTTCCTGCGTGCTCTCGACCACCTGTCTCAAGAACGCCGCCGCGATGGTGCCTATGGGTGGGGTGTGACGGAAGATTCCGCCGATCCGGAAAAGATCGT
>NZ_JBFREP010000019.1:0-57213 GCF_052114365.1 Agrobacterium sp. MCAB5
AGACGAATATTGCGCCAAGATCGACGGGAGTAGTGATCTGCGATTGAGTTTGATCTGCTGTTATCGGCATGATTGGCCTCCAGAGAGTTTTCTAGCGACCTCACTCTGCCATGGTGCAGGCCGCTACTCACCCCTGATGGGATCTCAAGAGCTGCGGGAAGTGAGCAGCATCTGGCGTCGCCGCTCCAGTGCTCCGCCAAGTCGTTAGCCGTCATACCCAGAGAGGCGTCAGGCGGCAAAGTAGAGGTTCCTCCACCGCCCGGTCCACTGCCCAAAGGTCAGATAATACCCGCAGCGCGTGCCAATTCGACTGCATCTGGACCGGCAGGGAAGCGAAGCTGACCAGCGGTGTCCGCGACCGCGGCCCAGACCGCCTCGGCGACGTCGGTTTCCTTCGTTGTCAGTGCGGGCTTTGCGAAGGAGGCAAAGATTGGAGCTGCAAAATCGGCATAGGCTGGCGGGATCATGTCCTCGATGCGCACCGACGTGTTTTCGGTAAACCGCGTTGTGGGAGCGTAGCCTGGCTCGACCAGCTTGGTGCGAATACCAAAATAGCCGAGCTCGTGTGCCAACGATCCGGTGAATCCTTCAATCGCCTGCTTGCTGGCCTTGTAGGCAGCTGCAAGAGGCATGTCAGCCAAGGTGACGCTGGACGTCACGTTAATGATCGCGCCGGAACAGCGTTCGCGCATCTGCGGGATCACCGCTTGGGTCATGGCCATCAGGCCGAAGGTGTTGGTATCGAAGATCTTGCGAATATGCGACATGGACGTTGCTTCGAAAGCGCCGACAACGCCAATTCCGGCGTTGTTGACCAGAACGTCGATCGGGCCGGCGGTCGCAACCGCGGCTGCGATGCTGTCAACGCTCGTGACATCCAGTGGCAGGATGCGAAGCGACGTCGAGCGCGGTAGGACATCCTCACGCGGCGTACGCATCGTGGCGATGACGTTCCAACCGTTTGAGAGGAAGTGACGAGCAGTCTCCAGGCCGTAGCCAGAGGAGCAGCCCGTAATTAGAATGGTTTTCATTGGACCTCCAATTTGTTTTTAGGATGGTTCCTTCTAAATCTGAAAACCAAGACGAACCATAATCGATCGTCCCTTTTACGTTTTGTATCGTCCTAATCGCGCTGTTTGTTGGCTCTTCATTTCTCCTCTGAATTGGCGATGACCAAGGTGATCTAGGTCGCACCTGCCATCCGCGCAAATTCGCTCGGCGGACACCCGACCCTCTGACTGAACGCAGTGCTGAAGGCGCTGGCAGATTGGTAGCCCACCTTTTCGGCGACTTCCTCTAACGATCTCCGGCTATGTCGCAATGTGTCCTTGGCGATGGCCATCCGCCATCTGAGAAGGTACTCAACGGGTGCGAGGCCAACAGCCGCAGAGAATTTCCGGGCAAAGGCCGAACGCGACATTCCGGCTCGTTGTGCTAGCTCGGCGATCGTCCAGCCGCGGCGGACGTCTGAATGAATGTCGCTGATGGCCCGAGCAAGCTGGGGATCGGATAGACCACGCAACATTCCGGGGTTTGGAAGTGTCGAGGCTTCGCGCCGCAACGTTTCGATAAGCAGGACCTCCAAAAGCCGCGACAAAATGAGGTCACTTCCAGCCCGGGAGTTGGCCGCTTCATCACGTATGTAAGCGATGAGGTTGCCGAGACGGGCTCCGATTCCCTCTTCAGCGCGGACATGGACAAGCGTGGGCAGCAGCTCTGATAACAAGTCGGCATTCGTCGGATCGCAGAGTATGCACCCGCCAATAATACGCGTCGGATTTTCCGACCCAACCTGGCCGACCCTAATTTCTCCGTCGACCGTGTTGAGCGCCTTGAACTCTTCATCGGAGAGTACGATCTCTTGGTCAGGCCGGCTGAAGAATGTGTCGGCTGTGGGATTTCCCGACAGGATAAAATCGCCAGTCTCCAACGACGTCGTTTCGCCATGGCTGGCGCGAAACTGCGCCGAGCCTTCCATAATAAAATATAACATTGGACCAGATTGCGGCGGAACCTGAACTCCCCAATCTCCATATGCCACCATGCTGCCCATGAGGACTGTCTTAGGTCTTAGCAGTTGCACTACGTCGGTCAAAGCATCCATTCTGTACGATCCATAATGTAGAATACGATTTCATTATCAAATGGACTTTCTTGGTTGTCCATGGCCTAAGACAGCGGTGTTGTGAGAATGCCAGAAATCACCCACCATGGTGACGCGGTTTTCGACGGCAGTGCCAGTCCGAATAAGCCGGTACGGCGGAGGCATAGATTTCAAATGCGGGCCCGCTAGCCCTGGGCTGTCGGTCTCGGTTTCCGGCTTTGCTGTCGCTATGCTAAAACCTTCTGCGTCAACCCTTTTTACCGGTCTTGCGGGAGGCGAACGGCTTTCGCGCTGCTCGCTACAGCTGGTATGCCTATCTCCTGTTTGGGCGCTTGTAACAACCGAAATCAGGCAGATCTTGAAGCGGTTCTGGATGAAAGGTCGGCGAAGGCTGGCTGCTTCGGTATTGAAACTGCGGGGACGAGCGCAGTCAGCTCCGCAGTTGGTTCTGCTCTTCGACTATGTAAAGCTGACGCCTTGCCGCTTCCGGGACCGATCTAGCGGATCGTTTTCGCAAGCTCATCGTTTAGGCGATCGGCAGCCATCGGCACACAATAAACCGGCCTGCCGCGCTCGAACCGCCATCCCTCGGCAAGAAGGCCTGCATCCACTGCATCGAAGCCGAACTGGTCATAGAGCCTTGCGACGACCGCCTTGTCGGTAGAATTGTCGCCAGCCAGAGGGAGACCTCGACGTCCCGACGATCCAGCCGGCTGTCCATCCTTTTCAAGGTCGTCCATGATGATGGCATTGAATGCCTTGACGATCCGCGATCGCGGCAGGTGGCGCGCGAGAATTTCGCTTGTCGTCGTCTCGCCTGAGTCCAGTTCTGGAATGTGGCCGTCTCGTTCGAAGTAGTAATTGTTCGTGTCGATCACCAGTTTGCCCTCAAGTGGCTCAACTGGGATAGACCGATAGGCTGCGAGTGGAATGGCGATGACGACGAGTTCGCCAAAAGCGGCGGCCTCCTCGACCGTTCCTACTTGGCACCCAATGCTCCGGCTCAAGCTGAACAGGGTCTGAGGGCCGCGAGAATTGCTCAGCATGACAGAATGSCCCAAAGCAACAGCGAGCTTGCCGATGGCACGGCCAACCATGCCTGCCCCAATAATTCCAATTTTCATGATGTCTCTCCGATTAATTTCACAAACATGGGTTTAATTGAGTGCCACATTGAGATAAATCGCCAATGCAAGCAGACATTCCCAACTGTAAGGGGGTAATCTTGGACAAACTTTCGAGCATGGCTGTTTTTGTCAAAGCCTCCGACCTGGGCTCTTTTGCCGCCACAGCTAAGGCCATGGAAATGTCACCCCAAATGGTCGCCAAACATGTTGTGTTCCTGGAGGACCGACTTGGGACGGCGTTGCTTCACCGTACGACGCGGCGACAAAGTCTGACCGACGTGGGAAGGGTCTTCTATGACCGCTGCAAGCAGCTGCTTTCAGACGTCGAGGCGGCTGAATCCGTTGCACTTGATATGCGTTCCCAGCCAAAAGGCGTGCTGCGGGTCAATGCTCCGGTGACCTTCGGTGCCTTTAGTCTGGCGCCGTTCGTGACGCGCTATCTCGATCGCTATCCGGACATGCGAATAGACCTTACTCTCAACGACCGTTTCGTTGATCCGTTGGAGGAGGGGTTCGAGGTGATGGTAAGGATCGGCGAGGGCGAAGACCCGTCGCTGATCGCGCTTCCTCTCGCTCCCTATCGGCTGATTGCATGTGCGTCTCCGGACTATCTTATCCGGCGCGGCACCCCTCGAATTCCACTGGATCTGGAGCAGCATGATTGCCTTGCCTATGGCGACGGGCCGTCCTCGACTCCCTGCCGCTGGCAGTTCACTCGCAGCGGCAAAAGCGAGGAGGTGCGCATCAGCGGTAGAATCCGTAGCAACGACTGGAAGGCCTTGTTGCATGCCTCGATCGCAGGCTATGGCATCACGTTGGGGCCGGAAAGTGTGCTGAACGCAGAAATCACTGCCGGGCGACTCGTCCAGGTGCTGCCCGACCACGATGGTCCGTCTCGTCCAATGCACGTGATTTACCCCGTCGGGCGCCGGCCTACCGCCAAGGTACGAAGCTTCGTCGAAGCGCTGATCGATGAATTTGGGACGGACGTGCCCAAATAGGCGACGCAGGAGTTCTAACCAAGCGGAGAGAGTTCCGCGGAGGAAGCGTGAAAGACTCGCGGCGATCGAAGCCGATCAGCGCCGCATCGACGAGATCTCGGAAGGCCAGTGCGTTACAGGCTCACCGGATTTCGACACGATCGATGATCCATCGGGCTCACGCGACAGAATGATCAGCGCATCATTCGGAAGCGGACGGAAAAGATGTTTTACCTCGTCCCACGGCGCCCGCATCCAGATGTCCGTGTCCTCTTTCTTCAGCAACAGAACCGGCATGGCTTTCTCATGGATCGGTTTCACGAGATCGTTGGGATCTGTGGTCAGAAAACCATAGAGATCGTCGGTCGTGAGGCCGTCCCTGACCTTCCGCACACTTTGCCATTGCGGCACATGGATTCCCGCAAAAAACATCAGCGATTTCTCGTCATCGTGGGCAAACCAGGCATTGGGCACATTGCCGCCTTCCTGTTTGCTGGCCGGATCCGGCTCGGCAAAACTGGTGACAGGGACGAGGCAACGCTGCTCCATAGACGCCTTTGAGTTAAAGAAGGTCGGCGCGATTGACACCTGCCGCCATAACCTTCACCTGAAGGTCGTTGGGACGCACTTCAGGCATGGGTGCTTCGGCACGCCGTAGAACATCCGAGCTTCCGGATCCATCAAAGACGATCGCTTTCATCGCATGTTCCTCCCTTACTTCGAAAGCGCGCGCCGGGCGATGCTGGCAGCGAACAGTGGCGTTTCGCGGCTGTTGTGGTCACCACCTGCGGCCTGACGGGCGGCTGCAGCATCTTCGTAAGCGACCCCATGGTCTTCGATGAACTTCATGAACGCATCGGTTGGATGCGCTGTGACCTTGTTGGTGTAGCGCGTCCTGCCGTCATCGATTTTCTCAGCGATCAGTTCCCAGACGACATTGACCTGAGTTCTGCCACTGGCGGTGAAGACATCCGAGATCGAGTTCATACGGCAATAGGTTGGTTCGGCGGCTTCGGCCACATAGTGCTGTACCACTAGGCCTGAGCCGATCTGCTCGACATTGATCGACATCCGACGGCCGTCGTCAGTCCAGGTGACGCCTGCGGCAATATGGTCAGGCGGGCAACAGCGAAGATATTCCGCTTCGGGTAGGTTGAAGAGCCAATCGGCAATGTCGATCTTTTCGAGCGGAATGTCGATCTCTGCGGAATAGGCGGATTGTGAGAGAATTGTATCAAGGATCTTGACCATAGGTGTGTTCCTTCTGTTTGGTGAGCAAAATTGCCCGTTGACGAGAAGGAATGTGCTCCTGATGACCTTGGATGATAACCAACTGAATGGTCGGAACGGTTTTGCGTCGTAGGCAAAGATGAGGGATCCACGCTTCGCTGAACATCTGGCGGTATACGTTGACGTCGTCCGCGCCGGCAGCTTTTCAGCCGCGTCCAGGCGTCGGGCTGTCACTCCCTCGGCTGTTGTGCGGCAGATCGATGCGCTCGAGCAGGATCTGGGGGTGCCTCTCCTTGTCCGCTCAACACGGGCACTGTCATTAACGGACGCGGGCCGTCACCTCTTCGAGCGTGCGCAGCGCCTGCTCGACGATCTGGCCGATACGCATGCCGAGGTGACGGCATTCGATAGTGAGGTCAGTGGCACTTTGCGTATCGCCTGCTTCCCGACCTTCGGAAAGCGGTATGTCATTCCTGTCTTGGCATCGCTTGCATGGCAATATCCAGGCTTGCATGTTGAGCTGGACTTGACCGAACGACTGGCCGACCCGGTCGCGGAGCGACTTGATCTGGTGGTGAGAATGGGGGAACTGCCCGACAGCACGTTGATCGCAACCAAACTGGCACCCCTCGATCGGATACTCGTGGCAAGCCCGGCCTATGTTGAGCATCACGGCGTGCCGGAAAGCGAAGACGAGCTTCGCAATCATCGCCTTCTCGACAAGCTCCATGGCAACGATCTTCTTGAGTGGTCTAGCATTCTTGGCGCGCCGACCGGGGAAGCGTGTGAGCGCGTTGTATTCCGGTCCGATGATTTTGAAGCGCTGAACGGGGCTGCACTAGCGGGGATGGGTGTGGCGTTCCTGCCGAGCTGGGTATCGGGACCTTCGGTGAAGGTGGGTGATCTTGTACGCCTACCGTTATCGGGCGAAAGATGGAATGAAGCGGCCACCGGAATTTATCTTCTACGCGCGCTTCAGGTACCATCTGCCAAGGTCAAGGCATTCACACTAGCGCTGAAAGATCACATTGGGACGCCACCGCGCTGGAGCTGAGAGGCGTACAGGCGAGAAACGCTAATTCGCAGAGGTTTTTAGCCGACGCCGCGACCAATAACGGCAAGTCGTTGCGTGCAAATCTGCTCAAGGCGATGGGAGGCCCGAAAGCGGCCTCCCATCGGAAGAAGTTTAACCAGACGAGCGTCGTCATTAGTCACCGGCGAAGTCGGTCGAGACCGAGACGGCGCGCCATTCGGAAAGGATGGCGTTGTCCTGTGCATGCTTCTTTTCGATCGCTGCGACGGTATCACTACCGAGCGGGAGGCGGACCGGCGGATTGGGGGCGTCAGCGAAGGCGATCAGGACCTCTGCCAGCTTTTGGGGGTCGCCGGGTTGGTTATGGCTGAGACTGGCTGCTATCGTGCGCACCTTGCCGACAGTTTCTGCGTAATCGCCGATGATATTGCCGCTGACCGACAAGGACGAGCTGTCGAGGAAGTCGGTCCGGAAATAACCCGGCTCGATGACGGTGACATGGATGCCAAGCGGCGCCAGTTCGTCATGCAGGGCTTCGCTCAGCCCCTCGACGGCGAATTTGGTCGAGGAGTAAACCCCGAAACCTGCTGCGCCGCGATAGCCGCCGATCGACGAGATATTCAGGATGCGGCCGGAACGGGCCCGGCGCATGAAGGGCAGGACGGCGCGGGTTACATTGAGGAGACCGAAGACATTGGTGCGGTAGACAGCCTCGACCTCAGCCACGGTTGCTTCTTCGACGGCACCCATCAATCCGAACCCAGCATTGTTGAGCAGGATATCGATGCGGCCGAAGCGCTCGATCCCGGCTTTCACCGCTGTGGTTGCCTGTYTGTCGTCGGTCACATCGAGGACGACCGGAAGCAGGTTGGGATGCTCGCCGAACCGATCGGTGATCGCYTTSGGATTRCGGGCGGTRGCGACGACGGCGTCKCCCTGGGCAAGAGCGCGTGTGGTCACGAGGGCTCCGAAGCCGCGCGAGGCGCCGGTGATGAACCAGATTTTCATGAGGATGTTCCTTGATATTGAATTGATGGGGAAAGTGCCGCGCCACCCCTCAGGGACGCGGCGATGTCATGGTGCAGAATGTCARTTCCATGTCGCGGGCCAGCAGSTCCGGAAAGCGCGCCATGACGGCTTTGGTGTAGGGCTGCTCAAAATGCGCATCGAGATCAGCGCGCGATCGCCAGTTCTCATAGAGAATCCAGACGCTGGGATCATGGTTGTMGCGGTGCAGGTGATAGTCGATCGATCCCCCCTCGGCGCGGGTCGGTAAGACCAGAGCCTGCAACGCTTCGCCAAGCGTCGCGGCACAGTCCGGCTTGGCCGTCAGCCTGGCAATCAAAGTCAATGTTTCGGTCATGTCAGTCTCCCTTGAAGGCGTCTGCGGGGTAAACGGCTTCCCACCCTGCGGTCRGGTCCGTCGCCAGCGTCCAGATTGTGTCGGCTGCCTCTCTCGCCTCTGTCGATCCGGGGCCGACGAGTGTGGCGATTGTCGCCACCGCGATGCGGATGCCGCGTTCGGCGAGAGGGCCGGCCAGACCTTCGACGACATTTCTAAGGGCCGCCTTGCCCAGGCCGAGACTGGCATAGCCGGCTTGGGGGGAAACAGCGAGGCCGCCACCTGTGACTAGGATCGTACCGCCGCGGGCACCGAACAACTCAACGGATGCCCGGATCGTGTGAAGGCCGGCAGCGACATTGGTGGCGAGGTCGTCCGTGACCTCATCGTCGCGCATGCTGAACAGATCCTGTTCACGCACGAACGCGGCATTGAAAAGGACCGCCGTCAGCCCGCCGGATATGCGGTCGCCCTCAGCGACCGCCTTGCGCAGTGCGATCGGGTCGGTCGCATCAGCTTGCAAAGTCGAGACGTGGAGACCTTGCCCGGAAAGGGTTCTGGAAAGACCGGTGAGACGATCGGCATTGCGAGCGGTGAGCACGACATGCCAGCCTTCCCGCCCGAATTTCTCCGCAACGGCCTGCCCGATGCCGGGGCCGGCGCCGATAATCATGATGGAGTTCGTCATGGAATATTCTCCTGATGTGCTGGCCATCGCGATGCCGTGACGGCCAGCCGGGTGAGAAAGGGTCACGGCAGGACTTCCGCCAGCTCGATCAGATTGCCGAAGGGATCGCAGAAGAAGGCGAGGCGGCGGCTGATTGYCAAAAGCTCGAACGGCTCGGTCACGATGGTGACGCCGCGCGCCCGCAATTCCTCGACAGTGGCGTCGACGCTTGCGACATTCAGGCAGAAATGGTGGTAGCCGGCATATTTGAGGCTATCGCCGAGATCGGTATAAGGGCGGACCTCCGCCGGCGCCGGATCGCCGCCACCCAGGATTTCCACATAGAAATGGTCGTCAGTCGCGGGTGCGAGATAGGCCAATTGTTCGTCGGCGTAGTCCCATTCGGCAACGACACGGAAGTCGAGTTTCTCGACATACCAGCGCTTTGCGGTTTCGAGGTCCGGCGTGCGGACGGCAACGTGATGACCGCGCATGTAGGCAAAGGGTGATGCAGTGTTGTGGGCGGGAGGAATGAAGTCGGCCATTGTCCTATCTCCTGTGTGGTCCGGCACAAGCGCCGGTTTGCGAGGAGAAATCTGGACCTTTTCAACGATCAGGATTAGAGAGATAATCTTCCTCTCAATGATGAGTGAGATTTGACAATGCGCAGTACGGATCTCTCTGAACTCGCGGCCTTCGATGCGGTCGCCCGTCACCGCAACTTTCGCCGTGCCGGTGAAGAGCGCGGGGTGACGGCCTCGGCGATCAGCCATGCGGTGGGTAATCTCGAGGCACGCGTCGGCATTCGTCTGCTCAATCGAACGACCCGCAGCGTGTCGCTGACTGATGCCGGGGCAATGTTGCTTGCGCAACTGTCGCCCGCCTTCGGCGAGATCGGCTCGGCGCTCGATTCCCTCAACCAGTTTCGCGATACGCCTTTTGGCAAGGTTCGCATCAATGCGCCCAATTCGGTCGCTCCGTTCGTATTCCGGTCAGTCATCGGTCCTCTGATTGCAGAAAATCCCGGGCTTCAGCTGGAAATCGTCGCTACCGACCGGCTTGTCGACATTGTGGAGGAGGGGTTCGATGCCGGCATCCGTCTTGGAGAAAGTCTGCGCGATGGCATGACKGCTGTGAAGATCAARCCGCGGCTTCGGTTTGCCGTCGTGGGCTCAACAAGCTATTTCGAACGTTATCCGCTTCCTAAAACCCCGGATGATCTGCGTGGCCATGTCTGCATCCGCAATATTTATCCAAGCGGCAAACCCTACCCTTGGGAGTTCAGCCGCGCTGGCAAGATCATCGAATTCGAGCCGACCGGATCTCTGTCGCTCGATGACCATGAACTGATGGTCGAGGCGGCACTTTCGGGCGTGGGGCTGGCTTACGTCTGGGAAGAGCGCGCGCGTTCCTATGTCCAGAGCGGCAGCCTGGTCGAATGCCTGGCATCCTGGAGTGCGCCCGAGGACTGGCTCTATCTCTATTACCCGACGCGGAAATACCTGTCGGCCGGCCTGCGCGCTGTCATCGATGTGCTGCGTGTGTGAAGGGACTGGCGCACCGACGGTTCGATTCCTGTCAAGAGCTTCACCGCTAAGTCGGTTTACTGAACCCAAACTCGTTTGATTGCGTCAAATGCAGCGACGATAGAAGGATCGCTCATACGCGCTTCCAGGCAGAGGAAACTTAAGGTCGTCGAGAGCTTCACATTATCAGCGATCACCAGTCCGTGGGACTGCTGTTCATAAAGGGCAATCGATTCCCGGCAAAGGCTCAGCCCTATCCCTGTGCGTGTCATGGCAATCATTGACGCTTCCTGATCCACCTGGGCGACAATCTGTTGGCGAACGCCAAGATTGGTGAACAGCCGTGCCAGCATCCGGTTATGAACCGATGCGGGTGGCGTGCCGATCCAGGGGAGGGAGGCAAGCTGTAACCAGTTGGCCCCTCGAACAAAGCTGGCGAGCGATGGCGGAGCGACAACGCAATAGGTCAATTGCGCAAGTGCGCGAGAGTGGAAAAGCGACGCGGTACTCCCTCCAGTAACATCGGTCGGCGGGTCATAGTCCCTTGGATCACCAAGATAAAAACCGGCGTCGAGTTCGTTTCGCTTCAGCCTCTCCGGCACATCGCCGCTCATGCCATGACGCAGCGTTGTCTCGATACCTGGCCCGTTTTCGATAAGTGCTTTCAGAAACGCCCCTAATCGTGTGAACTCCGGATCGATGATCGTACCGATCCGCAATTTTCCCCGGACGCCGGTCGATAAACGTCCGGCTGTCTGGCCGAAGTCCGTCAGCGCCGCCAGCACTTGCTCGGCCTTTGCCGCCAACAGTGCACCTTCCTGTGTCAACTCCAAACCTGTCGAGGTCCGCCGGAACAGGGTTAGCCCGGTGTCAGCGGCCAAGCGTTTCAACTGAAGCGTCACCGCAGGCTGCGTAACGTGCAGGTGCTCGGCGGCGCGGGTGACGTTCCCTTCTCGCCCCACGGTAACAAACGCTCGCAATGTTCTCAGATCGATACCTTCCAGCATATTAATTTCACTTATAATGCTTGGTTGAATTTGTCATTGGATTTCACGATCGAATGTTGGCTATGCCTGCATATAAAGCAGGGAGGAAGCATGGCATGCCAATGCAAAGTGTCCAGTCTTATAATTGTGTGGTGTTCCATCGCGATTGGAGGGTAACCCAATGAGGAATGGTGGTTCCGGCAATTTCCACGACGTTTTTGACTACATTATTGTTGGTGGTGGCTCCGCAGGCTGCCTGCTTGCCAATCGCCTCAGTCGTGACCCGTCAAAACATGTTCTGTTGCTGGAAGCCGGCCGCAAGGACGACTACCCATGGATACATATCCCGGTCGGGTATCTTTATTGTATCGGCAACCCSCGCACAGACTGGCTKTACAAAACCGARCCGGACGCCGGACTGAACGGTCGTTCGCTACGCTATCCTCGCGGTAAGACGCTTGGTGGCTGCTCGTCGATCAACGGCATGATCTATATGCGTGGTCAGGCACGCGATTTTGACGGGTGGGCAACGRCAACCGGCGACGATGCCTGGTCYTGGCAAAATTGCCTGCCCGATTTCAAGGCGCACGAGGACCACTACCGGCTGGACCATGGCGCAGACCCGAAGACTGGTGGCAACAGCAGATTTTCCGACATGCATGGCCATGGCGGCGAATGGCGCATCGAGAAGCAGCGGCTGAAATGGGATATCCTCGAATCCTTTGCAGAAGCCGCGGTGGAAGCGGGCATTCCGCGTTCGGACGATTTCAACAGTGGCGACAATGAAGGCGTCGGCTATTTCGAGGTGAACCAGCGCTCGGGCTGGCGCTGGAACACGTCCAAGGCTTTCCTGCGCCCAGCGAAAAACCGCGCAAACCTGACGATCTGGACGCAATCTCATGTCGAGCGTTTGATCCTTGCGAACGAGGCATCTGGTCGCAAGCGGTGCATCGGTGTTATTGTTGAGCGTCAAGGGCAGCGCACGGAGGTTGGGGCGCGGGGAGAAGTCATTCTGTCGGCCGGCGCCATCGGCTCACCACAAATCCTGCAATTATCTGGCATCGGTCCAGCGGGATTGCTGAAGCGCTTCGGTATTGAGGTCAAACACGACCTGCCAGGTGTCGGAGAAAATCTTCAGGACCATCTGCAGATCCGTGCCGTCTTCAAGGTCGGTAATACGAAAACGCTGAATACGCTCGCCAACAGCGTCTTTGGTAAAGCGATGATAGGGCTCGAATATGCGTTGAAACGCAGTGGTCCGATGAGCATGTCGCCCTCGCAGCTGGGCGCCTTCACCCGTTCGGACGAACGCCAGGCCCACGCCAATCTGGAGTATCACGTCCAGCCSCTCAGCCTCGACGCCTTCGGCGAACCGTTGCACACTGTCCCCGCTTTCACAGCCAGCGTTTGCAACCTCAATCCATCGAGCGTGGGCAGCGTTCGTATTCGCTCCAATAAGGCGTCGGACGCGCCCGCGATTGCGCCGAACTATCTCAGCACGGACGAAGACCGCAGGATTGCTGCCGAAAGTCTGCGGCAAGTGCGCAAAATCGTGTCGCAGCCAGCATTGGCGAAATATAGGCCGGAGGAGTGGAAACCGGGCCCGCAGTTCCAAAGCGATGAGGAGCTGGCGCGGCTTGCGGGCGATATTGCCAATACCATCTTYCATCCGGTYGGTACGACGAAGATGGGCGGGGATGACGATCCTATGGCGGTTGTCGATAGTCGCCTCAAGGTTCGAGGAATCGCGGGACTGCGGGTCGTYGATGCGGGCATCATGCCGAAGATCACCAGTGGTAACACCAATGCGCCGACGCTGATGATCGCCGAAAAGGCAGCCGGCTGGATTGTTGCTGACGCACACGCATAGAAAACTATTGGGGGAGGTTACAGGATGACATCAATAGCACGTTCAACGCTTCCGCTTTCCGGCGTTCGAGTCGTTGATTTTGGGCAGTATATTGCTGGCCCGGCCGTGGCCATGATCCTTGGCGATCTCGGCGCGACCGTCGTGCATATCGATCCCCCCAGCGGGCCGCTCTGGGACAATCCCGCCAACGCCATCCTCAACCGCAACAAGCTGATCGTCGCACTCAACCTCAAAACGGAGAAGGGTTTGCTTGAGGCGAAAGCGCTGGTGGCCGAGGCTGATATTGTGATCGAGAACTTCCGCCCTGGTGTGCTTGCCCGGCTCGGGATCGATTTTTCGGCTTTGCGTAAATCGCGGCCTGAGCTGATCACCCTGTCTATCCCAGGTTTCGCCTCCGACGATGAACTCCGCCGGGACTGGCGAGCCTTCGAGACAGTGATCGCAGCCTCGTCGGGCGTCTTTACGGATATGGGCTTAAACCGCGTTCTTATGGGTATCAACCCGTCTTTCTCGCCGCTTCCACTCTCTTCCGCATATGGTACGATGCTTGCGGCCTCCGCGACGGTGTTGGCGCTTCAGGCGCGTGAGCGCACCGGCCACGGCGATCATATTGAGGTGCCGCTGGCAAGCGCTGTGATGGAGGGCCTGTCCTACAATTCCATTCTGATTGACGACTATCCGTTGCGTTATAAAACCCAGCGCGAGCGGGAAATCGAGCGTCGGCGCGGYGAGGACCTGCAAATGGACATGTCTTTTGACGACCTCCAGGAGTTTCTCGATCCCTTCTATCGCAGCTATAGGTGCGCCGACGGGCGGATGTTCTACGTCGTCTGCCCCAGCCACAAGAACCATGCCAAACGCTGCCTGCAAGCGCTTGGCATTTACGACGAGCTCGTTGCTGAAGGACTGCGCGAGGAGGAAGACACCTATCTTCCAKTTTCGCAGTGGTCTTCGGACGTTTCGCTCGGTGTCTATCCGCTCCCAAAATTCTGGGCTGACAAAATCGCGGCTCGCATGAAGGATGTTTTCCTGACCAAAACGGCTTTTGAATGGGAACGTGTCTTCGGAGAAGGGCTGTTTCCGGGTGCGCCGCAACGCTGGCTGAAGGAATGGATCGCCGACGATCATGCCAAGGCTGCCGGCCTCATGATCGAAGTGGACGATCCGATCTTCGGCCGCATGACCCAGCCGGGGCCTATGGCCTGGCTGCAGGAGAGCGCCGAACCTATGTTAACGCCAAGCCCGAGACGTTGGGGAACGGCCAAGGAGGCGCTAGCACTGCTCGCCGGCATGGAGCACCCTTCCTTGCCGGTTGTAGCGAATGAGGCCCCCGGCGGCTGGCTGGACGGCGTCAAGGTTCTCGATCTGTGCAATGTGATCGCCGGTCCGCATTCGGTCGCCTATCTTGCCCGCTTCGGTGCGGAGGTCATCAAGATCGATCCGGCCAAGCCGCTCTATGACTGCTGGAACACCGTGATCTTCGGCATGTCCCACATGCGCGGGAAACAGTCCGTGCTGCTGGACATTGGTTCGCCCGATGGCCGCATCGTGTTCGAAGAACTGGTGCGCTCAGTCGATGTCGTTGTCTGGAACGCCACCGACCGTCAGGTCAAGGCGATGGGGCTCGATGCCGAAAGCCTGAAAGCGCTCAACCCCCAAGCGATCTTCTGCCAGCTCGATTGCTTCGGCGGCGTGCGCACCGGTCCGCGTACCGACTATCTCGGCTATGACGACCTCGTGCAGTCGGCAACCGGCATCATGTTGCGTTTCGGCGGCTCCATGGACACGCCGGAGGAACACGCCCATGTCGGTACCATTGACGTCATGTGCGGTTTCGGCGCTGCGCTCGGCATTGCAGCGGCTTCGTATCAGAAATCCAGAACCGGGGTCATCGGCCGTCCGCGGACCTCGCTGTCAGCGCTTACCGGTCTCGCCCAGATACCCTTCTGCTATGACTATACCAACCGAGGTCCCTTCGATGAGCCTTCCGGTCGCGAGACCAAGGGATATAACGCCCTGTCGCAGCTCTACGAAACGGCGTCGGGGGATCATATTCTCCTCTGTGCTTCGGAAGTTGATTTGCCACGCTTCGGCAGGGCGGAGGGGCTTGAGGCAATTGTCGAGATGGCCGCATCCGATCGCGAGGCCTGTCTGGCGAAAGCCTTCATGACGGCACCTGCTGAAACCTGGCAACAGCGCCTGCAGAAAGCCGATATCGGCGTATCTCTCTGCGAGAACATCGAGGAGATCCGCAGCCGCAGCGCCCGCATTGCCGACGGCACGCCGGGGATCGACCGGGGCAGTTATTCATTCTCGGTTTTTCCAGACCATCCGAGCGGGCACACCGTCACTCAGCTCGACCCCTTCGCCATCCGTCCGGCAGTCGGCAAGGTGACGGCTATAACGCCAGCGGAGAAGTACGGCGCCTCCACGCGCGCCGTTCTCCGCGACCTGAACTACACCGATAACGAGATCGATCGGTTGATTGCATCCGGCACGATCAGCGAGAGTTGGAGCGCAGAGTATCTGCCGAGTTAGCAGGACACGGCAGCTTCGTGTTCTGAGGAGGATACCGAAGCCGCTCACGGCCCGTCCAAGTGCGCGATGGCATTAACGGGTTAGATATTCAACCTCGCACCTTGGGAGGAAGTGCCATGAAAGAACTTTTTGCCTCGACATTCCTTATATAAGCACTTTCGAGGCTGCCGGGGTGAAAGTGATCAATCCCTAGTGCAGATAACCACAATCKTCATCWGGGTGCCGTATGATCATAMCGCACYGTGATCTGCTTATCGTAGTGTGACCCGACATAGCTTCGCTCATCCTTGTCCACGGGGCTAGTGAGATTGAAACACCAATAGTCGCGTTATTTGACCGTCACAGTCACGAACTACGCTTCCAAACGGAAGTCCGCCGCAAGTTAGGCACCCAACGTCCGCCGCATCAGCTCCGTGAACAACGTCCGGTAGCTGATGTCAGTCTCTCTCGGCCTTTTAACCTGGCTGCARTCCAACAAGAGTTCAGCTGTCGTTGGRTCGYAAACATTGAGGCGGAAGGAACTGATATGGAAGGCCGGAAAATGAAGGGAAAGCCCCCAAACCTGGATGTGGATTCCTCAAATGCTCCAGTCTCCAGATGGAAACACCGGCGCAACGGGAACCCTCATCCATTACGTCAACGTCACCCCGTTGCCTTCACCGAATGACCGGCCGCCCGCAATAGCGCCATCAGCACCGGCCCCAGCGAAAACTCACCTCGCTTGGCCCGATTGGTTAGGTCTCTGAGATACCCGCCGGCCGAATTGATGTGACCGCCCCGCTCGAGAATGCAGGCGATCGTCACTGCCGCGTTCTCCGGACCCATCACCTCACAGGCCTCTTGATATGCGGACGGGCTCACCCCGAGCATCGATCTGACCACCACGGCGGCCGTCATGAGTTCTCGCCAGTTTCTGATCTGGCCTTCAGGACCGTAGTTTAAAATCTCGGGGCAGGCGCGCAAGACGAGACCAATCGGAAAAGCCTTAATCGGCACATGTTCGGCCTGCTTATTCGGGCTCGGCTTCGCCTCCTGCTCTTTTTCAGAGCTAGGTTCAAGTTCATTAAGGAGGTTTGTATTTGAATTCTGTATGTGACGCTCATTTTGAGCATCATTGGTGGTCATTTCTGAAGAAAAATCATCGGAATTCAACTGGTTGATGATGTTCTGCCGCAAATTATCCATCTCGATGCCCAAATCTCTCAGTTCGTCGAGCGTCGGGTTTCGAGGAATTCGCCTGACAGCGGCCAGATATTGTTCTTCCAGYTCGTCCCAATCGCCTGCAGCTCCCTCTTCGACGGCCGCCGTAATCAGCTTGCGGATATCCCGCCGGCAGATCGTTAGGTTCTCCTTTGCCCTGCGGAACGCGATCCGATCGGCAGCCACCTGCTGGGCAAGGCATGCCAGTTCCTCGGCGCGCATCAGAAGCGGCGATATGTCAAAACCGAAGGCATGCTCGATCGAGCCTTCACCATCCTTTCGGGCGTAGCGTTTGCCGTTTGCACTATCCTTGCGGATGATCAGCCCTGCATCGACAAGCAGGGCAAGATGACGCCGCAGGGTAGCGCCCGCAATGCCATGCGCACGAATTGACAGCTGRATGTTCGACGGGAAAACGATRAGCTGTGCGTCCTGGCGCAGCTCATTTTCAGGATAGAAACTCAGAAGCGCATCGAGCACTGCAAGGCTGCGATCCTGCAGACCAAGCACCTCTCGCGCCTCCGATGYGTCGCGGAARACTTTCCATTTGTCTGCCGACTTGCCTTCCTTGATCCTGGTCGTGGCAATCTGCTGCTTCACAAGCGCAAGCGTTACCGAMCGCCGCCCAAACGGCGTCGTCACTTGTCCACCTTCCATGTCCCTCGCCTCTTCAAAAAGGCAAAAGATTTACGCTCACCAAAACGGTGCCAAAGACTCTTGACTAGGATTCATGGAAATGCGATTCTCTAGCTCTCACACGACGAGAAGGGCTTCCATGACGGCAACGTTTCGGGGGCCTTTTTCTTTTGCGCGTTTTCCTTACTTAAAATGGTTCCGAAGTCTGTTTCTCGGCTTCAGTTCAAATCTTTGATCTTTCRCGCGTGAACCGCTCAGCCAGTGATGGCAGCTGCGCTTCGATGAAACGCAGGAATTCTGCTCCGGCCGGTGTATCCGCCGAAATACGGATATCCTTGTTCGTGCGCGAAAAGCTGCCAAGTGGTTCGCCTGCGGCGCCGGCAATCATCTTGCCGGCCTTCGACGGTGCGGCAGGTTTCAGGGCGTTAAAGGCGGCAAGAAACTTTTGATCGGATCCAAGCCGTCTTTGCGTAGCGGCCGAAAGCACGCTGCGCAGTTCATCGTGCAGGTCAGGCTGTTCGGAGAAAGCCTTTGCAAACTCCACCCACCTTGGACGACCGACCTTGGCTGCCCGACCAATTGTCTCGACGATATCGAGCGGAAGGGCGCGATAAACCGCTCGCATCCGTGCAAGCTCGGGATCGTCGATAGACAATGCCGCCTTGATATCACGAGGCTTCACATCGGCATCATCCATACGGCGGGCAAACAGGGTGCGCTCGATCCAGGTCAGATCCTGGCGATCGGCATTTTCAATACCCTGCGCAATGACAAGCTCGACGTCGGAAATCTCGACCTCGATCGCCTTGACCGGAATTCCAAGATCGCGCGCTGCCTGGAGCCGGCGATGGCCGTAGATAACCTGATAGCGATCGGGCGATGCTGGTGACTTGCGGACCTGGATCGGGACCTTCTGACCCTCGGACTTTATCGAGTTCCTGAAAGACTCGAAATCCGATGCATCGTCATCTGGAAGACGATCGGGAAAGGGAGAGGGATCGACCTTTGACGGGTCGAGCTCTCTGATCGCACCACCACCCGATTCAACAAGCGCCTTGAGGCGGTCACGTTCCGATTTGATGTCGTCGATCGCCCTGTGCGCCGCACCGATCACGCCGGCACCGACACGTGCAGTTGGTGCAGGTTGCTGCGGGGAGGCAGGAGCATCGGTCGCCAGCCGGTTTTCAAGTTCCGCCGACAGCAGGCCAAAATTGGCAACGATGGATTTACGCGATGACTTGTTGGTCATGTGCGTCCCCAGCTGGTGTTGATGAGTTTCACGACCGCTTCGTTGACGGCATCGACCGCCTCGCGTGCGCGTTTATGCGTGTCACGGCCGATCTGGCCCATTTCGAGTTCGTAGATCGAGCGCTTTGCAAGTCCTGCTGCCTCGACAGCGGTGCTTTCAATCAGCGTCGGAAGAAGCACATCCGTTCCGAAGAGATGGCGCATCAGCGCAACGACCTGAGACTGTGGTGCGTCGTTGGGATCATGGCGGGTAATGAGATAGCGGATGAAATCCTGATCAAGCTGCGCTCCGCTCTCATTGAGCACGCTTATCAGGTCCCCCATCATCAGGAGAAACTGGCTCATGGATGCGACATCGAGCATCGCCGGGTGTACCGTGATAATCATGCTGGTCGCAGCATAAATCGCACTCAGCGTCAGAAACCCGAGAGACGGCGGAGTATCGAGAATGACGACGTCRTAGTCCTGATCAACCTCGGCAAGAGCAAGCTTCAACCGTTCGAAGAAGATCGCTCCCGAGCCCGATTTCTGCGCCAGAACCCGCGGCGTTTCATGCTCATATTCCATCACTTCGAGGTTTCCGGGTATCAGATCGATCCCGTCGAAATAGGTCTTGCGGATGATATCGCGGATTGGCCGGCGCTCGGCGTCGTCGTAGCGAAGAGCAGCGTAGATCGTTTCGTTGGCACCAACGTCAAACTCAGGTTGCGCGCCGAACAGTGCAGAAAGCGATGCCTGCGGATCGAGATCAAGAGCAAGTACGCGGTAGCCCTGCAGCGCGAGATAATGCGCAAGATGGACGCAGGTCGTGGTCTTGGCACTGCCGCCCTTGAAGTTGGCGATCGCAACGACCTGGAGATGCTCGCCCTCGCGTCGGCGAGGAGAAAATCTCAGCGCTTCAGAAGGCTTTTGGGCGGCAAAGAGCTCGCGCAATTCATTGATCTGAGCAAGCGTATAGACACGATGGTTATTTTCCAGCCGGCCAGGGATCGGTCCACGGCCTTCGCTCGACATAAGTTTCAGCGTAGAATCGGGTATTGAGGTCAGCTTGGAGACTTCGTTGGTGAGGAACGGTCGCAGGCTTTTCTCCGACTTCGGAGGATACATGCGGGTGCGAAGGTCCTGCAACTGCTGAGACAGAAGACCCGCATGACGCATGATCTTGGCGCCCGCGTCTTCCTTCTGACCGCTCGTCATTTCTGCGTGTTTTGCTATCGCCATATTTTCCTCTTGGCGGGCATTCGCCGGTTTGCCGACCATCGTCCGCCAAAGGTACAACATGATTCTGTTTCGCCGTCCAGTTATTTACGGTTAACCGGATATTGACGTCCGTGGTTGACAGGGGAATAGAGGCGGCCATTTTATAAATTACAATCAGATACTTATAGAATGTTTCGGACATCCTGCCCCTTCGGCGGCAACTGCATTTTTGCTCGGCAATCAAGGTCATCAGCGTCGGTCGAAACGAGATTTTCACTGCAAAAAATCTACCCCATGGCGAATCGAACGACATTCGATCTCAAGAGGCAACCACTCGGCCATACTAAAAGGGGCCGGCTGCGAGCCGATCTATCGGATTCTGTCTGACCGAGGACCAGCGCCGTTTTTACGTTGGCGATAATAGTGACAGCGGATCGATCGGCGAGGGGCCGTCACAAAAGACGGAGGGATCAAAGCAGCATTTCAACACCGTCTACCGAGTCAAAGTGCTTCCCGCATGGAGGCACGTTCAACGATTTCGGTTTTCAGAACGACCTTGCGGACCGTCTGACCTTTGCCATTTAGCCGGTCGACCAGCAACCTGGCCGCCGTCGCACCGAGATCGTAGACGGGTTGGCGCACGACGGTCACGGGAGGCGTTGTTACAGACGTCCAATCCGCATCATGGAACGATACCAGCGACAGGTCGTCCGGGATGCTAAGCCCCAGTTGACGGTGAACCTTGAACACCTCCAGGCCGATTATACTGTCCGATGCAATGATTGCCGTCGGACGCTGCGCCGACTGGAGCATTTCGGTAACGATGCGATGCGTCTCTTGCTGCGTGACGGCACCGACCTGTACCCAGCTTTCCATGTTGGTCAGACCAGCCTCACAGCACGCACCAAGATACCCTTCGATGCGTCGCCTGACCGAACCGGTACTGATGTCGTCTGCACTGCGGAACCGATGATCCGGCGTGTCGCAGGCGGTTAAATAGGCGATGCGGCGGTGGCCGAGCGCAATCAGCCGGCGTGTAATATTCTCGGCGGCATGCCGGTCGTCGGCAATAACGGTGTCGACATCGAGCGTGTCGCTTCCACGATCGAGCAACGCGAGCGGCAGCCCCGAGCGAATAACCTCATGCAGATGCTCGACATCGTTTTCCTTGGCCGGCGAGACGATGAGACCGTCGACACGCTTGGCAAGCAGAGTGCGGATGGCCGCTCTTTCCGCAACGACGTCTTCACCCGAGTTAATGAGGATGACGGTGAAGCCTGCCTGCCGGGCAATATCCGTGATGCCTCGCACGGCAAGGCTGAAAAAGGGGTTTTCAATATCTCCCACCACGACGCCGATGGTGCCTGAACGACCTGTCGTCATGCTGCGAGCAAGCTCATTGGGGCGATAATCGAGGGACTGAGCCGCTGCCAGGACCGCCTCTCTCACCCGGTCGCTGACGGTTCCGTAGCCACCCAGCACGCGTGCAGCCGTTGCCTTTGAGACGCCGGCTTGGCGTGCGACGTCAGCGACTGTAACGGAAGGAGTTTTAGGTGGGTTCTTGTCCATAAGCGTTAGCCTTACAAGAGAACTTGACGACTGGCAAATGCGAAGATAACAATTGCCAATACCCAAAGAGACCGGTCTCTTTCTAATTGAGACCGGTCTCAAATATAAAAAGACTTCCGACATGCGAACTGCGTGGGCCGGGTAGGTGACGTCATGCCGCCGACCGGGTGGGACCCGTGCGCCTTGAATTTATCGCAGACAACGACACCAGAGGAGAAGAAACCAATGCAATTTACCCAAGCCTTAACATCCGCCTTCGCAAAAATCCGCGCGACCACGGCCGCGATCACACTCGGTGTCCTTGCAGGCGCGGCTACGCCCGCACTTGCCGACAATCCGCTTGGCCTCATCGATCCCGCCACCATCAGTGTCGGCACGATGGGCGATGCCAAGCCTTATGCCTTCACCACCGCCGACGGCAACTTTACCGGTTTCGACATAGAGTTGTTCCTCAACGTAGCCGAACGTCTTGGGTTCAAGAAGGAACAGGTGGTGTTCACCGGCCAGGAATTCTCGGCCCTGATGCCCTCTGTCGCCAACGGCCGCTTCGATGTTGCGGCCGCTGCGATCGGCACGACTGCCAAGCGCAAGGAGACCATTGATTTCTCTGATGGTTATCTTGCAGGTTTCTTGAGCGTCCTCACTTCGGAGCCAGGCATCACCGATGCAGCGGGTCTCAAAGGCAAGCGTCTCGGTGTGGTGCAGGGCACACTCCAGGAAATCTATGCCGAGAAGAATTTTGCCGGCACCGATCTCGTGAAGTTCCCGGACAACAATTCTGCCGTTTCCGCACTCAACAACGGGACGGTCGATGCACATTTCCTCGATTTCGAGGCTGCAAAGGACTATTCCGCCCGTTATCCGGCGCTAAAAGTCGCAGTCAACATTCCGAGCTTCGACGCGCCCGCCGGCTTCGTCATCCGCAAGGGTAACGACGCATTGCGCGAGGCGCTTAACAAGGGCCTGAAAGAGGCCATGCAGGACGGCACCTGGAAAAAGCTGCACGAAAAATGGTTCCCCGGCACGCCGATGCCGCAGGCATATCTTCCCAAGCAGTGATGCCACCTTCCGGTCCGGCCTTTACCGGTCGGACCGGCCTTTCTTTCAAGGGATATCCTGATGAACTGGCTTGAAAACCTGCGCCGTAGCTTCCTCGACTGGAATGCCATGGCCGAAGTGCTGCCGACCATGATCACCGTTGGTCTCAAGAATACGCTGATCCTGGCTGCGACCTCGACTGTGCTTGGCGTGGCCATCGGCATGATGCTCGCGATCATGGGCATTTCCCGCTCGCCCTGGCTGCGCATTCCCGCTCGTCTTTATACCGATATTTTCCGCGGCCTGCCGGCCATCGTCACAATTCTCCTCATTGGCCAGGGTTTTGCCCGCATTGGCCGCGAGCTCTTCGGTCCATCGCCTTATCCGCTCGGCATTCTGGCACTCAGCCTGATTGCCGGTGCCTATATCGGCGAGATTTTCCGCTCTGGTATCCAGAGCGTCGACCGTGGGCAGATGGAGGCCTGCCGGGCATTGTCGATGAGCTATGGCCAGGGCATGCGCCTTATCGTCGTGCCGCAAGGCGTGCGCCGCGTTCTGCCGGCCCTCGTCAACCAGTTCATCGGCAACGTCAAGGATTCGAGCCTGGTCTATTTCCTCGGGCTTCTGGCCTCAGAGCGTGAGATCTTTCGCGTGGGACAGGACCAGGCAGTGGTGACCGGCAATCTTTCACCGCTCCTGCTGGCAGGCGTATTTTATCTCGTCGTTACCGTGCCGCTTACCCATGTCGTCAATGCGATCGACAATCGTCTGCGGGTTGGCAAGCAGCGCCCCTCCGTCATCACCAGCGGACTGGAGGAAGTCAGTGAACTCGACAGTGCAGCTCGCGCGACTGGCGTCTCGTTCAAGGGCGGCAGCCTTGATGTGCGCCGTCTCGGTATGGCCTATGGCGATCTTGATGTGCTGAGGGGTGTCGATCTTTTAGTCAAGCCAGGCAGCGTCACCTGCATCATCGGCCCGTCCGGATCCGGAAAATCGACTTTGCTGCGTGGGCTCAACCGTCTGGTCGAGCCGAAGAGCGGCGATATTCTTATCGATGGCGAAAGCATTCTCGCAATGAAGCCGGAAACGCTGCGCCGCCGGGTCGGCATGGTATTCCAGCATTTCAACCTCTTTCCCGACCACACGGCGCTGGAAAACGTCATGCTGTCGCTTACGAAGATCAAGGGCCTGCCCGCAGCCGAGGCCGAGCGCATCGCCAAGGCAAGGCTTGCCGATGTCGGCCTTGCGAGCCGCCAGCACCACCGTCCGGGCGGTCTTTCCGGCGGGCAGCAGCAGCGCGTTGCCATTGCCCGTGCGCTTGCCATGGAACCGGAGGTTATCCTCTTCGACGAGGTGACGAGTGCGCTCGATCCGGAATTGGTCAAGGGCGTGCTCAACCTCATGGCCGAGCTCGGCACGCGTGGCATGACCATGGTCGTCGTCACGCATGAAATGGGATTTGCCCGCCGGGTGGCCGATCAGGTCGTCTTTATGGACGAGGGGCGCGTCGTTGAAGCCGGCACGCCAGAGGCAATATTCGACAACCCGCAAAGCCCGCGTCTCCAGCGCTTCCTAGCGGAAGTGCTCTGAGCGCCGGGAGGAGAAACCAATGACACAAACGATACGATGGGGTGTGCTCGGTTGCGCAGGCATTGCTGCCAAGGCGGTCATTCCCGCCATCCAGTCCAGCCGCCTGGGGCGCGTTGCGGCAATCGCCTCGCGCGATGCCGCGAAGGCGAAGGAGATGGCGGCCCGCTTCGGCATCGCCAAGGCCTATGGCAGCTACGAGGAACTGCTTGCCGATCCGGAAATAGACGCAATCTACAACCCTTTGCCCAATCATCTGCACGTGCCACTGACGATAAAGGCACTGGCGCAGGGCAAACCCGTACTCTGCGAGAAACCGATCGCGCTTGATGCCGAGCAGGCGAGGGTACTGGCAGCGGCACAAAAGGCGGCGGGCCTGCCGGTCGCGGAAGCCTTCATGGTGCGCCACCATCCGCAATGGAAAAAGGCGCGCGCGTTGATTGCCGAGGGGCGCCTCGGCGAGGTGAGGGCCATCCAGACGATCTTTTCCTATTATCTCGACGACCCCGGGAATGTACGCAACCAGGCTGATATTGGCGGCGGCGGTCTGTTCGACGTTGGTTGTTACGCCATCAACACGGCGCGGTTCCTGTTCGACGCGGAACCGGTACGGGCGATCGCCCTCATGGAGCGCGATCCCGTCTTCGGCACGGACCGGCTGACGAGCGGGCTGCTTGCGTTTCCAGAGGGAAGGCAGCTTGCCTTCACCTGTTCCACACAACTCTGCCTCACGCAGAAGGTCACGGTGCTTGGAACGTGCGGGCGTCTGGAAATCCCCATTCCCTTCAATGCACCAGCTGATGAGCCGACCATCCTTGTCTTTGATGATGGTCGCGATCTTGCCGGCGGCGGCCGCGAGGAGATCGCGATCGGGCCTGTCGACCAGTATCGCGAACAGGCCGATGCATTCGCCGAGGCTGTTCTCTCCGGCGGGCCACTCGAGACGGGGCTTGGCGACGCAATCGCGAATATGACGGCGATTGACGCGCTGTTCCGCTCCGCAGCCAGCGGTCGCTGGGAGATCCCCGATGCCTTACCCCCATCCGTATGACAATTGATTGAAAGCCAATTCCATGACCGACAACACCATCTCTTCGGCCGTCATCATCGGCGCCGGTATCTTCGGCGTTTCCACTGGCGTACAGCTTGCGCGGCGCGGCATTAAGGTGACGATCCTCAATGACGGGCCGCCGGCCAATGGTGCCTCCGGCCGCTCGCTGTCCTGGCTGAACTCGGCACGCATGCGCTCTGAGCCCTATCATCGGCTGCGCATGGCCGGCATCGACCGGTATCGCACATTCGCGGCGCAGAATCCCGGCGCAGAATGGCTTCGCTTTGATGGCGGGTTGACCTGGGACGCGGATGACGAGCGCAACGAGATCGACGCGGCCTATCGCCACGAAGTTTCGCTTGCCTATGATGCGCAGCGCCTTTCAGCAGCCGAAGTCGCCCGCGTGGTGCCCGGTGTCGACGCCGGCGCAATCACTCCACAGGGCGCAATCTACAATCCCGGCGAAGGCTGGGTCGATTTGCCGACGCTGATTGGTGTGCTGCTTGAGGAGTTTTTCGCACTCGGTGGCGTTCTGGTAACGGACCAGGGTGCTGCACGGGTGGTGATCGACGGTGGTCGTGTCATTGGCGCGCAAACTGCAAATGCTGTTCTCCATCGGGCGGATGCCGTCGTGCTTGCCACCGGTCCTGCCGTCCCGAAGATGGCTGCGGAAAGCGGACAGACCATTGCCGACGGGACACCGATCGCCCTTCTCGTGCAGACGAGGCCGCTCGCCCATCCCCTGCGCGCTGTTCTCAATACACCGCGCGTCGCCGTTCGCCCGGCGCCGGACAGCACATTCTCCCTGGATGCCGACTGGGCGGCCGATGAGGGTGTGACAGTGCGCGCAGACGGCAGCTATGATATCGACGATAGCGTTGTTTCAGAGCTTTTGGTTGAGGCTGCGCGGGTGATGGAAGGCAATCCGAAACTCGAGGTGGCTTCCATCGGCGTTGGTGGCAAACCGATCCCCGGCGATGGCGAGCCGGTGATTGGAGCCATCAAGAGTATTTCCGGTTACTACGTGGCCTTCAGCCACAGCGGCGCTACACTCGGCCTCATCGTGGGCGAGCTGCTCGCGTTCGAGGTTGCGACAGGCACCGAACATCCCATGCTCGCAACCTTCCGACCGGGCCGCTTCTCCCTGAATTGAGCAATGTCAGGCAGATATCGCCAAAATGAGCCGGCCGCCGCCGCGGCCGGCATTTTTTATTGATATGGAAACGCCCGTCCGGTCTCTTACATAAGGCTAATGCCCTTGTCGGCTGCACGGACCCTGGAGAAAACCTAGGGTTCAGAGATACAATCAGACCGTTGCCACGCATAGAAAAACCGGCACCACGCGGGCAGGAGTTGGCACCCTGCGTCGCGACGCGCCGCACAATCTAAAGGTGAGTTTGCATTATTTGAAAACTAATCGTTGACGCGACGACTTCTGTCCGTTATACATAAATCATCGATCTTTTGCTTGCCGAGCTTTGTCTACCGCGCGATTGGCACCGCGCTTTAAGCGAACTTCCATTTCAAAAATAGTCGGTTTCCTCGCTGCGCAGCATCAGCTTCGCGGTCCTACACTCTATGCTTTGAAAGGGTTCAACATGACCACTGGCACAGTAAAATGGTTTAATTCCACCAAAGGCTTCGGCTTCATCCAGCCCGACAATGGCGGCGCTGATGCGTTCGTTCATATCTCCGCTGTCGAGCGCGCCGGAATGCGCGAGCTCGTTGAAGGCCAGAAGATCGGCTTCGAACTCGAGCGCGACAACAAGTCGGGCAAGATGTCTGCTACCAATCTGCAGGCCGCATAAATCAAGATTTGCTTCCCTTTGACCACGGATGTACTGGCACTGTCGGAAGCTGCTTCATTAAGGTCAGGCGTTTTGCCTGGCCTTTTTCGTTTCGGTTTCAAGCCGAACCAATTGAGATTGCAAGAGCAGAAAAACAAAGTGGATCCGCCTTGCAGACGACGATCTGCCTCACCGGCATCCAGATGTTATTTTCTGTCAAAAGCAACCTTGCGGTAGTGTCGGAATACGGCGCTCACGCCCCGTAGACCGAATGGCTGCCAGCGGCACGTCTCGCCAAGAAGGCAGGCCACTGCTCCATCAGTCCGGTCATAAAACGCGCCAAAACGCGATGATCTCTCTTCCACTCATTATCAGGATATCCATGAAGAACGCCCGAAACAATGACGTCGCCGACCGTCGCGCCGCATCTACCGAAGCCAAAGCTGCTCTGCTCAATGCGTACCGCGCGGCAAAGACCGCTTTAGAACCTTCCAGGCTGGCAAGACAGGCAGAACGAGCAGCCATTGCCACAGCTCGAGAAGAGCGACGTCTTCAACGCGAGCGCACGAAGCTTGAGGAACAGCAGCGTATCGAGACCGACGCTTTGGAGCGCCAGGCAGCGATTGAGGCGGTCGCAGTCGCAGAAATCGAAGCGCGGGAGAGTGCCGAAAAGGCACGTATAGCCCGAGTCATTGAAGATGAGACGATGCGAAAGGCTGAACGCGACCGGCGCTACGCTAACCGCAAGGCAAGACAAGCCTAACCTTGCCCTTGCACGCCGACCCCACAACATGACGGCGTCATGCTGGTGACACTCTAACGAAAGCAGCCCCATGGCACCGGATAATAACGAGCTCCAGGCAATCAACACGTCGTGGCAAATCGCTATCCAGGAAATCCTGCGCATGGTCATTCGCGACATGTACCATGACGGTGGAGAAGCGAATTTCAAGGCCCATATAAAACGTATTGAAGAAGCTGCGGTCGACAGCATCCACTCCGATCTTCGACTTCGAGGAACCGACGAGTGGACTGAAGTGCTTGTAAAGGAAAGGGCGAGCAACTTCGTGACGACATTGCTGACGTCCTTCACTTACGACCGTGCCTGACCCCTGGACATCGGTTTCAACGAGGAACCGAGCCGATTTCCAAGGAGAAGTGCGCAACCTCCGAGTACGATTTTCTGATCAGGGTTTGGTTGAGGGATTGGCTTTTTCTCCTTTCTCTGTGCCAGGGTGGCCGAGCTGGCCTTAAAGCTGAAACTGACGTGCCCGATATTCCACATCAGTGGATCGAGCTCTCGGCTCCGTGAGAGCTAACAGTTTATTCAATCACGGTCTGTTCGATCATTTTGCCCATGCGGATCTGAGCGCGACTGGTGGCAGACCCTCGCAACTCGCCGCACTGTCAGCGGGCATTGAGGCAACGCAGCGAGCCACTTTCCTCGACCAGTAGACCAAGTGGAAAGACGTTGGTGTCGATTGACGCGTCAACGACCTGTTCAAGGCTGTCTGCCAGGGCGCGTGGACAAATCGCTGACAGCATGCGGACCTACCGGGTGTTTTAAAAGCAATGCTTGTCCCACGGTCGCGGCATGACGGTTATCTGCTAACCGCATTAGCCGCTATGCGACTAAGAACGCGGTTACTTCATCGGCCAAGCCAGCGAGAAAAGTGTGTCGATCTGGATGAGGTTCCGGGACATTTGGTGGCAATTCGTCCATGTATGTGAAATGGCCGGCATCGGGATCAACTTGGAGCGCCACAGATGCCTGGGCTGTTAGAACATCCATGAGAAAACGAGACTGGGCCGGGGGCGTGATTGTGTCCTTGGCTCCCACCCAGATTTTCATCGGCATCTTGATACGGTCAAGCGCACCTGGACGGCGGAAGAAGTCCGTTGGCGGAGCGAAGACTGCCAGTCGCTCGAGGCGTGGCGTGGAGCCTGTAATCAGTTGCTGCCCATCAAGGGTTTCTCCCTCGGCACCTTGAAGGGCGAGCATGGCCGTAGCTCCAATGGAATGCCCGATACCCACGATGGGGAGATTGCTGGAGGTGCATTCGTCTATAGATGCTTCGAGCCTGCGGATGCGCATGTCCAACTCGGCCTTGGTCGGCGCGATTGAGGTCAGCATTTCGAAGTGTGGTGCGATGACCGTGCAATTCCCGTTAGCCAAGGCCTGCAGCAAATGACGGTGGCGTGACGGATTACCGCCACGACCGACTGCGAACAAAGCAATGCACTTTGGGTGCTTGGCCTCGACCCGAGTAATGGTAAAGGATTCCAACTCATTGGATACGATGTCGGTATTGGATTCAATTTCCATATTTTCTCTCAATCATCAGAATGAGTTTATCATCGTCTTCCGCGATAAACGAAGCCAACGTATCTCATTCATTGAAGTCCTGACCAGTCAGCGATTCAACGGTGCTTTTTGGAGGCAGTTTGAACCAGAGCGACTTCATCGAAACAGATTGGTGCATTCTGATGGGTCTGTGAACGCTGGTGCCCCAGGAGAAAAAAGAGCGGGCGCGGCCCGCTCCCGTCCAAGGATTTAGACCTGGGCTTGGCCACCATCGGCAAACAGTTCGGCGCCGTTGACGAAGCTCGCATCGTCGGAGGCGAGGAAGAGGGTCGCCTTGGCGATTTCGTCGGGCTCACCGACGCGACCGAGCGGAATACGGGAAGCTAGGTAGTCRATCAGACCCTGCTGCTGCTCCTTGTCATCACCAGCAAGCTCCACAAGTCCGGGCGTGCGCGTTGCTCCGGGGGAAACGACGTTCACGCGTATGCCAGTGCCCTTGAGATCGAGAGCCCAGGAGCGGGCGAGGTTGCGGACGGCCGCTTTGGAGGCTGAGTAGACCGAGAATGCGGCCGTGCCCTCTGTGCCGGCGGTCGAACCCGTTAGAACGATCGACGAACCCCGACCCATCAGTGGCAGAGCCTTTTGAACAGTGAAGATGACCGCCTTCACATTGCGATCGAACGTGTTGTCAACCTGCTCTTCGGTGATTTCGCCGAGGGGAAGCATGCTGCCGCCGCCGGCGTTGACGACCAGGACATCAAGGCGTCCCTGTTGCGACTTCACCTGGGCGAAGACGTCGTCGAGTTCGTCGTTCTTTGCCGAGTCCGCCTGTATGCCGACGGCGCCGTGGCCGATCGCTGCGACGGCCTCGTCCAGAGCGTCCTTGCGGCGACCTGTAATGTAGACCCGGGCTCCTTCGGCTGCGAAAAGCCTGGCGGTCGACAGGCCAATGCCGCTCGTTGCACCGGTCACGATTGCAATCTTATTTGCTAGTCTCTTGGTCATTTTATTCTCCTAAGGCTGGGCGCGCGAAAGGGTCAGTCCGAATTCGCGGCCTGTTGACGGTCTAAAGCTATGCGGGAGGTGGCGCCGGCCTTGGGGCCTGTCGTCGCCGTCCGATGTACAGAACGTAATTCCTCAGCCCTGCAGGGAGAAGCCAGTTCGTATGGAGACATTATCCATCTGTATGGACAGTCTCCATCGCCGCGCCGCGCCTTGCGTCGACGCCTTCAAACACTTTCGCCGCCCAGTCCGAGAATGCCCGCAGCCGCGGGTTTGAAAATCTGTCAGCGGGATAGACCAGGTGCAGAACATGGTTTTCAGGCTTCCAGTCAGGAAGCAGTTCGATCAGCAAACCCTTGTCGATATTAGGTCTTGCCAGGAAACCGAAACTTTGGCCGATACCCAACCCGGCTAGTAACGCATTCAAATGCGYCGTGCTTTCGTTGAGGGAAATGCCGCTTGACATCGGCATATACTCGGTCTGCTCGTTGCCCCGCTGAAAGCGCAGCGGGAACCGTTTACCGGATGACGCCGAAAAATAGCTGACGACACGATGCGCCTGAATGTCGTCTGGATGCATCGGCAGTTCTTTTCCGGCGAGATAAACTGGCGCTGCGCAGAGCACGTAGTCGAGTTCGCATAGCTTCCTCGCCCTGAGGGATGAATCGCCAAGTGAACCACCACGAATGACGCAATCGATCCCTTCGCCAATAAGGTCGACAGATCGATCACTGACGCCGAGAAGCAGGTCTATCTGCGGATACTGGCGCTGGAAGTCCCAAAGGGACGGGATAAGGATCCGGTTCGCCAGGACAGAACCAATATCAATCCTAAGCCTTCCCTTGGGCGCGCTGCGGGCGCCGGTGACGGTACCGTCCATGTCGTCCAGATCCGCAAGCAGGCGAAGGGCGCGCTGGTGATAGGCAATACCTTCCGTGGTCATTGTCACCGACCGAGTGGTCCGCTCAACGAGTTTTGTCCCGAGATGTGCTTCAAGATCCTGCACGAGCTTGCTAACTGACGACCGTGGGAGATTCATTGTGTCCGCAGCCTTGGTAAAAGATCCGGCTTCGGCGACGCGAACGAATGTTCGTATGGCGAGTATCTGGTCCATGCAACGCCCTGCAGTTTAGATCTACGATAACCGACTATATCGGAACCGCGACCAAGACCATTTAATTTCTTGCTCTCAGTCGGTCGCGTGCCTCCCACAAGACCTCGAATGCTGATTGTCGCTAAAACACAGTCGACGCCATACAGCGAGGCTTGGCTTCTCTGTGCAGAGAAATCCGGTAAATGGTACGTTTTCGGCTGGTTTCGTCGCCCCAATCGCCTTGATAGTAAGGCGCGGCATGGCGGCGACACGCAAAATGCCATGCCGGAAAGACCGCACGCAGTCGATGACACCTATCCTTCGCAAATGCGCTGACTTGAGCGCTACCGAAGTGTGCATTTTATCGACGTAGATCGCTCGTCAGTCATTCATCAATCGATGCGGGGCGGTTCGATGGCTGGCATGCCATTAATACAGTGAAATGAGCCACACCCTCATATTCAATTCTGGTGAGGGAGAACGCGACTGTTTTTGTATGTCGGTCACGACAAACGAGCGACGTGGCGCCTAAACGCTTCGCTGCTCACTGGCACTGCCTGCTTAGTCCTTTGCGCCAGAGGGCGAATGCACAAGATTGGTTTCCTCAAAATGCCCTCACTTTGGAATTTGCATCTTTGATTATCTATGAAAACTATAGAAATTAAAGGTAACAGGAGTGAGGCGAACAATGAACGTACTTGGAATAAGCGGCAGCGTTAAACAACCGTCACGAACGGCAAGCATTGTCTCGGACATCCTGAACTCGATCGAGAGACGGGCAAGCGTCTCTGTGGACACGGTCGATCTGGCTGTGGCGGCGCCGATCCTGTTCAGGGCTCTTCGCGCAGATCAACTGGATGAGGCCGGCCGCAGGATTATTGATGCTGTGGAAGGTGCCGACGTACTTGTCGTCGGTTCGCCTGTCTACCGCGCATCCTACACCGGCGCGTTAAAGCATCTGTTCGATCTCGTCGATTTCCGTGCGCTTCAAGGCAAGCGCGTGATCCTTGCGGCAACGGGCGGTACAGCACTGCATGGCCTCATGCTGGAGCATCAGTTCAGGCCGCTGTTCGGCTTCTTTGGCGCCGTTACAGTGCCAACGACGGTCTACGCCGTTGAGGCGGATTTCACCGGATACACGCTCTCGAACCCCGTGGTTGAGGCGCGCATCGAGCGTGCCGTTGCCGAATTGATCGATCTACTGCCGGCCAGAAACCTTGTCGCCGACGATCACCGCTCGGCCCTTCGCCTCGTTTCACACGACGCGGTCGCCAACTGACATCAGAAAAGAGGAGATTTCCATGACTGAACACCACGCCGAGCCCGTGAAATTTGCCTATTGGGTGCCGAATGTGTCCGGCGGCCTCGTAATATCGAACATCGAGCAGCGCACCAGCTGGACAATTGACTACAACCGCAAGCTCGCGCAGATCGCTGAAGCGAGCGGCTTCGATTACGCGCTAAGCCAGATCCGCTTCACCGCCGGCTACGGTGCCGAATTCCAACATGAATCCGTGTCGTTCAGTCACGCTCTGCTGGAATCGACGACGACGCTCAAGGTCATCGCCGCCATTCTGCCTGGTCCGTGGAACCCCGCGCTTGCCGCCAAACAGATTGCCACGATCAATCACCTCACCAACGGTCGCGTTGCCGTTAACATCGTCAGCGGCTGGTTCCGCGGCGAGTTTCACGCCATCGGCGAGCCTTGGCTCGATCACGACGAACGCTACCGCCGTTCGGAAGAATTCATCCGGGCTCTGCGCGGCATCTGGACGGAAGACAATTTCACCTTCCGCGGCGATTTCTACCGCTTCAACAACTACTCCCTCAAGCCGAAGCCGATTGATCCGCAGCCGGAAATCTTCCAGGGCGGTTCGTCGCGTGCGGCTCGCGATATGGCGGCCCGCGTATCCGACTGGTACTTCACCAACGGCAACACGCCGGAGGAAATCGCCAAGCAGGTGAATGACATTCGCGTCAAGGCCAAGGAAAACAACCACGCGGTCAAAGTCGGCGTGAACGCTTTCGCCATCGTGCGCGAGACCGAGGAAGAGGCGAGAGCCGTGCTTGCCGAGATCATCGAAAAGGCCAATCCGGAAGCGGTCAATGCCTTCGGCCATGAGGTAAAAAATGCCGGCAAGTCTTCTCCCGAAGGCGAGGGCAACTGGGCGAAGTCCAGCTTCGAAGACCTCGTTCAGTATAATGACGGCTTCCGCTCAAACCTGATCGGCACTCCGCGGCAGGTTGCCGAACGCGTGGTGAACCTCAAACGCGCCGGCGCCGACCTTATCCTGCTGGGCTTCCTGCATTTTCAGGAAGAAGTCGAGTATTTCGGCAAGCATGTCATCCCGCTCGTGCGCGAACTGGAACAGGCGGAAATCAGCGCAGCAATCGCTGCGGAGTAATGGCGCAAATCAGACGGCAGCGGCCTTTGGCCGCCGCCTGCACCACGGGGGACCGCCTCCGTGATTGGAAACCTGTGCCCATTGGGCGGAGCATGGACTGAACGATGTCAGCATCGAGTTTTCTGGTTGCAAGCCTTGGCGCGGAGGTGGCGATCCCAACGGACATTCGCCAACACATTGCCTTGCCCAGCGAGCATGTCGGGCAAGAACGCCGCGCGGTGGACGCCGCCAAAGAACTTGTGCTGGAGCTTCGCGGTATTGACCTTTCCTTTGGAGGCGTCGTCGCTCTGGAGAATATCGACCTGGCCGTGCAGCAGGGCGAAATCCTGGGTATTATCGGGCCGAACGGCGCCGGCAAGAGTTCGCTGATTAATGTTATCTCAGGCGTCTACCGCCCGGATCGTGGCCATGTAGCGATTAATGGCAAAGCCTATCGTCCAGTGCCGACTGAGAAGCTCGCCAGTCTCGGCGTGGCGCGGACGTTCCAGAACCTCGCCTTGTTCAAGGGTCTCAGTGTTCTCGATAATGTTGCCACGGGGCGGGCTTACGCCGAGCGGGCAAATTTCCTGAGCCAGATAGCCGGTCTGCCGAGCGCTCGTCGCGAGCAGGCCGATGCCCGCGAGCGGGCAGGGCGGATCATCGATTTTCTGCATCTGACGCCCCATGTTGACCGGCTTGCCGGCACGCTGCCCTATGGATTGCAGAAGCGGGTGGAACTCGCGCGTGCGCTTGCCGCCGAGCCACGCATTCTGCTGCTTGACGAGCCCATGGCTGGCATGACGGCGACGGAGAAGAACGAACTTGCCGATTATGTGCGTCTCGCGCGTGACGAATATGCGGTCACCGTCGTTCTGATCGAGCATGACATTGGCGTGGTGATGGGTCTTTCAGATCGCATCGCGGTGCTCGACTACGGGCGCAAGATCGCCGATGGCACGCCTGCGGAAATTGCCAGCGATCATCGTGTCATCGATGCCTATCTCGGCGCTGCGCCGGAAAACGAAGACGGGGAGGGTATCTGATGGCTGCGTTTGATTGGTTGTTCTTTACCGAGGTGCTGGTCGGCGGGTTGCTCTCCGGGGTCATGTATTCCCTCGTCGCCATCGGGTTCGTGCTGATCTACAAGACATCGGGTGTCCTAAACTTTTCGCAGGGCGCGCTTCTCCTGTTCGCGGCGCTGACCTTTGTCAGCCTTGTCGAGCGTGGCGTGCCTTTTGTGGCTGCCTTTGCCATTACCTTTGCCATCATGGTCCTCATCGGTGTTGCGATCGAGCGTACGGTGCTTCGGCCGCTCACCAACAAGCCACCGATCACGCTGTTCATGGCGACGCTTGGCCTCTCCTACATCATCGAGGGAGCGGCCCAACTCCTCTGGGGTACGCAGGTTCATGGGCTTGATCTCGGTATCGAGGACATTCCCTTTGATGTTGGTGGCGTTTTCATCAGCCAGTTCGACATCTTTGCCGCAGTCGTTGCGGCTGGCATGGTGGCGGCTCTCTCGGCCTTCTTCCGCTATACCCGCATCGGCCTCGGCTTCCGCGCCGTCGCGGATGACCAGTTCGCGGCGCTTGCCGTCGGTCTCAAGCTGCCCTGGATATGGGCGAGCGTCTGGGCGGCGGCAGGCCTCGTTGCCCTGGTCGCCGGGCTGCTCTGGGGTGCGCGGCTCGGGGTGCAGTTCTCGCTGTCGCTGGTAGTGCTGAAGGCTCTGCCGGTGCTCGTTCTCGGCGGCTTCGATTCCATTCTCGGCGCGATCATCGGTGGACTGATTGTCGGCGCGTCGGAAAAGCTCGCCGAGGTCTATATCGGCGAATATTTCGGCGGCGGCATCGAGGGGTGGTTCGCCTATGTCGTGGCCCTTGCCTTCCTGCTGATCCGCCCGTCCGGGCTCTTCGGTCAAAAGCTCGTGGAAAGGGTCTAATATGTCCGCCGTTACAGCCGATCTTTCATCGTCGTTCTCCCTGCCGCGCCATGCCGGCACGGTCGCAGTGCTCGCCGTTGCTTATCTCGTCGTGCCGTTCATCGGCACCAGTTACCTCTTCGAGGCAATCCTGCTGCCGTTTCTTGCGCTCAGCCTTGCCGGGGTTGGTCTCAACCTTTTGACTGGCTATGCGGGTCAGGTCTCGCTTGGTTCGGCCGCATTCATGGCCATCGGTGCCTTTGCGGCATACAATTTCAATCTGCGTATCGATGCGCTGCCGCTTATTGTTTCGATTGTACTTGCCGGTCTTTCCGCCGCAGCAATCGGCATAGTTTTTGGCCTGCCGAGCCTGCGACTGCGCGGTTTCTACCTCGCCGTTTCGACTCTCGCGGCGCAGTTCTTCGTGCAATGGGCGTTGACGAAATTCAGCTGGTTCTCGAACGAATCCGCATCCGGCGTGATCGATGCGCCAGCGCTATCGCTGGCCGGGATTTCTTTCGAAGGGCCGATCGGGCGTTATCTCTTCGCGCTGACCATTGTCGCCGTCCTCACGTTCCTCGCCTACCGCCTGGTATCGTCGCAGACCGGCCGCAACTTCATTGCCGTGCGCGACAACGAGACCGCCGCACGCATCATCGGCATTCCGGTGCTTCGCACCAAGCTGCTCGCCTTTGCAATCTCGTCCTTCATCGTCGGGGTTGCCGGGGTAATCTGGGCTTTTGCCTATCTTCGCACGGTGGAGCCGGCCGGCTTCAATCTAGACCGCTCGTTCCAAATACTCTTCATCGTCATCATTGGCGGGCTTGCCTCGATCCGGGGTGCCTTCTTCGGCGCGGCTTTGATCGTCGTCTTTCCGCTCGTCCTCTCACGGCTTGGCTCTTTGCTATTGGGGGATGTCTTTAATTCCGGAGTGCTCGATATGACGCAGCGCATCGTTCTCGGTGCCTTGATCATACTGTTTCTGATCCTGGAACCTGATGGCCTCGTGTCATTGTGGGATCGCTTGAAGTTACGCATTACGGCTGCCGTCAGGCGGGCGTGGATTCCTCGAAGCCGGCCCTGACAGGCAAAGGCTTCCAACAAGAAAAGCTTATCAGCAACGAATTCCTGAAACCAACACGGATGGCCGAGCGCCAGCCGACAGACGGAGTGTGTCCAGATATGACCTTCTACACGAAAATGAAAGCAGCAGCCTTTGCTGCCGGCATCAGCCTCGCCGCCATCGCCTCCCCGGCCATGGCCGATGAACAGTACTTCCCCCTGCAGAGCTACCGCGTCGGGCCTTATGCAGCCGGTGGCACGGGCTTTTTCGGCGGATTCATCGATTATCTCAATCTCATCAACATCAGGGACGGCGGTATCAACGGCGTCAAGCTGACATGGTCCGAAGCCGAAACCCAGTACGAAGTTGAGCGAGGGGTCGAAGCTTATGAACGCCTGAAGAGCAATCCCGGCGTTGCGGCCTGGAACCCGCTGTCGGTCGGCATAGCCTATGCCATGATCGACCGCATCACCCAAGACAAGGTACCGCTCATTACCATCAACCACGGCCGCACGGATTCGACTGATGGCCGTGTTTTTCCCTATGTTTTCCCGCTGCTGCTCAATCCCTACAGCGAAACCTCCGGCATCGTGAACTACATTGCATCCAAGGAAGGCGGGGTTGGAGGACTGAAGGGCAAGAAGATCGTCGTGCTCTACCACGGCTCTCCCTATGGCAAGGAAACGATCCCGATCTATGACCTGCTGGCCAAGAAGTATGGCTTCGACCTTCAGCAGATCGAAGTCCCGCATCCGGGCAACGAGCAGCAGTCGCAGTGGCTGACGATCCGCCGTGCCAAGCCGGATTACGTCGTGCTGCGCGGCTGGGGCGTCATGAACCCGGTGGCGTTGAAGACCGCGGCGAAAACCGGTTTTCCGGTGGATCACATCATCGGCAATGTCTGGTCCAACTCGGAAGAGGACGTTATTCCCGCCGGCGACGCTGCCAAGGGCTACACCGCCATCACCACCCAGGCATCCGGTGCCGAATATCCGGTGGTCAAGGAAATCGTGAAAACCGTCTACGACGCCGGCAAGGGCAACCTTGATGACAAGAGCCGCATCGGCTCCGTCTATCACAATCTCGGTATCGTCAACGGTATTCTTAATGTCGAGGCGGTGCGGATCGCCCAGGAGAAATTCGGCAAGCGCACCCTGACCGGCGACGAAGTTCGCTGGGGCTTCGAGCATCTGCAGCTTGATCCAGCCCGTGTCGAGGCATTGGGCGCCAAGGATCTCTTCCACTCGATCAATGTAACCTGGGATAACCATGAGGGTAACGGCTACGTGACGTTCCAGCAGTGGGACGGCAAGAAGTGGAACGTGGTTTCCGATTGGATCGCACCGGACTGGGCCCTGCTGCGCCCGATCATCGAGAAGTCGTCCGAGGCCTATGCGGCTGAAAAGGGCATCAAGCTTCGCACGTCGGAAGATGCGAATTCCGTGACGAACTGATGTTTGCGTGGTCGGACAAGGGGATCCCCGTGTCCGGCCACAATATCCCGAAAAGCGCCAAGGAGATCGTGATGACCGATGGGAACAGGCTGCTTGCCGTGGAGGGGCTCCACGCAACCTACAATCATGCCATCACCGCATTGCATGGGGTCACTTTTTCGCTCGGACGGGGGGAAATCCTTGCCGTTCTCGGTGCGAACGGCGCTGGCAAGACGACGACGCTTAAGGCGGTTTCCAACCTCCTTCCGGCCGAACGGGGGCAGGTGCTCGCCGGTCATGTCCTGTTTGACGGTCGTGATGTCACGCGCGAAACCCCGGCAAGCCTTGTCCGTCTCGGTCTTGTGCAGGTGCTCGAAGGTCGCCATTGCTTCAAGACACTGACGGTCGAGGAAAACCTGGTCTCCGGGGGCCTTGGCCGATCCGCCACGCGCACTGAAATCGCGACCGACCTTGAGAAAATTTATACGCATTTCCCGAGACTTAAGGAAAAGCGCCGGGTGCTTTCCGGCCTCACTTCGGGCGGCGAGCAGCAGATGACGGCCATCGGCCGGGCACTGATGTCGCGGCCGCGGCTGCTTGTCCTCGACGAACCGTCAATGGGGCTGGCGCCTCTCATCGTGCAGGATATTTTCCGCACGCTGAAGCGCCTTAATCGCGAAGAAGGGCTTTCGATCCTGGTCGCTGAACAAAACTCTGCAGTCGCGCTGACCTATGCCGACCGGGCCATCATTCTGGAAAACGGCGTGAGCGTGCTGTCAGGCACGGCCGCCGAACTCAAGGCGCGCGATGACGTGAAAGCCTTCTATCTGGGCCAGAAGCCAGCCGCGCTCGTCACGCATATTCACTGAAAATCAAAGGAAAGAGGAGACATGGCATGACCATTTCCAACGTGAAGACGAAAGATGCGGCTCAAGGCGTTCCCGCCGTGCCGCGGCCGAGTGAGCCGGCACACATCATCAAGAGCGATGCCGAAGCGATCGAAGTCGCGAAGAAACTCGCCGCCGAAATTGCCCCCGGCGCAGCCATTCGCGATCGCGATCGCATCTGGCCGGTAAAGGAACTCGATGCCTTCTCGCAAAGCGGGCTCTGGTCGATTAACGTGCCGAAGAAGTTCGGCGGTCCTGAAGTCTCCTATGCGACGCTCGCCAAGGTGATCGAGATCGTCTCCGCGGCCGATTCCTCGATTGGCCAGATCGCGCAGAACCATCTCGGCGTCGTTGCCGCGATCCGGACGGTGTCTGATGAGGCTCAGCAGACGCTGCTTTTCGCAGAAGTGCTGCGCGGCACACGCTTCGGCAATGCCTTCTCCGAATTCGGTTCCAAGCGGGCGGCGGACTTCGAAACGAAGTTCGTCGATGCGGGCGACCATGTGATCGTCAACGGCCAGAAATTCTACTCCTCCGGCGCACTTCTCGCCCATCTCGTGCCCATCGTTGCGCTCGATGATGAAGGCCGCGCCTGGTATGCAATTGCCGAGCGAGACGCGCCCGGATTGACCGTCATCGACGACTGGTCATCCTTCGGACAGCGCACGACGCTCTCAGGCACTGTCATCCTGAATAACGTCAAGGTGCCGAAAACCCATCTGGTTCCCGGCTACAAGGGTTATGCGGAACCCACTGCGGATGGTGCGATTTTCCAGATTATCCAGGTCGCGGTGGATACGGGTATAGCGCAGGCGGCAATCGATGAAACCATCTCCTTCGTGCGCACCAAGAGCCGCGCATGGGTGGATAGCGGCGTAGATCATGCCTGGGATGACCCCTACACGATCCAGGCTGTCGGCGATCTGACGCTGCGACTGCATGCGGCCCAGGCGCTGCTTGAAAAAGCCGGTTATGCCATCGATCGCGCCATCCAGAGCCCGAATGCTGACACGGTCGCCGAAGCACAGATCGTGACGGCCGAGGCGAAAATTCTCTCGACAGAGATAGCCATTGCGGCGACCAACAAGCTGTTCGAACTTGCAGGCACCCGCTCCACGCTTGCAGAGCATCACCTCGATCGCCATTGGCGCAATGCCCGTACCCACACGCTGCACGATCCGGTCCGGTGGAAATATTCCATCCTCGGCAAGTATTTCCTCAATGGCGAGAAGCCGCCACTTCACGCCTGGAGCTGAGTAAACTCTGGAGCCCGGGGCGCGCAAGGCGCCCCGGTTGGCAATTGATCTTGCTACATCCGCCAGCAGTAATGAGATATAGTGACGTGATGAGACGGTGCCCCTCAAGCGCGTTTCCAATCAAGCGCCGCGTAACGAGGAGCTTTGCCGGAAACCTCGGGAACATAGAATAGTGGTGACGACGAGCCTTATGCGCAGGAAGCGGAAAACGCTTTTTAGGGCCTTCCAATCGTGCAGGGCACAGATCTCCTTGGGGAGAACGTAGAGGCAATGAATTCTCTTGTTCCCATAGCTTCTGCCCGCCTGACCGTGGCAGTTGTCGGCGGTGGCTTCACCGGCGCGGCAATGGCAATGCATCTGGTAGCGGGTAACGGATACCCGACTGATACATCCGTTGTCGTCATCGAACCTCGATCGGAGTTGGGCCGTGGCTTGGCCTATAGCGCAACCGATCCGGCGCATCGGGTCAACGTTCCCGCTGCAAGAATGACGTTGTTTCCGGATATTCCCGATGATTTCGAGCGTTATGTTGGCGGTATTTCGACCCGTGACGATGCCGAGCTCATAGGACACGATGGCTTGCCTTATCCCAAGCGGTCTGTCTTCGGCGAATACGTCTCGGCACGGATTCAACCGTTTTTGGATGACGGCCGTATCAGACACTGGCGGACCAAAGCGATCTCGGTGTCACGAAAAGGAAACCGCTATGAGATTGCGGGGTCTGACGGTACAGCGCTCATTGCGGATATAGTCGTGCTGGCCGTCAGCCATCCACCACCTTCTTTGCCTCGGGTGCTTCAGCCCTTCAAAGATGATCCCAAGCTGATTGCGGATGTCACCGTGACCAATGCGATCGACGCCGTCGAGACTGGAGATCGTGTTCTCATCGTCGGAAATGGCTTGACCTCCGCCGATGTAGTTGCCTCGCTCAAGAGACGGGGCCATGTCGGCCAGATAACATCTTTCTCTCGCAGAGGCTTGCGGTCTCGCGGCCACGGCCCCGTCGGGCAGGAGCCTTTCGGCGATTTCCTGTCTGAACCGTTCACCTCTGCAAGCAAGTTGCTCCATAAGGTTCGCCAAACGCTGCGAGAAGCAGAGGAACGGGGAATGACATGGCATAGCGTCGTGGATGCGCTGAGGGCGCAGGGGAGGGACATATGGGGAAATCTGCCTGTCATTGAGAGACGGCGCGTTGCCCGACACTTGCGGCCGGTCTGGGATGTGCATCGCTTTCGCATCGCGCCGCAAGTCGAGGCTGCTGTGGAGCAGGCGATCGCGAGCGGCCAAATGGATGTCCGGGCTGCCTCGCTTTCTTCCGTGACACGGATAGACGCCGGCTACAGGGTGACGTTGCGACCCCAGCGCGCCAAGTCTCTCGAAACGCTTGACGTCGATGCGATCGTCGTCACCACGGGCCCGGCGCATGGCGGCATTCTTCAAAGCCAAGCCATGCTTCGAGACCTTGAGCAGGCGGGCCTGTTGCAACCCTGCCCGACCGGGCTTGGCATCTTGGTTGATGCCAAGTCTAATCCCGTATCGGCTTCAGGCGAGAGCACGACTTCACTGTTTATTGCCGGGCCGCTTGCACGCGGCACTTTCGGAGAACTGATGGGGCTGCCGCAGGTTACCGAGCATGCAATCTTCGTCGCGCAGCGTGTTCGCGACCTGATCGATGAATGTGGGATTTCGCATCGCACGGGCCAGGCGGTGGAAGGCTGACGGCCCGCTGTTTCTTGAATACATTTCTTCCACTCTTTGAGAAAGCCTTGGGACGATAATTCCATCAAATTCGCCACGCTTTGCGAGGCCCTCGGGACGGTATACGGTGAAAGCATACAAACGAGCTCCTGGCTCAGGGGGAGCTCGCCCCCTGCTGCCAGCGCGCTGCCTTACGGGAGATGAGACCATGTTCACGCACATCATGATCGGAAGTAATGATCTGGAGCGGTCAAGGAACTTCTACGACGCCACGTTCGCTGCATTGGGCGGCAGGCCCGGCGAGATGGATGCGAGAGGCAGACTGATTTATGTCCACGAAGGCGGACGGCTGATGATCACGAAACCGATCGACGGCAAGGCGGCGACCGTTGCCAATGGCGGGACAATCGGAATCGCCGCCCTGAGCCGCGAGCATGTTGTGGCGTGGCACGACGCCGGTGTTATGCACGGCGGCACATCGATCGAGAGCCCGCCGAATGAGCGCCCGAACGGGGCCTTCGTCGCTTATCTTCGTGATCCGGACGGACATAAACTGAGCGCACGGTCTCAGCCGACAAAGTAACGCAGCGCCAATAGCTGCTGGTATTCTCACAGCTGTTGTGGGTTGGTCTTTCTGCATAACTTTTGCAGCCGGATCCACCACATTAATCGCAACATTACGCTCAACATCCACGCATCTTGGAACCTACCATCGGCGGATTAAGACGGGCAAAGCCCTCCTGACGATGATAGGGGAAATGCGGATATGGCGGCGTCAAGACGCTCGCATTGTCCAGGAGAGCAATCTGATCATCGGTGAGATGCCAACCAACCGCTCCGAGGTTCTGCCGGAGCTGCTCTTCGTTTCGCGCTCCCATGATAATGGAAGACACCGTGGGCCGGCCTGTAAGCCAGTTGAGCGCCACTTGCGCAACTGTTTTGTCGACCTGTCTTGCAACGTCTTCAAGGGCATCAACGACGCGGTAGAGATGCTCCTCATCGACCGGAGGACCAAAGCTTGCGGTTTCGTGAAGACGACTGCTCTCCGGCAGGGGAGCGCCGCGCCTGATCTTTCCCGTCAGCCGCCCCCAGCCAAGCGGACTCCAGACGAGTGCTCCAAGGCCTTGATCCATACCCAGTGGCATCAGATCCCACTCGTAGTCTCGGCCGAGAAGGGAATAGTAAACCTGATTGGCAATGTAGCGAGGCCATCCGTACGCGTCGGCAACCGCCAGCGACTTCATGATTTCCCATCCCGAAAAGTTCGAAATGCCGACGTAGCGGACCTTTCCCGCCCGAACGAGCATATCAAGGGTCGACAAGACTTCTTCGACGGGTGTCCGGGCGTCGTAGGCATGAAGTTGCAGGATGTCTATATAGTCCGTCCGAAGCCGGCGTAGTGCGTCTTCGACCGATCTGATCAAGCGAAACCTGGAGGAACCCGCATCGTTCGGCCCTTCTCCCATAGGAAGGCTGGTCTTCGTCGATATCAGCACGGTCTCGCGACGACCTTCCAGCGCTGCACCCAGCACCTCCTCCGATGCACCGTTCGAGTAGACATCTGCGGTATCGAACAGATTAACGCCTGCTTCAACGCAGATATCGATAAGTCGCCTTGCCTCGGTGACATCGGTCGTGCCCCACGCACTGAAAAGGGGACCTGCCCCTCCAAACGTGCCTGCACCAAAGCTCAGGACCGAGACTTTGAGGCCTGATCGGCCAAGAGAACGATATTCCATCTGGTCTTCCTTTCTTGAGAAATGGAAGCGACTTGCGCCACCTGATGGGGAAGAGATAGGAGATCCGGCTTTCGTGATATAGATTGCGGGCGGGAACAACATTTGTGAAATCAGGGACCAGATGGCTCGAGCGGAAGTCAATCGATCCGGAGAAATGGAAGTCTTCGTGCAGGTTGTCGAGCGCGGTGGCTTCTCGTCAGCTGCTCGCAGCGTCGGAATGACGCCGTCGGCGGTGAGCAAACTGGTCGCGAGACTGGAGGCGCGGCTGGGTACCCGTCTCATCAATCGCTCGACGCGCGTGTTCAAGTTGACTTCGGAAGGCTGCGTCTTTTTCGAGCGCGCCACGCGTATCCTGGCAGACATCGAAGATGCCGAGCGGATCGCCAGTGCGGGTGAGGTGCCCAGTGGCCGCCTCCGCCTGAGTACCAGCGCCTCCTATGCCACCCATGTCCTCGCCGGCATACTCCCGGAATTCCTGGAGCGATATCCTGCGATTACCGTCGATATCGTACAAAGCGACCTTGTCGTCGATCTGCTTGAGGAGCGAATGGACGTTGCTGTTCGAGCAGGCCCGCTTAAAAGTTCGAGCCTCGTCGCGCGTAGGCTTGGCGATACTGCAATGACGATCGTCGCTGCTCCCTGCTATGTCGACCGGCGTGGCCTGCCCCGGACTATCGAGGAGCTTGAAAGGCATGACAGGCTGGGCCTTGGTTACACCCGCTCGATGGATGGCTGGCCGTTAATATCGGCAGGCGCGACGATTTTTGCCCCAGTCGTCGCCCGTGTCCAGGCCAATGACGGTGAGGCACTGCGCCAACTGGTACTCGCTGGAAATGGAATTGCCCGCCTCGCCAACTTCACGATACGCGATGATTTGAGGGCCGGCCGACTGGTGCCGGTGCTCGACGAGTATAATCCTGGGGACCGGGAGGAGTTTCATGCCATTCATATCGGGCAGGGGGGCCCGCTGCCTTCCAGAGTGCGCGCTCTTCTTGATTTCCTGGCCAAACAAGGCAAAGTTACATAGCAGAGAAACCCGCCTATCGGGGAGGATACCCTCGCCCGAACTCGAGTCGACGTCTCGCGTTAGGTTTCAAGCACCGGCATGTTTGTCCCGCGCCATTGAGCTAAAATGAACTTGATCTGCTCGTGGAGCGCAAAAAATCAGATCTAAAGCGCGTCAAATCCAAAGGAAAAATCCTGGCCGTCCCGCTCCCTTATGCGGCAAAAGCCGAAGGTCTTTTCATGTAAACGCGCAGTCGTGACAAGATATAACTCCTTGCGATCCTGCGTAAAATAGACCGCCTCGTCCCTGCCAACGAGGCAGTCTGTGTTGCGGCGTCAAAACGGACTGACGCTGACGCTACGCGGATTTCAGCCCCACCAGAACCCGACGATCTGTCGCCAATTCCCAATGCCTTCAAATAAGAAATTGCGCACTTTAAAAACAGGCTTGATTGTTTGTAAGTTTAGTGCAGATTTGAGTTATGCCCGGAATGCGGCAGTAAAAACAAATGCACAAAAAGTAGTCGGAACGACACGAGGGAACTGATGGTAACTGGGAAGGAGCTGCAGCAGCCGGCTCGGCGTAAGCGCACGCAAAGTGAGCGGTCTGAGGATACGCGCAAGGCCATTTTCGATGCGACGATTAATCTCCTGTACAAAACGGGTTTCAACAAGACGTCCACTCCCGAAATTGCCCGCAGGGCGGGTGTGTCTCGCGGCGCGCTAACCCATCATTTTAGCAGCAAGGAAGACCTTGTCATCGGCGCTGTTGCCGATGACCTGACCAGCGTCAATCGGCGGCTGGCAGACTTTGCTGAGGCGTTCGGATCCGGCAGCGGCTCGACCGACGAGATCGTCGATTATCTCTGGAAGACGATGTTCGACCGACTGTTCTATGTCACGCTCGAATACCTTCCGGAAGCGCGCCACAATACCGGTTTTCGCAACGGACTCATTCCGGTCGTGCAGGAGTTCCATGACAGGCTGGACGATATCTGGACGGCGCTTGCGACTTATCGCAACGTCGATCCGGCCAGCGTGCGCATCGTCATGAACGCAACCATGTGCCTGATCCGCGGCATGATTGCCCAGACGGTGCTGCGACCGGCGGACCCGACCTATTACGAAAACCTTCTGACGTTCTGGAAACAACAGGTGAGGGCTTATTTTGCAACGCTTGCCGATGATGCGGAGCGCCAGCCATGAAGCCTCTTCTTCAGGTAAAAAATCTCGAGCGCGCTTTTTACGGAGTGCGGGTTCTGAACGGCGTCGACATCGAGGTGATCGACGGGTCGATTACCGGGCTGATCGGGCCGAATGGTGCCGGGAAATCGACGTTTTTTAATTGCATTTCCGGTCTCTACATGCCTGACAGCGGCTCCGTGACCTTTGCGGGCGTCGACATAACCCGCCTCAGCCCGCAGGAAAGAGTGTCGACGGGCCTGGTGCGCACTTTTCAGCTTGCCCGTGGTTTTCCCAAACTCAGCGTTTTCCAGCACCTGATGCTTTATGGTCAGGATCATCCGGGCGAAGGCCTGTTTGCCAGCATCACCGGCAGCGCGGCCGGCAAGCGGCGCGAAGAGCAGCTTGCCGAGGAAGCCATCTCGATTGCCCGCCGGTTGCGCCTCACCCACGTTCTGGACAATCCGGTCACTGCCCTTTCGGGCGGGCAAAAAAAACTGGTGGAAATAGGCCGTGCGCTGATGGCGAAGCCCCGGCTCGTGCTGCTTGACGAGCCGATGGCGGGCGTCAACCCGACGTTGACGGCGGAGATTGCCGATCACTTGCGCAGCCTCAATGCCGAGGGTGTCACAATCTGCCTCATCGAACATGACATGAAGCTGATTGGCAGCCTTTGCGACCCGGTCATCGTCATGGCGGAAGGGCGCAAATTGACCGAGGGCAGTTTCGATACCGTCGTCGCCGACGAGCGGGTTCAGGAAGCATATCTGGGCGGAAGGCATTGACGATGTTGAAGGCAGAAGGCCTGGTGGCCGGTTACGGGGCCGCCGAGGAAATTCTCAAAGGCGCTTCGGTCGAGGTGCATGCGGGCGAGATCGTTACAATCATCGGCCCCAACGGCGCGGGGAAATCAACCCTGCTAAAGGCGATCGCCGGGCTGGTTCCGCTGAAAGGCGGCAGCGTGGTGATGAATGGCGCGGATTTGACCAGAAAAGATGCGTTGGGCAGATCGAAAGCCGGCCTCGCCTTTGTGATGCAGGAAAAAAACGTTTTTGGTACCATGTCGGTGGCGGAAAATCTCGAGATCGCCAGCTTCGGTAATCCTTCCGGCATGTCGCAAAGGCGCGAGAGCGTCTATGGTCGTTATCCCATCCTTGCTGACAAGCGCAAAGCGCTTGCGCGTACACTGTCCGGTGGCCAGCGGCAATTGCTGGCAATGGGAATGGGCCTGATGACCGAGCCGAAGCTTTTGCTGCTGGACGAGCCGACGGCCGGGCTTTCCCCGAAGGCGGCTGAAGAGCTGTTTGAGGCTATCATCGAACTGAACCAGTCCGGGCTGCCCGTGCTGATGGTCGAGCAGCACGCTCTTGAGGCGCTCGAAATATCCACACGCGGCTACGTCATCGTCACCGGTCGCAACGCCGCCACCGGCGGCGGCCCGGAACTCGCCGCCGACCCCGAAATCCGTCGCCTGTTTCTGGGTGGCTGACATCGAATTGCCTGACATTCATTATTAAAAAAAAGGGAACAACGCATGAGCAGCTTTAAAATCAATCGTCGTGGTTTCATGGGCAGCGTCGCTGGTCTGGCCGCAACCGGCCTGTTGCCGCAGGGCGTTCTGGCGCAGACAGGCCCGATCCGGCTTGGCGCGCTGACGCCGTTGACCGGTTCCGGCGGTCCATACGGCCCGGTCATGGTCAAGGCCATCCAGGCTGTTGCCGCCGAGGTCAACAATGCAGGCGGTGTCCTCGGTCGTCAGATCGAAATCATTTCCGAAGACGACCAGACCAACCCCGAGGCGGGGGTGCGCGCCGCCCGCAAACTGGTGGATGTCGACAAGGTTTCGGCGATCCTCGGCACATGGGCATCCTCCGTCACCACAGCCGTTGCGCCGATCTGCTGGGAATCCGGTACATTGCTTGCCACCGTATCGGGTGCCGACGCCATCACCGCGCTGCCGCACCAAGGTTACATCATCCGCACCCAGCCGACGACCATTCTTCAGGGCCGCAAATTCGGCGAATTCGCCGTCGAACAGGGCGTGAAGAAGCTATTCTTCTTCTCGCCACAGACGCCGTTTGCCGAAAGCCAGTTTACCAACATAACCGCCGCCGTGACAGCAGCGGGCGGTGAAACCAAATCGATGATCTATGACGACAAGAAGCCCTCCTATCGCAGTGAGGTCGACGAGATGCTCGCCTATGAGCCTGACGTCATCGTGCTTGGCGGTTACGCAGCCGATACAACCGTTCTGCTGAAGGACATCTACCGCTCCGGCTACGAAGGCAAAAAAATCGCCTTCGCCTATTCGGTGAACCAGAAGCTGATCGACAGTGTCCCGGCGGAAATAGTGGAAGGCATCTACACAATTGCGCCTTCACCCGCGCAGTCGTCCACCGCTTACAAGCGGCTTGTGTCGCTGATCGGCGTCGAAAATCCCGATCCCTACACAACGCAGGTCTATGACCAGACCAATCTCGTCATCATGGCGATGGCAAAGGCTGGCGCAGCGGATGGAAAATCCATTCGCGACGCCATCCGCTCGGTCTCCCAGGGCAAGGACGGCGAAGTCGTGGATAACGCGCTCGATGGCCTAAAGCTGATCGCCGCCGGCAAGGCCGTCAATTACGAGGGCGCCTCCGGCCCCTGTGACTTTACCGACACCGGTGACATTTCCGACAGCCAGTTCCGCTACGAACAGGTGGAAGACGGCAAGCTCAAGCTGCTGAAAATCGCGTGAGGCATTGATGACAACCCTCGCTCAGGCAATACTCAACGGGATGATGACGGGAATGCTCATCGCTATTCCCGCCCTTGGCCTCACGGCGATCTTTGCCGTGCTGCGTTATGTCAACTTTGCCATAGGGGCCTATGCCACGGTTGGCGCCTTTGCAGCCTGGTATGTCAATACCAGGCTGGGGCTTGGTGTGTTTCCATCGGCGCTCGTCGCCTTCGTGGCGGGCGGGATCGTCGGTCTTGTGGCAGAGCAGACGGCGCTCGCAAGGCTTCGGCCATCGGGCGCCCTGGCCGTGGCCATCGCCTCTATTGCCGTCAATCTCATTCTCGAAAATGTCATCCGCTTCATTTTCGGCAATGATCTTCAGGGCTTCGATCTGCCTGTCGCACGCGACTGGCGTTTTTCCGGCCTGCGCCTCGGCCCGCAGCAGCTGCAGACGGCGGCGATCGCCATTGCCATCATGGCGGCGGTGTTTCTCTTCCTGCGGTTCACACGCTTCGGCAAAGCCATGCGGGCAGTGGCAGATAATCCCGATCTCGGCAGATTGCTGGGCATGGATCCCTCGCGCATCGCCATGATCACCGTTGCTCTCGGTGCAGGGCTGGCGGGCGTTGGCGGTGTGCTGCTCGGCCTCGATACGGCCATCGATCCGATGACCGGCTCGCGCCTGCTCTTGTCCATCTTCGCCGCCGCCGTGCTGGGCGGGCTCGGCTCGATCCCCGGCGCCGTCGTCGGCGCGGTGATGATCGGCATCGGCGAGGAACTGGCCGTTCTCGTGCTGCCCGCCACCTATCGTTCCGCCGTCGGTTTCGCGACAATCCTGCTTATCCTGTCGCTGCGGCCTGCGGGAATACTGGGTGAAAGGAACACCTGATGCTGTCATATCTGCTTTTCACGCTCACGCTGGGCGGCATTTACGGTCTGCTGGCGCTCAGCCTCAATCTCATCTGGGGTGGCGTGGGCATGGTCAATCTGGGGCTTGCCGGCTTTTTCGCCGTGGGTGCTTATGTTTCGGCACTGGTGGCGATAGCGGGGGTTCCGCTACCGCTGGCAATGCTGCTCGCCTGCGTCATCGGCGCGCTGGCAGGCGTCATCGCCACCTTTGCAACCATTCGCCTGCGCGGCGACTATCTCGCCATCGTCACGCTCGGCTTTGCGGAAGTGGTGCGCATGGTCGCGCTGAACGAACGCTGGCTTACCCGCGGTTCCGACGGCATTTCCGGCATTCCGGCACCCTTCCGGGCCGAACTCGGCATAGACGGTTTCAACCTGTTCTATCTCGCGCTCGTCAGCGTCATCGTTCTCATCGTCTTCTTCGCCATGCGACGCATCGATGGATCGCCCTTCGGGCGTGTTCTCAAAGCTATCCGCGAGGACCAGGAACTGGCGACATTCGCGGGCAAATATGTGACCCGCTTCAAGATCCAGACCTTCGCGCTTTCCGCGGCGATCGCCGGACTTGCGGGCGCACTCTACGGACATTTCCAGACTTATATCTCGCCCGACCACTTCCAGCCGCTGATTACCATTTACATCTTTCTGGCTGTCACCGCAGGCGGTGTCGGCCGGCCGCTCGGCGCGCTGGCCGGCGCTTACCTCGTCGTATTCTTCCTTGAGGCGACACGCTTCCTTGGAGAAATCTTTCCCGGCCTCCAGCCTGGACAAGTCGCCGCCGTGCGCGAAATTCTCGTTGGACTGGCGCTTCTGGGCGTGCTGCATCTTCGCCCGCAGGGTCTTTTGCCCGAACGTATCGCCCCCGCACCCAAAACGGAGACATCACCTTGACCGACCTTCTCGCGGCTCTTTCAAGCCCCGGACAGCCGCAAACGCTGTATAGGGCGCTGGAAAAACACCTCTCGGAAACCATCGGCTTCGGCCTCTTCACTCTCCTCTACCGGGACGGTCAGGAGGTCGCCCGTGTTTATTCGACCAACGAAGAGGCTTACCCCGTCTTCGGCCGCAAACAGATGGGGCCAACGCCTTGGGGTGAAAAGGTAATAGATCGCCAGGAGGCATTTCTGGGTCCCGACAGAGAAGCCATCATCTGGGCCTTTTACGATCACGACCTGATTTTCAGCCTCGGACTTGGCGCGGTCATCAATATTCCCGTCGTTTACGATGGCGAGACAATCGGCACCATGAACCTGCTCGACAAAAGCGGCGCTTACACGCAGGAGCATCTGCGCCAGGCGCAGGCCGTGGCGCCGCTTCTCATCCCCGCCTATCTGGAAGCGCGTCGTCGCTGATACTTTCCCAGGAATGAACCTATGACTGCTATTATTTTCGAAAATGCCCGCATCGTCGATGGCACCGCCGACCGCCCGTCCGAACCCGTTCAGGTTCTGGTTGAGGGCGGTTCCATCCGCGAGGTGGAAAAGAACATTGCCTCTGCCTCGGCGCAGCGCATCGACCTTTCCGGCAAGACGCTGATGCCAGGCCTGATCGATGCTCACGTTCACGTCGTTGCCTCAACCGCCGATCTCGGCCAGAATGGCATGCTGCCAGATGCGGTGGTGACGGTGCGCGCCTTCAAAATCATGGGCGAGATGCTGGCGCGAGGGTTTACTACCGTTCGCGATGTTGGCGGTGCAACCTCCGGTCTCGTGGCCGCAACCCTTGAGGCCGCATGGCCCACACCACGCCTGAACATTTCCGGCAAGGCGCTGGCCCAGACGGGCGGCCACTGTGATTATCGCGGTCCTTATAATGACGACCAGACGCGCACACGCGGCTTTGCGCTCGGTGCGTTGGGCCGCATCTGTGACGGCGTGCCGGACGTGCGAAAAGCGGCGCGCGAAGAACTGAAGAGTGGCGCGAACTTCATCAAGATCATGGCCAATGGCGGCGTATCTTCGCCCACGGATCCCATTCATTTCCTCGGTTTTTCCCGCGAAGAAATACTTGCCGTGGTTGAGGAAGCTGAAAATGCCGGAACCTATGTTTCGGCACATCTCTATACTGACCAGGCCATTCGCCGCGCGGTGGAATGCGGTGTTCACTCGCTCGAACATTGCAACCTCATCGGCAGCGAAACGGCAAAATTCGCCGCCGAAAAAGGTGCTTTCGCCGTCCCGACGCTTGTTACCTATGACAAATTGTCCAGCGAAGGCGCCGCCATGGGGCTGCCTGCCGCCTCCATCGCAAAGGTAGATGACGTGCGTCTGGCAGGCATGGAATCGCTGACCATCATGCGTGAGGCCGGGCTGCAAATGGCCTATGGCAGCGATCTGCTTGGCGGCATGCATGTTTATCAGTCGGAAGAATTCGTTATTCGCGGGCGTGTCCTGCCAGCAGTAGAGGTTATCGCATCGGCAACGCATATCGCAGCCCGCCTGTTGCGCATGGAAGGCAAAATCGGCGCAGTTTCGCCGGGGGCTTATGCCGACCTGATTGTGGTCGACGGCAACCCTCTCGAGGATCTCACATTGCTGACCCATCAGGGCGCATATATGCCAATGATCATGAAGGCTGGTGTCTTCATCAAGCGCTGATTGCCTGTTGCCGACTTCAGCTGACATTCTGTACGCCCGACCAAGGCCGGGCGTCTAACAGTCCGGGGTCTTGCGCGCCCGATAAGCCGCGAGGGCTTCGCGTCATTCAGCCGAGCGCTTGCGAGCTCGGCTCGCGATTGCCGCTGCGAAATGCGCGCTGGCTTCGTCGTCCAGAACTATGACCGCACCTAAGACACGCGCAAAAATCGGCAGGCCGCGTCTTCGACCGCGACGGCTAACAAGGGATCGTGGGGGCGACACCCAGTCGGAAGCAATCTCGTCGGACATTATTTGATACCGAACCCCAGGCGACGCAATGTCTGGCTCAGTTCCGCGCGACCCTTCAGGGCATCGGTGTCCTTGACGCGCTGTGCAATGGGCGCTGTCCAGCCATTTTGTGGCAGGCCCTGTTTTTCCTGAAACGTCTTAAGCACCGCGTCATAGGAATCGAGATCATCCCGTGCGGCCTCCGAATAGGTTTCATGAAACAGGATGGAAGATTGTGGCAGGCGCGGTTTGACGTCAGTCTTCACGTTCGGGTCGGGATAGCCCACAGTAAGGCCAAAGACGGCAACCGTCTCGGCGGGCAGGTTCAGTTCGCGGGATACGTCTTCCGGTCTGTTGCGAATACCGCCAACGTAGCAGGAACCAAGACCGAGTGAATCGATAGCGGCAACAGCGTTCTGCGCAGCCAGTGCCGCATCGATGGCACCGATTAGGAAGCTTTCCAGGTAATCCAGCCCTTCTGCGTTGTTGCCATGGTTTGAAGCGACCGTTCGCAGCCGCTTGAGGTCTATTAGCCAGACGAGGAAAACAGGTGCATCCTTAATATGGGCGTTGCCGCCCGTGAAACCCGCCAGTCGTGCCTTGCGCTCCTTGTCCTGCACCGCCACCACACTCCACGCCTGAAGATTGGATGATGTCGGGGCAGATTGCGCGGCTGCGACCAGAAGTTCCAGGCTGCCCTCCGGCAGAGCCTTCGGCAAATAGGCGCGAGCGGTACGGTGGTTCAGCAAGGCGTCGATCGTATCATTCCAGAAAGGCGGAGAAAAATCGGCCTGCGTTCCGTAACGAGCCTCGACGCGCTGCTGTGGGATTTCCGGTTTGGTGATCGGTCTGGACAGGGTCATCGGGTGAAACTCCATAAAGTTGGGCGCGGGAGGATGGGCTTGAGGTGCGGATTAGAAGAGCTGCGAAATACCCGCCATTTGATATGCCTCGCCAAGGTATCTGCCGAGCAATGTCCTTCTCATTTGCGATTTTTCAATGAAACAACATTTCCGCAGGAGGTCTGAAACGACCGTCGGCAAGATTTATTCGCATTTCACCATGGGTTCCAGAGACGCAACGAAGATCCAGATCAATGCCGTAATCCAGCGCAAGTTTTGGTGCCCCGTTCCCTATGTATCGGAATAAAATTCCGCAAGTAACGATTTCTTTGGGCGACAGGAAGAATTTTCTTCTTAGTAATGCGCTGCTTTGCCCTGATGCTTTCCTCATCGAAACGACGTTTTCAAACGGGGATTTTCATGACGATAGGACGCCGCCAGTTCAACAAAATGCTTCTTCTGGCAACGGCAGGAACGGCCCTGCCGGGTTCGGTATTCGCCGCAAGTGGCGATGCGAGCCGGCCCGTCTCCGGCGGCACGCTTAAGCTGCTCTATCGTGTCGATCCCGGCAACGCACTTTTCGCCATCAACACATCGTCAGGCACGGGGCAGGCGATCGGCCCGAAGATCGTTGAAGGTCTTCTGACATTCGATTTCGACCTCAATCCGCAGCCGTTGTTGGCAACGGAATGGTCCGTTTCCGACGATCATCTGCGCTATACGTTCAAACTCAGGCCCAACGTGAAATGGCATGACGGCAAAGATTTTACATCGGAAGACGTTGCCTTTTCGATTTTCCGCCTCAAGGAGGCGCATCCGCGAGGCCGCATCACGTACCAGAACGTTCAGGCGGTGGAGACGCCGGATCCCCTCACTGCCATTATCGTTCTGTCCAAACCGGCACCGTTTCTGATTGCTGCGCAATCGAGTTCGGAATCGCCTATCGTGCCGAAGCATATTTTCGAAAAGCTGAAGCCGGCCGATGGCCAGACGCTTCAGACCGCTGTCGGCACCGGCCCCTTCAAACTGACTGAATGGACGCCGGGGAGCCATCTGATCTTCGATCGAAATCCCGATTATTGGGATCCGGGCAAACCTTATCTCGACCGTATCATCCTTCGCATCATCACCGACCCGGCCGCACGGGCCGTGGCGCTGGAAACGGGTGAAGTCGATCTTGGCGACAACCCCGTGCCGCTGGCGGATCTCGAACGGCTGAAGCAGAACCCCGATCTCGTTCTGGATACGAACACCTATGCCTATGCGGGTCCGCAGCAGCAGTTGTTCTTCAATTACGATAACGAAATCTTCCGCAAGAAAGATGTGCGTCTCGCCATTGCGAAGGCGATCAACCTCGATGAAATCGTCAATGTGGCGCTCTTCGGTTATGCGCAGATATCACCCAGCCCCGTCAGCACGGCCCTTCCCAACTGGTATGATGCTTCGGTCAAGGCATATGCCTACGACCCGAAAGAAGCGGAAAAGTTACTCGATGCGGCGGGATATCCGCGCAAGAAGGACGGCAAGCGTTTTCCCGTGCGGTTGACCTACAATTCGTATCTGACGCCGGGCTATGCCGATGTTCTTCGCAGCCAGCTCGAAAAGATCGGGATTGCCGTCGAAATCCGCAAATACGACCTGCCGACCTATCTGAAAACTGTCTACACGGACCGTGCCTTCGATCTGGTGGTGGAATCCCTCTCCAACACCTTCGACCCGTCGCTCGGCATACAGCGTGCCTATTAGAGCAAGAATTTCAAGATCGGGCTGCCTTTTTCCAATGCGGCAAACTACGCCAATCCAGAGGCGGATGCGCTTCTTGAGGCGGCCGCCATCGAACCGGATCCCAAGAAGCGCTGGGTAACCTGGAGCAGGTTCCAGCATCTCATTCATGACGACGTCGCCTCCGTCGATCTTGTTGCAGCGGGAAGTCAGATCGTGGCGCACAGGCGCGTCAGGAACTACGTCACCGGCGCGCAAGGGCTGAACTGGAGTTTCGGCGACCTATGGCTCGATCCGACAGCTTGAAACCAGATGTGAAAAACCAGAATTTGTCAGGAGGATATGCGATGTCCGTACATGCTGTAACCAAATACCGCCTCATCGAGTGGCTGAGAGATGGCAAGGAACTTGCCGTTCTCGACATTCGCTCCGCAGGGGAGGTGGGGTATGCTTCGCCGCTGTTTGCGACCAACCTTCCGGGTGAAAGGCTGGATGCCGAAATCGACCGCTTCATTCCGCGCCCTGCCGTGCGGACGGTTCTTGTTGATGACGGGGAGGGCAGTGCCGAGCGGGCGGCGGAACGGCTTGCCGCCAAAGGATGGAGCGATATTCATTTTCTCCGCGGTGGAATCCCGGCGTGGAACGAGGGCGGCCTAGACGCCCTGCCGACATTCGATATTCCCGGCGTTCCTTTCGCCCAAAAGGTGAGAAGTGAAAAGAAAACGCCAGTGGTTTTCGCCCGTGAACTGAAGGCGTGGCAGGAAGCCGGCAAGGATGTTGTCATCATCGACACCCGCACAATAGCGGAATATGAAAGGGCGCACGTGCCGGGCGCCATCGGCGTACCCGGTGCCGAACTTCTGCTGCGGTTTTCCGACCTCGTGCCATCACCCGACACAAGGGTTGTCGTTTCCTGCGCGGGCCTTCCGCGCGCTATCCTCGGGGCGCAGACATTGATCGACGCCGGTGTTGAAAACAATGTCAGCTATTTGCACGATGGGACGCGCGGCTGGACAGATGACGGGTTTGAACTGGAAACGGGGCGTTTACGGATCTATGCGCTTGCCAGTGACGCCGCGAAAGATGCCGCAAGGGCGCGCCTGGAAACACTCTCCCACAATGACAAACTGCTGTTTATCGATCGGGCAACAGCCGAAACGTGGCGGCGTGACACGACCCGAACGACTTATTTTCTCGACGTTCGAACGCCGGAAGAGTTCACGGCGTCCCATCTGCAAGGTTCGATTTCGTCGGAAGGCGGGCAGCTTCTTGGTGTTGCCTATCGCACAATTGCCGTGCGCGGAGCGCGGGTCATTCTCGTGGACGACCTGCTTGGCGCACGCGCCAGGGTCGTGGCGCATTGGCTGCAACGTCGCGGTTTCGAAATCGCTCTTCATCTGCACGACTTCGAACAGGGTGTCGAAGCGGCAGCCGCTTAGGCCGACTTGATTTTCGCCAACGTTTATTGAGACAGGAATTCGCCAGGCCGGAAAGATAGCCGGCACGCTGGTTATGGCAGACGAACAGCCTCGATAAAGCTGCCCAGTATTTCTGTCTCCAGACGGATCCAATCATGAAGCGCGATGTTGCAAGCATCCAGCAAACCATAGCGCGCTAGGAGTAACGGATGAGCTTCCAACACTTCGACCCTTCGGGGATGCGGTCGTCTCAGGAGATCGGTTAAGGATGTGATATTGGGTTGTTCCTGCCGGGGATGGAAAGCTCCCTTGGCGTTCGCCATGCAGTCTAGTAGAGCAACTATCACGATATTGACGAGCCACACCGGGTCAAACATATACGCCAGAACTGGCGGATCGACCTCCARAAGAAGGCGATTTTAAACCGTATGAAACACAAGTCGCTCTATATTTGGCTGCTGATGCTAGCTGTCCCTGTGTCGGTTCTGATAGCAGCTCAAGTCGATACAAGTTCTGCACCATCAATTGGCGGGGGAGGCTACGACCTTGGTCCGTTTGTGTATTCCTGGTTATTGATAATTTTCACAGCACTCTGGTCTCTGTGCGCTTTTGTGGCAGCGCTGCTTAAGAAAGACCGAGCTCCCTCTTTTCGCGCATTCGGCCTGGCAGGCTTTGGTGTTCTCGTCTTCACTGTAATGATGCTTTTTTACGGAGAAAACCTTTCATAACTGCTCGTCCTGAAAGCGCTTCGATGGTCTGGATCGGGAGAATGCCCCAGGGTGACGCCTTATAGAACCACTCACCGTTTGCACCTGCGCGTATCGCTTAGGTCCAGTCAGGATTGAAAGAACATCGCCTTTTCGACAAATTAAGTTCCATAATATATSTTATGCAATTTCTGTGTGTAGCCGCAAAGTTAAAGTGTCCTGTTTCTGCAAAGTTGGAATGTCACACTCCCCGGGTCTGATTGACGTCTGGGAGATTGCAGATGGGATTGATTACGATGAGCGAGCGCGATCTGCAGCGGATCGAGGTTTTGTCGAAAGTCATGG
>NZ_JBFREP010000020.1:0-39890 GCF_052114365.1 Agrobacterium sp. MCAB5
GCCCTGAACGCGCCGAAGAAGTTCTCTTGTAGAGCGTCGTTGGCGTTTTTGGCACGTGGCCACCACACCAGAGCCGCGATAACGAAGATGTAGCTTGCAACGTCTGCGCCATAGGTGATCCCGGCCCCGAACGCTGCCAAAAGCAAACCGCCAGCAGCTGGGCCGATGGAACGAGCGATATTGATGCCGAGGGAGTTGAGAGCGACAGCGCTCTTCACGTCCTCGCGTTTCACCAGTTCAGGAACAATCGCCTGCCAGGTCGGGCCCATCAATGCGGCACCAACGCCGCCGAGGAAGGTCAGGCCGATCAGTGCGCTCACGGAAAGCATGCCTGTCTGCGAGAGGACCATCAGCGAGATACTTACCGAGGCCAGCAGGAGCTGGACCGCAATCAGGAACTTGCGGCGATCCAGAATGTCGGTGAGAACGCCTGCCGGAATGGCAAGCAGGAAGATCGGCAATGTTCCGGCCGCCTGAACCATGGCGACTGCAGCAGGCGATGCCGAGAGGTCCGTCATCAGCCATGAGCTTGCGACATCGCGCATGAAGCTTCCGGTATTGCCGAGAACCGTTGCAATCCACAGGACCGCGAAGACGGGCTGTGCGAGAGGAGCAAAAGTGCCCCCGGATGTTTTCGCGGCGCTCATTTGCCCGCTCCCTTTGCAAGGTCGGCCGCTGCAACGAAGATGAATGCACCGGCCAGACCGATGTGTTCGAAGAAGGCGTTCGTTGCCATCATGCGGTCCATGCCGGGCGCCATTTCCCAGAAGCGAAGAGCAATGAACGTTGCGAGAAGCGTAAAGCCTGCAAGTGCGAGTGCGCCTGCCCAGCGCAGGAAGCCCGAGACCACCATCGCGGAGGCCGTAAGCTCGAACACGATGACGACGACGGCAAAGAGAGCGGCAGGGTGCAGACCGAAATGATTCATCTCAGCAAGCGCGCCATTGAAATCGAAAATCTTGGTGAGTGGACCCTGGATGTAGGCAGCGCAGAGAGCAAGCAGCGATACAGTTCTCGTAATGGGAGAGCCGACGRCGCGKGCAAGTCCGCTCAAGGCCGAATTCGATATAGGGGATTGGTAGGTCATATCCTGCTCCTTTTTGGTCGCTGACGGGATCGAGCGGCCGCGTTTGATGGAGCGATATTGGCCGGTGATCGCACTGCCAACAATTGCAGCAATAGTTTCGATTTAATTGCCAATATTGCAATTATGGGGTCGGATCGCTTGGGCGAACAGAAGTCGCCCAAGCGAGGGCACGATCAGACTGCCCAGCAAGAGCAGCCAAGAGCGCCRAAGAAACCCTTGAGGTCGGCGATCGGAAGTTTCGAGGTCCAGGCTCCCGCATGGTCGTGACCATGCACGCCGCAATCGCTGGCGCAGCCACAGGTCGAGATAGCCGTGCGCCTTAGAGAACGCGCGCCAGCACCTTCCGGCTCGCCCCATGCCGCATATCCGCCGAACTTGCGGACTGGAGACCAGTCGGGCATCGCAGGCGGCACGTCGTTCTCGTCGAGCGTTTTGAAGTCACCCGCTCCATAGACGATTTTGCCGCCAACCATGGTCAGCTCCGATACCAGGAACGAGATCTCGTCTTCGGCGCAGGAGAAGAAGTCCTTGTCGGGAACGACAAGGTCGGCGAACTGGCCTTTCTCGATACGGCCTTTCTTGCCTTCTTCATTCGAAAACCATGTGACTTTTTCAGTCCACATCCGCAGAGCCGTCTCGCGATCAAGGCAGTTGGCGCGCGGATAGAGTTGCATGCCACCTACCGTCTTGCCGGTCACCATCCAGGACAGCGAGACCCAGGGGTTGTAGGAGGCGACGCGTGTCGCATCCGTGCCGGCAGAAACGTTGACACCCTTGTCGAGCATCTTTCGGATCGGTGGGGTCGCTTCGGCAACGCCTTGGCCATATCGCTCGACAAAATATTCGCCCTGATAGGCCATGCGATGCTGGGTTGCGATGCCGCCACCAAGGGCCGCAATGCGGTCGATGGACCGGTCCGAGATGGTTTCGGCATGGTCGAAGAACCAGTTCAGACCTTCAAGCGGAATGTCCTTGTTGACCTTCTCGAAGACATCAAGCGAACGGGAGATTGTCTCGTCATACGTGGCGTGCATGCGCCATGGCCAACGGTTCTCGGCCAGAACGCGCACCACTTCTTCGAGTTCACCTTCCATTTCCGGCGCCATTTCCGGACGTGGCTGGCGAAAGTCCTCGAAGTCCGCCGCGGAGAAGACCAGCATTTCGCCGGCACCGTTGTGACGGAAATAGTCGTTGCCCTGCTTGTATTTGACCGAAGACGTCCAGTTGAGAAAGTCTTGCTTTTCTTCCTTGGGCTTCTGGGTAAAGAGATTATAGGCCAGACGCACCGTCATCTGGTTCTCATCAGAGAGTTTTTGAATGACCTCGTAGTCATCAGGGTAGTTCTGGAAGCCACCGCCTGCATCAATCACACCCGTTACGCCAAGACGATTGAGCTCACGCATGAAATGGCGGGTGGAGTTGACCTGATAGTCGAGAGGCAGTTTGGGTCCCTTGGCAAGGGTGGAATAGAGAATGCCGGCATTAGGCTTGGCCAGCAACAGGCCAGTCGGATTGCCGTTGGCATCACGGGTGATTTCGCCACCGGGTGGATTGGGCGAATCGCGGGTGTAACCGACGGCGCGCAGTGCAGCACCGTTCAAGAGCGCGCGGTCATAGAGGTGCAGCAGAAATACTGGGGTATCTGGCGCGACCGCGTTGATCTCCTCGATCGTCGGCAGACGCTTCTCCGCAAACTGGTGTTCGGTGAACCCGCCGACAACACGCACCCATTGCGGGGCTGGCGTTATCGCCACCTGGCGCTTGAGCATGTCCATTGCATCTGCCAGCGAGCGCACGCCGTCCCAGCGCAATTCCATATTGTAGTTTAGCCCGCCACGCACAACGTGGGTATGGTTATCGATGAGGCCGGGCAGGACGCGCTTGCCCTTGAGATCGACGATCCTGGTGTTGGAACCAGCAAGGGACATGACCTCGCTGTCCGAACCGACTTCAAGAAACAGTCCATCCTTGATGGCGACCGCGGTCGCGTTTGGATTGGTGCGGTCAAGGGTCGTGAAACGACCGTTATGGAGGATCAGGTCTGGGTGCATGGTATCTATTCCGGTCTGGTTGGGATCGGCGGCATTGGCCTTTGAGAAGAGGTTCGAAAACGCCAGGCTCGAGGCCGCTCCAAGGAAGGTTCGGCGCGTCGTCATCAGCTCCGCTCCTCCAAATTGGTTTGCGAACGATGGGCAATTTCCGGAGAATTTCCGCCCTTCGGCATGTGACCGAACATGTGCGGCTTCACCTGCTGGAGCCAGGAAACCGCTGCCGGCTCCTTGCTCCAGAGCGATTTGGCGAGCGGGATGATCTGCTCACCGACGAGAATGCCGAGCAGGCCGACAAGCGCGATAACGGGCGGAGCAGGCGAACGCACGTTGAGCAGGCTGTAGACGATGCCGACCAGCAGACCCGCGCCAAGAGACAGAAGATAGATTTTCATGAGAGTCATCCTCGTTAAAACGGACAACCGCTCCGATGCGTCACCGGAGCGGTTGATCTGGCTTACTTCGCGGGGTTCGGGCCGATGCGCTTGCCATGGCTGACACGCTCGGCACCGCCGTGGACGTGGGTGACTGCGTAATCGATGCCCATGCCGTAAGCGCCGGAATGCTCCTTCACCAGTGTGGTAACCGCATCGTAGGTTTCCTTGCGAGCCCAGTCGCGCTGCCATTCGAGCAAGACCTGCTGCCAGGTGACGGGTATGACGCCAGCCTGCACCATGCGGTCCATTGCATATTTGTGCGCATCGGAAGAGGTGCCGCCGGAAGCATCGGCGACCATGTAGATTTCGTACTCCGGAACGTCATGCAAAGCAGAGAGTGCAAAGGTCGTGTTGCAGACTTCGGTCCACAGACCGGAGACGACAATCTTCTTGCGGCCGTTGGCAGCATTCTTTGCCAGCGCATCGCGTACGTTCTGATCATCCCAGGAGTTCATCGAGGTGCGTTCAAGGATGTCATTCTGCGGATAGACGGCCAAAAGTTCGGGGAAGGTGTTGCCCGAGAAGCTCTCGGTCTCAACCGTGGTAATCGTGGTTGGCACGTTGAAAATCTTGGCAGCCTTGGCCAAGCCAACGACGTTGTTCTTCAGGGTCTGGCGGTCGATCGATTGAACGCCGAATGCCATCTGCGGCTGCTGATCGATGAAAATGAGCTGGCTGTTGGCGGGGGTAAGAACTTCAAGCTTGGACATGTCAATTCCTCTTCGGTTGTTTTGGACCGCGAATGCGGCCGGTTATGAAATGAGCAGGACCTTTCGGACGGATGCCGTGCCCTAGGACACAGCTTCCAAGACCGTCGGGAGGTGAAACCGATGCTTTCTTTCGCTTGCTGCCTCGGCTGCTGAAAGAAAAGGTAGCGCGACTTGCGACCCCGTAGAATTGCAATATTAATTGCGAATGAATTGCTCTTATCGCAACAATAACCTCTCGATCCGGCTGAGCTGCGGACTTCGCACGGGGCTGCGATACGCGGCCACTCTTTACGAAAACTTCTGAAGGAAATTTGATGCGCAGAGTCGGCCTTGAAGACCTCTGCAGCGTCCTTGGTTTCGCTGCTCGGTGGGAAGCGATTTGGCTGAATTGGCTCTGCGCGGCACTGCCAGTGAACAACGGTTGCGCGGTGTGGGAGCCGCGTAATCCTTGGCAGTCTGCCGTTGAGTATTGACGCGACAAGATGACGGGTCACCGTTGGCATTGACGCCCCATATCGCGATCACGTCGCCTTATACTTGATCTGAACAACCGTTATTCCAAATTGCAGGTGGGTTCGTGCGACCAAGGAGCCAGGCCTGTCACAGCATACTCCCATTCGGGATAGAGCCACGGGCTCACATCAGCCGTGGGATATCGTCAAAGGAGAACGTGGAGAAGCCCGCCGTTGTGGAGTAACTATCCATGGATATGGATAAAGCTATCAGGACGTGGCGATGCCCTCATCGTAGGCAGAAAACACGCCCGCAACCCAGTCTGCAAATACCCGATACTTCACGCTCGGAAACCGGCCCGCTGGCCTAACTATGTGAACAGGATAACGTGGTGGCGCCCAATCTTGCAGGATGGGGACCAGTGCGCCGCGAGCGATATGGGCGCGTGCCAAGAATTCAAATGTCTGTCCAATACCCAGCCCCGCCAATATTCCATGCAAATGCGCAGTCGCATCACTGGTGGAGAGCTTGATCGGGCTGTAGATTTCTATTTTCTCGTCACCATTCATCAATCGCACTGGTGCGGCCTTCAGGCTGCGCGCGAAAAAGTACTGAACGAAAACATGATCACGCTGCAGATCCGATGGCGAAGCTGGCACGCCGTATTTTTCGAGGTACGCCGGGGTGGCGCAGGTGACTATCTCGACGCTGCATAGTTTCTTCGCAACAAGAGATGCGCTGGGCAGATCTCCGGCACGAATGACGCAATCTATTCCCTCTTCAACGATGTCGGCCTGACGTTCTGTCACACCAAGGTGCAACTCGATCTCTGGATAGAGCGCGTAAAACTCTGGCAACCGAGGGATCAGAATCGTATTGGCGAAGGTCCCTCCTACGTCAACACGAAGTTTTCCCCTGGTGGCAAGGCGCCCGCGGGTCGCCTCGTTGTTCATTTCATCGAAATCGGCGATCAGCCGGAGGGCGCGCTCGTAATAAGCAACGCCCTCGGGTGTCACCGTGAGTGAACGTGTCGTTCGTTCCAACAATTTGAGGCTCAAGCTGGCCTCAAGATCCTGAACAAGCTTGCTCACGGTGGACCGTGGCGCACCCATCGTGCTGGCAGCCTTTGCAAAGGATCCGGCCTCGACGACGCGAACAAAGGCTCTGATTGCTCCCAATTGATCCATTGGCATTTCTCCATAGAAGCCCGATCAGTTGCCACAGACACCAGTGAGCGGGGGTTGTTAGGCAGTCAGCGGCTCGAGATTTGCCTGGATCTGGTCACGGAACGCTTCATACCGGCTCGGCAACTTAAGCGCCTCGCCCAGATGTGCCGTGTCCTCGTCCCGGTCAAACCCCGGCTCGTTCGTGGCAATCTCGAACAACACGCCGCCTGGTGTGCGGAAGTAGATTGCCCAGAAATAATCGCGGTCAATGACGGGCGTAACCTGATAACCGGTGTCCATCAGTGCCTTGCGAACTTCGAGTTGCTTTTCGCGGTTTTCGACGGCAAAGGCGATATGGTGAACCGAACCGGCGCCCTGACGGGCAAACGACGTTTTCGGCAGTGCTGCGACATCAATCGTATCGGCGCCGTTTCCATTGGGAATGATAAAGCGGGTCACGTCACCTTCCTTCTCGGCGCGTTGATACCCCATGAAACCMAGAAGCTCTTCTGTCGCGGCAGTATCGTGCAGGCTGAACCGGGCGCCGGCAAAACCGCGGATAGCTGCATCGCCCGGAATGCCGTCCGCCAGCCACGGMGCGCGGTTGTCATCGGCARATTCAATCAGCGCCAGACTGTCACCGTCCGGACCCATGAATTGAAGTCTGTTGGCGCCAAAGACGGTGTCAGTTTTCAAGCCATCGACACCGTGCGCGGTAAACCGATCCTGCCAGAATTTCAATGCGCCCTTTGGCACGGAGAACTGGGTTTCCCCGACCTCACCAACACCGGGACGACCCAGCATCATGTTCGGGAACGGGAAGTAGGTCATGACGGTGCCTGCGGAGCCGTTCTCGTCACCATAATAAAGGTGGTAGACGTTCGGGTCGTCGAAGTTAACGGTCTGCTTGACGCGACGCAGGCCCAGTGTGTCGGTGAAGAAGCGATTGTTCTGACGCGCATCCGAAGCCATTGAGGTTACGTGATGCAGTCCCTTGATATCCTTGATCATGTCCTTGCCTTTCAATGTCGCCGTTAGTGTTTGGCTGTTGACGAATATCTAGRCCGATTGATCACGCCAGAGAATTGCAATATTMATTTCGACTGCGTTGCTCTTTTTGAAACAATCCCAATGAACGATTACAAAGCTCTGCGAACCTTCCTCCTTGCGGCCGAAAAGCGAAATTTCGCCCAGGTTGCCCGCGAACTCGACATGACGCCGGCTGCAGTCACAAGGGCTATTGCGGCACTTGAAGCCGAACTCGGCGTTCAGCTGTTTGTCCGTACGACCCGGCAAGTGTCGCTGACAACAGACGGTGCGATCTTCGCCGCCCAGATTCAGCCGGCGGTGAAGACGCTTGAAGAAGCGCGCCGCGACGTGATGAACGCTCACAAAGCCGACGAAGGGCGTCTCAGGATCAGTGCGCCGACGTGGTTTGGCAAGGCGGTGCTCCCACCGATCCTCTCCGGCTTCAAAGAGCGGTACCCGAAGATGGGCTTCGAGATATCACTGTCCGACGGACTGGTGAATATCGTTGATGATGACTACGATCTGGCGATCCGCATCTCGTCTCAGCCATCGGACAAGTTCACGATATGGAGGAAAATCCGCGTCGTGCCGCGCATTCTGGTTGCGGCACCGGGAAGCCGGTTTGTCGAGATGCAGCATCCGAACGAGCTGACGCCAGACGATTGCCTCGCCTATAGCGGCGAAAGCCGGCGAGAGAACTGGGTGCTCTCGGACGGCGGCTCGAGCATGACGATATCGGCAGGGCGCGCCTTCAGCGCCAATAATGGTGAGGTTCTGGCCGACATGGCCGCAGATGGAGCAGGCGTTGCCATGCTGCCGAACTTTCATGTCTCGGAACACCTCAAGAGTGGGCGCCTCGTGCACGTCTTCAAGGGCTGGGCCCCACCCGATCTGTGGTTGACCCTCTACTACCCGCCCTATCAGGCTCTGCCTCCCCGCATTGCATCCTTCTCCAAATTCTTCGAGGAGCAGGTTGCGGCGCAGATGGTCATGCTTGAYTGATATCCCGGACTGTCCCGCCACAGCGTCCTTGCTGTGCGGAGATCTCGGCCGCGACCCGCGCCTGTAACTGCCAGAGGTTTCGATCGCGAATGCCCTCTGCCTGAAGATCGACGATCGTGTTGTGCAGATACTGGGCGCAGGAACCGCCCTCTCCGCAGGCGCTGGCGATCAGTTTTGCCGTCGTTTCCACCGGTAGCGGCGCCGTCAGACCCGCGCGCTTTGTGCTCGCCCAGAATGTCAGAGCCTTCTGGATGCCGTCAGGCGTTTTGACCTTTACCCAGCGCACCATGTCGATGACTTCCCGATACCTGATTTCGCGGGCGACGAGAGCTCGAAGGTCGTCACGCCGCCGCTCGGACGAGAGTTGCAGGATGACGCCGTCGCACTGTCCACCACGCTCAAGYGCCATCATCAGACCTGGCTGYGCGCTCGTTGCCCGCCAGCGCTCGATTTTCAGGGAAAACGAACGATGCCAGCCATGGGCGGTGGCRCGTCGCCTGCCGGCTGGCTTGAACTCAGGATTCCAGATSAGGGAACCGTATGCAAACACCCAGATYGGATCGCTATCGGCTTCACGCTCGATAGCGGCAACCAGAGCGTCAAGTTCTGTTTCAGATAACGGCGTCCAGCCCGGCTCTGGGCCGTCGTCACGGACGTCTCTGATGGTCAGGGCTACAAGCTCGGGCGTCAACTGCATCGTCGTCTCGATCGGTAGTACGGCAAGGATTGCATCAGTGGCCGTGGCAGGTTCCGCCACGGCCACCTCTTATCGTCAGGATCGAATGAATGCCAGAAGATCGGCGTTCAGCACATCGGCATTCACGGTCAGCATGCCATGCGAGAAGCCGGGATAGGTCTTCAGCGAACCATTCTTCAGCAGCTTGGCGGACTTCAGTGCAGAATCCGCGATTGGAACGATCTGATCGTCTTCGCCGTGGAGAACGAGCGTCGGCACCGTGATTGCCTTCAGATCTTCCGTCTGGTCGGTTTCGGAGAAGGCCTTGATGCCATCATAGTGCGCCTTTGCACCGCCCATCATGCCCTGGCGCCACCAATTCTGGATTACGCCTTCCTGAACCTTGGCGCCATCGCGGTTAAAACCGTAGAACGGGCCGGCCGGGACATCGCGGAAGAATTGCGCCCGATTGGCCGCCAGCGCCGAACGGAAGCCGTCGAACACTTCGATCGGCAGGCCTTCGGGATTGGCTGCGGTCTTCAGCATCAGCGGTGGGACTGCCGATACCAGAACGGCCTTGGCGACACGACCGGCCGGCTGACCAAACTTCGCCACATAGCGCGCCACTTCGCCACCGCCGGTGGAATGRCCGATATGCACGGCATTTTTCAGATCCAGCGCTTCGACGACAGCGAAAGCGTCGGCGGCATAGTGGTCCATATCATGCCCTTCGGAAACCTGGGCAGAGCGTCCGTGGCCACGGCGATCATGGGCAACGACCCGGTAACCGTTGGCGAGGAAGAACAGCATCTGGGCATCCCAGTCGTCAGACGATAACGGCCAGCCGTGATGGAAGACGAYGGGCTGAGCATCCTTGGAGCCCCAATCCTTRWAGAATATTTCGACGCCGTCCTTGGTGGTGATAGTACCCATGGTCTTGTTTCCTTCGATTGATGTGTTGGTGGGGGCAGCGTTTGCTGCGAAGGTGAATACGGGTGAAATGGCCATCGCCGCTGCGGCTGCACCAACTGAAAGCAGTGCGCCACGGCGCGTTATGGAAAAGTCGTTCTGGGTCATCTCACGTCCTGCAAATGTATGGTTTCGTGTTTCAGGCGACGCCGTTGCTCGTCTGATGCGTGGATATTGCTACCAAGTCGCGGGCACAACAATTGAACTAATAATTCATAGTTTGTTGTGAAATTCGAAATAATACGTCCCGGTCGTTATCGGGACAGTGCGGATTGTCCCGATAACGCGGAACCTATCATTTCTGCTTTGCCGAGACGGCCTTGGCGGCAGCATCGATGGTATCAGCGACGACCGTCGGCTGCGTCATGAACAGGGCGTGGCTTGCTGAGACCTTGGTGATCTTGGCTTTGATGCGTTCGGCCATATGGATCAGCATTGCCTGGTCGAATGCCTTGTCCTCRGTAGCGATCACAGCCCAGCTGGGCTTGGTACGCCAGGCAGCATGKTCGAGCTTCGTGCCGAACGCCGACATGTTGATCGGGACCTGAGCGTCCCTCATGAACGCAACATCGGCATCGCTAACGTCATGAGCAAAACCGGCCTTGAACTTTGCCGGGCTGACATATCCAAAACCATCCTTCGTGGTTTCGATGACGAATTCCGATGCGGGAGCAAACCCCTGATATTGCTGGGCTGTCGTTTCGCCGGCATCTGGTGAGAGCGCAGAGACATAGACGAGGCCAGCAACCTTTTCATCAACGCCCGCTTCTGTAATGACGGTGCCGCCCCAGGAATGTCCGACCAGAATGACCGGACCGTCCTGCCGCTCGAGAGCACGCTTTGTGGCGGCAACGTCGTCCGCCAGAGAGGTCAGGGGATTCTGGACGATGGTCACGCGGTAACCACGCTTTGTTAGATTGTCGTAGACACCCTTCCAGCCAGAGCCGTCAGCAAAAGCGCCATGGACGAGCACGACGTTTTTTACGGACTGGTTCTGGGAAATGGTGTCGGCAGCGTTTGCCGGCAGTGCGGCAGACAATGCGGCGGCGGCAATTGCAGAAAGGGCKGTTGCGGACTTGCGTGTCATGGCTTCTTCCTTYTTTGTTTTGCGATAACTGTTATCGCGATACACATAAGCTGACAGATGCCGATGCTTCCGTCAAGATAATTCTTATCGCGATATTTATTTTTGCCGTATGATTGGCTATATGTATGTGTGAAGGAGCCTAGAATGACCATACGTCACAACAATCCACTGCCCTTGCACGACCAGCTGTGCTACGCAATTTATACTGCCGGCATTGCCATCCAGCGCGCTTACAAGCCCCTTCTGGATGAGCTGGGGCTGACGTACCCGCAATATCTCGTGCTAAACGTGCTTTGGAGCGGAGATGAGCAAACCGTTGGCGCCATTGCAAAMGCCCTCGCATTGGAATCGAGCACACTGACGCCGATCTTGAAGCGCCTTGAGACAGCCGGCTTGTTGCGCAGGACCAGAAACCTCAGCAATGAGCGGCAGGTGGTGATCGCGTTGACCGAGGAAGGCCGCGCATTGCAGCACAGGGCGGGTTGCCTCAGCGACACCTTGCTTGCAGCTTCAATGCAAACTCCAAAGGAGCTGGCCGATCTGAACCACGACGTCCGCCATCTCCGCGACGCGATCTATTCACAGATCGGCGGGTGGGACGCGCCCGCCTGATCTGCAGGCGCATCTCGGAACCTACGCTGTCGGCACCGTCCCCCCATCAATTGTGTATTCGGTACCAGTAATCGAAGCCGCACGGTCGGAAGCGAGGAAGGCGATCAGGTTTGCGACCTCTTCCGGTTTTGCCGGGCGGCCGAGCGGAATGCCGCCCAGTCCATCCATGATGATCTTCTTGCCACCCTCAAGGTCAGTTCCGGCCTGCTTCGCCAGGCGCTCTGCAAGGTGGACGGAGGCTTCCGTTTCGATCCAGCCCGGCGAAACCCGAACGACGCGCACRCCTTTGGGCGACACTTCCTTMGACATCGCCTTRCTATAGGTCGAAAGTGCCGCTTTYGCTGCGGCATAGGCTGTTGTCGATTCCGGAAGYGGCAGGACTCTCTGGATGGATGTCACATGCACGACGACGCCGCTTTCCCGGGCGACCATATCCGGGACCAGTTGCCGATCCAGTCGGACAGCCGGATAAAGGTTCAGCGACATTTCCTTGTGCCAGTCATCCTCCGACAGGGCAGAAAAGCCGCCCCCCGATGCTGAGGAGCCACCCAGCATATGGACGATGACATCGACGCCGCCAAGGCGCCGCCGCGTGGCCTCTGCGACGATTTCACATCCCTCTTCGGTGCTCAGGTCCGCATCGACGAACAATTCTTCCGGCATATTTTCCGGACGGGCGCGCGCTGTCGTCAGCACCTTTGCGCCGAGTTCGCGAAACAGGCTGACGGTCGCAGCGCCAGCACCCTTGGTTCCAGCCGTAATGAGTGCGCGTTTGCCTTTCAGATTGAGAAAGTCGATCATGACCGGATCTCCAGCCTGACGATCCTGTCGTCCTTGATCGTGAAGGCATGGATTAGCATCACCGGACTACCGGGAAACTTGCCACTCACCCTCGCCCGCACGAGTACCTTGTCACCGTCAACCGTGGTTTCCACAGGTTCGGCAACGTATTGAGCCGACCTCTTGGCGGCCATCCACCATTGACGGATGGCGGCAGTGCCCTGATAGCGGGCATTCTCGTCCTCGACCACCGCATCGACATCAAGCGTTTGCAACAGCCCGTCGGCATCGTTGCGGGTGTCGGCGTCAAAATACATATTCACAACTTGGGGCATATCCATCTTATTTCTCCTTGTGAGGTGCCCCTAAGTTAGTGCTCTACCATTGCATGGATAAGTGGGATAAATAAGCACGTGATGTTGAACAGATCGGGATAATGGAACAGTTGGACCTTAGGGAACTCGAAGCAGTCATCGCGATCGCCAGGCGCGGGACGTTTCGCGCAGCGGCTATCGATCTCGGTATGTCCACAACTGCGCTCAGCCACACCATCGGCAGGCTTGAGGCGGGGCTCGGCGTACGATTGTTCAATCGCACCACGCGCAGCGTCTCGCTGACAGATGCCGGCAGGCTCTTTGTACAGCAGGTTGCGCCTTCGCTTCAGGACCTTCATGCCGCTCTGGAAACGGTGCGCTCTCAACGCGAGACACCGTCTGGAACGATACGCATCAATGCGGCACCGTTTGCAGCACGCGCCATCATCTCACCGCTCGTGCTTGAGTTCCTGCGTCGCTATCCCGAGATGAATGTTGATCTGGTCACGGAAGGAAAAATGGTTGATATCGTCAATGACGGTTTTGATCTGGGCGTCAGGGTGGCAGGTCTCGTTCCCAGCGACATGATTGCCGTTTCGCTCGGCCGGCCCCAGCGACACGCTGTTGTTGGTTCTCCGGACTATTTCGCGCAACATCCCAAACCCGTGGTTCCTCCGGATCTTCTCAATCACAGATGCATTCGCGTTCGCTTGCCGGACGGCTCACTGTTTCGATGGCGGTTTGAAAAAGACGACGAGCCGGTGCAAATCGATGTGCGAGGCCCGATCACACTTGATGAAGCGGGCCTTGTGAGGACTTCGGTGCTGGAAGGTACCGGCCTGGGCTATACCATGGAAGAGGAAGTGCTCCCCGACATCAAAGCGGGGCGCCTCGTCCGGGTGCTGGAGGACTGGACACCACCTTATCCGGGGCTCTGCCTGTATTATCCCGGACGCCGAAATCTGTCGGCTGGAGTGAAAGCGTTTCTTGATCTGGCCCGCGAGCTTTCGCGACGAGCGGCTGACTAACCCGCTGACCCCGCATTTGTAGTGGCGGCCCTTTGGGGAGCCGCCACACACGTCTTGGGATAGGGAAACAATCAAGCCTTGATGAAGGCCAACAGGTCTGGATTGATCACGTCGGCATGCGTGGTCAGCATCCCGTGCGGGAAGCCCTTGTATATCTTCATCGTGCTGTTCTTGATCAGCTTGGCCTGAAGCTCTACGGCGGCCTTGTAGGGAACGACCTGGTCGTCATCACCCTGGGTCACCAGCGTGGGAACGGTAATCGCCTTCAAGTCTTCGGTCTGATCTGTCTCCGAAAACGCCTTGATACCTTCATAGTGCGCCACGGCGCTRCCCATCATCCCCTGGCGCCACCAATTGTCGATCACACCCTGCGAAACTTTCGCATCCGGCCGGTTGAAACCATAAAATGGGCCCGACGCAACATCGAGGAAGAACTGCGCGCGATTGGCTGCCAGGGCGCTACGGAACCCATCGAAGACTTCCATCGGTGTGCCATCAGGATTGGCTGCGGTTTTCAGCATCAGCGGCGGAACGGCGCTGACGAGGATAGCCTTTGCCACGCGGCCCTGTGGCTGACCATGCCGTGCGACGTACCGAGCGACTTCGCCGCCGCCTGTGGAGTGGCCGATATGAACGGCATTGCGCAGGTCAAGATATTCGGCGACGGCGGAGGCATCGGCAGCGTAATGATCCATGTCGTGACCATTGCTCACCTGGCTGGAGCGTCCATGGCCGCGGCGGTCGTGGGCCACAACACGATATCCCTTGCTGAGGAAGAACAGCATCTGGGCATCCCAGTCGTCTGACGACAGCGGCCAGCCATGGTGGAAGACGATCGGCTGTGCATCCTTCGGACCCCAGTCCTTGAAGAAGATCTCTACGCCGTCTTTGGTGGTGACGAAATTCGTGGTCATCGATGCAATTCCTTCTGGGTTACGGGAAATTTTCTTTTCGGAAGCCATCGCCGGCATGGCCAAGGCCAGAGAAACCGTGGTGCCGGCCAACAGGACCTGCCGACGGGACAGTGAAAGTTCGTTGATCATGGGCCTCTCCGAAATTTCGCGCGCTCATTCGGCGCCGCGGGTGCTTTCGAACAGGAACCAGGCACGGCGCTCTGCCTCATCCACCCAGTTTTCGATCAGGCTGGCGGTTGCGATGTCGCCATGGTCTTCACAAAGATTGTGTGTCGCCTTCATCAGCGAGACGAGTGTGAGGTTATCGTCGCGAAGCTCGGCCAGCATATCCGCCGGGGTCACGAAATCGGCGTCGTTGTCGAGAAGCCGCTGCAACCTGGAAATATGGCTGATCGAACGAAGCGTGGTGCCGCCGATCTTGCGGGCTCGCTCGGCAATGTCATCCGTCATGGCGAAGATCTGCTCGCCCTGCTCGTCCAGCATCAGGTGGTAATCACGGAAATGCGGACCGCTCATATGCCAGTGAAAATTCTTCGTCTTGAGATAAAGCGCGAAGACATCGGCCAGCAGCGCCGTCAACGCGCCGGAAATATCGGCGGTTGCGTTCGTGCCAAGGGCAGTCGGTGTTGCAAGAGGCGACTTGCGATGTTTTTCAGCGAGGGTGCGGTTCATGGTAATCTCCATTGGGTTTGGGTTTGGGTTTCAGGGTTTCAGGGATTCAGGGATTCAGAGCCGTGCAACGATCAGCGGATCGTCGATATCGACAGGAAGAGGCAGGAGGGCTTGCTCGGAAAGGCCCAACTGGCTAGCGATCACATTGCGTGAATAACCGGCCGCCGCTGCTCGGTAACCGATATCTTGTGGCGCGCTGCGACTGAAGAAAATCAGGATATGCAGTGTGCCACTGCCGGTGTTTTCGATGTGATGCGGGTAAGCTGGCGGCACGAAATAGGCGTCACCCGGATGGATCGAATAAGTGTCAGCGCTTCCATCGGGATCAAGGACTGTCATCTGACCGGTCCCTTCGAGCACATAGCCCATTTCGGCGGTCTCGGGGTGCCAGTGCGGTTCGCGCAGGCCAATCTCGCTGATGCGGACAGAAAACATCGAAAGACCATTTAGAACAGACCAAGCCGGAGCCTGCGCGGTCCTTGCAGAGCCCGCCGGCGACGATACGTGCGGCGCTGACTCCTCGACACGGAATTTGAGCCTGTTTGGATGAAGCGCCTGCTTTTCAACGGCTGGCTGGGCCTGCAGGTCGAATATCTCTGTGTTTGCGTTCAGCCTGCCAAAACTCGGCGGCTTTTGCGGTTGCCACTCGAATGTGCTCAGCAGCACGGCGTCGGACATCACGTCGAAGGCGCCAGACAGGCTGAAATCTTCCGGATCCTCRTTCGAAAAGGCAAGGATGAACTCCGCCTCCGTCTCACCGGTATTTTCAATTGCGTGAACCGTGCCTGACGGAACGAAGAACATTTCGCCAATGCCGATAAGAAAGACGTCGCGGCTGCCATGATTGCCGACGACAGTCACCAGTRCCTGGCCGCGGACACAGTAGCCCAGTTCATTGGCATTCGCATGCCAGTGAGGCTCCCTGATCGCGTGTGCCGTGAGCACCAGCCYGCGTATTGAAAGGCCTTTGAGGATTGGCAGTTGATTGCGACCAAGGCGCRTGATCGATCCCGCCGGGCTTTCGAAGGCTGCAGGCCGGTCCTTGAGAGAAAGAACATGTTTTGAAATCTGCATCTTCAGCTCCTGCCCACATCGTTTGTTTGACGAGATGGTTGTAGGCGAGGATCTGGTTGCGCGGTATCCAATGCTTGGTTAGTCGGACTGACACCTAAGTATAGTGGCTCACCTGCCGAACCGAGGCTACAAATTCAGGCCCTCCACTGAAGAGATGCTGCATGCCAATGCACCCTGAATGTTCAAGCGCGCCCTTTCACATGGATGTCGCGATCCATCTGAGGCCATCCCAGTCCTGGAATGGCCTTTCTTTTTTGCGCGGTTATGAGATTGAGTTTGCATAGGAATATTGGAATTGCCATTTGCGTTTTGGCAGCAGGGATGGCTTGATAATGCGGTCGATCTCAACGTGGGAAATCTCCTTGCATTCGCTGGTCCTGGTAAACCCGGAAAGACGGCTGCCGGCGCGCTTTGAACTTGGCGTGCTCGTCTGCGCATTTTTACTTGCAGCGCTGATCTTCTATCTCGATACCTATACCGACATTCACAGCGCGCTTGCCACGCTCTATGTCATCACCTTGCTTCTGTCGGCAGAAACCCTGACAGAAAAAGGAACGATRCTGGTGACCGGTATCTGTATCAGTCTGGCGGCAGTCTCGTATCTTGCAGCTCATGGGCTGCAAACCGACCTSGCCGCAACCCTACGCCTGGCGGTCGCGGTTGCTGCAATGTTGATCACCTGCGCCTTGATCATCCGCAATCAGCGCGCGCGCCTCAATCTTGTGAAATTCAATGCCGCCCTGCAGAGCAGCGAAGAGCGCTACCGGACGATTTTCGAGCAAAGCCGCGTTGCACTTTGGGAGCGCGACTATTCGCAGGTCCGCGCAATGCTGATGGCGTTGAAAGCAGATGGTGTCAAAGACCTTAGTGCTCACGCTCGGGAGAACCCGGATTTTCTGGAGCGATGCATCGTCAGCGTCCCTACCGTTGCCGCCAACGCGGCGGCACTTGAATTGCTGGGCCATGTGGGCAACAACAATCCCGGTTCCATGCGCCGCTATATTGCCCAGGACGACGCCACCTTTCTCGATCTCATCGCGGCAATTTTCAACAACGAGACGCATTTCGAAGGCAAGGGCAGCATCATTACCAGCGATGGCACCAGCAAATTTGTGCTGCTGACCGTTGGCTTTCCTGAAGATCCTGCCAATTTCAACCGTGTCATTGTCGGTATGTTCGACATTACGGAGCGGGAACTCGCCCAGAAAGCACTGTTCGAGGCCCAAGCGGAATTGGCATTGGCGTCGCGCGCGGCAACAGTCGGCGCATTATCGGCTTCGCTCGCGCACGAACTCAATCAGCCGCTCGGCGCCTTGGTGGTCAACGCCCAGACCCTGCAGCGCTGGCTGGATCGCGACCCGCCGGATCTGGCAGCCGTTTCCCGCTCAGCTGAGCGCATCGCTCGTGACAGCCAGCGTGCCAGYGACATCATTCAGAGCGCACGATCAATGCTTGGTAACCGCCCGCCCGATATCGAGCCGGTTTCGCTGGCCGATCTCGTCACGGAGACACGCGCGCTGATGGAGAGCGAGCTKGTCAGAAACGGGGTCATTGTTGAAATAGCTGAAGCAAGCGATGTGCCCACCGTCAACGCTGTGCGGATAGAGCTGCAGCAAGTCTTGATCAACCTGATCACCAATTCCCTTCACGCCATGGCCGAAACCCCGGAAGCGATGCGGCGGATATCGGTAACGATCGAGCCTGGGGATGATCAAAGCGTGATCATCAAGGTTCTCGACACAGGTCCCGGGCTCAGTCCGGACGTTCTCAAAAACCTGTTCAAACCATTCTGCACGACCAAACCGACCGGGCTTGGCATGGGCCTTGCCATCTGCCGCAGCATGCTCGAAGCCCGCGGCGGCATGCTGTCTGCCAGCAATCACATCGATGGTGGCGCATTGTTCGAAATGATCGTCCCGATGGAGGCAACCCATGAATGATGCGAGAAAGTCCGCCAAACCGCCGAACGGCGATACGCCGGTTGTCTACGTCGTCGATGACGATACTGCGATACGCGAGGCTTTGGTCGATCTGTTCCTGTCAATTCGAACAGAAGCAAAATCCTTTGAAAGCGCCCAGGACCTGCTCGAAAATGCCGATCTGGACCGACCTGGCTGCATTCTTCTCGACGTTCGCCTGCCCGGTGYGAACGGCCTTGATTTTCAGCTCCACCTGGAAAAACTCGGCAACCGAATGCCTATCATCTTCATGACCGGTCACGGTGATATACCAATGACAGTCCGTGCCATGAAAGCAGGTGCCATCGACTTCCTGACCAAACCTTTTCGGGACCAGGACATCCTCGACGCCGTCTCGGTCGCTTTTCAGAAAGATCGGGAAATGCGCCAGCAATCTGCTGCAAATGGCGCCGTCGTGGAACTGGCCAAGACATTGACCCGCCGCGAGCATGAGGTCATGACGGCTGTCGTGCAAGGCCTGATGAACAAGCAGATTGCGTTCAACCTCGGGATCAGCGAGATCACGGTCAAGCTGCATCGCGGCAATGTCATGCGCAAAATGGAGGCGCGCTCCGTGGCCGAACTGGTGCGCAAGGCGGAACTGCTGGGCCTTTGAGGCCAAAACCTAGACCCTTGTATGGTGCAATGTTGTGTCTCGATGGCGCATATAGAAGCCAGTTGATTTTAAGAGGCAAGGCCCAATCAAATTGTCCAGAACACCTGTCATAGCCATCGTTGACGACGATCGGTCGATCCGCGAAGCCCTTGACGATCTCGTTTTGTCCTGCGGTTACGAGAGCCGGCTGTTTTCGTCTGCGGAAGACTTTCTGGCCCGCGGTGATCGCGTCGCGATCGACTGCATGCTGGTCGACGTWAAAATGCCAGGCTTGAGCGGCATCCAGATGCAGGAYGTGTTAAACTCGCGTGGTGATCAAAAGCCGCCGATGATCTTCATGACATCCTATTGCGACGAGCGAACGAGAGCAGCGGCAATGGATGGCGGTGCATTCGCATTCCTTGGGAARCCAGTCGATTTCAACCAGCTTRTACTGTGTCTTGAAGAAGCACTGAAGCACTGAAATTTCCAACACGTTCAGGAGTGGAACCATGTCTGATCAATGCTCGCACCTGCCGACGATCCGATCGGTCAAGCCCATGACGCTTGGCTGCGAGGAATGTCTCGAAACTGGCCAGATATGGCTTCATTTGAGGCTCTGCCGCGAATGTGGTCATGTCGGCTGCTGCGATCAGTCCCCCGGCCGCCACGCGACCGCGCATTTCCACACCACCCGCCACCCCATCATCGAGGGCTATGACCCGCCGGAAGGCTGGGGCTGGTGTTATGTGGACGAAACCATGGTGGACCTGCCTGATCAGACACCGCAACGCGGGCCGATACCGCGATATTACTGAACTTCGCCGAAAAATCGGCGGTGACCTGCGGACGACATTTCCAGCTGGAGGTAACAGATGGCAGATCTCAGCGCGCGCCTGGACCAGATGTTTCCGGTGCTCAACCCCCATCAGGTCGAGACGGCCAAGCGTTTTGCCAGCGGCGAGCCAAAAGATTTCGCCCGTGGTGACTTCGTCTACAAGGTAGGAGACCACGCAGCGCCCGCCTGGCTGGTGCTGAAGGGATCGATGGACGTGTTTCGCCACGAAGGTCTTTCCGGCGAGGCGCCGATCACGACGCATGGAGCAGGCCAGTTGTCTGGCGAAGTCAACCAGCTGTCGGGTCGACCGACACTTGCCGGGGCCCGCGCCGGGTCCGAGGGCTGCACGGCCATTCCCTTTGATGCCGCCCATTTGCGGGCCTTGGTGATCGGATCGGCCGATGTCGGCGAAGTCATCATGCGCGCCTTCATCCTGCGCCGCGTCGGTCTGATCGATGCAGGCGCAGGTTCTGTTCTGATTGGAACCGCTGGCAATGCCGCGCTCTCGCGCCTGCAAGGATTYCTAGCCCGCAATGCCTTTCCCCACATCGTGCTTGATGCTGCCATGGAGGGTGAAGGTAAGGCGCTGATCGAACGTCTGGGTATTCTCGCCTCCGACCTTCCGCTAATGGTCTGCCCCAACGGCACCGTGCTCAAGAAACCRACCGATGCGGAGGCCGCAGCATGTCTCGGCATGACGCCGGACCTCAAGCCCGGAAAGCTCTATGACGTCGCTGTTGTCGGCGCTGGACCGGCGGGCCTTGCCACCGCCGTCTATGCCGCTTCGGAAGGGCTCGACGTCCTTGTCATCGACGAACACTCGATTGGGGGGCAGGCCGGCGCTTCGTCCCGGATCGAAAACTATCTCGGCTTCCCGACGGGCATATCCGGACAGGCGCTGGCGGGACGTGCCTACAATCAGGCCCTCAAGTTCGGGGCGGAAATGGTTCTTCCCGTCGCTGTCAAAAATCTGATCCCTCCGAAAGATGACGCCGGTGTGCTGGCGCTCGAACTCGACGGTGGAAAATCGGTGACGGCCCGCAGTGTCGTCATCGCATCCGGCGCTCGCTACAGGCGRCCGGACATCACCAACATYGACGGTTTCGAGGGCAACGGCGTTTCCTATTGGGCCTCGCCGATCGAGGCAAAACTTTGCGCCGGCGAAGAGATCGTCCTGGTTGGCGGCGGCAATTCGGCAGGCCAGGCCATCGTTTTTCTGGCGCCTCAGGTCAAGACACTTCATCTGGTCGTGCGGCGCGCACTCGAAGATACGATGTCGCAATATCTGATCGACCGTATCAAGGCCCTGCCGAATGTCCAACTGCACATGCATTGCGAAGTGGACGCGATCAATGGCGATAACGCCACTGGCATCTCCTCCGCAAGACTGCGCAACCGCCTGGATGGAAGCGTGAACACCTTGCCGCTTCATCATCTCTTCCTTTTTATCGGCGCGGATCCGAACGCTGGCTGGATCAGCAGCCGGGTGCAAACCGATGACAAGGGCTTCATCGTCACTGGGCAATCCTTCGATGAGCATTGTCGTTTTTCCCGCAAGCCATTGCCTCTCGAAACCAGCCTGCCGAATGTCTTTGCCATCGGGGATGTCCGTGCCGGATCGACCAAGCGGGTCGCGGCAGCAGTTGGGGAAGGTGCCGCCGTCGTCTCGCAAATCCACGCCGCACTAAGCCTGATAAAGCCCCCAAACTGAAGCATCCGACCTTTCTCAAAATCAAAAACCCGCTGGCAGAAGCCAGCGGGTTAAAAATATCGTTCTTGAGTACCGTGACAGACAGCCGGTCGATACTCAGATAGCCGACGCACCGAGTTGCCGGCCATAAGCAACGATTTCCCGGCCAACCGCGATGCGATCATCCTCGAACCGCTGCAAGGCACTGGGAAGGTCAACCTCGGACTCCAGGCWGTYGCTCAACGCCATGACATCGCCCGCTGCTTTCGACACGCCCATCGCGGTGTGCGGACGCGCGACAAAGGCGGCGTCGCCGATGAGGACGACCGAACGGCCCGTCATGCGGGGCGACTCGTAGTCGAAAATGCCCTGGATAGAGGGGCTTGGCTCCGCCTCGACCGCCTGCGCGAATTGCGGCGGAAGCATCTGCAGCGCATCGACGCGCAACGCCTCCAGACGGTCGCTCGACAAGCCACCACGCGGCAGCGAAAATGCATGCGTTCGCCCATCCAGATCGGTGAACGTGTGGGCAAGTTCGCTTGCTGGCACTTTGCGATACCAGACCCAGTTATATCGGCGATTGCCGATGTCCATTTCGCCCTTCGAGCCCGGGACAAGATAACCGAGCGCATGTACGCCCGGCCTGACATGAAAGGCAAACCGGTCGAGAAGCAGATTTGCTGCCGTYGGAAGCCTCGTTTCCGGKAYCAATCCACGCCATGCGACATAGCCGGAATAGCGGTTTTGMGTGTCTCCGGGATTGACCGCTGCGCGCACCACSGAACCAAGGCCATCGGCACCGATAACCAGATCGGCATTCACGCGCGTGCCGTCACCAAAAATCAACTCCGCGCCACTCTCGCCATCCAGTACTTTGACGACATCCCGACCCAACACATAGCTTCCTGAAGCGATGCGAGAAGCGACAGTTTCGAACAGGTAATCCCAGGAAATCTGGGTCTGGGGCGCCTTAACGGTCTGGGCGATACGGCCGTCMTGATCGAGATAGATGCGTTCCTTAGCCACCACGCCGATACGGGCGACATGCTCGCAGCCAATCAGCCGGAGAATGTGCAGCAGGTCCCTCTGACCGACGAGGCCAGCTCCCCGACCTGCAAGACCGCTCTTCGATCGCTCGTAGATGCGAACATCGTGGCCAGCCTGTTGTAACATGATGCCAGCGAAGAGGCCGGCAAGCGAACCGCCGACGATTCCTATACGTAGCTTTTCCATCGTTCCGCCCTCAGTTTCCGACAACCGTCGGCGAATGCCGGCGATGATGAAATATTTTCACCGCGAAGGCTGCGAGGCCAAACGCCGCGCCGAGAAGGCTGACGACGAGCCAGCCGCCCTGCCCCCAGGCCAGTGTCGCCATCGCCGAACCTGTGGCACCCCCCAGAAACATGCCAGTCATGAAAACCGTGTTGAGACGGCTACGCGCATCGGCATCCAGGGCATAGATGATGTGCTGGTTAGAAATCAGCGCGCTCTGTATGCCGAAATCAAGCACGATGACGCCTACAACCAAGGAAGCGATCGATGCCCAGAGGCCGAAGATAAGCCAGGCGGCGATCGTCAATCCGGCGCCCATCCAGACCACGAAATGCGGTCCCCGTCTGTCGGCAACAACTCCTGCCAGAGGCGCTGCAAATATGCCGACCGCACCGACGATCCCAAACAGACCCGCGACATCCGCACCGAGCTGAAATTCTAGCCCCGCCAGATAGAGAGCGAGGATGGTCCAGAAGGCCGTGAACGACGCGAACAGAAACGCCTGGATGATAGTCGCTGCCCTCAAGGCCGGGTGGCGTTTCCATAGCTGGCCGAGCGACCGGAGCGCCTGATGATATCGCAAAGTCGAGGTTGGCCGATGATACGGCAGGACCGCAAACATGAGGCCCGCGGCGAGCAGGGCGAGCGGTACGCCGATCCAGAACATTTCCCGCCAGCCRGCGTGTTCGCCCACAAAGCCCGACAGGGTGCGGCTGAACAATATGCCCGACAATACGCCTGCCATGACGGTGCCGATTGTGGCGCCGCGCTTTTCCGGCGCGGCCAGCGATGCCGCAAAGGGCACGATCTGCTGGGCGACTGTCGAGCATGCTCCAACCATGACCGATGCTGCAACCAGCATCCAGGCCGTCGGCGCCAGTGCAGCCAGCGCGAGCGCGGCGGCAAGCACCACGAATTGCCCGATGATCATCCGGCGGCGATTAACGAGGTCGCCGAGCGGCAGTAAAAGGAACAACCCCAGTGCGTAACCGAGTTGCGTTGCGGTGGGCACCATGCCGGTAACTGGCTGCCGACTGAAGTCCGCCTCGATAAGCCCGAGCATCGGCTGATTGTAGTAGATGTTTGCGACGGCAATACCGCCCGCGACGGCCATGGCCAGAAGCGCCACTTGTCCGATCGCATCATTGTGGGTGGCGCTTGCCGCCCCGGCTTGCATGTGTCCTGTCTTTTCCATGATACTGTTCCACCGCCAATCTTGATCTGGGCAAAATATGCTCAATCTCGTTGGCCGCACATTCGATAGACGTCTACCTGGACCTATACATCGGTCTAGGTTCGTACTGATGCGTTCGATGCTAGATTTATTGAAACACGCTGAAGGGAGACTGTGATGAGCGAGAAGCGGCCGGATGGGATAGAGCATTATACAGCGCCAGCAGGTGGCTGGGGCGCACTAAAAGCCGTTGCCAAAACCCTTGCTCACCAGCAGATCATCGCCGAGGGCGCGGCGACATTGTTAAAGGCAAACCAGCCCGAAGGCTTCGATTGTCCTGGCTGCGCCTGGCCCGATCCGAAGCACACAAGTTCATTTGAGTTCTGCGAGAACGGAGCAAAGGCGATCACCTGGGAATCGACGGCCAAGCGGGTTGGCCCCGATTTCTTTGCCGCTCATTCGGTGACGGATCTCTGGCAATGGACCGACCACAAKCTTGAAGATCAGGGGCGCCTGACGCATCCGCTGATCTATGATCATGCCAGTGACCGCTACGTGCCGATCGAATGGGATGCCGCATTCGCGCGTATTGCCTCGGAGTTGAACGCCCTTCCCAGCCCTCATATGGCCGAGTTCTACACGTCCGGTCGTGCCTCCAACGAAGCGGCGTTTCTCTTTCAGCTCTTCGTTCGCGCCTATGGCACCAACAATTTCCCCGACTGTTCCAATATGTGCCACGAAGCCACCAGCGTCGGTCTGCCCCTGTCGATCGGTGTCGGCAAGGGCACTGTAACGCTGGAGGATTTCGATCATGCCGACGCGATCTTTTCGTTCGGGCACAATCCCGGCACCAACCATCCGCGCATGATGACGACATTACATGAGGCCTCCCGCAGGGGTGTGCCGATCGTCGTCTTCAATCCACTCAAGGAGCGGGCGCTGGAGCGGTTTGCAGCCCCGCAGGATCCGATCGAAATGGCGACGATGTCATCCACGCCGATCGCATCTGCCTATCATCAGGTTCGTACCGGCGGCGATCTTGCCGCACTCAAGGGTATGATGAAGCGCATCTTCGAGCGGGACGCGGCCGATATCGAAGCTGGCGGGCCCGGCGTCATCGACCGCGATTTCATCGCAGCGCATACGATTGGCCTCGAAGCCCTGCAAGCCGATATCGACCAGACGCAATGGCCGGAGATTATCGAGAAATCCGGCCTGTCACTGGAAGCGCTCGATAGCGCCGTGGATGTCTACCTCAAGGCGAAAAACGTCATTCTCTGTTATGGCATGGGCATCACACAGCATGCCCACGGCACGGCCAATGTGCAGCAACTCGCCAATTTCCTGATGCTGCGCGGCAATATAGGCCGGCCAGGCGCCGGTATCTGTCCCCTGCGCGGCCATTCCAACGTTCAGGGCGACCGGACCGTCGGCATCACTGAAATTCCCAATGAGGCTCTTCTTGCTGGCATGGAAAAAGCCTTCGGTTTCCGCCCGTCTGGTGAAAAGGGCCATAATGCCGTGGAGGCGATCGAGGCCATCATTGAGGGCAGGTCGAAAGCGTTGGTGTGYCTTGGTGGCAATCTTGCTGTCGCCATGTCCGATCCTGAAGCGACGTTCGCGGGCATGCGGAAACTCGATCTGGCCGTTCATCTTGCGACAAAGCTCAATCGCTCGCATCTGCTGCTGGCAAAGACATCGATCCTCCTGCCGGTTCTGGGCCGAACGGATCTGGATATTCAGGCGACAGGGCGCCAATCCGTCACGGTAGAGGATTCCATGTCGATGGTGCACGCGTCGCGCGGTTTCCTCAAACCACCAAGCGATGAGTTACGCTCGGAACCCTGGATCGTTGCCGGCATGGCCAAGGCGACGCTTGGTAATCGACACGACATCGACTGGGACGGGATGGCCGGCGACTATGAGCAGATCCGCGACAAGATCGAAATCGTATTTCCCGATTTTCATGATTTCAATACGCGCGTGAAAACGCCCGGAGGCTTCCGGCTCACGGTCGCGGCTTCTGATCGTGTGTGGAATACGCCGTCCGGCAAGGCCGAATTTCTCGTCGCACCGGGCCTTGATGAGGACACACGCTTGCACGACCCCGAAGCCCTTGTGCTGACCACCTTGCGCAGTCATGACCAGTACAACACCACCATATACAGCCTCGACGACCGCTACCGTGGTGTCTACGGCCGCCGCGACGTCATCTTCATGAACCAGCGGGACCTTGAGACGCGGGGACTAAGAGACGGAGACCTCATCGATGTCGAAGCAATTTGCGGGAGTGGCGCCAAAACCGCTACCGGATTTACCGCCGTTGCCTACAATATTCCGCCCGGCTCGGTAGCAGGTTATTACCCCGAAATGAACCAGGTCATTGCGCTCGCAGACTACGACAGGAAATCCGGGACCCCAGCATATAAGGGCGTTCCAGTGAGGATACGCCGATCCACGTAGCCGAGTTTGATTTTACCAAACAATCCGGGCCAGCTTCCCAGAAACAGAAGCTTCGTTGCAGCCAGCGACAAGATATCGGCGGCGAAGGACGGAAAATTAGGTAGCCGATACGACGTGTTCCTTGTGTTGAGCGCATTATTAATGATAAGCGTCAGCAATACTCTCAATCCATGATGATATCCAACATCATGGAGACGGCGCCGTCGAAAGGGTTCGGACATGCGGATCACCAAGGAAAAGAAGCAGGAAAATCATGACCGGATTGTTGCGATTGCATCCGGGATGTTTCGCGAACGAGGGTTCGATGGCGTTGGCGTGGCTGACCTGATGGAGGGTGCGGGCCTGACCCATGGTGGATTTTACAACCACTTCGTCTCGAAGGAGGCGCTCATAGCAGAAGCCTCCGCCAAAGGGCTTTCCGAAACGTTGGCACGCTATGCCGGGTATGATTTGGGCGAGATGATCGACGCCTACATCTCGCGCACGCATCGTGATGCGCGTGGCCAAGGCTGCACGGCCGCCGCACTGAGCGGGGAAGCAGCGCGGCTGCCAAACGAAACCAGAGCTGTTTTCGGCGAAGGCATCGAGCGCCTTGTTGATGCGCTGGAGAGCAATCTTGCGGCGAACCAGCCCGCTGGCTCAAATGCCCGCACGCAAGCCATCAGCATTATGGCGCAAGCTGTCGGGGCCATCGTGCTATCGCGGGCCTGCCCGGACGCATCGGCCCTGGCGGATGAAATTCTCGATATTTGCCGCGCCGATTGCCGGGCCTCTGTCGAAAATGGCGGGCGGGAGCAATAGGGCCGCAGCCATGCGACCCCATCTCCTGCAAAATACGAACTCAGTCTGCGACCTTCACAACGACCTTGCCCCTGGCGCGCCCGGTCTCGACATGGGCCAAGGCCTCCGCCGTCTGAGCAAAGGGAAATACCTTGTCCACGACCGGACGGATCACGCCGGCGTCGATCAGCTTGGCGATCTGGGCAAGTTGTTGCCCTTCCGCGCGCATAAACAGGAAGGAATACAAGACGCCCCGGCTTTTCGCCTTCTTCAGCACGCCCCGGCTCAGCATCCGTACCACCAAGCGCAGGAACATGTTCAGCCCCAGAGATCTGGCAAAGGGAACATCCGGCGGCCCCGAGATCGATATCAACCGACCACCCGGTTTCAGAACATTCAGCGACTTGGCCAGCGTCTTGGCATCCTGACTGTTCAGCACCAGATCATAACCGGATAGCACCTGTTCGAAATCCTGCGTCCTGTAGTCGATCACCACATCGGCGCCGAGGCTTTTGACCAGGTCAATATTCGCGGCACTGGTCGTGGTGGCCACCGTGGCGCCGAGATGCTTGGCAAGCTGGATGGCAAAGGTCCCAACCCCACCGGAACCAGCCTGAATGAACACTTTCTGGCCGGGCTTGACCTTGCCGACCTCCACCAGCGCCTGCCAGGCGGTCAGTCCAACCAGCGGTATCGATGCGGCCTGCTCCATCGAAAGGCTTGCGGGCTTCAGCGCTACATCGGCGGCGTCAATTGCGATGAACTCTGCAAAGGTACCGGCCCGGTGATCCCTCGGACGGGCGTAAACCTCGTCCCCAGCCTTGAATTGCCGCACATTCGCGCCCACGCTTACAACCGTTCCGGCTAGATCGTGACCCAGAATAAAGGGCGGGCGATAGGGCAGGAACAGCTTGAACTCGCCGTCCCTCACCTTGGAATCCAGAAGGTTGATCGCCGTGGCCTGAATGCGAACCAGAACATCATTCGCGCCCATCCGGGGTTCGGGCATGTCTGCCAGACGCAAGGCGCCCTTCTTTTTGTATTTGTCGACGACGAAGGCTTTCACGGACGTTCTCCAGTGTAAAAATATTATCGGCTCAGATGGCTAAAAAAGCCAAGGCTTTCAGCGCGAACTGAGCATGTTGTTGGAAGGCCCTGCCGTGGCCGTCATTCTCGCTCACGCGATGTTGAATTGCTTGCGCAAGGTTCGATCAAACAGCGCGCGCGGCAGGAAACGCCGGGCAAACGAGGTCTGCCGGGCCGCCTTGCCGGAGGGGTAGCGCAACCGCGGCGCCTTGTCCTGCGCCGCCATCAGGATGGTGGCCGCAACATCATCCGCCGTGTCGCCGGTCGCCATGGCCAAGTCAAACGCCGTGCGGTATCTGGCCAGTGTCTGGCCATAGGCTGCAACCGGACGGTCGCCTTGCGGAGAATTGGCCTCGATCGAGGTTTTCGTTGCCCAAGGCTCGATCACGGCGACACGGATGCCGAACTGGCGAACCTCATGGTCCAGCGATTCCGAATAGCCCTCAATGGCGTGCTTGCTGGCCGAGTAATAGGCTCCAAAAGGACCGGGTATTAAGCCCAGGACAGAGCCGATGTTCAATATCCTGCCATAGCCCTGTTGGCGCATCATCGGCAACACGGCATTGGTCACCCGAACGACACCCAGAAAATTGGTTTCGAACAGCGAACGAACCTGATCCACCGAGCTTTCTTCGGCCGCCCCGGACAGGGCGTAACCGGCATTGTTGACCAGAAGGTCGATACGGCCAAGTTCCTGATGCGCCAGCGCCACGGCATCCGCGACAGACAAATCGGAAGTCACGTCACAAGCAATCATCCGAATGCCATCACGTATCTCGCCAGGTGCGGCCTTACGACTCGTGCCAATCACCCGGTAGCCTGCCCGGGCCAGAGCCGTGGCGGCCGCCTTGCCAATCCCACTGGAAGCCCCGGTCACAAAGGCGGTCTTCTGTCTTTTAGTAGCAAACGTCGCCATAGCGTCTTTCTCTCTTTTCGGTATCACCATGGATTGCCGCCAAGGCATATGGTTTTACAACACTAATTTAATGATGATTATCATCATCATTGATGATTTTTAATGATATATATCATCATTAAAGTCAAGCGTGACTTTCATGTGGTGAGGGAAAGGGTAACCCTTCAGTGTCGGGACCCGGCACCAATCCGCAAAGGATCAGGCACAGCAAACTGATTTGATGGGGCCGCATCAGCGAGCGGCCCCAAAAGCAGTCAACGCCCGGCAGTTGCCGCCAAAGAGGGGTAATCGATATAACCCGCGGCACCGCCACCATAGAGCGTAGCCGGGTTTATCTCTGCCAACGGCGCATCGCTTTTCAATCGTTCAACCAAATCAGGATTGGCAATGAACGGCCGGCCGAAGGCGATCAGATCCGCCCGACCCTCGGCAAGATGCGAACTCGCCAGCTCGAAGTCATAGCCGTTGTTGGCGATATAGGTCTTGCTGAAGCGACGGCGCAATGATCCGAAGTCGAATGGCGCGATATCGCGCGGCCCACCTGTGGCACCCTCGACGACATGAATGTACACGATGCCAAGGGCTTCGAGCTGATCGACGATGTAATCGAACTGCGCCTGCGGATCAGTACTCGAAATGCCATTGGCGGGCGAGACCGGCGAGATGCGGATGCCGGTGCGTGCAGCGCCGATTTCCTGGACAACCGCGGCCGTGACTTCCAGCATGAGGCGCGCACGGTTTTCGACAGAGCCGCCATAGGCGTCTGTGCGAACATTGGCACCGTCCTTGGCGAACTGATCAAGCAGATAGCCGTTGGCCCCGTGGATCTCGACACCATCGAAACCAGCCTTGATGGCGTTGGCTGCTGCCTGACGGAAATCGTTGACGATCCCAGGAAGCTCTTCCAGTTCAAGGGCACGGGGTTGCGAAACATCCACGAAGGCATTGTTGACGAACGTCTTTGTCTCGGCGCGGATGGCTGAAGGGGCGACCGGCGCTGCGCCGTTCGGCTGGAGATCAACATGGCTGATGCGACCGACGTGCCAGAGCTGGAGGAATATATGGCCACCCTTCTCGTGCACCGCACTGGTGACCTTGCGCCAGCCTTCGATCTGCGCCTGGGTATAGATACCGGGCGTATCCTGGTATCCCTGCCCCTGCTGTGATATTTGCGTGGCTTCGGAAATGATGAGCCCGGCCGAAGCACGCTGGCCGTAATATTCAGCCGTCAGGTCACCTGCGACAAAGCCCGAACCGGCGCGATTGCGCGTCAGGGGCGCCATGACGATCCGGTTGGAAAGCGTCAAGGAGCCGAGCGTATAGGGTTCGAAAAGCGTCTTTTTAGTCATGATTTGCCTATGTGTTGCCGCCGCAGCGGTATGGGTTGCGCGGTCTGCTCAAGCGACGGTGCGGTACCGTTCGGCTGGCAGCGCATTGCCGAAGTTGGCCAGCATGGTCTTGCGCGCAGCTTCAAAGGCTTCCCACTGACCGGCATCGGGAAGCGGCGGGATGGTCACCGGCTCGCGACGGTCGAAGCCGACCAGAGCCGCATCCACAAGATCGCCCACCTCCATGACGTTGTTCAGTGCGTTGACGTCGGCGCCGACATGGTCCCAGATTTCGGTTCGTGTCGTGGCGGGAAGAACAGCCTGAACGTAGACGCCCTTCGGTCCAAGCTCGAGGCTAAGCCCCTGAGACAGGAAGAGGACAAAGGCCTTGGTTGCGCCGTAGACCGTCATGCCGAACTCCGGCGCCAGACCAACCACGGAGCCGATGTTGACGATTGCRCCCTCACCTTTCTTGACGAGTCGAGGGGCAATTGCGCTGGCAAGGCGAACGAGTGCAGTCGAATTGAGTGCAACAAGCCGGGCCATGTCGTCGGTGCTCTGATCGATGAACGTTCCACCGATGGCCGTYCCGGCATTGTTGACGAGGATGCCGATGCTGTCATCGTCGCGCAGTCTCGTCTCTACTTTCGCAASATCGGCGAGTTGCGTGAGATCCGCCTGGACGATGTCTATGGCCACGCCGGTTTCCTGTCGCAGACGGCTTGCAACGGCCTCCATTCGCGCCACGTCACGGGCGACCAGCACGAGATCGTGGCCGCGCCGCGCAAACCGATCGGCATAGGTTGCACCAATACCGGTGGAAGCGCCGGTGATGAGGACTGCAGGATTTGTGCTCATAGGATTGCTCTTTTCTGTGATGGAACCTATATTCATGACGATCATCATGATTGGATTTAAATATGATAGCCATCATGTAAATGTCAACGACCATGTTGGGAGAATTGTGAAAATGAAGGTCAGCCGAGAACAGATGGCGGAAAACCGTCGCCGGATTCTGGATGTCGCCAGCCGGCTGTTTCGCGACAAGGGGTTCGATGCCGTCAGCGTTGCGGAGGTGATGAAGGCAGCCGGTCTTACTCACGGCGGCTTTTATGGACATTTCAGTTCAAAAGACGATCTGGTCGCGGAGACCCTTGCCCATGCCCTTGCTTCAGATAGCGTCGGAGGAGGCAACTTCAGCGATTTCGTCAAATCCTATCTTGCGCCTCGCCATCGCGACAACGCTGCCGGTGGCTGCCCAACCGCCGGTCTCGCTGCAGCAATTCGCCACCAAACGCCGCCGGCGCGCTCCGCCATGACAGAAGGCCTTCGTGCGCAGATCAGCCGGATCGAAAAGGCACTCCCGCAACTGGACCCGGCAGATCGCCGGCGCACAGCGATAGGAAGCTGGGCGGCCATGGTTGGGGCGGTCATACTCGCCCGGGCAATCGACGATCCGGAACTATCGGACGAGATTCTGGAACAGACGCACGCATGGATCGATAACAGCGTCACTTAGTCCGCAAAGAACGACGACGCGTACCGGCATAACCTCCCACGGAAGCTTCATCCAAGTGCGATTGGAGGTTCTGCGTTTTTCAACATTCCAGTAGGCGCGGTGTGGGCAATCGGTAGCAAAGCGAAGCTTTGATCTCCCGCGGCATTGGAGCCGGGCGCAGTGATGATCCCGGCATAGGCTGCCGGGGTCTGGTATCCGCGTGATGAGTCCGGCCGGAAGATCGGTCCGGATGTGGATGAGATGGAAAACCCCAACCTTTCGACCGTGCTCGGCCAGATGGTGTGAGGCCACGCATTGTTCGGCTCCTGCTGCCCTTGAACGCCGCCATCACACCACGCTTCAGGTTTGAGCCGGCACGCATGGACGCCCCTACTCTGCCGCGAGCGCCAGTGGCTGCCCTACGTGCTCGACCGTCTCATTTTCGGCACCTGCCTTGGGTGGCTTGATCCGGAACCAGACAGCATAGAGGGCCGGAAGGAAGAGCAGGATCATTACCGTGCCTGCTGCCGTTCCACCGATCAGGGTATAGGCCATCGACCCCCAAAATACTGAGTGGGTCAGAGGTATGAACGCCAGGATCGCCGCGAGAGCCGTCAGGATCACGGGTCGTGTCCGCTGCACTGTCGCTTCGATAACGGCATGATAGTCATCAAGCCCCGCCGCCTGGTTCTCCTTGATTTGCTCTGTCAGGATAAGCGTGTTGCGCATCAGGATACCCGCCAGTCCGATCAAGCCGAGAATGGCGTTGAAGCCGAAAGGCTGATTGAACAGGAGCAGGGTCGGAACCACCCCGGCAAGACCAAGCGGCGCTGTCAGCATCACCATTGTCATTGTCGAGAGAMTGCGAACCTGCAGAATGATGACGATCAGCATGGCAGCAATCATCACCGGGAAAACCTGAGCGAGTGCCGTATTGGCCTTGAGAGACTCCTCGATGTTGCCGCCCATCTCGATACGATATCCAACGGGAAGCGACGCGATGAGTGGCTGCAGAGCTTTCATAACCTGTTGGGAAACCTCCGGAGGCTGCGTCGCCTCGTTGATATCAGACCTGATCGTGATGACAGGCGTGCGGTCACGACGCTTCAGGATAGGTTCTTCAAACCGGATTTCGGAGTGCCCGAGTTGATCCAGCGGAACCTGACGGCCATCCCTGCTCATCAGAGAGAAATCGGCAAGACGTGACGGATCGAGGCGGTTTTCGCCAGCACTGCGAGCGACGACGGGCACGTTGCGGATATTGTCGCGCACCTGCGTAACGGGGATGCCGGAGAGCAGCATCTGCAATTGCTGGGCTGCCTCCGATGGAGAAAGACCAATCAGATTGAGCCGCTCCTGGTCGGGCACAAATCGCAGAACGGGTGTTCGGTTGCCCCAGTCACGGTTGGCTTGGCGAACATCGGGGATAGTCTTCATGATCGCCAGAGCCTGCTCAGAAATCCTGTAGAGTTCATCCTGATCGGGACCCATGATCCGGAACTCGACCGGGAACGGCGTGTAAGGACCAAACACAAGCTGGGTGACGCGGACGGACGCTTCAGGAACAAGACCCTCCGAAATAGCTGCACGAAGGCGATGCTTCAGTTCTTCACGTGCGTGGGCATCGGGTGTGAGCACGACGACCTTGGCGAAGGCAGGGTCAGGTAGTTCCGGTGCCATGGCAAAGAAGAACCGGGGTGCGCCCTGCCCTACGTAGGACGTGACGATATTGGTCTCAGGCTGAGTTTGCAGCCAGTCCTCGACTTTCTTCACCGCAGATGTCGTCGCCTCGATGCTCGTACCCTCGGGCATGCGCACCTCGACCAGCACCTCAGGCCGATCCGATGTCGGGAAAAACTGTTGTTTCACGCCGCCSATTCCAACGACCGAAACGGCCATGGAAATGCCGACCACGGCGCAGACCATGAACTTATGGCGGACAGCGAACTCGATGACGGAGCGCAGACGGCGGTAATTCGGCGTGTCATAGATGGCGTGATGACCGCCCTCGACCGGCTTGATGTTGGGCAACATCTTGACGCCGAGATAGGGCGTGAAGGTGACGGCGACGATCCAGGATACGATGAGCGCGAAGCCCACCACCCAGAAGATGTTGCCGGCATATTCGCCTGCGGTCGACTTGGCAAAACCCACGGGCATCAGTCCGATGATCGTGACCAGCGTGCCGGACAGCATCGGCGCTGCCGTATGGCTCCAGGCATAGGCGGCCGCCTTGATGCGGTCCATGCCCTCCTCCATCTTCACCACCATCACTTCGATGGCAATGATGGCATCGTCAACTAGAAGGCCAAGCGCGAGGATCAAAGCGCCAAGCGTGATGCGGTCGAAGAAGCGCCCGGTCTCCAGCATGATGAGAAAGACCACCGCAAGGGTGAGTGGCACAGCAAGTGCGACAACAATGCCAACGCGCCAGCCAAGTGCCACCAGACTGACAAACAGAACCACGCCAAGCGCCATCGCAAACTTGAGCATGAACTCGCCGACGGCTTCATCGATGTTGACGGCCTGGTCGCTGACTTTGGTAAGCGTCATCCCCAGCGGCAACGTTTGCGCAATGGCGGCAGAGCGAGCCACAAGCGCCTTGCCGAGATCAAGACCGTTCCATCCCGCCTGCATCACCGCACCCAGCATGATTGTCGGTTCACCCTCGTGGCGGATGATATACGTGGCGGGATCCTGATAACCGCGTCGCACCTCTGCAAGATCGGAGAGCTTCAGGGTTCGTCCAGCAGCAACGATCGGCGTGTCTGCAATCGCCTGCACACTGTTGTAAGCTCCGTCGAAGCGGATAAAGACCTGTGGGCCTCGTGTGTCGATTGAACCCGCAGGCGTGACCGTGTTCTGTCGCTGCAACGCAGAAGCGATATCCTGCGCGGATATGCCGAGTGTCGCGAGCTTCGCATAGGAGAACTCGACGAAAATCTGCTCGGGGCGCTCGCCGACGATGTTGATTTTCTTGACGCCAGGCACGTGCAGGAGGTCCTGGCGAATGACTTCCGCTTGCCGAACGAGATCGCGCATCGGCATTCCCTTTGCCTTCAGGGCATAGAGGCCGAAACTCACGTCAGAATATTCGTCGTTGACGAATGGGCCCATCACGCCCGGGGGGAGATTGCGGGCTTCGTCGCCAAGCTTCTTGCGCGCCTGATAGAACTCTTCTGCAACCGCACTTGCCGGCGTGTTATCCTTGAGGGTGACGGTCAGGAAAGCGTAACCTGGCCTCGTTGTGGTCTCAACGCGGTCGTACCAGGTCAGTTCCTGAATACGTTTCTCAAGCGGCTCGGCGACGAGGTCCTGCATTTCTCGCGCGGTTGCGCCCGGCCAGACTGACGTGACCGTCAATGTCTTGATGGTGAAGGACGGATCCTCGGCGCGCCCCAGCTTGACGAAAGCGTAGACGCCGGCTGCGGCCAGCAGCACGATAAAGAACAGGGTGATRGCGCGTTCGCGAACCGCGATGGCTGACAGGTTGAAGCGCATTAGTTTTTCACCTCTTGGCTCGAGGCAATCCTGACGGTCGCRCCATCGTCGAGAAGATGCGCGCCGAGGGCAACGACCTGCTCCCCGGTGCCGATCCCCGTGACAAATGCCGTCTCCTCGCCAATCTGCTGAACTYTAATCGGGGTGAACTTCACCTTTGACGTTGCGCCGTCGACGATCCACACACCTGTGCGATTACCGTCGTCCAGAATGGCGCCGACGGGCACGGCGACCTCTGACTGGCGTTCGGCATCCGGTGTTCTGATTGTTACAGTGGCGCCAAGCGGTGCTGAGGCCGCATCACCCTCAAGAATGTAACGCGCTTCATAGGTTCTCGTTTGAGGATCAGCCGAATCGGAGATTTGTCGCAGTCTGGCGTTTCCACTAAGCCCGTCGCTTCCATAAACACTGGCCTGTGCTTCCGATCCCACCTTAGGTCGCAGTGTCTCAGGCAGCCAGACGACCGCCTCGCGAGGGCCGGCCTTTGCGAGTTGAACAACCGTCTGGCCGGCGGCGACCACTTGTCCCGGATCACCGAGAGTTTCGACGACCGTTCCATCCGAGTCAGCAACAAGAGTGGTGTAGGTTGCCGCATTCTCGGCAACCTCCGCTTCCGCCTCGGCCGCCGCAAGCTGTGCCGTCGCTGTATCGAGAGCCGCCTTTGCCTGTTCATAACGCTGGGGCGTGGCCGCCAGGCCATTCTTGACCAGTGCCGCATAGCGCTTCTCATCGGCTTGCGCCTGAAGCAGAATAGCACGCGCTGATATGACCGAATTCCGCTTTGCTGTCAGTGCAAGCTGAAGATCGGTCTCATCAATGCGCATCAGCGGTTGGCCCTGTTTGACCTGCTGACCGACATCGACCAGCCGCTCCACGATTTTACCGGGAACGCGAAATCCGAGATTGCTTTGAACGCGCGATGCGACCGTCCCGGTGAATGACCGGTCGGCCCTGCCGGTCCTTTTCGCCTCCGCAATCCTTACCAGTGGTGAAGCCGTCCTTGGGTCTGCGGCCTCGGCTTCCCGTTTTGGGGTTTCAGAAACGAGGAAAAAGGCGGCGGCCCCAGCCGCTGCGACAAGACCCACGACAGTCAGGACATGTTTGCGTTTCATTGTAAGTTCTCTTCTTGACCAGCGGTGCAAATGATTTAGATTGCGATMTAAATCTATRTGCGMTATAAATGTCAAACGAAATCTAACCGGAGGTCGATATGAGAGTGAGCCGGGCACAAGCCGAGGAAAATCGGGAGACGGTGATCAACGTTGCCAGCCGTCTGTTTCGCGAGCACGGATTCGATGGCATTGGCCTGAAAGATTTGATGAAGGGTGCAGGACTCACTCAAGGCGGGTTCTACAAGCAGTTTGCATCGAAGGACGATCTTGCAGCCCAGGCTTCGAGGCGCGCGATGGAAAGCGCTACACGCAGATGGTCTGAAGCGGCTGCGGACAGTTCCGATCCTCTCGAAGCAGTGATGGCGTTCTATCTGTCMAAGGACCACCGTGGAGAAAAGGCAGAAGGTTGCCCCCTGGTGGCACTGGGGTCGGACGCTACTCGGCAGAGTGAAGAAGTCAGGCGTCCATTCGAGGATGGGATACGCGCTCACTTCGAGGTGCTCAATGAACTGCTTGATGACACCAGAAGCTCCAATCCCAGCGGCAAAGCGATGGCGATCCTGTCTCTCATGGTCGGCGCCGTTACCCTGTCGCGGATCATGGAAGACGAGAATACGTCTCAAGGAATCCTCGACGCAGCGGCGGAGGAAATCAGGCGCATCGCAGGCGCTGATCATGCGGTCTGAGGATCGCGCTCGGTAGCTAGGGAAAACAAAAATCAAACGCAGTCGCCGCGTCGGGTTCGGGCGGATGCGATTTAGGCACTGAAGAAACTGCATATCCGGAGAACAGGCCCTGACCGCACCGTCGGTCGGGATGCCGAAGGCATGCCAATTTAAACGAAGAACAGGTGTAAAACATGCGTCGTATCGTTGTCACAGGAATGGGAGCTGTCAGTCCCCTTGGAGCGAATGTCGGTATCTCCTGGTCGCGCCTGCTCGCGGGTCGAAGTGGCATTCGACGGCTGGGTGACGACGTGGTGGCGGACCTTCCATCGAAAATCGGGGGCGTTGTCCCCTCATTGATGGAAGATCCCGAGGGCGGCTTCGATCCCGACACCATTGTGGCTCCGAAGGACCAACGCAAGGTCGACCGTTTTATCATATTTGCACTGGCAGCCGCGGAAGAAGCGCTTGCACAAGCAAACTGGAAGCCGACCTCGAATGAGGAACGGCTGAGGACCGCGACGATTATCGCGTCCGGTATCGGCGGCTTTCCTGCGATAACCGAAGCGGTCCGCACCGTCGATCAACGCGGTGTCCGTCGCCTTTCGCCCTTCACCATACCGTCGTTTCTGGTCAATCTCGCAGCCGGGCATGTCTCAATCCGTCATGGCTTCAAAGGCCCTCTCGGTGCACCGGTAACCGCGTGCGCCGCCGGCGTTCAGGCAATTGGCGATGCTGCGAGGCTTATTCGGTCAAATGAAGCCGAAATTGCGATATGCGGCGGAACAGAAGCCTGCATGAACATCGTCAGCCTCGGAGGTTTTGCAGCCGCCAGATCTCTGTCGACTGCTTTCAACGAAACACCAGACAAGGCATCGCGCCCCTTCGACACATCACGCGATGGCTTTGTCATGGGCGAAGGAGCGGGCATGCTTGTCATTGAATCCCTGAGCCATGCGCTTGCTCGCGGCGCTACACCAATTGCCGAACTCGTCGGCTACGGCACGACAGCCGACGCTCATCACATCACGTCAGGACCAGAAGACGGGAACGGTGCCAAAAGAGCCATGGAGATCGCCATTGCGCAGGCAGGCATTTCCGCCCGCGAAATAGGTCATCTGAATGCCCACGCCACCTCGACCCCGGTCGGAGACCTCGGCGAAATCAGGGCCATCAAAAGTATCTTTGGTTCCGAGAAGACTGTCGCTGTCAGCGGGACGAAGTCAGCAACAGGACACCTACTTGGCGCGGCTGGAGGATTGGAAGCAATATTCACCATGCTGGCACTCCAGCACCAGATTGCGCCGCCAACTCTCAACCTCAACGCGCCGGATCCGGAAGCCGAAGGCATCGATTTTGTGGCGAACCACGCGCGCCAATTAGACGCTGAATTCGCAATATCCAATGGTTTCGGTTTTGGCGGTGTCAATGCGAGCGCAGTGTTCCGGCGGTGGCCGAAGGCAAACGGCGCTGGCTGAGGATCACCGTCGCGACACCACACGCTGAAACTGTTTTCGCTTGGGACTTGAACGTCAATGAACCAAACCTTGGGCACGACACCGGACATACTGCACCTCAAACCGAGGATTGCCGTTATAGGCGTCGGCGGCGGTGGTGGTAATGCGGTCAACAACATGATGGCGCAGAAGCTGCAAGGGGTAGAATTCATTGCAGCAAACACCGATGCACAAGCTCTCTCCATGTCYAAAGCCCCACGAGTTGTKCAACTCGGCCTGATCGCGACTGGCGGGCTTGGGGCCGGATCACTCGCCGAGGTCGGACAAGCGGCGGCCGAAGAAACGATCGACGAAATCATGGACCATCTGACCGGGATGCATATGTGTTTCGTGACCGCGGGCATGGGGGGCGGCACTGGAACGGGCGCCGCGCCTGTTATAGCTCGAGCTGCGCGGAAGGCCGGAATACTGACGGTCGGCGTGGTAACCATGCCATTCGCATTTGAGGGCATACATCGAATGCGAATGGCCCGACACGGGGTAGAGTGTTTAGCCGAAAGCGCGGATGCCGTGATCGTGATCCCAAATCAGAACCTCTTCCGGGTGGCAGATGCCACAACGACGTTTGCTGAGGCTTTCGAAATGGCGGATCGGGTTCTTTATGCAGGCGTCAGCTCCGTCGYCGATCTGATTGTCAGGGAAGGGCTTATCAATCTCGATTTCGCCGACCTAAGGTCAGTGATGCGCGGTATGGGCCGAGCTGTGATGGGCACGGGAGAAGCGGCAGGCGAAGGACGTGCAAGAGCTGCCGCCGAAGCAGCGATTGCTAATCCGCTTTTTGACGACACATCGGTCAAAGGTGCCAAAGGGCTCCTCGTCTCGATTTCCGGTGGACCGGACATGACGCTGTTCGATGTGGACGAAGCAGCCACGCGCGTGCGCGAAGAGGTCGACGCTAACGCCGATGTCGTGATCGGCGCGACGTTCGACGATGCGCTTGCGGGTCGACTGAAAGTGTCCGTTGTCGCAAGCGGATTGCGGCAACCGGCAGAGGTGACCTTTCTTGCGGAGCGCACGGGGTGAGCCTGCTCCTTCGCACCCTCGAGCGAGCATGTCCTTGAAGACTTGAGAGTGCCTGCGTGTCTGCTACCGCCCGGCCCAAGATAGGGCGACATAGAAAATTCCAGTGAAATCGATCGAGAGAAAACGCCTGCCTGCGACCTTGCCCAAATCTGCCGAAACAACGCCACGTCGGTGATGCGGAAACCCTGATCACAAAGTGAATGCCGCTCTGAGCGCTTGAAGTGCTTGTTCCGGCTCGTGTTTTACAAAGGCCTAGCTGCACGCTACCAGAGCCCCACGTGGCTATACCGCCAGCAATTCATTTGCGGTATCCAAGGCCCTAAACGCAAGGTGCCCTCCGGGATGGGAGGGCTTTGTTGTTGATAGTCTTGAAGATATTGGTTGCGGGGGCAGGATTTGAACCTGCGGCCTTCAGG
>NZ_JBFREP010000021.1:0-32037 GCF_052114365.1 Agrobacterium sp. MCAB5
CTTCAGGGCGATTGCCGAGCAGATTGGCCATGTCGAACTTTCGGGCATTCGCCGCCAGCGCCATGATTGGCAGAGACAGGCATCGGTTGCCTTTGCGACCCACAAGACGGCCGAGGGGCTGGCCGCCTATCGCGATCACGGCGACATCCTCTTTGCGGAAAGCCGCGACGCGGCGATGGCGCAGATCGTGCGTGATTATCTTGCCGATAGTGAGAAGCGTGCCGATGGCACCCGGGTCGCCATGGCGCATCGCCGCGCTGATGTGCGAGCCCTCAATGCCGCCATTCGTTCTGAACTTCAAAACAGACAAAGGCTGGAGCGCAGCCCCGGGCTGGGCGACGGTGCGGACCGTGGAGACCGTGGGAATGGTGAGGACGGTGTAGGTGGTGAGGATGTTGGAGAACTGAACTTCCAGACCAATAACGGCAAACGCGCCTTCGCCGCCGGTGACCGGATCATCTTCCTCGAAAACAACCGCGACCTCCGTGTGAAAAACGGCATGCTTGGCACGGTCGAGCATGTGGAGCCGGGCAAGATCATCGCCCGGCTCGATGGTCGAGGCGGCGACAGTGTCAGCATTCCGACAGACAGCTATCAGGCGATCGACCACGGCTATGCGACGACGATCCATAAAAACCAGGGGGCGACAGTCGATCGCGCCTTTGTGCTGGCGTCGAGCACCATGGACCGGCATCTGACCTATGTTGCCATGACAAGGCACCGCGACAGCGTGCAGCTCTATGCGGACATCAAGGAGTTCGCCAGTGCGGGCCGGCTGGTTGATCACGGCATTGCGCCCTACGAGCATAATCGCCAGGCGCGAGAAAACTATTTTGTGACCCTGGAGAACGAGAACGACAAGGGCGAGCGGCATACCGTGTGGGGCGTCGATCTCAAGCGGGCCATGCGAGATGCATCGCCAAAGATCGGGGACAGGATCGGACTGCAGCATCAAGGGGCCACGCCTGTCACGCTTCCGGATGGCACCCAGGCCGAGCGCAATGCATGGCGTGTCGTCAAGGGTGACGCGTTGGCGTACCAACCGCTGACAAACCGCCTGTCGCGTTCCGGCGCGAAGGAAACCACGCTGGATTACATCAGCGACTTTGCCGAGCGGCGCGGGATCGCCAGCGACCAATGGATCGCAAGCGGCCAAGGGATCGAGCAAGAGTTTGGTGTCAGAAGCGAGATTGAACTCGCTTCCGCCAAAGATGAGCGTCAAGAGGTCTTGTCCCGTGCGGCCCATCTGCAACGGGAGCAGCAGGACCGGCCATCAGAGCGTGAGCAGGTTTACGAGGAACGTGCCGGCGATCTGGCCGGTCCTGTTCACCGCGAAGATCAGCACAGGGCTGAGGACAACAAAGGCTATCGCCGCATTCGGTGGTCCGACGTCATGTCGCAAGACGGCGCCATCCCTGCCCCCGCAGAAACTGTAGTCCAACAATCGCTGATGGAACCCGGCAAGCCAGCTCCGCTGGTGCCAGCGATCACGCGTCACGACCACAGCATCGAAGACGTGGTCCGCGAAAGGGCCATGTCCGTCATCGATCACAGATTTGATACGGTGGAATCTCTCGCGCGGCTCGTGTTCCGTGATCCGGTCGAGGTCGCCGCGAGATTGCGTACCGCGATGACCGAGAAGGAAGGCAATGGCAACATCATGGCGAAGGCCATGGCCGAGCAACCCGAACGGTTCGGGGACCTGCGCGGCAAGTCGGGTCTGTTCGGGAATAACAAGGAGCGGAAGGAGGCGCTGCAATATGCAAGGTCTCTGTCGGCCCATATTGGCTATGTCTCCGAGGCATGGCAGCGCCGGCTTGGCGAAGAACGCGCGAGCGAACAATGGCAGCGTGAGCAGCGTGACGTCATCGAGGTTCCCGGCCTCACCTCCCGTAGCGCCGAAATCATTGCCGAGGTGGAGAAGATGCCAGTCGACAAGCGGAACCAGTTTATCTCGGAACTGCGCTCGTCTCCTGAGGGCCGAGCCGCGCTCGATGAGGCCACGCTGGTAGCCGAAGCGCTCACGCGGCGGTTTGGTAGTTCAGATCCTCGCAGGTTCGCCGAGGAGCTCGAGGCACGCCCGGAGCTCGCAAAGCAGGCCGAGCAGATCAAGACGATCGCCCGCATCGTGCATCGTACACGCCATGCCGAGCTCAGCCATGACCACGCGCTGAGACAGCAGCTTAATCGGTCTCAAGGGCTTGGATTGAGTCGATAGTCGGCGCTGACGACAACATTGGCGTCTTTTAATCGGTCACTCCTAAAAGTGCGCCACGCTTCCAAATTTCCTAGGCGTCGCGATGGATTTGACCCGTCGCGACCAGAGCATTCCGTTCCGACGTGTGTGGTAAGCGCTGTTTGCCGTGCAACTTGACCACGCACGTTTGCCGTTTCGAACGACTTCCGCTGTCAGGCGGATGGCAATAATGCGTCAATTGCAGCGATCAGTAAGCTTATTCTACGATCAGAAAAATTCGCCCGATTTTGATCCTCGGCCTTAACACCGGCCCTATCTCAACGTGGTTCTCTGCGCCGCGAAAAAGATCGAACTTTCGTTCGCTCTGGAAAGTGACCTTCGACCGACCTGATGTGAACGAGCAGTCCTTTGGGCACTGAATTGTCAAATCTGCAGACTCGACTGCCCCCCGGCGACGCCAGGTAACATCTACTTTGACGCCTGATCCTGAACCAGAAATGATCTCGCACTTATTATCGACCCGGCAATGGGCTTGACCGACAATGGGCTCTGCAAACCCATCCAGCATGACAGCGGCTTGAATACGCCGCTCATCGAACGCAGCGATTTGGGCTGAAGCTGTAGCTGTTGATTGGACAACGCACGCCATGACCGAAAAAAGAAAATATGTGCCTTTAAGCATGTGGCCATCGCCCCGGCTCCGCCCGCTATCATCGCACCATAGGAGCCGCACATTGTGACCCAATGACGGCTAAGCGCCGACTGCAGTCTTCGGTGCATATGAATGATCCATGTAGCTCTATGGCAACAAGTCATCAATCTGGCTATGCTTGTGCCCGCTATGATGCCGGAAGCGTTGGTAACAAGTTGATTACTCGGCATAGTTCGCCGGTCGACATAAACTGCAAGGATGAATTCTGTCGATCCCCAGGCTTGGCTGACGCAGATGCTCGAGCGCCTGCCAAATGGCTGGCCTAGCAGCGAAAACGATGCACTTATGCGGCAGAACTACAAGGCCTGACCGGTCTMAGCCTATCGCTTACCGAAAACCAGCGGCAGGCGGTAARAAGAGAGAAATCACTGCGGGTCTTACGTCGCACTCGAAATGCGGCATACCTGCAAGGGTATCGTGGGTTCGAATCCCACCCTCTCCGCCATCATGAACATTGAGTAGGCGACGGTTCCCGGACATATAAATCCCACCAGAGCAATTTGTCGGAAAAGAGGTTCCATTCATTGGGCCACGCTCCCGGCACTCAACGGATTCTTCCCAACCATTTCCACGGCACCGGTAGCCACACAAGCGCAATGGAATTCGGGCCTCCAGACTCTTTTCGCGGGCGCTCTTTTTCTATCCCCTGATATTCAGATGCCACAACACTGCGCCCATGCTACGAGGTGGCCAGAAGCAACACAACGAGATATGCCGATGCTTACTTGGATTCAGCTTGATCGCGCGACCATTCCTGGAGATGGGGGTGAATTGCGCCTGAAACAACGCGGGAGCGAATTTTCCATCATGCTCGGCTCGACAGAGCTGATGAACAGCAGGTTGAGCGGCTCCGAAGAGGCGCTGGCTACGCTGTGCTGTGAGCGTATCGCGGGACGGAACAACGCCAGCATCCTGATCGGTGGCCTCGGTATGGGTTTCACATTGCGGGCGGCCCTGAGCGAACTGCCGGAYGATGCTCGGGTTACTGTGGCGGAGCTTGTTCCGGCGGTGGTTGATTGGGCCCGGGGACCGATGTCGGATCTCCACGAGGGCAAGCTCGACGATCCCCGTGTGGCCATCAGTATAGGTGATGTTGGTGCGCTGATCCGGTCCCAGAAAACGGCTTACGATGCCATTCTGCTCGATGTCGACAACGGTCCCGATGGGCTGACGCGCGCCTCCAACGATAGCCTCTACGATCGCAGCGGTCTTCTTGCCGCCAGAAATGCCCTGCGTGCGAACGGTGTGCTTGCGGTCTGGTCATCTGCACCGGATAGCGCTTTCACACGTCGATTGCGAGAAACGGGTTTTGCTACCGATGAGGTGAATGTGCGCGCCAATGGAAAACGCGGCGGTGCCCGCCATGTCTTGTGGATGGCGACCAAGCGCTAGCATTCCGGTTCTCCCTGCGGTGACCTGCAGGACCATATCAGTTGGATGTCCGGATTGGTTGCTGGCGCGCCGGAATTATCCTTGGCCCCCTTTGCGGGGCATCCTACGCATCATCGTGATCACAAACGGAGATCACTATGGCGACCATCAGAAAACTCAGAAGGCGGTGGCAAGCAAAGGTGTGCCGTCGCGGAATGTCTCACAACAAACCTGCTGCCGCGTTCAGACAACGAATGACATCGGCACCAAGCTGCTGAGTGTTTTTCAATCCACCCTTGGAGTTTAACAAATCGACCCCGATATCTGCCGCGACCGAACGTAGCGTCTCTTTGACTATGACCTTTTGCGGTTCTCCGTTGCGAAAAATACGGATCGCGCCATTTTTGTTGGTTTTCACGCGGAACTGAGCCGGTTTTTCCACCGAAAAGTGAGCCATGTGTGGACGGCCCCGTTTTTGCAAGTGGAAAAAGTAAGTTTCGGTGCGGTCGGGTGCAGCCATGTGTCCGGCCTCGATGTGCGGCGCACATATGGCCGCGGGCCTTGATGAAGTCCGCAGATTGGATCCCAATCACCTCTACGCGCACGAAGCGCTTGGCTCGGAAGGGTTGTCCCAATCCCCGGTTCGACCGGTTCGTCATCAATACTCAGTCTGTCAATCGGCGTCGTAACGGGGGTCTGACGCATTTTCGATGACATCAGGGTGCTCCGACGATACGTGCCTCAAGCAAATCGAGTTTCCCCCGGCCGTACATCTGGCGCTTAATGAGTTTGAGCTTGGTGATCTGGCCCTCTGTCTGACCGTTCGACCAAATTGAAGTGATTGCATTCTGAACCGCTGCTCTGTCGCGGATAATGCCGTTGGCAAATGACGCGACCAAGCTCGTTGCTGCGCGGTCGATCCACGTGTCCAGGTCATCCTTGGACTTGCGCCGTAGCATTTCATGAAAGCTTTCCACGACGTCTCTGGCCTCGACAAGGTCCGGTAGTCGCTCCTCTATCGCCGCGACCGTCATCGTCTGAGCCTTGGTCAAATTGTTGCGTTCAAGGGGCATCAGGCGGACGATGGTGCGTGCTGCGGGCGCGTGGCCGAGCCCGTTCTCGGCTTTTTCGGCTCGCCTTCGTCGTGTTGCCCATTCCGTAACAATGCGGAGACCTCCACCGAAACCAGCCAGCCGAAGCTGCCGCCACAGTTCAGCGCCGTTTCGCAATCCGGCATCCCATTGCGCTTCCAGCCACGGCAAATGCGGTTCAAGGGAGGTTTGTCGCACCCGAAAGATATCGGTCCGTTGACCACGGACGACACTGCGGACAAGCTTTCGGCTGTGCCCGGTTCTGCGCACGATCTCCTTGATGGACACGCCTTCGCCGACGAGTTCACGAATGACAGAGTTCGTCTCTTCACGTCTCAGATATCCGTCATATTGCAGGCGTTCGGCAGCAGTCAAAAGCTGAGGATTTACAGTTGCTGTACCTACTGCCATGCGGATCTGCCGCATCGACTTGCGAACGGCATCAAGAAAGGCGTGGCTAGCGTTTTCCATGAGATGCCAGCGGTCGGCGACCTGTTCGGCGTGTGGTAGGGCTTGTGCAGCGGCCTGCGCATACCCGCCGCCACGGTCTCTTGCGACGATTTCGATTTGCGGCTGCTCGACCAGCCAAGCCTTTGCGGTCGTGGGCTCTCGGTCGGGCAACAAAGCGATCGTTTTTCGCCGTTCCAGATCGCAGATGATCGTGCCATATCGATGATTGCGCCGCCACGCCCAGTCATCAATGCCAATAACGCTTGGCAGCGGCGGCGGTGGGCAATCATATCGGCGAACAGTTCGAAGCAGCGTGTCATTGCTGACCGGAAGCCCGAGACGATCGGCAAACCTTGCCGCCGGACGGCCACCTAATGCAAGAGCGAGATGCCGAACCAGGCAGTCCAGACGGGCTGTCCGGCGAGCCATCGGACGGACTACGCCATCACCGAAACGCTCGGCGAAAATCTTTCGCCGGCAATGGACGGCACTACAGACGAAGCGTCGGACCGTCAGGTGCAATTCGATCTTTCTGCCCGCACACGGTAGGTCGGCGATCATCCGAGGGTAGCGACTATGAACGCGATGGGAGGTCGTGCCGCATTCGGGACACCTGCAACCTGAGGACTTTCCATATGCGGCGATGACGATCGCATCGGGTGTGTGGTGCGCTGCCTTGACGGTCAACTCGGCAGGGATCAGATCGGAAAGCCGAAACTGGGCTCGCATGGCGCTGGTTCTCCGTGAAAAACCATACCAGTGGAATCTAAAACATCATCAAGATTGAGTCAGACCCCCGTTTGGACGCCGATCACCCCATTTACGGGGTCCTTATTCCATGCCTAATCACAGACTTGGCCAGATACATGTACGCGGCATGCTTTACGGTGGCCGAAGGGTACAGCCCAAAAGCGAGCCAATTTCCACCTGAGATCGCTCCCGCTCACGCCAATTGGAAAAGCGGAAAGTTTGCTGACCGCTTTCGCGTTCAACGGCGGGACGTCCCATCGACCACGATCACGAGCCACATTGCCAAGGATGGACACTACTTCATTCACCCTGACGCTAAACAGTGCCGGTCATTAACAGTGCGCGAGGCTGCGCGTCTTCAAACATTTCCGGACAACTATCGGTTCATGGGGAACAGGACCGAACAGTTCACCCAGGTAGGAAACGCGGTGCCACCATATCTCGCTTTGCAAATCGCCAAGGCAATTCTACCAGTGTTCGACTACGCCTAGTCGGCCGTGGTTTGATCCACAGCTAGTGTTGTATGACTGAAGCCGCTGTCTACCAGCTTGTCCAAAATGGTGATCGCGAGGACACATTGGCGGTCGCTTGGCATACGTCGTGGAATGGCGGCGCATGTTTCCATGATGCCGATATCCCGTGGCGTGAGCTTCCTATGCTTGTGGCCCCAAATGTAAGCATCCTTCCAGAAAGCTGCTCCTAGCTGGTGAACGCGCATCTCGGCGGATGCACTGTTGGTAAGGGACCGATCAGCCCGAGCATCTCGAACCTCAGACGCGGCTTCATCTGGAACGACAAGAACGTTTTCCAGACCATCACCATAGGATACCGAGCGATCACTAAGGGTCTTCCAGCAGGCCTGTTTTTTCGCCCACTCACTCATGTTCTTGATCCCTGCGGGCGGGGTGAGGATCACTGTTTGAGCCTCCTCGGCAGCCGCTAGAAGGGCTCGCTCGAGATCGTAGCTCGTTGCCTGCCGCCTCCACACCTTATCCAGATCGATGACGCGCTCCCTCTTCTCCGCGTCCTTGACTAGCTTCGCGAGGGCGTAAGTCACAATGTTCGCGCGATAACCTCCTTGATACCATTCGGCGGCTGAGACCAGCGTTTCCGTTTTCCTGAAGATAATGGTCTTGGCGATGAGCCGGCGAAACCAAACCTCGTCGAATGCCGAGCCCTCCTTGCCCCACGCCGAGCCAATCTGCTTCGCGAATTCGGAAAAATTTTTCTGTGCGCCTTTACTCACGTCATGAGGCGATCCGCTCCAGGTGTTCTCATACTTCGCAAGGTCCGTCTTGCTGAAGAACTGATGCCGAGGAAACTCGGCGTCGAAAACCTTGCGCTCGCTGACTGTCCGGCGGCCACGTTCGTCAGCGAATTGCCCCCTTGCTCTCTCGTAGAACCACTTTGTCTCCCGGTAGCCGCTTCCACCGGCTGGGGCCAGTAGCCTCCGCGACATCTCCTGAACCTTGATGTGAAATGGATGATTGGCGAAAAAGTCGGCGGCTGCGACCTTGTTCTGGCTGTTTGCGTATTGGGAGATAAGTGGAACTACGGTCTCCGACAGGTCATGCGGAACGATGCTCAGCTTCATTTGCACGAAGACCTGCTTCAACTGCTCGGATGCCGCCTTCCTGGCGGCATGGATGGATGCAGTCGTCTGGCCTCCGTTCACAATCTGAAGATTCTCAGCCCTGATCATGGAGAGGCCTGCAGGCGTCTGCTCGATCTCTATGGCGTCAGCAGTTGCACTTAGTCCGTTGTTGTATGCGAGAAACATACTCGGGCTTTTCGAAATCGTGTCCCGCATGCCTCTGTTGACGGCTCCACGGGCCTGAAGAAAGCTTCGGACATTCGATTCCAGAAGCTTCGGGCCCCATCTGTCGTAGATTTTTGCAAGCTGCTCTCCCGGTATGACCGCGATATATGTCTCAAGTGCATCCTCGCCAGCCGAGGCTCTCAAAACCGGTACGCCGCCCCCAAAGTCCTTCACGAAATCCACTTCCGAGCTTTGCCGCGTCAATCCCTGTTCGACGTAGCGGCTCAGTCGCTTGAGGTCCCATACGCTGTAGGTGACCTCCTTGTCGTCTATGGTACCTGCGGGAACGCCGTCCGACTTGGCGCGGAACTCGGCGTTGGTAACGACGATAAGCTTGATCTTTTCAACGTCCGTCCATGTCGTCGCGATCAGTTCACTTAATCCATATCCGGGACTGGTCTCTTCAAGAGATTCTCTAAACGATCTTTTGCGCGATACCTTCAGGAAATCGCTAAGCCGCTTGAACAGTTTCTTGACGTGGTCAGCATTGGATGTCCGAACTGTTGGCCCAACTTGAAAGTCGCAGATAATGAGCGACAGAATGCCGTTTCCATCTCGGGGATCGCCGCCGTACCCATGCACCTGAGCCTTCGGACTGATCGGATCGTCGACATAATATGACCAGTTCGCTTCTTCTGTTTCTCCCGCTTCCGTGAGATATGTACCGGTTTGCTCGAAAAATGCCTCCGCTGTCACCCGGCCCAAGGCGTCCGCGTCACCTTGGACATCCGCGATCAGCTGCTGATGAAAATCCTGCAAATCACTCATGGCTGTACCTTTAATTTATCTCGTCGAGGACTGAGCCGCCAAACTCGAAGGGCGTGCAGGCACTGAGTGCAATAGAATATCGAACACCGGAAACCCCCACTGGCATCGGGGATACGAGACGAGGAAACCCTTCGGATACCTCGAAGACACGGCTTGCGCCGACGACCCACCGGCGATCGTCGTATCGGTGCGAGGCGACGTATCCGACGGATACGAGCAAATCTTCGAATCGGGAAAGTGCAAAAGGAGAAGGCGTCAGTCGCGCCGCCATCGTTCCCACTTGTTCATGAAGAGTAAGTCCGTCCCCTTCCAAGCCAGAAGCGACTTCCGTGACATTCAGAAACAGACGCGCGCCGGGCACATCTGCGAGTTGGTCTTCGGACGATATGGCGATGTATGGCCTCGATGCTGCTCGTCGGGCTTTGACCTCCACGCATGCCTGAGGAAACTCGAAATCCTTCGCAGCGCCTTCGGGCCCCTTCCAACCCTCTACTGCGAAATCGGGGCCCTTTGCGTCGGCCACCGCTGTGAGGAACGCCAATTCGGCAACAAGCCCACGCTGCTCCTCAACGGTCAACTCGTCTGACACACCGCCACGCAGCAGGTAATGCCATCGTCTGGTTCGGTTAAGGCAGAGGATCAGTGCCTGATCGATCCCGTTGCCGGCCTCTCCAGCTCGTACAACGTCAAGACAAAGCGTTACGAACGTATCGGAGAGTGAAGGGTCTGTAAGAGAAATCACCAGCGCCTGCACTCCGTTCATCAATCGATAACGCAAATCGAGACTGCGCAGTCTTGGAATCCGGTTGTCAGGCAAGACATCCGTTCCAAGTTTAAGTGCGAGTGCAGGAACGGAGTCTTCCAAAACGATCCAGAAGAAATCGAAACGCCCGCTGCCGTTAACGCGCCTAGCATCCCCAATCGAGAGCTGCGCCCAAGGATTATTCGTCATTATCGACTGCATCTTCGTCCTGCTCATCGCTACCGAAAAGCTCAATCATCTTGCGCGTATTCACGACGTACGCCACACGTTCGCTCGCCTTGTTGGACGCCGGGAGGCTCATGCTCCAAGCGACGGCTGTCAGCCCTTCGAGCGCCTTTGCCCTCTCATCTGCGTCCTGCCCTTTCGGCGGCGTCGGTTTCACCAGGTGCAGTATGAAGAGCGGCCGCCCTCTAACTTCCCGATAAATGGAGTCCGGGTAATTGACGCGGGCACCTTCCGTAATGTTTTCATCAAGGCGGTACTTATCTTGGCGATCACTCACCTTCGTTGCATCGATGCCGGCCTTTTCGATACCACGCGATGCAACCCTCATCCGCCTACCGCTAAACGACATAAATCCGCTCTTGAGGTCAGCAAGGTCTACATAACGGCTGATCGGGCGTATGGACCAGCCAAGCGTGTCATCGCTCGCACCTGATTGCAGCCCGGTAACCAGCACGTCCCAGTCCTTCAGCTCATCTTGGCTTCTCGCTCGAATGTAATTGCGGATGGGAGCAGTTGCCGTGGTGACGCTTTCGTCGGCGTTACGCCATCCAGCGAGGAAGTCGTCGATGTGTTGGACCGGCACACTCTTGTGGAGATACCCGCCCTCGAACGCTTCCGCCTTCTCTTGAGTGAAGCCAGCGCTTTCGAGGCCCAGCAGGAATTGCCTCGACAGCGTCTTGTTGGTTTCGATATCTTTCAACGAAACCCGCGCCGTCTCCACAAACTTGTTGGCCAGTCCTACCATCGTCGTGATCTGTTCCGACGACCCCATCTTGTTGCGTGCAGTAATCATCAGAGCGGAAGGGTGACTGCGAACTGCGAGACCGAACATGCCGGGCGTGGCCTTCGCCCGCTCCATGATCTTCAGTTCTCGATGAAGCTCTTCGGTCGCATTGGCAATGAAAGAATACCACCCGATGGCTTCATCCGGCATCCAGATGCGGCATAGGTCTTCGTAGCCGCCACGGAAGCCAAACCACCGTCCCATCTGCATGAGCGTGTCGTACATCATGGAGTTTCTGAGGAACCAGGTGACTGTTAGCCCTTCCAGCGTGAGGCCACGCGAGAGCGAGAAGCCGCCGACTGCAATAACCGTCTGCCCCCGTTCCCCGCCACCGGTGTAGTTCAGGTCGTTCGACCTGCTGTTTACCTCGACCACTTTCGCAGAAGCGATAGCGTCCAGCAGGCTTTCTTGGATGGCCCTCCAATCTTGCCATGCCTCGCTGTACTCAGTCTTCCAGACATCTCGCAGTGCGGCTATCTCGGGATCGTCGAGTGCTCGCCCCTTCAAACTCCCATTAATACGAACGGCATTCTGGATTCGTTCAAGCGCCTCATGCAGCCGATTGCGAATAAGGCCTTGAACACGAGTGAAGCGGCTCGCGTTGACAAGCATCGAGCAATGGCTTGCGGCTTGTCCCCGAAGATCGCGGATTGCCCGTGCGATGAGAAAAGCCCGAAGTGCATAGAGAAGTGAGGGCGGTAGCGGGTCTAATGCGTGGTCGATGGCATGCTTGATGGGAAGGATCTCTTCGTTGTCGGTAATGTTACGAAGCCAAACTCCTTTCCCCTCTTCATCAATGCCGTCTACAAAAATCTTCTTGCCGCCGAAATAGTTCGTGGGAGCGTCCAGTCCGATAATGAAATCTCGAGGGAACAAGTCTTCCTTGAACATGTCATCTTCCTGGTCGGGATCGATGAATATGTTCGCGAATGGCGTGGCCGTGTAGCCAACATAGCAGCTGCGATGAAACATCTTCAGAAGATCACGAATCTGCCCGTTGATCTTCGTGACGAGATCATCCTTGTACTTCGTGTTGATGGATGCATTGTCCGCCTCATCATCGATCAGAAGCATAGGCTGGTCGATCATTTCGCTATCGCCGCGAGCACTGTTGTCGCGCAACCATTCCAACAGATTGGCCAGAGTGCGATGGTTTTTCTTGATGACCAGGACAACCGGGACCTTGTAGGAGTCAATCTCGCTGGTGTTCGTCGAGGCCGTATCCTTGTGGAAATCGCGGAGCGTATTGGTAAGACTTACAGGTGTGCGCGAAGGGTCAAATTTGCCGACACCAATGACGTTCTTATTGGACTTCGAACCCGGTAATTGCCGACCTGTGTCGCGGCCGATGAACCCTTCGTCTACGCGCCCCTGCGTCTGGTTGCGCAGGTTGTTATGTATTCCTGCTATGACAACGATCAGCCTGTAACCAGCGTCTGCCGCCTTGCATATAAGTCCGGCATAGTTGGCCGTCTTGCCGCTCTGCACGTGGCCGACAACCATTCCTCGCCGGTCCCACGCTTGATCTAGGTTGGGATTTCCGGTCCGACCGAGAATGCTGTCGGTTACCGCGTCGAGGGATAAAACCACGTCACGCGGCATTCCCTGCTGTATGAGCAGCTTTCTGTATCGGTTCCAGTAGTAGGGATCGATGGAAGCTTTTGCGTCGTCCAGCCATGGAACGAACTCACCGTCGTCAATGATTGCACCGAGCCCTGCACGGATGCCGCTCTTCTCCTCCACCACTCGAACGACTTGTTCGATTTGCTCGGGGGTCAATCCCGTCATCAATGCAACGCTTAGGCCGCTCGCCAGTTGGCGCAGTTCTTCTTCCGTCTTCCTTGGCTGGTCATAGAGGGCACTCTCAACGACGCTGAGCAGATTCTGTTGTCCGGAGTTCATCGAAATCCTCAATGTACTGGTCGATCACAGCCTCGGCCATGATCCACGATTTTCTGAAAAAGTCGTGCGCACGAAGCACGTCCTTCATTCGGTCCTTCGCTACGCCCGCATCGAGCAGAGCACCTCCGACGGCATTCACCATCTCCCTGATCTGGCGTTCGTCCGCTTCATCCTCCTCCAACGCCTCCGCATTACCGAGCAGGTCGGCATGGAGCGCTTCGATTGGAAGACCCGAACCGAGCAACTGGAGGCACGTCTCGAAACCGGCACGAAACTGCTCGGGGAGCTCGCTCGCGAACCCGGTGAATGCGGGATGTTCCAGGTTGGGGCGGAAGATGATCTTGCCGTCTTGCGAAACCCGCGACCAAAGTGGATGCCTCTCCGGATCGACCAAACGCTGGCCACGTCTTTGGTAGGTTCGCCTCGAAGTTCCAAGAAAGCCTTCTATTATTCTTCGCAACCTTGAGCCAATCGCTGGCGGTAGTTGCGCGGACGCCTTCTTGACGTCGATCTTCCAAAGGGCGTCCATCGAGTTGGGAATATCGATCCGGACACGGCAAAGCTTTGTCAGTTCGGTTTGTCTGGCAAGTCCGAGCCATCCTCCAGCGATAATTAGTCTGTCGCCGCGATAAACATACAATCCTTGGGAGCGCAGGTGTCCGTCGGGGCCACCGACCTCAATCCATTCAGCTTCCGTCATCATTTTGTGGTGCGGCAGCGTCATGCACTGAATAACAACATCACCATTAGGCAACGGAACAACCTCTTCTGGCCCGATCTGGGACGCGGAATGGCCGCTGGCTAATGGGTCAATAGGTTTGAGCCGTCGACCGTTCAGAGTGATGCGAACCTTGGGCCGAGTTCCTGACAGGAACCTGTGAAAAACAAGCCGAATGTGTCCTTCTGCTTTGGATAGTGCAGCGTTCAGGTACTCGCTGCGCTTTGTCCCATCGCCGACAATGCCACCAGAGAGGCGATCCAGCTTTTCCCAAATTACGACAGTGCCGTGCTCCGCTGGAAGTTCCAGACCGGGCGGTCCTCCAACGTCCTCGTTAAGATCGAGCGTCCAGTCGTTTCTACGTCCGATCTCGTCGAGGTCCCAAGTCGCGGTCGTAAGGGTACCGTCGCGCACAGACGCGACGGAGAGTTTCCGGCATTGGGAAAAGCTGGCACTCTTTAGGCCAAGGCCGAACCGCCCCAAGTCCCTCGACTGACGTTGGTGAAGCGGATTTTTCGAGCCTAAGCGCATCGCATCAATCAGCTCGGGCTCAGTCATCCCATCTCCGTCGTCGATGATTGCTAGTGCCGGTGCGTCGGAGACCGTGTCGACAACGATACTTATGTGTCTTGCGTTGGCTGTGATCGAGTTGTCAATTACGTCCGCAATTGCTGTTTCCAGCGAATAGCCGAAATCGCGATGCCCTTCGATCAAGGATGACGCGTATGGCGACGCATCCACTTGCTTCTTACGAGAATTTAAAGTGTTCCCCATTTCCCCCCGTGCCCACTGAACGGAACGCACGACTCATTCCCCACGAAATCATAGTAATCTATTGCGACGGTGCACAACCATAAATGGATGTTTTTCTTGGGTTCGGAATTTTATTTTCAAGTCCACGGAGAGCGGGCTCGGGAAATTTGAACAGCTAGGATAAGTGGAATTTCTGCCTGACTTCGGCTTAGATGCCGGGAACAGGAGATACCATGACRAGACGACCGCGYCGGAACCACAGCCCGGCTTTCAAGGCARARGTGGCRCTYGCCGCCATYCGAGGCGARCAGACGCTGGTGGAACTGTCCCAGCAGTTCGATGTGCATGCCAACCAGATCAAACAATGGAAAGACCAGCTCCTTGAGGGGGCGACAGGCGTTTTTGGCGATGAAGCGAAGACGGAACCGGCGTCCAACCGTCGATGTCAAAACGCTGCACGCCAAGATCGGCGAATTGACACTGGAGAACGATTTTTTATCCGGTGCGCTCGGCAAGGCGGGATTGCTGGGCGGAAAGAAATGATCAACCGCCAGCATAAGCTATCCGTCGTGCGCCAGGCCAAGCTTCTCGGCTTCAGCCGTAGTGTCTATTATCTGCCTCGTCCAGTGTCTGACGGCGATCTTGCCCTAATGCGCCGGATCGACCAACTGCATGTCGACTACCCGTTTGCCGGAAGTCGAATGTTGCAAGGGCTCTTGAGGGGAGAAGGGCTGGAAGCTGGGCGGTTGCACATTGCCACGCTGATGAAGAAGATGGGCATCGAAGCGATCTACCGCCGCCCGAACACATCCAAACCGGCCCCAGGTCACAAAATCTATCCCTACCTCCTGCGAAAGCTGGCGGTCACCAGGCCCAACCAAGTCTGGGCGATGGACCTGACCTATGTTCCGATGGCTCGCGGATTTGTCTATCTCTGCGCCGTTGTGGACTGGTTCAGCCGAAGGGTTCTGTCGTGGCGGCTGTCGATCACGATGGAAGCAGCCTTCTGCATCGAAGCAGTCGAGGAAGCGCTGGCCCGTTACGGCAAACCCGACATATTCAATACCGACCAAGGCTCGCAATTTACCTCGGTGGACTTCACGGCGGTGCTGAAGAGGGCGGAAATCGCCATCTCGATGGATGGCAAGGGTGCGTGGCGGGACAACGTGTTCGTCGAACGGCTCTGGCGTTCAATCAAATACGAGGAAGTCTACCTCCATGCTTACAAGACCGTGTCCGAGGCCCGCGTCGGCATTGGCCGATATCTGACCTTCTATAATAGCCGACGCCCACATTCATCCCTTGACCGGCAGACGCCGGATCAGGCCTACTTCAACGCGCTGACACCAATGATGGTGGCGGCATAATCGAGGCGGAAATCCACTTACCGAAACGCCCGAAACTGTTCAGACAAACCGAACCACCTCTCGCTTCCGCTCCCGCACATCTTATGCACGACAATATTGGGCGAGCCGAAGAGCGGCGACGAGTGCGCCCGCGAGTTCGGGGAGAATGCCATCAACGACAGCGACCGTGAAGGCACTTTCAATTGGGGCTGGCCCATGACCGACATCGAACCTTTGGTTCCGCCCTCACCGGCCCGTGGTGCTCAGGGGTTCTGGAATTGGAGCGGGCCATGACAGGACAATCACGATGAAAACGATGACGTGCCTTACTAGGTGACACGCGCAGAGGTGATGTCGGCCGCCGGGCTTTGCCTGTTTGTCGAAAACTTATAGGAAGCGCAACACCGTGAGCATGCGCTCCCTCACCTGATCCCTATATCCGACATATCTGCCATAATACGTGGGATCGTCACCACCGGAGCCTCCGGAGCAACTACGTGCCAAAGCGGCAATTAATGCGTCCCACTGGCTCAGGCCAGCTTCGATGGATTTCTTGGCGCCACTAATATCGTTTCTACTCAACGCCACTCGTGCATCGCTGAGCGATTTGACTGCTTTATTACCAGGTTCTTGCCTAGTGCTCCAGTTCAACGGGGGGACGCCCTGGCCATTGTGACAGCCCTGGCTCATCGACGCCATTGTTCTTTGGAATTCGGGAATTGCCTCATCTAGTATCTGACTGGCCACGACTTTCGCGTCTTCTGCCACAGCAACGTTGGCGACGGAAAATGAGACGAGAATGCCACATAGGATCGGAGCAGCTCTGGATCTTATATAGCGTGCTCTCTTAGAGTTTGATGGGTAGAAAGTCATCTGAATACCTCTTTGTTTGATGTATGCAGTGCAGGCGCTTGATGGTAGTGACGCGCCCACAACCACTCTACCACCAGATGTTCACAATCGAAGCGGGCACTTCGGATTACCGCCCTCCCTATTTCGACGTAGGTGCAAGTCCCCTTCTCTTCCGACAGCCGCCCCCGGGCGGCTTTTTCTTTTGGCGAACGACTGTGCCAGCCCACACCGAAATCGAGCAGAAGCTCGCCGACTTCCTTCACGCACTCGACGACAACCTTGAGGAAGCGACGGCCGCTGAAACTTTCGCCTCCCACACTTGCACAAGTTATGCAGGGGGATATTGAGGCGCAGCTAGCTTCCCCGTGCCCATCTTAGACTTGTCAAGTATTGGGTATAGCTTTGCCCATCGCGACAGGATGGGCACATTGAACGGTTCCCAAGCTAGCGTCAACGCTGCCACGACATCCCTGCCACCACCCGTCGTACCGGTAGCTTGTGATATAGATTGCTCTAGAGCCACAACGGTATCGAGTGCAGCTTCGACGATTTTCTCTGCTTTATAAGGAAATTTGTTCTCGAGTGTCGTGGTGGCGATCAAATCGATCATGTAGTTCATCCTAATGACGCCTGGTGGGTGATCAGAATCGAACACCGTAGCCACGTCAAACGGATGATTGTCAAAACCCCGAACGATCGAAAAAACTCCAAATACAAAACATCGTAACCGAAGGAGTGCCTTTTCTGCTTCACTGGTGCTTGGACGGATTTCCTCTATAGCAACCGGGCTTTGTAACCGTAGTTGAAGTAATAGCCAGGTTGCAAAGCAGTCGGCATCATTTTCAAGAGCTTGGCTTGTAAGGTTCTTATCGCGTTCCTTCGACCGGTCATCTTCTAGAATAAAGGTGAGACCGTTCCACTCTCTGCCAAGCTCTAAATGCCCATTAATGATGTGCCCTAGCTCATGATATACCAACCATTCGATAGCGCCAAAGGCAATTTGTGAGCGTAGTGTTTTCAATGGATCATCGAATTTGACATTCGCTTCAAAGCCAAGCGCCGTATATGCGGCAAACCTATCGGACGCCATCGCTTCAGTGCGGTTGGTATAGGTGTCAAGCTCATACTCAAGGTGTTCAGCAATCGCCGATGTGCTCATCAGCTGAGTGATGGTGGCAATCGTACGTGATGGTGCTGCAAGCCAAACTGCCACGCAGTACTCGCCTTCACCAAGTCTGATGGCGCAGGCTTGGAAGACTTTTTTCAGCGTCGAGGATGAAACAGAGATAAATCTTTGCGCGTACGTCCAGCTTCCGAGTGAGATTATCAATAGATTTTCGGCAGAAAGCGTAATACCGCCCCGCCAAATATCCAACGCTGTCATCGCCTTCAGTCTCGAGCACGACTGCATTGTAGCCAATCTGCTGCAATAGATCATTGATAGTGCGGATGTGCGCATCTGGCAGATCAGTCACCATTATCTATCTCCTTCTCCGCGAATTTTAGGCACAGCCACACAATTCGCCAGAGAGGTATGCCCAAACCACCCATTTTGCACCGCTTAATGCCCAGGACGAGGTCGATGACCTCATCCTGACTATCCGCTTGACTGGCTCACGAGTGGTAACCGGCGCGAGGTGCACAGGGCTTTTGGAACTGGAGCGGGCCATGCAGCGCGAAGAGGTTGGCTTGGGGGCGCCATCACTGATCAAAACGTACCATCGTAAATTGGAAAGCCGGAACCAGGCGGCGAAGGATTGTCATGCCTAAGTCGCGTTATAGATGCGGCGTTCATTTTTAAGATATTTTCTGCGAGACCAGTGTCATCATATTTCATCAATATGTTGTCGCGCGCGACCTTCCAGCCAAGTGTTTGCACGACGTAGTTCCTTGACCATGATGGCGCGTTATCTGTGTAATTCGCGTAAAGGTTGACATCAAATGTCCAGGTAAAGGGCCCACCCCTGTCTGGTTTCAGCGTGAACTGATTAGACAATCGACGGATGACGAGTTCCATGTGGCCGTTTGGCCAGATGGTCAGGGATGAAGGCGCGACCCAGTGCAGATTACTGGTCTCCCAACTATCAAATTCAAAATAATAACCGCCGATCGGCGTAGCAGCACGGATCCTTTGTCGCTCTGCCTCGATCGCTTCGCGAAGAATCCTCTCCATGTTATCAATCGTGTCATCGATCGGACCGATAATCTCATCAATGGGCGGGAAAAGCGCGTTAACCTCAGTTTCAACAGCCGGGCGCACCCTTACGCGCGGCTCAATTACTTCCAATCTCATGACACACCCCAATGCTTGGTTGAGTTAATATTTGAGGTTCTCAATTCAGAAAACGGCCAGTGAATAAACTACGCTACTAACTCGGGAATAAAACACTGTCTCGGCGATCTTTCAACCGGCCATTGCTATTCTACCCACCACCCTGCCAACGGTGCAAAACCACGTACAAACGGCCTTTTAAGCTATTGGGTATCCACATCTTTGGTTGCGGCGCTGGTTTTGCGAGGCCTTCGAGTTGGTTGACCTGATTTTAGCGCCGCCGATGCCTTGGTGAGTAACGAATTGTCATTCTTCGCCTCATCAAGAAATTTCAATTCGCGACTACTTACCTCAACCATCTTGTGGGCGGCATCAACGATTTGTGCTGGCGTCCCGTACTCAATGATGAACCGCATAGCCAGATGCCTGTCGCGCAACTGGGCCAACCCTTCGGTGAAGTAACGCTGCAAGGCAATAGCTTGGTTGCTAAACCTTAGGAATAGCAGTGCAGTAAACTCAGCGAGCAATACAAATCCAACCCACGGAGCTGCACGTGCTGCCAGAATCGGAATGATTGAACGGTCATAAGTCAGACTGAACAACTCCAGTAGGGAAGGCCCTGCTTTGGCTAGTAGATAAATCCGAAAGGCACCAACCCCCAAGCCTACAAGTGCCATCGCATAAGCAGCGCGCCTGGCCCATCCAGCGGACCGTTCTGCACGAGCGCTCGGCCCTTCCAACCTGTTCTTCAACTCAAGAGTGACGCTATGCATAAATTCCAGAGAGCGAACAGTCCTAGCCTCGTCATTTGTCCGCTGCCTCAACGCGGTATCCAATGCAGATATGATTCCGTCGTCTAGCTTGCTATCTAGCATTTTCTTTAGGAGGGGATTTGCATCGATACCGTCGAAAGCAAGTTCGTGGATTTTGACTTCGACAATCTGACGGAGGCGCTCCTCGGCGGCCTGCACCGAACTCTCAACTGTGCGCTCCGTTCGATCCACGTACAAGTCGACAGACTTTAATTTAGAAAGTTGAGTCCAAGCGACAGCTGACGCAACTGCGATAGCGACTGAAGCCGCAGCCATAATCAAGGTGAATTGCTTTTCGCCCACATCGCGAGCAATGACGAACGCGATGCCTGCGCAGAAACCTGTCGTGGCCACCAAGGCCGCCGGTTTGAATACACTCATATAATTACTTCTCATCTAATAGTTGCAGAGAAGAAGTAGCACTGCTCAACCCCGATTCCAAGGCCGCCTCCAGGCGGCTTTTTCTTTGGAGAACATCATGCCAGACGCTACCCCTTGGGCCAAGGCCAACCTTGAAATCTATCGCAACGTCGCAAAGAGCCCGCGCGAAATCGGCACCCGTTTTCAAGAAACAGCTCAATGGGAAACAGAGATCAATCAGGCGGCGCGTGCAACGACCGACGTTCTGACTTCTCTGAAAGAAACCCCACGCTGCACCACGGAACGCTCAACGCCATTTTCATGCCGGCGGTAATCGATTTCAACCGCTCCGCACCGACATCGGCCAGCGAGAACAAGTACCGACACATTGCGCAGGCGATGGGATTGAACTCCGGTGACGAGATTGAAAGCGCAGTCAAGGCGATGACAAAAGCCATCGGCCTGCCGACCAGCCTTTCAGAGATCGGCGTGACCAGAGACCTGTTCGAGCGGATCGTCACCGGAGCGCTGGCCGATCACAGTCACAAAACCAATCCGCGCGACGCCACGTCCGCAGACTACATAACGATGCTTGAAGCCTCCTTCTGAGGAGCGAGGCTGACTGAACACGATCAATGGGAGGAACGAATGACGATTACAACGGCAGGTGACACGGTACATACGAGCACGAGAAAGGAAGATCAGGTAACGGATACGGATCGCCGCCGTGCCCTCATGGGTTCAGCGGTCGGATCGACTATCGAATGGTACGACTACTTCCTCTACGGAACGATGTCGGCTTTCGTGTTTGGCAAGCTGTTTTTCCCATCGACCGATCCGGTGGTCAGCCAGTTGCTGGCGCTGACCACATTTGCGCTCGCCTTTCTTGTCCGGCCGCTCGGCGGCATCGTCTTTTCTCATATCGGCGACAGGATCGGGCGCAAGAAAACCCTTGCCGTCACGTTGAGCCTGATGGGATTTTCGACCGTTGCGATGGGGCTGCTTCCGACATACGAAACAATTGGAATCGCCGCTCCCATATTGCTGACGTTTCTGCGCCTGTTGCAAGGGATAGCGCTTGGCGGAGAATGGGGAGGGGCAGTCCTTTTGGCCGTCGAGTATTCTCCGCGGAACAAGCGAGGATTCTTCGGAGCTGTCCCTCAGACCGGAGCGGTTCTCGGTCTGGCGCTCGGCAACGCAGTGACATCTTTCCTCGGCTATCAGCTTGGCGACGAGGCGTTCCTGTCCTGGGGCTGGCGGGTGCCGTTCGTACTCTCCATCGTTCTTGTGTTTGTCGGCATGTATATTCGCAACCGCGTAGACGAAACGCCGTCATTCCGCCGCGTCCTGCACTCCCAGAAGGCGCAGAAGGTTCCCCTGTTTGAAACGTTCCGGACGCATAAACGCGAAGTGCTCGTCGCCATCGGTGCAAAGTTCGTGGAAACATCCACATTCTTCCTCTACGCCACCTTCACGATCTCCTATCTGGTCAGCCTGGGTTACAACAAGGTCACGATTTTGAACCTGGTACTGCTGGCTTCCCTGCTTGCCTTTCCGATGATGCTGGTCTTCGGGCGTCTTTCAGACAAGATAGGAAGAAAAAAGGTCTTCGTCGGAGGAACGATTGCGCTGATCCTCTGGGCATTCCCGTATTTCTGGATGCTCAATCAGGGTTCGATTGTGCTTGTGGGCATCGCAATCTTCGTCGGGCTCGGAATCATATGGCCGACCTACGGTGCGATGATCGGAACCGTACTGGCCGAAGCCTTCCCGCCCGATATTCGCTACACGGGCATGTCGCTCGGTTATCAGGTCGGGGCAGCGCTGGTGGGCGGTCCAATGCCGCTGATCGCAACCGCCATGCTCACCGCATATAGCGGCAGCTACGTTCCCGTTGCGCTCTTCATCATCGCTTGCGCAACCGTGTCGCTGGTCGCCATGGCCTATACCCAAGACCGAACGGGTGCCGATCTCGACACCTAGTCCACGCTGACGAGACCACCGGGCGGCTTTGTGCCGCTCGGCTGTCGGCGGCGACTTGGAATATAGCGGACCGTGGAGATCGATCGTCTCTGGTCACATTGATCCCATAGCCCAAAGTCTCCTAGAGGAAACGGAGCAATTGTGTGCAAAATCCTTCGCCTTGAAAGGAATCGAACCGACAGCGCGTAGCTCCAGCGCCTATCACTCTGAATTTACTTAATAAGGGTTTCATGGAATCTGTTAGCGTAAGCCGGCGGGCGGCTGCTGTGGGGCGTTTCAAATCCAACGTCGTGTTCCGCTCCACAAGGCGCGTTCAGACATGGGCAATCGCCGCATTGCCTCGGCACCTGGTTTTGTATACGCAGTCGCGAATTCGCCTTGGTTTCCGCGCTTCGGCGAAAATAGCTTGGAAACCTTATCTAAGGTATATTCATTCTCAATCTGACGTGCACTGATGTACGCAGTAGCCGTCAACAATATCACGGGAGGTGCAGATGTCGGCAAAGCAGTTTATCGCACTCCTGAACTCCCATGTTGCCGGCGACGAAGACCAATTCCTGTCGATCGCGCTGCAGGTCGCGGCCCAGGAGGCACGCAGCGGAAACGCGGTCGAGGCCGAAAAGCTGAAGCGGATCGTCCAACGTTTGCGAGACCGCGTCAGCGACGCGCCCAAGACGCAATCCGTTGTGCCAATGGCGCGGCCACGTGGCGAGCTGCTGGAGTTCGTCCAGAGCGCCTACCCGAAGACCGGGCTCGATGGCATGGTGCTGGCGGACCGGATCCGCGCTCGCCTCGACCGGGTCGTGCGGCAGCAGTCCGAGCGTGCATTGCTGCGCGACCACGGTCAGGTTCCCGCCTCGCATATCCTGCTCGTGGGGCCGCCGGGTACCGGGAAGACAATGACAGCGGCGGCCTTGGCGGCAGAGCTTCATCTCCCGTTGTTCACGGTTCGCCTGGATTCGCTCTTCAGCCGGTTCTTCGGGGAGACCGCAAGCCGGCTGCGCTTGCTGTTCGACCAGATTGCCAGGACGCGCGGCGTCTACCTCTTCGACGAGTTCGACGCCGTCGGCTCGGTCCGCGGAGATAGCAACGATGTTGGCGAAATCCGCCGCGTCCTGAACTCGATCCTGACTTTCATGGAAGAGCCCAACGCGACCGACAGCGTCGTGATTGCTGCCACCAATCATCCCGAGATCCTGGACGGCGCTCTCGCGCGCCGTTTTGACGAGATCGTCGAATACGACGTGCCGAGCGGTGACGCCGCCCGCACGCTGCTATCGCGGCGGCTCCGCCCGTTGAAGCTAACCGACAAGACGTGGTCTGACGTGGAACCGGCTACAAAGGGCCTCAGCCAGGCCGAACTCGTCCGGGCCGCCGACACTATCGTCAAGGATGCCATCCTCGAAGGCGCGAAGACATTGTCACCGGCCGCCTTGCGTGGAGCGCTGGACGATCGCCAGGCACTCAAGGGACGCTTGAACGCTCAACGCTGATCAAATGGGGGATTGATGGCGAACGGTGACGACTATTCAGCGCACGAGCTGGCGCATATCCGTTTCGAGCCGTTTCGTGTCGAGGCACAATACGAGTTTCCTAACCGCCCCCAGGATCGCAAGCCGCGTCGCGATGATTATCACGCCCATGCGCAATCCCTAACAGCTCAGTTGACGGCCGCACTCGGAGCACTACCGGCGGCCGGCAACGACCAGCGGCTCGCGATCGCGGACCAGAAGCGCGGGACAATCGTCGAGCTGGAAACGATGGTCCCCGGGTCGCCCAGGCAGGGGGCGACGAAGACCCCGGCACTGGACTACCCCGCACAGGACATCGTGGTACTGAGATCCGAGAGACAGCAGGATCGCACCGAGCGCTCCGTCCTCTTCGTCCCCGACGACGCAAGGAACTATCTTCTTGGCCGCATCAGCGCCTATGGCGCGGAAGATCTCGGCAATCGCAAGCGTCCCGATGTCCCTAAGTTTGAACCGATCGAGACCGTCCGCACTGCGGAGGCTCGCAGCCTGTTTTCGGGTACGATCGACTTCGAAGCCCCCGAGAGCCGATGGTGGGAGCTCTGGGTGAGGGAGCCGGCCGAACAGAAGCCCGGAGCACGGACGAATGCCCTAATAGCAGGAGCCGGAGCATCGGGTCTTGACGTGCACAATGAGTGTCTGTCGTTTCCCGACGCCGAGGTCGTGTTCGTGCATGGTTCGGCTGGCCAGGTCGTGTCGTTCCTCGGACGAATCCCAGGCGCCATCTGGGAAGTCCGAAAGGCGGAAGGAACGATCGAGCCGTTCCTGGAAGTCGGCGGGACGGGCCTGGTCCAACAGGACTGGGTTGCCGACCTGGCAGGTAGGATCGAAGCACCGCCGCAAGATGCCCCATCCGTCTGCGTGCTCGATTCCGGGGTGGCCGCGGCGCATCCACTGCTTGCGCAGGGGATGGGGGGCGCATGGTCGATCGACGCGGCATGGGGGACGGATGATCATCACCACCACGGCGGGCACGGTACGCCAATGGCGGGGATGGTCCTGCATGGCGATCTCTTCTGGCGCATGAACGACGACCAGCAGGTGCAGCTCACGCACTATGTCGAGTCGGTCAAGTTCCTGCCGCCCAACGGCTTTCCGGCCAACCGGCCTTCTGCTTATGGCATCGTCACCCAGTCCGCGGTCGCAACCGCGGAGATCGAGCGGCCCAACGTGGCGCGCAGCTTCTGCGTGGCATCCTCGACCAGTCTCTTCTCGCCCGACGCCCCCTCATCTTGGAGCGGCGCCCTGGACCAGATCAGCGCCGGATCGATGCCTGGAGAGCAGGACAGCCAGATCCTCGCGAAAGACCATGAGAAGCGGCTGCTGCTGGTCGCCAGCGGCAATGTCATTGGCGGCCTGCGGGCGCAGGTCGAGCAGCACCATACCATCGAGGATCCCGCCCAGAGCTGGAACGCGTTGACGATTGGCGGTTCCACGGCCAAGGCAGAGCATGCACCAAACCTCACTCCGCTTGCGGCCGCCAATGACAGGAGCCCCTTCAGCACCGGGTCGCAGGACATGCTGGGCGACCTGACGCCGATCAAGCCGGAGGTGCTGTTCGAGGCCGGCAATATGATGGTCGACCAAGCAGGTTATTGCGACTGGCACCCCGCGGTTTCATTGCTTGGAACCGGCTCGGATGTCGCCGGCGAGCCGCTCGTCCCGTTCTGGGCGACGAGTGCTGCGACTGGCATCGCCGGCAATTTCGTCGGCCGCCTGAAGGCAGCTTTGCCCAATCTATGGCCCGAAACGTATCGAGCGCTTGTCGTGCAGTCGGCTGAATGGCCAACACCAATTCGACGGAAGCTGATCGGGACCGGGGCGCACTGGAGGACTGGCAGCAAGGGCGACAAGCAGCGCATTCTGCGCGACGTTGGATTCGGGGTTCCGAACCTGTCCCGGGCGATCGCTTCAGCTCGCAATGATACCACCCTCCTGGCGCAAGCAGAAATCCAGCCTTTCGCCGTCGGACAAGGCGGAACCGCAGTCTTCAACGAAATGCATTTCTATGAGTTGCCCTGGCCGCGCGCTGCACTGCAGGGCCTCGAAAATACCGTCGTGATGATGAAGGTCACCCTTTCCTACTTCATCGAGCCAAACCTGTCCGGTCGCGCCGCGACGCGGCCGGACACCTATCGCTCCTACGGCCTTCGTTTCGAGCTCAAGAAACGGCTGGAGACTGATGACGAGTTCCGCCTGCGCCTTAGTCGACCGGAAGATCAGGCACCAGATATCGAGAACGGAGACCAGCCGGCGGAGAAGGAAAAGCAGGCAACCGAGGCAAGCCACTGGCTTCTGGGGCCAAAGGCAGTACAGGCCGGGTCGCTGCATTGCGATCTCTGGCGCGGGTATGCCGTCGACCTGGCAAGCCACGACCATATCGCAGTCTATCCCGTCAGCGGCTGGTGGAAGTCTCATACCGGGCAGAAACGGATGACCGACAAGGGCCGTTATTCCTTGGCGATTTCGATCACCGCCGAGGGCCAGGACGTCGATCTCTATTCGGAAATCTCCGCCGAGCTCACAGCGCGGGTCGCGGCAGCAATCGAGGTCGATGCCGCTGGTTGAGCATCCGGCCGGCGATGGCGGATCAGCAGCTGCCTGCCATAAACTGCGGCTCCACGTTCGTGTCGTCACGAACGATCATGCCGCCCTGCGCGGCGAGCGACAGGGCGGACAGCAGGCGGTCGGGCGTCGGCCCGAATGGACCGCTCAACCTCTTGTGGACCCTGAGCCACCCGCTGTCGCCGAGCGCAAGCCGCAAGCGCTGCGTGCCATCACCGTTTCTCGCAACCGACCATCTGACATGCTGGCCAATCACCCAGGTCTCGATCAATTCGCGCCAGAGGGTTTCGACCGTCACTTCGGCCAGGGACAGGAGCCGCCGATATTGCAGCGATATCGGGAAGCGATCCGATCGCCCTCCCAATTCGCCGAACCTGCCATCATCGGCGCCTTCTCGCTTCAGCGCCGCATACATGGCCTGTACGTAGCCAAGAGCAGTCAGGGCCAGGCCTGGAATGGTCTCGTAGCTGCCCGGGGCGCCACGCTGCGCGATTGTCAGCTTTTCACTCAATGCGACCAGATCCGTGTCACCCTTGGCGGCTGCGGCGGGCCAGCCGTGGGTCTCGCAACGCTGCGACAGCGCGGTGAGCAGGTTGCCGACGGTCGGGCCAGCCAAGTCCTTATCAAAAACCTCGGCTTGGCGGAGTGCCATGGCAACAAGGGCATCCGTCGATGCCGATCCGCCGTTTGACTTGATCATTACCTCAATCCACACAAGCATGCTTTCCAGCGCCAGTCGCTGCAACTGGCGTACTTGCAGGGAGGACATCAGCAGCCACGTCGCCTGAAGTCCGGTATCGTTCGAACCGGCGCGGACAAGCGCGCGTCCGCCGGGTAGCACGCCTGATACCAGAACGGTACGCAGCTCCGGCACCGTCAAACCCTCCGGTGTCGCTTCGATGGCTTCAAGGACAAGCGCCAGCGTGTCGTTTCGCCTGGTGAAATCCGTCCTGCCTGTTTCTCGGCCCGGTTCGAACAGGCTGCGGAAGACCTCGCGTTCCTCGCTCGACGGCTCCGACGGCGGAAGTTCGTCGTTGAGCGGCTGCACCTCCTCTGGGAGGAAGGTGTGAACACTGGGATCGAACATGTGGCGCACTGCAGACCTGGACACAATTGCATCAATCGCGCGGACAGCAGGCATGACCTGTTCGGTCGGCCGGAAAACGCCCGTGACCGACGTCTGCTCGAGAAATCCGAGCGCCTTGATCGAGGGACCGTACTGAATTGCGTCCATGATAGAGGTGGAGGCTTGGCGCTTCTTCTTCACGCTTTCCCAAGTCGCGCCCTTGAACGTGAATGCCCCTCCGCCCTCCATCGGCATGCAACTCCTCAATACCGCCATCCCAGGCAGGTCGCGTCCGCCAGCCAGCATATGCGACCAAGCGTAAATCACCTCGAGGCGCATAACGAAGTCCTTTGCCGCAGAGGAATCGATATCTTTCTTGCCGCCGTTCGATAGTAAATCGTTGGTCTTGCACCACGCCCAGGCCATGAAGGCGTATGGACGGATGAAGACCGTCGTGTTGTTGATCCCCGGGATCGCCCGATCCATCAGGTCGAGATTGATCTGGCGCAGGCCTAGCGGATCCACGCCCCCGTCCTTCATGGCAAGCTTGGTGACCAACCGCGCACCCGGCGCCGTCGCGAAATCGAGGTCAATATCCTGGAGCAGCTGGTTCATTTAAGACTCCTCCGGCTGGATGTCGACGATGATCGCGATGCACTTCAGCCCTTGGCAGCTGGCGATGCCACCCTTGCGCAGGCGACCCGCTTCAACCGCCGCAAGCTTCATGTGGCAGGATGGGCAATTCGTCCAGTCACTGCGAACGACTACCGTGTCCCGACGCAGGAGGCCCTGGCAGATCTTGCCGAAGGCAGCGATCTCCTCAGCACTTGCGGCAGACGAAAGATCGGGCATCGAACTCTTGCCGTCGAGCGCAGCTAGCAGGGCTCTATTGCGCTGCCAAGACGTCGGCGCGGAAAGTATCCCGGTGATGGCCAGCTTCCACTCAATGGCATTGACGTCAGGGGCAAGCTGACTTTCACGATGGCCGGTCGGTGGCTTTTCGAGAAGTTGCCGGTGGTCCTTGGTCAATCCGCCACGAAACCAGATCTCTAACGCCTTGTGAATCTCGGCGCTCTTATTTGCATGGCGAATACCAGGACCCACCGTTGCAACGGCATAACACCGGTCGAGTGTATCCAAGCCACTAAGTGCTGGTCCAGCGCGTCTTGCCAAGTTTCGCCAGGCGGGCAACTGGCTCCTCAGGAAGTGTTCGGGTTCCTCGACATTGTCAGCGCCATAGAGAATGAAATCGAGCACAGAGAGGATGTCCTCCCGTTTGGTTGGTCCATCAGGTGTTTCGTCGATCTTGCGCATGAAGGAGCCGATCGCCCCGGCTAATAGGTCCGCATTCGACCAGACACTTCCCTCGCGTCCGTCATCGCCGCCCTCCCCCGCATCGTTTTCGTGCCCGTGCCCCTGCCCCCGCCGGGGGGCATTCGTGATCCTTTGACGGAACCGCGCGATGAGCTTCTGGAACGCAGACTGGCCCAAGCCTGACGTAGCGCGGTTGTTTTCAGGCTTAAGGGCATCGCCAAGCCCGAGCTCTCCGGCCGGGACCAACTGTGTGGTCTCTTCCTTGTCAGCCTTGGGAGAACCGCTCCCGGACGCCATCGGTTCGTGGACGCCCAAGAAGGCTTCTGGATGCTTGGTGAAGAAGCCTGCAATGATATCGTTGTCACGCGGGTTTTCGGCGCCGCCAGCGGCACGCGCCATGGCTTCCGCAATAGCGCCGCGCTCGCGAACCGCAGCAATTATATCGGTCATTACCAGCCAACCGCGCACGGTCTCTTCGCCTCGGACCAGTACCAACTGTACTGAAGAGACGGCCGCTTCCACCCTCGCTCGCTCGATCATAAATCTTCCATCAGCCGCCAGCTCGACCGCGCCAACGGCCTCGAATCGGCCAGGCGCATAAAAGGAGGCGTTCCAGGTTCCTTCCGGAGCGGTGACGTCGAGGACGCGGCCATTAATCCCGCCGCCATCCAGACGCGCGATCAGGCATGGAGACCCGGTATGGTGCGGCTCCTGGCCACCTTCCCCGACGAGGCCCTTCGGATATCCCGCAGGGCTCCAGCCGAGCCATGGCGCACCGTTCGATACCCTTGCGACAACCACCTCGACGCTGCCAAGCCCCAGGCCGTTGACCGTCGCGTTGGCGCTGCCGGCAATCGTCAGCCGCCCCCTGGCACATTCGATGTCGAAGGCCTTGGCGTGCAACAGCTTCTCGCCCGAGAACGACGCGCTGGTAACGGGCTGCGCCACCAATCCCAGGGTTTTGGCTGTAACGAAATCAAACCAGAATGGTACTTTCGGCGGAACGAACACATTGACCGTCTTGCAACCGAGGTTGTGCGCGAGATCGACAACTGCTTTTGGGCCACCGAAATAGGGCGACAGGACAGTGAGCGTTCTTGCGCCACCGAGTTCCTTTGCCATTTCGACGAGTTGGGGTGCGAGTGCCCGGTTGACTGAATGAAGCACACGGGTCGGCCCACCGCTCTTGTGATCGCCGGCGGCGAGGCAGAGGTCAGCAAATTCATGGAGCGGCGGCAACGCGGAGGGGTCGGATCGAAGTCGGCCCTGCCCGAAGGCGTCACCAAGGGAAAGCAGGAAATCTGCCAGATCGGTGAACGCTTCCGGGTCGGTTTCGGGGTTCAGGTATTCGGCGACTTCCGTGTTGAACCCCCAGCCGCCCATCGTAAGGTTACCCGATCCGATGAGAGCCCGCAGTTCGCCCTCGTGCGATGCGAGCATTGTGATCTTTGGATGAAATACTCCGCTACCGAGGACGGAGATTGGAATGACGTCGTAACCAACCCCAGCGCTCGACGCGCCAGTTTCCGACAACGAGGCTCGGTAGCCCTCGACATCAGCCAGGATCGTAACGTCGCGCCGATTGTCGCCGAGCGCCTGAAGAGGCACGGCTTCCAGGAACGACAGGCTCAGCGAATAGGTCGTCATCAGTACGGAACGCCAACGGTCGCTCCGCAATATGTCGAGGGGAGAAATTTCGAGTGTCATGGCTCAACGCGTCAATGGAGCTCGACTATGCGCTAGGAAGACTTGAGGTTCCCTTAATTGCACGCGAGTGCCTTAGGCGATTTCACACGTTTAACGATATTGCCGAAGCGGAGCTTTACATCAGCCCGCGCGTTAAATTGCCAACGCGAGATGCACCGGCACGCACGGGTCACGAAGGCAAACGGTCATTGTGTCATCCCGGTCACCGACACATTCTTGGCACTGACATGTGAACGGCCTTCGCTTGGTCCAGGTAGATCCTGACGGCGTTGAAAAGGAGTCTTACTGGCTGGTCTGCGATTGTCTTCACTTGACCGAAGGCGGGCCGCTTGTCATACATGGGATGGCCCTACACGCGGGCCGGTGTGCCCGCCACGCAAAGCTATGTCAGCGTTTCATCTCTGAATTGTCACACTGTGCCAACAAGCACGGTCTGGCCATTAGCGGGCACATGGTCGGATCAATTCAGGAACTGAATATGACCGAAGCAGCAGAAATCAGCCGCCTTAAATTCCTTGCGAAACGTCACGCCCGAGCCACCAGGGTAGCGCTACATGAGGCGTTCAACTCCATTGCCGTCCACCTCGGCTACGCCAATTGGACCCAACTAGTCTCCGCCAACAAGGGTGGGTGGGTACCAAGCCCCGATCAGATGGCGAGCATCGAAGCGATTGTCGCGAGTCACGTTTCACCTGCGGATTTCAAGACCGGAAGTGCTGACGCCATCGCGCGTCGTTGGGAGTATCTTGAAAGAGCAGAACGAGGCCAGATAAGGGGTCACACTTATCGCCTACAACTGGCACTAGATGACGTCATCATTGCGGGAGACGGGTGGAGCGTGACGGTTCCAGAGAACCCTAGTGCGCGCCCAACAGTTCGGACGAGTGGTGAAGCAGATGACCAATGCCCCGTGTTCGATCCGGACTTCCTCGAAGAAGCATTGAGCCTGGCCAATCATCGGATGGCGCAAGTCCGTGGCAAAATCGCTACCGACTGGCCAAGGAGGTCAACGAAGCCAGATGCGGACGGCCAATCTCGCCATCCACTTTGGGACCGCGATTCCGACACTTGGTTTTGCTTGCATTGTGATGGGAAGATTTCTGGAGTTCAGATAGCTGAAAATCTGTGGCATTGCCCCGCATGCGGCGCTTCCCCAGTCGACATTTTCGATACTGCTTTCTGGTGCGAAGATGAAGGCAAGTCGCTCCCGCCGATCGGCGCCAAAGCAAAATCCGACAGTAGCAGGCCCGACTTCCAGGTAGTCGATGACCGTCCAAAACTTGAGCTGAGCGAACGCAACATCGTTCTTCTCATGAGAAGCGCACTGTTAGATGACGCGAGGAACGTTAGCGAACGATTGGGGGCGCTCCTGGCCGAAATCACCGTCGATGAAGACAACGACGTGTGGATCTCGCTCGAAGAGGATTTGTGGCCGGATCATAAGGAGCCAACTCAGGCGATCAAGGTTGCAGCACAGCTCGGTATCGAGATTGAGTTGGAGACTATGTGGTCGAAGATACCTTTTCACTGGCCAGCTTTGGGTGAGCAGACCTCAAGCACCACCGAATACGTGCAGATTTTGCTCGATGCGTATGCGCAGTACGCTGTCCGTTCAGATAGCGACGCGTAGTCGTTTCAGACCAACCTCCTCGATCGGACATCGATCAAGGAGGTTGGTCGCGATGCTTTTCATGTAATGGATGCATTTTGCACTCTTTCAAACAAGGTGGTCTCGCACCTCATTCGGGTGCACGGCCCTCCAAAGCCTAAGCTAGGCAGTTGAGATCCCATCAGGGGTGAGTAGCGGCCTGCACCATGGCAGAGTGAGGTCGCTAGAAAACTCTCTGGAGGCCAATCATGCCGATAACAGCAGATCAAACTCAATCGCAGATCACTACTCCCGTCGATCTTGGCGCAATATTCGTCTC
>NZ_JBFREP010000022.1:0-34716 GCF_052114365.1 Agrobacterium sp. MCAB5
GCGGCAGGAAGTTCTGGCTCTGGCGCGCCATCGATGCCAATGGCGATGTTCTCGATATCCTGGTTCAGGCTCGCCGCAACAGCAGGGCCGCCAGACGCTTCTTCTCCAGGCTGGTCAGGCAGTTTGGTCAGCCGCGCGTGGTCGTGACGCTAACGCCTTCCGGCGAAGGAAGGGCGGCTCTCGAACAGGACTACGCCCGCATGCTGGAAGACGGTCTTCTTCTCGATAAGGCCGAGACATTCGAAGAACTCCTCGCTCGATGCGCGAAAATCCAAGACAAGGCCAATGCCGTTGGCTGAGAAAAGCGTCCATGATCGCGCGAAGCCAATTGAGATGACAATTCGCGCGATGGCCGACCCGTGATTTTCAATCGCTACACCACCTATCGGCCCGGCCTTTTCGTCCGTCTGCTTCCTTCCGGCAGGTGGAAGCTCCGGCTACCCTTCTGCTCTCGCCAGCCTTCGGTACCATTTGCTCAGTTTGCTGCTCGATACAGGGTAGCAATCGCCAATCTGCTCGTTCTCTGTTAAATAATTAAGATGAGGCAGTGCGGAGAACCGCACTGCCTTTCACAGGATTTAGAACGTCCGCTGAAGGCGAACAAAACCCGTAACCTGATCGCCAGCGCCGCTGTCGATACCTTCGTCGCCATCGACGTCTTGGTAGTTAACAGTAACCTTGGTAGCGAGGCCCTGCGTGATCTGGTAATCTACCGTCACACCAGCGCGCCATGCGTCGCGGTCACCAACGAAGTCGTTGTCAGCGCCGATATCCACCGTACCGAAGTACTGAGCGCCGGGGGTGATGGTCAGCTTGTCCGTTGCCTTGATGGCGTATTCAGCAGCAACCGTCCACTCGGACTCTTCGTAGTAAGAGTTCGCACCGGAAGCCCATGCGCCGGAAAGGCCGAACGTACCCGGCCCAATGTCAGCCGTAACGATTGCGCGGATTGCACCATTTTCATAATCAGTGTCGTAGCTGCCGAGCAGGTTTGCGGTAACTACGCCAAACTTGGCTCCAATGATACCGCTGATACCGACATTGTTCGAATTTTCAAGGAAACCGCCCTTGGCAATGCCGAGGTTTGTTTCATCGTCACGCTCGGTTTCCAGCTCTTCCACCGAGATACCAGCATAGAAGGAGCCAGCATCGTAGGTGTAGCGCAGAGCGTTGCCGCGGGTTGAGTTCGAAGACAGGATATCGGTTTCGCCTGAGAGGTCATCATCCCACCACGTGAAGGTATAACCAACTCTCAAGCCGCTCAGTTCGATGAAAGCTTGATTAACCCTGACGCTGCGCTCGCTGTCATTGTCCGCATCGCCACGCAATTCAATGAAACCGCGCAGGGCGCCGAGCTCGGTGTCGGTACGAGTGTCAATATGGAACTGAGCGCGCGTGAAAGAATCCCAGTCAGACGTGCCGGATTCGTTACGACCGAAGTCGGTCTGGAAACGGATGTAACCGCCGAACTTCAGGCAGGTTTCGGTGCCAGGGATGTAGAAGAAGCCGGTGCCGAAAGCGTCGCAAACGCGAACGTATTCCAAGGGCTCAGGCTCGGCAGCGACGATAGCGTCAGCGGCCTGTGCGCCGGATACTGCTGCGAGAGCCGCAGCAGAGCCGATCAGTAGGCTCTTTATGTTCATAATGTTGTCCCTTCCATAGTTAAATCAATCATCACACGAACACCTGTAGATGCACCTCGCCAACTCACATACAATCCGACTGTTTGTAAATTAAAATGCGTCGCGATACGAAAAACAATCACGGGAACTGGGCTATGTGTTGCTCCAACGCCACGGCTTAGAACTTCACCAAGGTCGTTTACAAACAATCCGAACGTATGTATTTTGGCCAGACGCTTGTATCGTGAGCGGCAGTTGTGTGATCTCCAGTCAGCACTGCGGGGGCGCATGTTGTACTTTAAAGCAACGCGCCCCCATCTGACCGATAATTTTCATCCCAGCACTACTTTGGGAGATTAATTCTGCATTAACGATGATTTGGGGATCTTGAGCACTTTCATCGGGGTGCGCGAGATGGCGGAGTTGGATGTTGCGCTGGCGAACTGGCTTAAGCCATTCGTTGAGAAGCTTGGTCACAAGAAGCGGCGACAGATGTGCCCGGTCTACAATTCGGGGATGATAGGTCCGGGTGATCGCAAGAGTATCCGGTCGATGGCAGAACGCTTTGGGCCCGAACGCTACGGCCGCCTGCATCATTTCATTTCGGATGGCATTTGGAATGCCGGTCCTCTTGAGACGGAATTGGCTGTTCAGGCCGACAAGAACGTCGGGGCTCGAGACGCCTTTCTGATGATCGGTGACACAGGCCTGCCGAAGAAGGGCGACCATTCCGTTGGGGTCGCGCCGCAAGGTTTGCATGACATTGGGTGGAAACCGTAGTGGCGCGCCAGGTCGATAAGGGCGCAATTGTAAACGATGGCGTCCGTCTGGCCTTCACCGAAGGCGGTTCTTCATCCGCTCGTAGAGCACTTCTCTTGGAGTGCCGCCAACAGCCTCGAAAACCGAGATAGGCAACACAGGACTGTCGGCACAGCCGCTCAATCGTTAGAGCGAACGCTACGCCCTCGAGGGCGTCGACCTCAGCTTGTCGACGATGGCCGATCAGGTCGTAGCATGTGCCATTACCAGTATCGAATGCTGGACGTCCCCGCTATCGGTTCTAGCAAACAGGGGGTGAAACCGATGCGGCCATGTCCAAACCGTTGACCGCATCGCCCACCCAACCGCCAGGGCTGCCTTGTCAGTCATGATACCTTGCAGACGGCGAGCGAAGCGCGCTCGTATGTCTGACGAAAGGGATCACTTTTCCGCAGAATGGCGACACAGAACATTCTGTGATCTTACGAAGTTTTCTTTTTTAGAGATACTCCCATCCCCACCACAGACAGACCGGCGATCATCAATGTGATAAGAAGAGTGTTATCAGGCCCCAAGTGCCCGCTAGTGACGGCCTCTGCGATACTCGCAACCGAAATAATCATTGAACAAATTCCCCCAGCCAAAAGCCACGCCCTACCCTCTGGAAAATGGGTTTGAATACCGATTACAATCAGTAGCACCGCAGATGCAACGAGACCGAGATAGAACATTGCCGTTCCGACAGGCACGTCGCTGGATAAACCCGTCTGTACCTGTATGCCCAGAAGAACCTGGACGATGCCGAAGAAGGTCCAGTCCAAGAATATGGCCGGCCGGCTCAATCTCAGCATAATGATGCAAATGATAAGCCCGCCAAACATCGAAGCCGTTCCCGGCATGTAGCCAGACAGTCCTGATGCCGATGAGAAAAAACCAAGAATCGCGAAGTCGACCGTGACAACTCCAAGCGCCATGATTCTCCTCCAGTCCCCATTGCCGTCAAAACGGTTCTGCCGCGCTCGGCGCATTCTTAATAGAAGTCGCCCCATTGGTCCAAAGTCCGGCGCCGTCGAGCGCGATGAAGAAGTTTTCGGGGAGGAACTCTTGGGCTCGTGGTCCTTGGGTTTTGCCATTTTTATTCTTCCCGTTTTTCCCAAAAATAAAAATTCCACAAACCAACTTTTACATACCATCCGTCCGTATGTCAAAGGTAATGCTCCTTCGGAGAGCGGAGACTATTGTCGGGTGTTCTTGGCGATTTGACACCGGGCCTCATATTCTAATAGGTAAGAGAACGCACCAAAAGGGAATGGCATGAAGCGGACAAAAGAAGAGGCGGCTGAAACAAAACGGCAAATACTTCATGCAGCCGAAACGCTTTTTCTTGAGCGCGGATTTGAAAACGTCACTCTGGATGAAATCGCAACCGCCGTTGGCACGAGCCGGGGTGCAGTTCATTGGCATTTTTGCAACAAGCAGGGCCTGCTTTTCGCCCTTCGGGCAGAGTCACAACTTCCGTTGCGGGATCTTGCCGACGCCCTCGAAAACGAGGTTGAGGGCCAGCCGCTCGACATGCTCGGTGACGTGATCTCGGCGATCCTGCTCGACATGCACTCTGATGAGCGGCGACGCGGATTAACACGTTTGATGCTACATCTGGACATTTCTGTCGACTGTCCGGTAGCGAAAGAAGATCGAGATTCCTACAAGGCCATCGAAAGAATCTTCATCAAAGCCAACAAGATAAAGCGACTGACCCCGCCTTGGACTCCAAAAACCGCGGCGTCTGCGGTTACAGCTGTCGTCCTGGGGGTAGTTGAAGAATGGGCCCTGGAGCGAAGTGAGTTTCCCCTTGTTCCTTATGGCCAGGATCTCGTCAAAATCGCCATAAAAGGTTTCCAGGCCTAGCCAAACGTGGTCCATTTTTATCGAGATACACAAAGCTGCGATCGAGGACCCGGTTGTAGGAGCGCTCCAGTTTTCGAGCACGCAGCGTCCTGAAACGGCCAGCTTCATATCCAACCCGGCACTCAAGCTGAGTGTCCATTCCAATGTGTTGGACGATCAGGCGCGTCGGACCGACCCACCCCCCACGGCGCTCCACCGTCGGTGGAAGCCGAACGAGGCGTTCTCGACGTCCCCCATGTTGCCTTGAGAAAAAACACTTGCAACAGACTCAAATCCGCTGTTTACATTTATACGGTATGTTTATTTAATTCGAGTTTTCATGCAAAATTGGTGGGTGAGCCAGGCCTGTGTGCGTTCAACATCCGACCAAAATCATTGCGGAGCTTTGCCAGCTACCAAACTGGCTCTGCGCTTGAGAATGCGTGTAACTCGAGCGAAAAAGGTTCCAAATGAAGTTCAAACACGCGAAAAACTTTGGACAGCGGCTGGTTTTTGCCGCTCCTCTCACCCTGGTTCCCTTGCTTGCGATAGCACAGCAATCTCCGCTCCCGGCGGTGACAGTGACCGTTGTTAAAACAACCGATTATACGCTCACGACCCGTCTTCCCGGCCGCATCAAAGCCTCGACCGAAGCAGAGGTACGCCCGCAGGTATCCGGCATCATACGCGAACGCCTTTTTGAGGAAGGCGTTTTGGTGAAAAAGGGCCAGGCCCTCTACAAGATCGATGACGATAACTATGTCAGCGCGACAGAATCGGCACGAGCGGCGCTGGCCGAAGCGCAAGCAAACTTCGATCTGGCCGTCATCGACGCCAGACGAGCTGCCGAACTTTTCGCAAACCGGAGTGGCACGGCTTCCAATCGAGACAGTACCGCAGCTCAGCAGAGTAGAGCAGACGCTGCGCTTCAGCGTGCCCGCGCACAACTAACGACCGCCGAACTGGATCTCAACAGAACGACGATCAGGGCGCCGATCGACGGAATCATCGGCTTTTCGGAGACTACCCCTGGCGCATTGGTCGCGGCACAACAAGCAACGGCTCTGGCAACGATCAGGACCATTGACCCCGTCAACGTCGACGTCACGCAATCTGCGACGGATTTGCTCAGGTGGAAATCGAAAGGTGGAGCCAACGGACTTGAGAAGTCCGCCACGGCTTCTTTGATCCTGCCCGACGGCTCCCGCTATCCGCTGAAGGGAAATCTAACCGCGGCCGAACCGAGAGTGGAGCCCACCACAGGCATGGTAACGCTCCGTATTAGCTTTGAGAACCCAGACCGACTTTTGCTTCCAGGTCTTTATGTCGAAGTGGAGCTGCCTCAGGCGAAAGCTGACGGTGCGATCCTCGTCCCGCAAAGCTCGGTCATGAGAAACACCAAGGGAGAACCTTATGCGTGGGTGGTGAAAGACTCGAAAGTTGAACAGAGAGCGCTTTCAATCTTCACTGCTGACGGCAATCAGCTCGTCATAACGGATGGTCTGGCAGCAGGTGACGCAGTGGTTACGTCTGGCTTCCAGAAGGCAACCCCGGGCGCAGAGGTTACCGTTGTTGACGACAGCGCCAAAACAGCCGCGCAAGCCAACGAAAGCAAGTAGTCATGGCACATTTCTTCATCGACCGCCCGATCTTTGCGTGGGTGATCGCTATCATCATCATGGGTCTTGGTACGCTGTCTGTGCTGGGCTTACCTGTGTCGCAATACCCGACYATTGCCGGACCATCGATTGTTATCGGCGCAACCTATCCAGGCGCCTCTGCAGAGACTGTAGCTGATACGGTTGTCCAGATCATTGAGAAGGAAATGACCGGGCTTGACGGGCTGCGATATATCGATTCTTCGACAACATCGACAGGCCGTGCCGAAATCACTTTGACATTCCATCTCGGCACGGATCCAGACATCGCCCAGGTGCAGGTCCAGAACAAACTCAGCCAGGCAGAGGCAAACTTGCCGGATGATGTCACGCGACAAGGCGTAACCGTTGAGAAATCTGCGACAGGCTTCCTGTTGGTCGTGGGACTAGTGTCCAGTGACAACACGCGCAGTGCGATCGATTTGGCGGACTATCTGAACTCTTACATGGTCGAGCCGATATCGCGGCTGACAGGCGTGGGGCGTGTTCAGGTGTTCGGCTCAGAGTACGCAATGCGGATCTGGCTGGACCCTCAGAAGCTCAAATATTACGATCTTTCACCATCGACTGTCGTCTCGGCGATAACAGCGCAAAATGCGCAGATCTCTGCCGGATCCTTCGGTGCTATGCCCTCGCCTGCAGGACAGCAACTCAATGCGACGGTGACCGCACAGTCACTGCTGAAAACACCCGAAGATTTTGAGAGGGTTGTGTTACGCGCCGACACGGATGGTGGGCTTGTCCTTCTGCGCGACGTCGCACGTGCAGAATTGGGTTCAGAAAACTACGAGATTGCCAGCACCTATAACGGTAAGCCTGCCTCCGGGATGGCGGTCCAGTTGGCATCTGGCGCAAACGCTCTGGAAACAGCTGAACTGGTCAAGGCGCGTGTTGAGCAACTGGCTCAATCGATGCCTGAGGGTGTGGAATATGTCATTCCTTATGACACCACACCCTTTGTGGAATTGTCGATCGAGGCTGTCATTGATACTTTGCTTGAGGCTATCGTCCTCGTCGTCCTTGTGATCCTGCTCTTCCTGCATAACTTTCGTGCAACCTTGATACCTGCTCTGGCCGTTCCAGTCGTGCTACTCGGCACATTTGGTATCATGGCTGCATTCGGTTTTTCCATCAACACATTGACGATGCTTGCGATGGTTCTGGCAATCGGTCTTCTGGTCGACGATGCGATCGTCGTTGTCGAGAATGTCGAGCGCCTGATGCAGGAAGAACATCTCAGTCCAAAAGAAGCGACGAAAAAGTCGATGAGCGAAATCACGGGCGCTCTCGTTGGAATTGCGATGGTCGTCTCCGCCGTTTTCGTCCCGATGGCCTTCTTCGGCGGATCGACCGGCGAAATGTACAAGCAGTTCTCCGTAACAATTGTTTCGGCGATGACTCTGTCGGTTATCGTCGCTCTTGTCTTCACACCCGCCCTTTGTGCTACCCTTTTGAAGCCGCATAGCACTCACAAGAAAACGGGGATCACTGCTCGATTTACCGATGGTTTCGAACGCAACTTCACACGGCTGACAAATGGCTATGGCGGCATTGTGAAAATCGCGACCAAGCGCCCTATCAGAATGTTGGTGATCTACGGACTCATGGTGACAGGTATGGTCGTACTGTACCAGCGAACGCCTACATCCTTTTTGCCAAGCGAAGACCAGGGCACGCTCTTTACCATCGTTCAGACTCCACCCGGCACCACAAGTGAAAATACTGAGAAAGTTTTGGCCAAAGTGTCGGACTACTACAGGACCGCCGAGGCCAAGAACGTCGCCTCTGTCTTCTCGGTTCAGGGCTTCTCATTTGCCGGTCAAGGTCAGAACATGGGCATGATGTTCGTCAGCCTGAAGGACTGGAAAGAGCGCGCCGGGACCGAGAACTCCGCCCAGGCTATTGCAGCGCGCGCTTTCGGGCCTTTGATGGGCGGCATAAACGAGGCGATTGTGGTTCCGATTGTGCCACCACCTGTCATGGAGCTTGGTAACTCCAATGGTTTCACCGCGTTCCTTCAGGCCGAATCGGGCCAGTCACACGAAGATCTGTTGACCGCCCGCAATCAGTTGCTTGGGCTAGCCGCACAAAGCAACAAGCTCACAGCGGTCCGCCCAAACGGTGTTGAAGATGCGTCCCAGTTTGAATTGAACATTGATTGGAGCAAAGCCGGCGCTGTCGGTGTCACGGCTGCTGACGTGGGTTCATTTCTCGCAACCGTGTGGTCTGGCACCTACGTCAACGATTTCCTTTACGCAGGGCGAGTGAAACGCGTTTACGTTCAAGGAGAACCCCATGCCAGAACCGGGCCGGATGATCTCGCACTTTGGCGTGTGCAAAATGCTAACGGCAATTTTGTCGATTTCTCAACTTTCGCGTCTCAGAACTGGGTGTTCGGCCCTCAGCAGGTCAGTCGGTACAATGCATTGCCCGCGATGGAAATCGAAGGCTCGGCCGCTGACGGCTTTTCGTCCGGCGAGGCGATGGCAGAGATGGAACGTCTGGCAGCCCAACTTCCGCCAGGCTTCACCTTGCAATGGACTGGACAATCGCTCGAAGAAAAAGAGGCTGGCGCTGGCGCATTGCCATTGTACGGGCTAGCACTCGCGACGATGTTTCTGTGCCTTGCAGCGCTTTACGAAAGCTGGACGATCCCGATCGCTGTCTTGCTTGCAATGCCGGTGGGAGTTCTCGGAGCACTCCTCGGCGCTCTGATAGGCGATCAGACAAACGGCGTGTACTTCCAGGTCGGACTTTTAACGGTCGTCGGTCTGACAGGCAAAAACGGCATCATGATTGTTGAATTTGCTCGTGAGCGAATGGCACACACTGGAGGCACCGCAGTTGAAGCCGTTTTGGAGGCCGCAAAGCTACGTTTTCGTCCCATTTTGATGACGTCTCTGGCGTTCGGTCTCGGGGTTGTACCTCTTATCATCTCGAGTGGCGCAGGGGCTGGTGCCAGACATGCAATAGGATACGCAACGTTCTTTGGAACCGTGACAGGCACGATCCTGGCCGTGATTTTTGTTCCGGTGTTTTTCGTGGTCGTGAACAAGATTTTCAACCGCGCAAGCAAGACAGCCACTACATAGCCAGCCCTGTGGAACGTGCCTGTGGATCGCCCAGAAAGCGCAACTTCCGCTTTCTGGGCGATCGCTTTAGCTAGTCATTTTTTTAGTAAGTCACCGATACCGATACCGATGCTGACTACTGATGTCTCCGTTGATTGCCAAATCCAAGCCTCGTCCAGAACAACTGGGCGCAAGTGATATTGTCTCGACACCACCCGGAACGTCATCGTCGCTTGGAGCAAATGACATCCGCAAGCAAAGCTATCCAGCCGGATGCTCGACTCCGCTTAACCTGCATTATCATCACTCTCACCATCGGTATAAATGCTGATCTTGCGAACAGTTAGGTGATTGCGATGTAAGTTTCCGCGTGAATTTCGCGGAGTCTTCTACCTCCACCGGTCCGCTGAATTTTTGTAGCTGAGTTGAAATTTGGCAACTCACTTTACCAGTCAGATCCGAAGACGACTACGCATATGGCAACTTTCCGCCGCCTTGATGAGATACGAACCGGCGACCCCGTCGCTTGGGTCACTTGTATTTGCATCAATTTGCGCTCGGAGTGCTCGGTCTTAGGCCACGCAAAGCGGGCAAAACGCTATGGACAGCCGCAACAGGAAAAACAGGCSATTCKGATTTGATGAAGATTGGACCCGCGGCAATCATATGGCTGACATTTGTGATAAAAAGATCAAAACATCCAGCCCCCAGAGCGCCACCGCCTTGAGTTTATGTCCCCTATGGGTTACATAAACTCATGTTCACGATTAGGCGCACCCGTGATTATGCGGACTGGATCAAAACGCTAAAAGACTTTCGTGCTCAAGCTCGAATTGCCGACCGCATTGACCGTCTCGCTGCGGGAAATCCTGGGGATGTAAAGCCAGTCGGCGAAGGCGTGAGCGAACTCCGCATTAATTATGGGCCTGGTTATCGTGTCTATTTTGTCCGGGACGGGTCGGTCGTTTATGTTCTTCTTTGCGGTGGCSACAAGGGTACCCAGGACAAAGACATTCGATTAGCTAAAAAACTAGCACAGCAATTGAAGGAGTAATCGCATGCCACTTGAGACATTTGAGTACGACTCCGCCGAATTCCTTGGGAGTGAGGAAGCGATCGCTGAATATCTTTTAGCTGCTAGCGAAGATGGAGACGCAAACCATATCGCTCGCGCTCTTGGTGTTGTCGCGCGCGCGCGCGGCATGTCGGATCTCTCTCGGAATACCGGACTTACGCGACCTGCTCTCTACCGAGCATTAAGTGGCGATGGCAACCCAGAGTTTGGGACGATTGCGAAGGTAGCTGACGCCCTTGGTTACAGGCTAAATCTTGTTTTGAAATCCAGCAGCGGTTCGAACGCCGCGGCGAAGTGAACGGCACATTCGAACGTTTTCTAAACGCTTTTTGGGCTCGAGACAGACCGAGGTAGCCGATTTCTCATGGTTTAAGCTCTTGAAAGGAACTGAACCATTGACCCGGCTATTAGGTTTACCCAAGACGACTACCCCAAGTGCTGATGATCTTCACCACGTGACAATGTAATTCTCTTCAAGAACAGCAGTCGTTCATCGGTGCGCATCTTAATGGTTGTAATGGGAAGAGATTACACGGCGGGTACCAAAGCACACGGGCCTATTTGAGCCCTTCTATGATGAAGGATCGATAGTCCGCCCCGAGAAACCGGTGTTTTACGGCAGCCTGGTATCCGGGACTATCGTAAAAGGCGCGTGCCGCCTCCATAGTGGGAAAGCTGACCATCACCACACCGTCGGGAGCTGCCCCCTCCAGAACGTCCTGAGGACCGTGGGCGGCAAGTACGGTTCCTCCCGATTCCCCCAGCAATGGCCTCAACATTTCCGCATAAGTCTGCAGTTCAGCTGCATCGCGGCTACGTTCTTGAATGAAAATGGCATAAGCGGTCATGTTAAATCTCCTTAAGAGTTCCGGACCCCGTCGGTTGCAATTGACGACCTTGCTTAAGACGGGTCGTTTGAAGGCTGCGCGGGCTTGTCGAGGTCGAGGTCGAAGACGATATCGATCGCAGGGAGGATTTCGAGCTACGCTAGCCGTTAACAGCGGATATGCGGGAGCCGGATCTGCAGATCATGGACCGACGTTGTCGCCCATTTCCGCCTCCCGCATCGACATCAGTTCGTCGTAACGGTGATGGCCACGTCGATGTTGCCCCTTACCGCGTTCGAATAGGGGCACGTCGCATGCGCCGCCTGCACGATCTCCTCAGCCGCTGCCCGATCGAGACCGGTGATCGCGACGTCGAGCGCCACTGAAAGCACGAAACCACCGTTGCCATTTGGTTGCAAACCCACGTCGGCCACGACCACGATGTCGGTATCCTTCACCCTGGTGGCCTTGTTGCGAGTGACGTGGATCACCGCATTTTCAAAGCAGGCCGCATAGCCGGCCGCGAAAAGTTGCTCGGGATTAGTCGCACCGCCCTTACCGCCCATCATCGTGGGCAGCGCCAGCGGAAGATCAAGAAGGCCGTCTTCGCTCCGGACGGTACCGCTGCGGCCACCGATCGCGGTGACTTTGGTTCTGTAAAGTGCGCTCATCCTCGGGCTCCTGTCACAGCATCTCTGACATACCAAACGAGGTCAGCATCTCGTTCTGAATCGGGCGTACGGCCTCGTTCAGTCGATGGACACCGTAGTCCAGACCTTCGGGCATGACGACCGTGCGCAATGGACGCCGCTCCGTAGCCTCGACCAGCTCCGCGATGGCATCGGCCACGCGTTGGGGGCGCGGGGGATTGGCCTCGTCCTGTCCATCATTGGCGTGGGCCTTGATCTGACCCGGGATCGCCGCGACCTCGCCGTAGGACGCAAGCACGGCCTGGTCGGATGGCTCCGGGCTCGAGGAGATGAGATTGCTCGGGAATGGTCCTGGCTCGACAATGACGGAGTCGATTCCAAAGCCCTTCAGTTCGTACCGATAGGCTTCCGCAAGTCCCTCGAGCGCGAACTTGCTAGCCGAGTAGGTGCCGAAGAACGGAAAGACCACCCGACCCATCAGGGATGTCACATGAACGAGGAGCCCGCTACCAGCAGCACGCATATGCGGCAGCACGGCGCGGTCTGCCCGCACGGCACCAAAGAAATTCACCGCAAACAGCCGCTCGATGTCCGCAACTGTGTAGGCTTCGGTGACCCCGACGGGCATCAGTCCGGCATTGTTGACCAACACATCGATTTTTCCATGCTGCTTGACGACCTGATCGATCGTGGCGTTCACCGAGGCCTCGTCGGCGACGTCCATTTCAAGGACTTGCAGCCCATGTCCCTCGGCTTTCGCCGCGTCGATAAGGTCCTTTCGGACCTTGGCATTTCTTCCCTCAACGTCCCGCATTGTCGCAACCACCGTATGACCCCGCCTTGCGAGTTCCAATACCGTGAGGTTTCCGAAACCACTGCTCGCACCGGTGACTACAACGACTTTTCCGCTCATCTTAAGTTCTCTCTTTTTAAATTCCATTGGTCGCGACCAACAGATATACAGACCTGTATGTATTTGCAATCGAAAAATTTACAGACTAGTCTGTCTTGTGTATGCGAAGAATCTGAGGTGACGAAAATGCAGAGGCGCAGCGTGCTAGACTTCGTGGATGTGGATGGGCAATCGCTAGAAGCCCTAGCTCCGCGTGAACGCATATTGAAGACGGCGTCGGACCTGTTTTACCGACTCAGCATCAACGCTGTCGGGATAGATCGGATTATCGCCGAAAGTGGCGTGGCGAAGATGACTTTTTACAAGCACTTCCCCTCGAAGGCCACCCTCATCGCTACCTATCTTCGCCACAAGAGAGTCATCTGGTTCCAGATGCTGGCGACTGCGACCGAAAAGCCTGGCCTGTCGTCGAAGGAGCGCGTGCTCGCGATTTTCGATGCGATAGATGAACCTCTCAGAGCAAAGACTTTTCGCGGCTGTACATTCGCACGAGGATTGGCGGAATTCGGACCCGAGGCAAACACGCCGGAGGTGCAGGCCACGATTGCCGAGTATTTCACGGAACTGCATGAATTCGTTGCATCGCTCATTGAGCCGCTCGCTTTGGAAAACCCCGAGCGGGCCGTTATCCAGATATTGTCGCTGGTCCAGGGCTCGTTTGTGATGGCGCAATCCATTCCTAACGGTGGAATTGTTGAAGCAAACCGCGATGCAGCCAGACTCCTGTTGGAGCATGGGTTGCCCGATTAATTCCTTCGGGCAAGCGCCTGTTGGCGTCTCCCCTCTCTTCGACCCGCAAACCTTCGAACAGCCTGCTAAAAATCAATGCGCGACGCTCGGGTCGCTGGGAGTGGTATTGCCGCTTACGCGGGATCCTGCGACACCGCAGCACGTGCGTCACGTCGCATAAAAGCCCAGTCAATCAGTTCCGCCATGGATGGACCAAGGGCGATCCCCATCTCACTGAGCGCATACTCTACTCTTGGCGGAACCTGAGGAAACACGGTTCGCGTGACGATACCGTCTTTCTCCAGTTCTTTGAGTTGCTGGATGAGCATTTTCTGGTTCACGCCCTCTACACGCTTCTCAAGTTCCGAAAATCTTAGCGGCCCCTTCGCACCAAACAGCTGGCAGATGATGACAATCTTCCACTTGCCCTCAAGGACCTGAAGAGCGTCCCTGGTCGCTGCTGCCCAGATCAACTGCTGCTTGGGATCGTCGCAACGCCAGTCTCTCTCTATTGCCATACTTACCTCCTGGTGGGCTACTCACTTTTAAGTCGGTTCTTGCCGTATCATCTACCTATACCTATTCTCCGGAGTACGAAAAGTCACGTCTCCGTCGGAGCGCGTTGAGTTCAATACTCTCAGCCAGGGAATGATAATGAAGGTCGGAATCATAGGCGCAGGCAACATCGGTGCGACACTTACACGCAAGCTCGCGGCGGCTGGGCACGAGATCAAGCTTGCCAATTCCAGGGGACCGGAATCGATCCGCGACCTTGCCGCAGAAGTCGGTGCGACGGCAACGACCCGGGAAGATGCCGTAACAGGTGTGGATGCGGTGATCCTCTCCATCCCGTTCGCAGCGCATCGCGATCTCGCCGCGTTGTTTCAGACCGTTCCCGAGAACGTCGTCGTTATCGACACATCCAACTATTATCCGTTCCGCGACGGTGCGATCGCCGAGATCGATGACGGCAAGCCGGAGGCGGTCTGGGTCACCGAGCAGATCGAGCGTCCCATCATCAAGGCGTGGAACGCGGTGCTTGCCGAGACCCTTGCCAAGAAAGGCACAGATAAGACGCAACCCGGCCGCATCGCCCTTCCGGTCGCGGGCGACGATCCTGAAAAGAAATCGCGCGTGCTGGAACTGGTCGAGGCCACAGGCTTCGACGCCTTCGATGCCGGGGGCCTTGCGACCTCGTGGCGACAGCAGCCGGGCACGCCTGCCTATTGCACGGAACTGACGGCTGACGAGCTGAAAACCGCTCTTGGAAAAGCAGATCCGAACCGCTCGGCGGACAACCGCGAGACTCTGATCAAGGGTTTCATGGAAGGAGGCGAGAGCCTGACCCACGACGACATCGTCGCCCTCAACCGCGCCGTAACAGCGTGAGCAGGACAGGAAACATCATGAAAGTTGGTATTCTTGGCGCGGGCCACATCGGAAAAACGCTGGTCCGTGAACTCAGCAGTACTGGGTACGATGTGAAGGTGGCAAACTCACGTGGTCCTGAGACGATCGCGCCATCAGTGCTTGCATTCGGCGGACGCGCCGTAACGCTCGAACAGGCCGTCGAGGACGTGGACGTCCTGATTCTCTCGATCCCTCTCAACCGCCTGCCCGAAATCGCTGCCAAACTTACCGCTCTTCCAAAGGACGTCGTCGTTATCGACACGTCCAACTACTATCCGATGCGCGACACCGAGATCGCCGACATCGAGGCGGGCGAAGCCGAGAGCGTCTGGGTATCCAGACAGCTCGGCCGACCAGTCGCAAAGGCCTGGAATGCARTCGGTTCCGATTCTTTTGCCCGACGGGGCAAACCTGCGGGTCACCCGGATCGGATCGCCATACCGGTCGCTGCAGACAATGAACGCGACCGACTTGTCGCTATGGCGCTTGTCGGTGATACGGGGTTCGACGCGGTCGATGCCGGATCGCTTGCGACATCCTGGCGCCAGCAGCCGGGTGCACCCGCCTACTGCACGGACCTCACGGCCGTAGAGATGCCGTATGCACTCGCCGGCGCGGAAAGATCCCGGTTGCCAAAGCGGCGAGACCTTTCCGTCGCTGCGGTTCAGGAGAGGCTTGGCGATACGAAGAGCAATCCCGACGCGGATTTCCTCGTGCGTTTGAACAGGGCCCTGTTCCTGTAGATAGCCACTCGGTAGCAACGGATATAATCCCCGGTAAAAAACTGATGACCCGCGGCCCGTAAGCCGCGGAGGCGCATAAACATGGAATCGGTAATGTCGCGTAAAATGATGATCGGAATGCATTTCGGAAACGGTTATGGTTCCCAGCCGGGCGCATGGCGCATGGCCGGGGTCGATCCCCTGAACTACACGAATTTCGACAGCCAGGTGCGCTACGCCCAAGCGGCGGAACGGGGCAAGTTTCAGTTCCTGTTCATGCCGGACTTTCCGGTGTTGACCGGCAATGTCGAAACCGAAGCTCCGATGATTAACATCGATCCGATGATGACGCTCGCGGCCGTCGCGCGCGGGACCGAACGGATCGGATTGGTCGCGACCGGTTCGACCACCTTCACCGAGCCCTATAATCTGGCGCGCCAATTCAAGGCCCTCGACCTGATGAGCCACGGCCGGGCAGGATGGAACGCGGTTCCGACCAGCGATCCCGCGATCGCGGCCAATTACGGTCGCGACCTGCCGTCCCGCGGCGAAAAGTACCAGCGGCTTCACGAGTCGATCCAGATCGTTCAGGCACTGTGGGGCAGCTGGGAAAAGGGAGCATGGCTGCACGACGCCGCATCGGGGCGCTTTGCGGACCCTTTCAGGATCCAGCCCATCAATCTACGAGGAAATCATGTCGGTTCAAGCGGTCCGCTGCCCCTCCCGCCGTCAGAACAGGGGCAGCCCGTCATCTTCCAGGCAGGCGGGGGCGACCAGGGATTGGAGGTCGCGGCCCGTTATGCAAGCGGCGTGATCGGGGCGGTCTACACCATCGAGGCGGCCCGTGCCCAGCGCATGGCGCTCCGCAACGCTGCGGAACGTGTTGGTCGCGATCCTGACGAGATAAAGTTTTTCCCTGGCCTCATGACGACGATCACGCCCGACAGACGAAGCGGGCTTGATCGCCGGATTGCGGTCAGCGGAGAAACCTTCCCGCAGCGCGTAGAATATCTCGGGCAGATGCTGGGATTGCAGCTGGACGCGGCACGGCTCGACGAGCCGCTGTCACAGGCTCAACTTGCGACTGCTCGCCCTTCGCCGCGCGATCCCCGGTCGCCCCGTGCCCTCAACATCGCCCGGGAGGGTTGGAGCCTGCGGGATATTCTGGCGCATGGCGTGATCGATTATCACCCAGTCATCGCCGGCCCCGCAGTCGAAGCTGCCGACCATATGCAGACCTGGTTCGAGGCGGGTGCGGCCGATGGCTTCTGGCTGTCGCCGGACGTCTACGAGGACGGAATCGATGCGCTCGTCGATGGGTTGGTCCCTCTCCTGCAGGAGCGCGGGCTGTTTCATCGCGACTATGAGGGCGCGACCCTGCGCGACCATCTCGGCGCACCGCCCCAATACGGGCTCGATCCGCGCATCCTGCCGTGAACGAACGCCGGCGTTGCCTGACAGCGACGTGGGCGCTTCCGCAAAGATCCACCAGGGGAGCGCGGATACGCTCCCCACGGGAGACGCCGTTATTCGGCGAGTTCGCGCATGACCTTGATCAGGTCGGACTTGCCTTCGAAGCCGATGCCCGGCAGTTCCGGCATGGTGATGTGGCCGTCGATGACCTTCACGCCGTCCGGGAAGCCGCCATAGGGCTGGAAGAGGTCCGGATAGCTCTCGTTGCCGCCCAGCCCGAGGCCGGCGGCGATGTTGAGCGACATCTGGTGGCCGCCATGCGGGATGCAGCGCGACGGCGACCAGCCGAACTGGCGCAGCACGTCCAGCGTGCGCAGGTACTCGACCAGACCGTAGGAGAGCGCGCAGTCGAACTGCAGGAAGTCGCGGTCGGGCCGCATGCCGCCGTAGCGCAGCAGGTTGCGGGCATCCTGGTGGGAGAAGAGGTTCTCGCCGGTTGCCATCGGGCCATCGTAGAATTCGGAGATGGCCGCCTGCAGCGCATAGTCGAGCGGATCGCCGATTTCCTCGTACCAGAAGAGCGGATAGTCACGCAGCATCTTGGCATAGGCGACGCCGGTCTCCAGATCAAAGCGGCCGTTCGCATCCACCGCGAGCTTCGCCTGCGAGCCGATTTCCTCGAGCACGGATTCGATACGGCCGCGGTCTTCCTCGACCGACGCGCCGCCGATCTTCATCTTCACGACATTGTAGCCGCGGTCGAGATAGCCGCGCATTTCCTTGCGCAGCGCGCTGTTGTTCTTGCCGGGATAGTAGTAGCCGCCGGCCGCATAGACGAAGACCCGCGGATTGGCTTCCCGGCCCTTCATGTCGGCGAGATAGCGGAAGAGCGGCTTGCCCTCGATCTTGGCGACGGCATCCCAGATCGCCATGTCGAGGGTGCCGACGGCGACCGAGCGCTCGCCGTGACCGCCGGGCTTCTCGTTCATCATCATCTTCGCCCAGATCTTGTGCGGGTCGAGATTGGTGCCGGCGTCGTTGATCAGGTCTGCCGGATCGGCTTCAAGAATACGGTCCTTGAAACGTTCGCGGATCAAGCCGCCCTGGCCGTAACGGCCGTTCGAGTTGAAGCCATAGCCGACGACACGACGGCCGTCCTTGACAACATCGGTGACGACGGCGACGAGGCTGGCTGTCATCTTCGAGAAGTCGATATAGGCATTGCGGATGGGCGAAGCGATGGGCTTGGTGACTTCGCAGACGTCGACGATACGCATTTGGATCTCCGGTTCAGTTTTTAGGTAGATAGCGAGTGTTGTCTCTCTGCCGCACCTTCGTAGCGATCAGACGAGAGGACTAAAGCCTTGGTAGCCGAGCGCGGCCGCGCCTTCCAATGCTCTGACGATTTGTATTGGTGCCGTTTCGGCATGGTAGCTCTCGTAGTTTGACGAAACGAAATGAAGACTAGGCCGGAAAACAACGATGCTTGACTGAATCGGCTCTATCCGCCTCCATAGAACCGAATACCCGACGATGCCAATTCGGCTTCAGCGAGCGGCTAGCGGCATATTCGGTGCCACAGCATGTCATCCAAGGGTCTCCGCAACCGCCTTTCCGCACGCCACGGTGTTCGCGTCGCCGCCCAGGTCGCGTGTCCGAAGCCTTTGGTCGGCAAGCACTGTCTCGATCCCAGCCATGACGGCCGCGCTGGCGTCATGCTCTCCGAGATGATCGAGCATTATCGCGGCCGACCATATTTGCCCGATGGGGTTGGCGATGCCCTGCCCCGCAATGTCCGGCGCCGATCCGTGGACGGGCTCGAACAGGGATGGGAATTTCCGCTCCGGATTGATATTGCCGGAAGGCGCGATGCCGATCGTGCCCGTGCACGCCGGCCCGAGATCCGAAAGAATGTCGCCGAACAGGTTCGACGCGACGACCACGTCGAAGCGGTCCGGGTTCAGCACGAAATGCGCGCAGAGGATATCGATATGATACTTGTCCCAGGCGATGTCCGGATAGGCCTTCGCCATCTCCTCGACCCTCTCGTCCCAGTAGGGCATAGAGATAGAGATGCCATTCGACTTCGTGGCGGATGTCAGCCGCTTGCGAGGGCGGTTCTGCGCGAGATCGAAAGCGAACTTCAGGATGCGGTCGACGCCGATTCGCGTCATCACCGTTTCCTGTAGAACCGTTTCCCGCTCGGTTCCCGGGAAGATGCGCCCGCCGACCGAGGAATATTCGCCCTCGGTGTTCTCGCGCACGACGTAGAAGTCGATATCGCCGGGGCCTCTGCCGGCCAGCGGCGAGGTCACGCCCGGCATCAGGCGCACGGGGCGCAGGCTCACATACTGGTCGAACTCGCGGCGGAATTGGATGAGCGAGCCCCAGAGCGAAATATGATCGGGAACGATCTCCGGCCAGCCAACCGCACCGAAGAAGATCGCGTCATGGCTGCCGATCTGCGCCTTCCAGTCCTCCGGCATCATCTGTCCATACTTCACGTAGTAGTCGCAGGAGGCAAAGTCGAAAGTGTCGATCTGGAGTTCGAAGCCGAACTTTTTCGATGCCGCTTCAAGAACGCGGAGGCCCTCTGGTACGACTTCCTTGCCGATGCCATCTCCGGCGATGGAGGCGATCTTATGTATGCGGTTGGTTCTGTTTTCCAAAGTCATGCTCCAATTCTATCAGTCTTCCTCGACGAAGACCTGTTTGCGACGTCTCGCGATGTTAGGAAGAAAGGCGACGATCAGCACGATGAGGGCAACCGTCAGAAGTCCTGCGCTGATGGGCCGGGTAAAGAAGACGGAAACGTCGCCGTGCGAAATCGTCATCGCCCTGCGCAGATGCTCTTCCAGCAGGGGGCCAAGGACAAACCCCAGCAGCATGGGCGCAGGTTCGAAATCCAGTTTCGACAAGGCGTAGCCAAACATGCCAAACGCTGCCATCACGTAAAGATCGAACGTGTTAGAATTCACGCTGTAAACGCCGATGGAGGCAAAGGCGAGGATGGCGGGAAACAGCACCGTGTAGGGAACCGTCAGAAGCTTCACCCACAGGCCGATCAACGGTAGGTTCAGGATCACCAGCAGCAGGTTGCCGATCCACATCGAGGCGATCAATCCCCAGAACAGGACGGGCTGTTCGGTCGCGACCTGCGGGCCGGGCACGATGCCCTGGATGATCATCGCGCCGATCATGAGTGCCATAACGGGATTGGCCGGCACGCCAAGGGTCAGCATCGGAATGAACGAGGTCTGCGCCCCGGCATTGTTGGCGGCCTCCGGTCCCGCCACACCCTCGATCGCGCCATTACCAAAGCGCTCTGGCGTCTTGGAGATCTTCTTCTCAAGCGCATAGGATGCGAAGGACGCCAGGATTGCACCGCCGCCCGGAAGAACCCCTAAGGCGGAACCCAGCAATGTGCCCCGGCAAGCGGGCCCGATCATAGCCTTGAAATCTGCGACCAAGCGTGAAGCGCATCGCTCCGGTATTGATGTCGGTTCCGACAAGTCCGAAGACGAGGCCCATTGAAACCATCGCGATTGTCTTCAGCACCGATCCGCGGGCGAGAACAATGGAGGCAGCGAGCCCGAGCACCATCAGGCCGAAATATTCAGGCGACCCGAATTTTAATGCAATTCTCGTCAAGGGCGGCGCAAGGGCAGCCACGACGACGGTCGCGATAGTTCCGGCGAAGAAGGAACTGAGCGCTGCGGCCGCCAGCGCCGGCCCCGCTCTCCCCTGCCGTGCCATCTGGTATCCGTCCAGAGCTGTCACGGCCGACGAGGATTCGCCCGGCAGATTGATCAGAATTGCCGTCGTCGAGCCGCCGTACTGCGCGCCGTAGTAGATGCCSGCAAGCATGATSAGGGATGTTTCGGGCGAAAGCGACAGSGTGATCGGCAGRAGCATGGCGATCGTYGCCGTCGGGCCKATCCCCGGGAGAACGCCCACCAGCGTTCCGAGCAGCGTGCCCACGAAGCAAAAGAGAATATTGTAGGGCGTCAGCGCGGCGCTCAGCCCGAGGCCGAGATTACTGATGAGATCCATCATAGCCTAAACTCCCAGCCAGGGGCCGATAAGACGGACGGGCAGCCCGAGGCCATAATAGAAGACGCCCAGACAGAACACGGTAATGCCGAGCGTGATGGCGAGAACGACGAGCGGCCTTTGCCCGGTCGCCGCTGTTGCCGCGGACAACGAGGTGAGCGCAACCGCTGGCACAAACCCCAGGCCACGGACGGTCAGGCCGAACAGGATCGGCGCGATGATGATGGCGGCCAGAGCCCGCAAGGGTGCGATCTGCGGGTGAAAGCCTTCAGTGTCCCTGAGTGCCTTTATGCCGATGGCGATGCCGATCACCGTGATGACGATCGACAGGATCAGAGGGAAATAGCCCGGGCCCATTCTGAGTGCAGAGCCGACGTCCATTGTAAACACGGACGAAATTCCGAAACCGATCCCGACGGCCAGCAGCGTGCCGGAAGCGGTAACATTCTTGATATCCATGGTAGTCCTCCGTTCGACTGCGGGCTTTACCCCACAGCCGAACCATCACCGTTAATCTGCAAACTGACCGGCAGCCTTGATAATGGGATCCCACCGCTTGATTTCGGAATCGAGCTTGGTGCGAAGCGCCTCCTGGGTCGCCTGGTCCTTCGTTGCTGGCATAGTGGCGATCTGGCCGAAGCGTTCTTTCAAGGTAGCATCGTCCATTGCGGCYTGGAGTGCCGTCGTCAGCTTRTCCARRACGTCTTTCGGAGTRCCTTTGGGCGCGTATACGCCGTGCCAAACGCCAACTTTGAACTCGGGCAATCCAGCTTCAGTGGTTGTTGGGACATCGGGCAGCGTTTCAGCCCGTGCCTCACTTGTAATTGCATAGGCTTTCACTTGCTTCTGCGTGATCGGCCCGACGGTATTCGTCGCCTGGTCGCAGGTCATATCGATCTGACCGCCCAGTAGGTCAGTCATGATCGGACCATTACCCTTGTAGGGTACGGTGGTCATTTGCGTGCCAATGGTTGACATGAACAACGTGCCGCAGAGGTGGGATGCGGCTCCGATCCCAGCATGGGCATAAGTGACCTGAGTGCTGTTCTGCTTGATATAGGCGACGAGTTCCTGAAAGCTCGAAGCCGGAAACCCATTGCGCGCAATCACAGTCATTGCAGCATCGCTGACGAGGCCGATCGGCTCGAAAGCTTCCTTCGGTTTGTAAGGTAGCTGTCTGTAGAGTGCTGGTGCGGTCGCCATTCCGATATGATGRACGAGGATCGTATACCCGTCCGGATCCGCGTCTGCCACACGMCGGGCACCRATCGTTCCACCGGCRCCCGCAACGTTCTCWACGACGATCTGCTTGCCGAGYGACTTYGACATSGCGTCYGCRGTMAGYCGGGCRATGGTRTCGGTCGGCCCACCCGCTGCATAAGGGACCACCATGAATATGTTGCGTTCAGGGTAATCGGCTGCAAAAACCGGGGTGACGGATAGTGTAAAAGCAGCTATGATCGGTAGTAACTTCATTGTCTTCCTCCCATTTGCCGTCGTCTCCAACAACGGCACTCCTCAATGCAACACACTCGCGAACAAGCGATTGACGGTCCAATGCCGTTTCGGCTTCAATCGATGCCGTAAGTGATGAGGATGAGATGGATACTGCCTGGCTTTTAGATCTGCGAGCACTCGCCGACACTCTCAATTTTTCGAGGGCTGCGGAGATGCGCAACATTACCCAGCCCGCTTTCGGTCGACGGATAAAGGCCTTTGAGGACTGGAGCGGGTCCGTTCTGGTCGACCGATCGACGCACCGCATCAGGATTACGCCTGCCGGTGAAATCATGCTGGATGCCGCAAACGATATTCTTCAGAGGATCGAAAGGGCAACTCAGGATCTGAGCCAGGAACGATCCGCCACCGCGACGCTGACGTTTGCGGCGACACACGCTCTATCGTTCACCTTTTTCCCGGGTTGGATGCAAAGTCTGGGCTCGTCGGTGGCCACCGTGCCGATCCGGCTCCTTTCGGACAACATGAATGAATGCGAAAAGATGATGGCGGAAGGCAGAGCACAATTTCTCCTATGCCACTTTCATCCGAACAGCGAAATCCGGTTGCATGAATCGGATTTCAAGTATGTGGATCTGGCCAGCGATGTTCTTCTTCCGGTGGCGCAAAAGAATAAACAGGGAGCGCCAGTCCATAGACTGCCAGGGACACCATCCGAGCCCGTCGCTCATATATCGTTTGACGAGAAATCGGGGATGGGACGGATCCTCGCCGCTAACCTGCCCCACGTCGGGAGCGAATTGCATCTTACCCGCGTGTTCACATCTCATTTGGCCATGGTTTTGAAAGCGCTGGCACTGGAAGGGAAAGGCGTAGCGTGGATACCACGCAGCCTTGCCAACTCCGAGCTGGAGCCTGAAGGAAAGCTTGCAGTCGCTGGCGACGAGACGTGGAACGTACCAGTCAAGATCGTGCTGATCCGATCCCGGTCACGCATGGCAGAATTGGCCGAGAAATTCTGGACGACSGTCGAAAGTGCATAAGCGAAAGCCGGCATAGCGATGAGCGTGACTGAGCCCGCCGGATAGGCACGCTCTTGTTCTGCAATATATCAACGACCGTCTAACGCGTGATCTAATCCACATTTCCTGGGAGAAAATCGAAATGAAGACGAAGCAGAGAATACGTCTTGGCACCTTATTTTTGGGAGCAACCATAGTGGCCAGCAATCTTGCCCAAGCTGAAGATAAGACCTCGCTTCCTGGCTACGCGGAGGGTGCGCAGGTGGTTCGCGTGGAAAAGACGCAAGGCCAGATCGATGAGATCGGCGGCGTGGTTTTTACGCAGATCAAGCAAGTTCGTGCCGTTACCCAGCTCGAAATGTCGCTGCTGGTCCCCCGGACCAACGATTTGAAGCCGGCGATCGTTTATTTCCCGGGCGGCGGCTTTATCTCGGCGGATCATGAGAAGTTCATCGATCTGCGCATGGCGCTCGCGAAGGCGGGTTTCGTGGTCGCGGCCGCGCAATACCGCACGGTTCCTGACAAGTATCCGTCACTTGTCGAGGACGGCAAGGCGGCTATCCGCTATCTGCGCGAACATGCTGGCGAATATGGCATTGACCCCGCACGCATCGGTGTGCTTGGCGATTCAGCCGGCGGATACGTGTCGCAGATGATGGGCATGACGAATGGCGAAAAGGCCTTCGACAAAGGTCAGTTCCTCGACAAATCCTCCTACGTCCAGGCGGCCGTGACGATGTACGGGATCTCGAACCTTCTGGAAATTGGCGACGGCTTTCCGGATGATATCGCAAAGGTGCATCAATCACCGGCGGTGACCGAGGCGCTGCTGGTGAACGGCACGGCGTTTGGGGATTTCCCGGGTGCATCGATCGGTAGCGACCCCGAGAAGGCCTTACAGGCAAGTCCCATGGGCCATGTGGAAGGCAGCAAGCCGCCGTTCCTCATCATGCATGGAAGCGCCGACACGCTCGTTTCGCCCCTCCAGAGCCTGCAGCTCTTTGAGGCCCTGAAGAAGAAGGGCGACAAGGTTGAGTACGTTCTTGTCGAGGGCGCAGGTCATGGCGATCTCACCTGGTATCAGCCGCCGATCATCGACCGGGTGGTCGAGTGGTTCAAGGCCACATTGGGTGGTCCGATCAAGGGAAACAGCAGCACCGGGAATGCCAGCGGCGGAAATCTCTGAATCGAGCAAGATGGAGGCCTCAATTTAAGTAGAGACAGACGCCGATTTGAAGTGAATTGGTCCTCAATCCTTCTCAAGGTCATTGATCGCGACGCCGCCACTCGCCTCTCAGTGTAGGAAATCGCCTTGTAGACGCCCTTGCAGCAAGGGGCATCGATAACAGAGAGACAAACTTTTGAGCGACTTACCGAACTATTCGGCTTGCTGACTTTTCCTTCTAAGCCTTCGCGGATCGGTAACTGTGCGGTCGAAGTATCGCGACGGCGTTGTTCCCAACGCCTTACGGAACATTGTTATAAAGGAGGTCGCCGACTCGTAGCCAAGGACTTCGGCGACTTGCTGTACTGGCACTCCGTCGGACAGCTTGGACAAGGCAACAAGCAAATGCAGCTGCTGCCGCCATCGACCGAACGTCATTCCCGTTTCCCTGAAGACCAAGCGGGCCAGGGTGCGCTCGCTGGTGGCGATCCGACCTGACCATTCGGCAAGCGTCGTGCGGTCGCCCGGATGCGCCATCAGCGCCTCCTAGATCGCCACCATCTTCGGATGGGACGAAACCGGAAGCCTCAAACCACCTGTCGGCATTCCCTCCAGTTCCTTCAACAGTACCTTCATCAGGCGGAGCTCGTGCTCGTCGGCGTCGCTCCCTACGGTCGTGCCAACCAGGCGCAGCACTATCTCCCTCACTAATGGGGTGATCTCGAGAGTGCAACAATGATCGGGCAGGCAGGCGGCATCCTGCTTGACGAACAGGATGCCTATGCGCGAGTGCAGCGATGCCGGACTGCGGTGCCGAAGGCCGGCTGGAATCCACACGGCGCACCCGGTTGGAACGATCCATATCGAGCCGGGAACATGGCACATTACCGCGCCGCTCAGCGCGATGATCAGTTGCCCGCTCGCGTGCTCGTGCAGCGGCAGCTCGACCCAGTTCTCGTCGTACCCGACAAGTAACGCCATCGCGGGTGTCGCGAACGCGACGTCCCACGCGGCTGCCGTCGGGGCCCGAACGGGTGCGATTGGCAGATTTTCGATATCGATAGTCATTTCAAAGCGTATTACGCCATTAATGGACGCGATACTAACAATGATGGCGGCGTACTTTAGACTTGTCCCGCCGCCGAATGGAGAAAACGAGATCATGCGTATCATTGCATTAGAGGAGCATGTCATGCTCCCTGAAATGACCCAAAGAATTCCGGGTTCGGTTGCCGTAGAAGCCGGCTGGGTGCCATCGAGCGGTCATTGGGGTCCGGGACCTCTCAACGAGGCGCTGGGCGATATACAGCAGGGGCGCATCGATGCGATGAACCAGGCTGAACTCACCCTGCAAGTGCTGTCGGTCATAGGTCCGGGCGCCGAATTGCTGGCTGGAGAAGAAGGCATCGGCTTTGCGCGTGATTATAATGATCGACTTGCTGTTGCGGTCGAAAGACATCCCGATCGTTTCGCGGCATTCGCCCACTTGCCCATGAAAGAACCTGCGGCGGCGGCAGACGAACTGGAACGGTGCGTGAAACATCTCGGTTTTCGCGGCGCATCCATCAATGGAACCACGGATGGACTGTTCCTCGACGAACCGCGGTTCGCACCTATCCTGGCGCGTGCCGAGGCGCTCGGGTGCCCGCTTTATATTCATCCTGGACCCCCGCCCCGTTCAGTGCGGGATGCTTATTATGGCGGACTGCCGGGCGAGATTTCATCATATTTGCTGTCCAACGCAGGCTTTGGCTGGCATTCCGAAACGGCCATCCACATTCTTCGCCTCGTGCTGTCCGGCACGCTCGATCGGAACCCAGGACTAAAGCTGATCATCGGTCACATGGGCGAGTTACTGCCGATGCTGCTCAAACGCGTCGACGAGACCTTCGGGACGCGAGCGGAAACCGGACGAAAACGCAGCGTATCTCAGACAATTCTGGATTAGGTCTGGATCACGACCAGTGGCTTCTTCGATACGTCCGCATTTCTCGCCGCGCTGACCGCTTTCGGTGCGGATCGCATCTTGTTCTCGGTTGACTATCCGTACGCCACGAATGGCGCCGGGACGGCGTTTCTCAAAAGCCTGCCGGTTTCTCCCGTGGACAGGGAGCGCATCGCCTACGGCAATGCCGACGCTCTCCTTGGTCTACGAACAGCTTGATCGACTCTCCGAGACAAGTCAGGCGGTTCTGGTGAATATCAACGCTCGGAGCCGCCGGTAAGGAGGCAACAGTGAGTATCGGTCCAACAGAGTATTTTGGGCCTTACTGTGTTGTTGTCACACAACAGACGTGGCACATCGGTTGGCATAGCCGTGCTACACTTGGGAACCGTACAGAGAACATTCGTTGCCATCGCAGGATTGCAAAAGCGATCAACGATCGTAGCCCGCAGCGGGCGAAAGCCGCTATGTCCGAACATTTTGACTCAGCGATCGATGTCCTGCTTCGAGCGGGCGTCAATTGATTTCTCTGCGGGCTACCCCAACCCGACAAGCCAACTGCCAAAGGTTTGATGTTAACACCTTGAAAGGATAAGAACCTGCGGCCTCCTAATCTCGCCAGGCCACTGCGCACTGATAGAATTTCAAAGTGCGCAAGGAGGTTGCGTGCCGACGGGGTAGGTTGTCAAATCTCCTTTATCAGCTGCTCTGCGATCCGGACACTGAGCGCCGCACCTGTAAGCGTCGGGTTCATGCAGGAGGCGGAGGGCATGACGCTGGTGCCAGCGATGAACATGTTCGGATGGTCATGTGTGCGGCAATCGCGGTCAACGACCGAATCCGCCGGGTCATCACCCATGCGCGTTGTACCCATTACGTGCTGGCGGTTCTGCCATTTCACGTCGGTGGACAACACTTCCGCATCCAGCAGTTCTGCGATCTTGTTCAAATCCTGAAGCCCGCGGTCACGACCGGCATTCCAGTAGTCGGTGACGCTGTAATAGAGGACAGGAACCGGGATGCCGAGTGCATCGAACTTGGTCTTCGATGGCGTCACCCGGTTTTCAGCCAGCGGMAGCGGYTCRAAATCGATSGCCCARTTGAGYGAGCGMGCSGAATATYTGCGGATTTGTTTATCGAGCTTCGATCCGAGAATACCCTTTTTGATGAAACCTTCAGTCATCTGTGCTGTCGGCACAGTATTGCGGACCTTGATCTTGTAGCTTGGATAAGCCTTGCGGAATTCACCATCACGCTGGTTGAGATAAACCAGCAGTTCGGTCGGCCCTTCGCCCGGCCACATATCTTCCTTTGTCAGCATGTTCATGCTGATGCCGGTGTGGTCCATCAGGTTTCGTCCGACCTGATCCGACGAATTGGCAATACCGTTCGGATATTTTTCCGAGGTCGATATCAAAAGCAGTTTCGCGGATTCGATCCCGTAGGCCGCAAGCACGAAATATTTTGCCGTCAGCCGATGTTCGGAATTGTCGGGCTTCTTGTACCAGATCGCTGTGATCTTGCCATCGTCTCCGGCCTCGATCCTGTAAACCGGAGAGTTATCCAGGAGCTTCGCGCCATGCCGTTCGGCTTCATCGATATGCATCGAGCCGTCATACTTTGCGCCGATGGGACAGACCGGATTACAGTTATTATTGCCAGCACAGACCGGACGGTTGCCGTAAGGGCGCGAGGCGCGACCATGCGGCTCCAGCACCGGATTGAAGCCACCCACTGCAAGCTTTTCCGCCAGCGTGTCGAACATGTAACTGGTGTTAAGCTGCTTCATCGGGAACGGCATCGAACGCGGCGGCATCGGGCCACCGCCCTGGCCGCTTTCATCCTGTCCGTCCGTGCCGGTCACGCCGAGTTCGAGTTCAGCCTTGTTGTAATACTGCTCGAGATCGTCGTAACCGATCGGCCAGTCCCGACCACGACCGTAGAGCGACTGGATCTTGAAATCGTTCGGGATCATCCGCCACAGCGCCGAACCGAAATGCCAAGTCGTCCCTCCGACGACACGCAGATAGGAGGTGTTGTACTTCACCGGCCCTTCATATTGAAGGTAGTCGCCATAAGTCGACGGCGCATGAGGTAGGCTCGGGAACGGAGATCCGGCGCCTTGCAGTTTGGCGTTGGCCAGTGAGAGTTTTACAGGCGCATTGCGGTAGGTCTCGACGATCTCGCGGCGATTGACGCGCGGACCAGCTTCGAGAACGATGACCTTCTTGCCGGCCTTGGCGAGATTGGCGGCGACGATGCCGCCCATGACGCCGGAGCCGATGACGATCAAGTCCGCGTCATAGGATGTGTTAGCCATTGTCTTTTTTCCTGTCAGATCTTGCTACCGGGCTTCGGTCCCCAAGCATTCGGGCCAGGACCGTAGGACGGGACGGTAAGGAGGCCCTTGGTGGGGCGGTACATCAGCGAATCGGCATAAGTGATCAGTTCCGCATCCTCCGGCTCGCCGACGACGCCGAGATACCAGGCGGACACCACCTTGGTGGCGGTCTTCATCAGCGCCGGATCGGTGCCGGTCAGCGCCAGAAAACCATCCATGTTCGGCACGCCGGACTGCTTGATCAGCTGGGAGAGCGCTGTAAGGCTTGCATCGAGGTCGGCATCGCGCTTCTTTAATGCCGCAAGGAAGCGAGCGCCGAGAACAGGGTCGAGCGTATAGCCGGTGAGGAATTCCGACAGCTGGGTAAACGATGCGGCACTGTCGTCAGCCGCAAAGGCCGAGACCGGGCCGGCGAAGCTGGCAGCAATGGCCAGGCCGCCAACGGCAGCGGTGCCGCGCAGCAGACTGCGACGGGAGAGAGATTGGCCGAGCGCGGCCGGGGAAGACGGATCAAAAGGCATCAGGATCTCCGATGGAGCGCGTTCAATGCTGAAAGATGAAGGCGGAGAGGCTCAGCCAAGCGCCGGGCGCGAACGACGGCGGCGCGACAGCAGCCAGACGACCACGGTAAGCACGATGACGGCAACGGCGATCGCAGCAGGTGCCGCCAGCGGCGCCAGCCTGACGATCAGAGGCTTCTCGCCACCATCGCGGATACGAGCCACGTCGGCAGACGTGACCTTGACGGCCGGATTGCCGTAGTTTGCCAGAACATAGTTGCTGACATCAGCGATCTCCTTGTCGGACAGACGATCCGTATAGGAGGCGTCGGGGCCGAAGGCCGGCATGAAGGCGACGTGATCGCCAACCTTGCGGTGCAGGCCGTAGAGGATGGTCGAGACGAGATTGTCGGGACGGTCCTCACCGGTCGCGGTGTTGTGGAACAGCGACGGATAATGATCGTTGCCCTGCCCTTCAACCTGGTGACAGGCGGCACAACTGCCGCTGAAGATGTGGTAACCGTTTTCGTCAGGTGCCCGGCCCGGCAGGCCGCGCAGCGAAGCCTCGACCGCGACCGAAGGTTTGCCGAGACCGGCGCGCGACGGCGCATTTTCCGCTCCGATCGCGGGAACGTCCTTGAGATAGGTGACGATCGCCTTGAGATCTTCGTCGGGCAGATATTGCAGGCTGTTTTCGACGGCTTCCGCCATTGGACCGGCGGCCTGCGCCTTGCCGGCGACATTACCTGTCTTCAGATACCGGATCAGCTCATCGTCGGACCAGCCGCCGATACCGGCGACCTTGCCGGAGGTGATGTTGGGCGCATACCACGATCCGACGGCACCGCCGGCGAGCGGCTTGCTGGCGTCTTCAGCCATGAAGGCGTTGCGTGGCGTGTGGCACGTCGAACAGTGCTCCAGCGCATCAGCAAGATACGCACCCCGGTTCCATTCGGCCGACTTTGCCAAGTTGGGCTGAAAGCGGGCTTTGTCGAGGAACAGCAGGTTCCAGACGGCCATCGAGGTCCGGATGGAGAACGGGAAAGGCAGCTCGGTTTTCKGCGGCTTGTGATCGTCCGGCTTTACCTCGTTCATGAAGTAGGCATAAAGCGCCTTCATGTCGTCATCGGTGATCTTGGCGTAAGCCGTGTAAGGCATGGCCGGATAAAGATGGCTGCCATCCTTGGCGACACCTTCGCGCACGGCGCGGGCGAAATCCTCTTCGCTATAATCGCCTATGCCGTCATCCTTCGACGGCGTGATGTTGGTCGAGAATATCTTTCCGAGCGGAGTGTCGATACCATAGCCGCCGGCAAAAGGCGTGCCGCCATGCGGCGCGGTGTGACAGGCGGCACAGTCGGCTGCCGTCGCAAGGTAGCGACCACGCGCCGCGAGATCTGAAGCATCGTCCGCGAAGCTGGCGCCAGCCGTTGCAACCAGCGTGGTCAGACAGAGTAAAACGGGTCGCAAGGTGRGAGGAARCTTAGGCATRGGCAACGCGCTTTCATCAAGCATGAAYGATATCTGCCAGACCAAGCTTCCCCTCCCACGAGCAAGGCTGATCCATGTGGCCATGATCCCGCGTAGAACCACCAGAAATGCACCATTCCTTCTAAAGCAATTTTTTGTTTGAAAATGCTTGTTTAGAGAGCCCCTGGAACAGGACATTTGGCGTGTCGATGTGTCGCGGGCACGACTTGGCCCGGGTCATAGCGCCGAAGTGATGGCGTTGAAAATCAATTTGTCATAAAAGCAGCTTTCACCATGGATGAAAGCATGCAGAAATTCGATTTTACAGACCTCAAGATTTTTGTGTCAGCAATCGAGCGCGGGACCCTCTCGGCCGCAGCAGAGGAAAACAACCTAGTCGTTGCAGCCCTGAGCAATCGACTGAAGCGGCTGGAAMGSGCCTTCAACCTGGAGCTTTTCGAGCGCACGGGGCGAGGCATAAGGCCGACCCTGGCGGGGCATATGTTTGCCCGCCAYGCCAGAACCATACTTGATRACGCRCGCAAACTCGAAATTGACATTGAAACATTTGCCGAGGGACGAAGCGGAACAGTTCGCGTGCTGTCCAACACCAACATGCTGTCGGAGCACATGCCTCAGGCACTTGGTCCATTTCTTAGAGACAACCCGGACATATTCTTGTCCATGAAGGACAAGCCCAGTCACGAGGTCGTTAATCTTTTGCGCAATGGCGAAGCGGATATCGGCGTGGTTGCCGCGACAGCAGACATGACCGGACTGGAACGRTGGCGGTTTGTGCACGAYMGGCTTGTGCTAATCGTGCCGACCWCTTCRMCATTGACGGGCTYCGCCAATTTCTCSTCGATCCTCGACCGCCCGTTGATCGGCTTGCCGGAGAAGGTGGCGTTATCGCAATTCCTCCGTCGCCTAGCCAACGAATCGGGACGCCGGCCGAATATTCGTCTCCGGTGCGAGAATTTCGAGTCGCTGAGCCGTATGGTCGAGACCGGTGTAGGCATTGGCATTGTGCCACAAACGGCCGCATCTCGGTACGGTCTCACCATGAGCTTGCGCAGCGTGCAGATCGACGAGCCGTGGGCAGAGCGGGAGCTGTATCTGTGCGTTAGAAACAAACTTCATCTGCCCCGATATGCAGCAAAGCTGCTGGACCACCTTCTCCAATATGCCGAAGGTTATAACGGGACACCTTTTTAGGATGCGTCCATTCTCGACAAGCCTCGCTTGGCCTGATCCGGCAGAAATTGTACGAAATCACGGTGCGCCAACCACCACGAAGATGTTGGCGGTGGCGCCGTCGAAATGCCGGGCGTCAATCGTTCTAGAGCAGGCCGCGCACAAGGCCGGTCACTTTCGATCCATAGAGGTCAATGCTCTGCATGAGCTTTTCATGGTCCATCGAGCCAGCGGAATATTTCATCTGAAATCGCGAGATTCCAAGAGCCTCTACAGTGTTTGCAATTTTCTTGGCAATGGTCTCGGGTGATCCAGCGTAGAGCGATCCGTGTTCGATCTCGTTGTCAAAATCCGCTTCCGTGACCGGCGGCCAACCCCGCTCCTTGCCGAGCCGATCCCGGACTTTCTTGAAATGCGGAAACAGATCGCGTCGCGCCTGGTCGTCGCTCTCGGCAACATATCCCGGCGAGTGCACATCGCCTGCCGTATGCCCGGCCTGCTCGGATGCCTTTTTGTAGAGCTCGACATAGGGCGCGAAACGGGCGGGATCCCCCCCGATGATGGCAAACATCAGGTTCATGTCATAGCGCACAGCACGAATGACCGATTCCGGGCTTCCACCGACACCGATCCAGGTCTTAAGCTGTCCTTCGGCGATCGGCGGATAGATGCGCTGATGTTCCAATGGCGCACGCCACTCCCCTCGAAAGTTGACCACCTGCTTCGATACGATCTCCGAGAACAGGTCCAGCTTCTCTTCAAACAACTCTTCGTATTTCGAGAGGTTGTAGCCGAACAGCGGAAACGACTCGATGAAAGAGCCGCGGCCTAGGATGACTTCGGCGCGTCCGTTTGAAATCGCATCGATCGTGGAAAACCGCTGGAACACCCGTATTGGGTCATCGGAACTCAGAACAGTGACGGCAGACCCGAGCCGGATGCGTTCAGTTCGTGCCGCGATGGCGGCCAGCACCACTTCCGGAGCGGAAACGGCAAAGTCGCTGCGGTGGTGTTCGCCAACTCCGAAGAAGTCGATCCCTATCCGGTCAGCAAGGACAGCCTCCTCGATGACGTTGCGGATCACCTGCGGCTGGGAGAGGAGTTCTCCATCTGAGCCGGTGGTCACGTCGCCGAATGTATCGAGACCAAATTCGATTTTTTTGTCATGATCAGTTCCAATCGGATGCAATTGATAAGGGTTAGCGCTTGCCGGGCAGAGAAGACGATCGCGAATGGGTCTGCCGGGCCGGCACCGAGTTCTTCGTCCAGGGCCACTGGCCGCCGATCTCGGCTTCGAGTGAGAAGCTCAGGAAGGTCCGGATGAGCACAATCATCCCAAGAAGACCAACGCTTTCCCATGTCAGTGGCGAGATGATCGTGGCAATGATATCCGCGCCGATCAGGACCTCGAGGCCCAGCAATATTCCGCGACCGAGATTGGCGCGGTAGCGTTCGTATGCTTCCCGGCTACCGATGGAGAAGAGGTCGCGTCCGTAAAGAACCGTCGCGATCACGACGCCGACCAGAATCACCTCGACGCCGAAGAATTCAGGCCGATCGCAAGCGGCTTCAGGACGGGAGCGATCAGGCTTGAGAGACCGCCCGCTTCGTGGCCGATATCCATCTGGATTTCCTTTCAACAAAACGGGTGAATGAGGCGTTCTGGCAGATTTCAGGATTCTGCCCCGGCGCTGCTTGCGAACAGGGAAACCGCGGCAAGAATGGCCGGCAGGCTGAACGCGATTACAGGCGCATAAATGTAACCCAGCGCACCAAAGCCGCAACCGAGAGCGAAGGTCGCCACGGCTGTCCCCATCTTCTTCACACGTGCCTTTGCCGCGATGATATCTTCGGGTTTCGAATTGGCCAGGATGTCGGCCAGATCGAGCATGATCTGCGTCGTCGTTCCGGTCATCAACGTTGATGGCGGGGCTTTTGCGAGATGCGCCTTGTGGAGACCGTTCTGTATCGCCATCGCCGATACCAGCGTCAGACCAACCGTGAGTGTGATCCTTGTGTCGTCACTGTGGAAGGGGCCGTAAGCGAACGCCATTACGGCTACTGCAATAAAGAGAACCAGTTTGACAATCAGCATCGGTCGGATGGGCGAGTGATCCGCCCTCTGAAGTTTCAGGCAGACCATCCGGGATGCGAAGACGACCAGGCAAAACATTGGAAGTGCGAGCACCTTCGACCATGCCCCGTCCAGACCATGCGCCATCGTTGCACCCAAGGTCACGAAATTGCCTGTGACATGCGCCGTGAACAGCCCCGAAAGCGATAGGAAGCCCAGCGTGTCGACGTAGCCGCCGTTGAAGCTCAAGATGGTGGGGAGGGAAGGAAGTTTCATCGTTGTGATCTCGATATGTAAGTGATGTGGCTGTGGCAGCGGGTGTCGCGCAGCGTGGGCATATCGTGCAGTCGAATGCGCCTGATCACAATTGCATCAATTGTTTCGAGTTCATTGCCCCAGACGATATAATAGAGGGGGCGGTCGAAGCCGCCCTGCCCTCGACCGAGTTATGCGGCCCCTGGCCGATTGATCGTCAGGAAGTGACGAACGACTGGTTTGTCCGGACCAACATGGTAAGTTAGAACCTTTCCCTGCACGTCTGCATCGGCGTTGGAAACCCGCTTGTGCTGGCGGAGGTGCTCGGCCCAGGATTCCACCATGAACCACTCGACGATCTTTTCCGGATCGGCGGAATCTTCCGTCACACCCCACCCATAGGCACCATCGCGGCGGCGTTCTTGAGACAGGTGGTCGAGAGCACGCAGGAAGGCTGAACGATGCTGTTTCTCGACCTTGTACTCGATGAGGATCAGGACAGG
>NZ_JBFREP010000023.1:0-20313 GCF_052114365.1 Agrobacterium sp. MCAB5
ATTACTCGACGATAGAAGCGACGATGCCGGCGCCGACGGTACGGCCGCCTTCGCGGATAGCGAAGCGCAGCTTTTCTTCCATCGCGATCGGAACGATAAGCTCGACTTCAACAGTSACGTTGTCGCCAGGCATAACCATTTCCGTGCCTTCWGGAAGCGAAACGATACCGGTAACGTCAGTCGTACGGAAGTAGAACTGCGGACGGTAGTTCGTGAAGAACGGCGTATGACGGCCGCCTTCTTCCTTCGTCAGGATGTAGGCTTCTGCCATGAACTTCTTGTGCGGCTTGACCGAACCCGGCTTGCACAGGATCTGACCACGCTCAACGCCGTCACGGGTAACGCCGCGAACGAGAGCACCGATGTTGTCGCCAGCCTGGCCCTGGTCGAGCAGCTTGCGGAACATTTCAACGCCGGTAACCGTCGTCTTCGACGTCGGACGAATGCCGACGATTTCGACTTCTTCACCAACCTTGACGATACCGCGCTCAACGCGACCCGTTACAACCGTACCACGGCCAGAGATCGAGAACACGTCTTCGATCGGCATCAGGAACGGCTGGTCGATCGGACGCTCAGGCGTCGGGATGTAGGCGTCAACAGCAGCCATCAGCTCGCGGATTGCGTCTTCACCGATCTTCTTGTCGGAATCTTCAAGAGCAGCAAGTGCCGAACCCTTGACGATCGGGATATCGTCGCCCGGGAAGTCGTAGGACGACAGAAGTTCGCGAACTTCCAGTTCGACGAGCTCGAGAAGCTCGGCGTCGTCAACCTGGTCGACCTTGTTGAGGAACACGACGATCGCCGGAACGCCAACCTGGCGAGCAAGCAGGATGTGCTCGCGCGTCTGCGGCATCGGGCCGTCAGCTGCAGAGCAAACCAGGATCGCGCCGTCCATCTGGGCAGCACCGGTGATCATGTTCTTCACGTAGTCGGCGTGGCCGGGGCAGTCGACGTGTGCGTAGTGACGGTTCGGCGTTTCGTATTCGACGTGCGCCGTCGAGATCGTGATGCCGCGAGCCTTTTCTTCAGGAGCAGCGTCGATCTGGTCGTACGCCTTGAACTCGCCGAAATACTTCGTGATCGCAGCAGTCAACGACGTCTTGCCGTGGTCGACGTGACCGATCGTGCCAATGTTGACGTGCGGCTTATTGCGCTCAAACTTGCTCTTTGCCATCTGATCACGATGGTGATGCCACGCGATTCCTGACCCTGGATCTGACCGCGACGCGAGTTCAGATCGCCGATCACGTCACCGACGTAATCTTCAGGGGTRACGACTTCGACCTTCATCATCGGCTCGAGAAGCTGTGCACCAGCCTTCTTTGCTGCTTCACGGAAGCAGGCACGCGATGCGATTTCGAACGCCAGAACCGAGGAGTCGACATCGTGGTATGCGCCGTCGATCAGGGTCGCCTTGACGCCCAGCATCGGGAAGCCAGCRAGCGGACCGGAAGACAGAACRCTTTCGATACCCTTCTGAACGCCCGGGATGTATTCCTTCGGAACAGCACCGCCGACGATCTTGGATTCGAACTTGAATTCTTCGCCTTCAGGGTTCGGTTCGAAGATGATCTTCACGCGAGCAAACTGACCGGTACCACCGGACTGCTTCTTGTGCGTGTAGTCTTCTTCGTGCTGACGCGTGATGGTTTCGCGGTAGGCAACCTGCGGAGCACCGACGGTTGCTTCAACCTTGAACTCGCGACGCATACGGTCAACGAGGATGTCGAGGTGAAGTTCGCCCATGCCTGCGATGATCGTCTGACCGGATTCTTCATCCGTCTTGACGCGGAACGAAGGATCTTCAGCAGCCAGGCGGTTGAGCGCGAGGCCCATCTTTTCCTGGTCGCCCTTGGTCTTCGGCTCGATGGCGATCTGGATGACCGGCTCGGGGAATTCCATGCGCTCGAGGATAACCGGCTTCAGCGGATCGCAGAGCGTATCGCCAGTGGTGGTTTCCTTGAGGCCAGCCAGAGCAACGATGTCGCCGGCAAAGGCTTCTTCGATGTCTTCACGGCTGTTGGAATGCATCTGCAGCATACGGCCGACGCGCTCGCGCTTGTCCTTGACCGTGTTGATGACCGACGTGCCCTTTTCGAGCTTGCCGGAGTAGATGCGGGCGAAGGTCAGCGAACCGACGAAGGGGTCGTTCATGATCTTGAACGCGAGCATGGAAAGCGGCTCGCTGTCATCGGCATGACGCTCGATTTCKGCTTCGGTCTTGAAGTCGATGCCCTTGATCGCGGGAATGTCCAGCGGCGAAGGCAGGTAGTCGACGACGGCGTCGAGAAGTGGCTGAACGCCCTTGTTCTTGAACGCGGTACCGCAGAACATCGGGTGGAACTTCACGTCGATGGTGCCGCGGCGAACGAGCGAACGGATCTTCTCGTTGTCGGGCATGATGCCGTTCAGGTAGTCTTCCATCGCTTCTTCGTCGATCTCGACAACGGTCTCGATCAGCTTTTCGCGATATTCTTCAGCCTTGGCCTTCATGTCTTCAGGAATTTCGACGACGTCCCACTGAGCGCCGAGCGATTCGTCGCGCCAGATGAGTGCGTTCATCTCGATCAGGTCGATAACGCCCTTGAACTCGGTCTCAGCGCCGATCGGCAGCTGCATGACAACGGCGGTAGCGCCGAGACGGGTCTTGATCATTTCTACCGAGCGGTAGAAGTCAGCACCGGTCTTGTCCATCTTGTTGCAGAAGATCATACGCGGAACGTTGTACTTCTCAGCCTGACGCCAGACGGTTTCCGTCTGCGGCTCTACACCGGCGTTGGCGTCGAGAAGAGCGATGGCACCGTCGAGAACGCGCAGCGAACGCTCGACTTCAATGGTGAAGTCAACGTGGCCGGGGGTGTCGATGATGTTGAAACGGCGCATCTTGCCRTCGCGACCCTTCCAGAAGGTCGTGGTCGCAGCGGACGTGATGGTGATACCACGTTCCTGCTCCTGTTCCATCCAGTCCATCGTGGCAGCGCCATCGTGAACTTCGCCGATCTTGTGCGACTTACCGGTGTAATAAAGAATACGCTCGGTGGTCGTCGTCTTACCGGCGTCGATATGCGCCATGATACCGAAATTGCGGTAGTCTTCGATTTTATATTCGCGAGCCATAATGGACTGCCTTTCGATATGCGACCGTTTAAGATTACCAGCGGTAATGCGAGAATGCGCGGTTTGCGTCGGCCATCTTGTGCGTGTCTTCACGCTTCTTGACGGCGGAACCGCGGTTGTTCGCAGCGTCCATGAGTTCGCCGGAGAGGCGATCGACCATGGTCGTTTCGTTACGCTTGCGAGCAGCAGTGATCAGCCAGCGGATGGCGAGAGCCTGACGGCGCTCCGGACGAACGTCGACCGGGACCTGATACGTAGCACCGCCAACGCGACGCGAACGCACTTCAACGTGCGGAGCAACGTTGTCGAGGGCGGAGTGAAACACGCCGAGCGGCTCCTGCTTCGTCTTGCCCTGAACGACGTCGAACGCGCCGTAAACGATGCTTTCCGCGACGGACTTCTTGCCGTGAAGCATGATGGCATTCATGAACTTGGTGACGACCAGATCGCCGAACTTCGGGTCCGGGTTGATCTCACGCTTTTCTGCACTATGGCGACGGGACATATTCTTTGTCTCTCAATGTTATTGACGCTAAACCACGCGGAGAACCTCGCGCAGCGCCTGATTGTTGTTGCCGAAAATTACTTCGGACGCTTCGCACCGTACTTCGAACGGCGCTGCTTGCGGTTCTTGACGCCCTGGGTATCGAGAACACCGCGGATGATGTGGTAACGCACACCCGGCAAGTCCTTTACGCGGCCGCCGCGGATCATGACCACGGAGTGTTCCTGAAGGTTGTGACCTTCGCCGGGAATGTAGCCGATGACTTCGAAGCCGTTGGTGAGGCGGATCTTGGCAACCTTACGCAGAGCCGAGTTCGGCTTCTTCGGGGTCGTCGTGTAAACGCGGGTGCAAACACCACGCTTCTGCGGGTTTTCCTGAAGTGCAGGAACCTTGTTGCGCTTTACCTGTGCCTGGCGGGGCTTACGGATCAGCTGGTTTACGGTAGGCATATAACCATCCCTTGCAAAAACTACTTTAGCCACCCTCACGGGTGGCGGCTATGCCGTTTCCGGCGACGAAGCACGCATATATCCTCATGCGCAAAACGTGGCCCGATCCGTTTTCACGGATGGACCACCAAGAGCAGAGGACGCCGGATGAGGCGTCTTGCGTGCAACATTCGTGTCTTCTACGTGCAATGAAGCTTCATTTGAGATGATGTCCGGGAAAAACGTTTCCGAACRGCCAGCACAGATAGAGGCTCCGATGGCGGGCGTACTACTGTTTTAGCCAGCTTTCGTCAAGGGCGAATCCGCATTTTGCGCTGGCACCCGAGGCCACAAAGCCTGCGCACAGGCCCTTTGCCCCCTCCCTCTAACATAAGTCACAGCCGGCAACAGCGATTTTGACCTCCGGCCTTTGGCTTTTCACAAAATCCGTCTATTGATTCCCTCAAGCGGGCCGGAGCTGGCACCGCCGCGCGCAAGACCGATTCCGTCCGGCCCGCATACTCCACAACGACATATCAAGGAACCGCGTCATGACCAACCTCCCCGACAACGACAACGGACGCGACGAGCCGATGGTCTTCATCGTCATCGGCAAGGCYTACGAACACGACAATTCCGAAGGCATCGACATCCACGTCATTCTGCGGGCGCCGGACGACGACACCGCMGTACGCGAAACGCTGAACGCGCTTTCGGAGGAAGGTTTCATCGAAGCCGACCTCGACCAGATCGGCATGCTGACTGAAGTTCCGGACGAAGAGCCGCACGCTTCCGCCTATCAGGGCGCCCTGGAGGGCGAAGTCGCCATCATCCGTTTCGCCTGAGGGACCGCCCTCACCGCGACAAATGCGCCGCCACCGATAAAACGGCACCCGCCCACACCAGGGCGGTTGTCTTCCAGGACTTGATGCCAAGGCCGAAATCTTGCGTGCAGCCACCTTTTCCTGCAAAAGACCTCGGTAAATTCCAATATATTAAGTCACTGATAGATTATATACTTTAAATATAATAGTATTATTTGTATTTCCGTTGAAATATACGAAGATATAAGATTAAAATGATCCCGACGCATGATTTTGGTGGCGGGTTGGATAATATATCTTCGGCAGACATTATAGATGACATTTACGAGGCAGCACTTTTTCCCGATCGCTGGGCGAACGTGATAGCCGCAATCGGCCAACGGCTCGATTTCTGGGGCGGCGCGCTCACCTGGGGCAAAGGCGAGGATGAAGCATGGCTCTATCCGCCCAATTTCCAGGAGCTCATGCAAGCCTTCATGAAGGGCGGCTGGAACCACCGCAACGATCGCCTCACACGCGCTGTCCGCGAGGGCCAATTTTCCTTCGTGCGTGATTTCGATATCTTTACCCCTGACGAATGGGCGGGGCTGCCAATCGTGCGCGATTTCCTGATGCCGCGTGGACTGGGATATGGGGTGGCAACGCAGGTTGCGCCGCCGGATCATCCCGAAATGACTCTCCTGTTCGAACGCAAGCTCGACAGAGGAGTCATTGGTCCGGAAACCATGGCGGCACTTGGCCGGCTGAGGCCGCATATCGCCCGCAGCCTCACCCTCGCAACAGGGCTGCAACGCCAGAAAGCAGATGCCATCACGCTCGGCCTCAACGCCATCGGTGCGCCGGCGGCGGTGCTCCAGGCAAGCGGACGCGTTCTTTCCACAAACAMCCTGTTCGAGGCGACCAAAAAGTGTATTTCCACCCGCGCCCGCGACAGGATCTTGATCTTGGACGAGAGAATAAACCGGCTGCTCTACAAGGCGCTCGCCRGCGGCAGTGTCAGTTCCYTACCCCTGCCGACAAGCGRAGACRGGGTGTGCATCCTTCACGTCATACCGATGCGCAAGGACGCGCTGGATTTATCCCCTAACGGCAGCGCCATCGTGCTGATATCGCAACCATCGGACACCGTTGCCGACGTCACGCCGCTTCTGAAGGGATTATACGATCTCACCAAGGGCGAGGCCCGTGTCGCGCTGGAAATCCTGAAGGGTCTTTCACTTCCCTCCGTGGCAAAGCAACTTCAAATCTCGCACGAAACGGTTCGCAGCAACGCCAAGTCTATCTATGCAAAGACCGGCAGTACGGGCCAGACCGATCTCGTTCGCCGGCTTTCCGTTTTGACGCGCTACACCATCGGTGAGCAGGAAARACCCCGAGACGGGACTGGCCATATGAAGGACCAGATCTGACCTTCTAACCCGACCAAAACAAAAAACGCCCGGATTGCTCCGGGCGTTTTTTTACTGAACTTTGGCGGGGCTTCGTAAAGCCCCTGCCTTGAGCAGACCTTATTCGGCCGGAGCCGGATCCGTCATGTCCTGCAGCATCTGTGTTGCAGAGCCTGCACCCGTACCCTTGCGGCGTTCCTCGAGAATGAGGTCGTCGCGCGAGGTGGCGATGCGGCGAATCTGCGTCATGGTGCCGCCGGTACCGGCCGGGATGAGGCGGCCGACGATGACGTTTTCCTTGAGGCCCTGCAGCGTATCCGTCTTGCCGGCGATCGCAGCTTCCGTGAGAACCTTGGTGGTTTCCTGGAACGATGCGGCCGAGATGAAGGACGGCGTCTGCAGCGATGCCTTGGTGATACCGAGAAGAACCGGATCGCCATAGGCGGGCTTCTTGCCTTCTTCGATCAGGCGGTCGTTGTTGTCGTCAAGCTCGATACGATCGACATTGTCGCCAACGATGTAGTGGCTGTCGCCCGCATCGGTGATCTCGACCTTCTGCAGCATCTGGCGAACGATCACCTCGATGTGCTTGTCGTTGATCACAACGCCCTGCAGTCGGTAGACTTCCTGGATTTCGTTCACGAGGTAGGAAGCCAAAGCCTCTACGCCCTTGATTGCCAGAATGTCGTGCGGTGCCGGATTGCCGTCGAGAATGTATTCGCCCTTCTCGATGTAGTCGCCTTCCTGAAGATGGAAGGGCTTGCCCTTCGGGATCAGGTATTCGACCGGCTCGACGCCGTCTTCAGCAGGCTCAATCATCACGCGACGCTTGTTCTTGTAGTCGCGACCGAGGCGGATCGTACCATCGATCTCAGCGATGACAGCATGATCCTTCGGACGACGTGCTTCGAACAGTTCGGCAACGCGCGGCAGACCACCGGTGATGTCCTTGGTCTTGGCGCTTTCCAGCGGCGAACGTGCAAGCACGTCACCCTGGAAGACCTTCGAACCAGGCTCAACCGACAGGATCGCGTCCACGGAGAGGTGGAAACGAGCTTCGCCACCGCGGCTAAGCTTTGCGACAGCGCCGGAAGCATCCTTGATGATGATCGCGGGCTTGAGGTCCGAACCGCGCGGCGTCGARCGCCAGTCAATGACCTGACGCTTGGTGATGCCGGTGGATTCGTCCGTGGCTTCCAGAACGGAAAGACCGTCGACGAGGTCCTCGAAGTGAACGGTACCTTCCACTTCCGTCATCATCGGACGGGTGTAGGGGTCCCACTCTGCAAGACGCTGGCCGCGTTTTACCTTGTCGCCGTCATCAACGAAGATCTTCGAACCATAAGCGACACGCTGCGAGGAACGTTCCACGCCGCGCTCATCGAGAATGGTGACCGACATGTTACGGCCCATTGCGATGAGAACGCCATCGGAGTTCCGCAGGATGTTGCGGTTCTTGATCTGGATCGTGCCTTCGTACGAAGCTTCCAGGAACGACTGGTCGACCACGTTTGCCGTACCGCCAAGGTGGAAGGTACGCATGGTGAGCTGCGTGCCCGGTTCACCGATCGACTGTGCGGCGATGACGCCAACGGCTTCGCCCATRTTGACCGGAGTACCGCGAGCAAGGTCACGACCGTAGCAGACGCCGCAAACGCCGACCTGCACTTCGCAGGTCAGTGCCGAGCGGATACGGACGGACTGGATGCCAGCCTTCTCGATGATTGCAACGTCGGCTTCGTCGATCAACGTTCTGGCCTTGACGATGTTCTCGCCAGTTACCGGATTGTCGATGTCATCAAGAGCCGTACGGCCGAGGATACGTGCGCCGAGCGAGGCAACGACCTGACCGGCATCAACGATGGCGGTCATGGTGAGGCCCTTGTCGGTGCCGCAATCCACGGAGTTGACGATGCAATCCTGTGCCACGTCGACGAGACGGCGGGTAAGGTAACCCGAGTTCGCCGTCTTCAAGGCGGTGTCTGCAAGACCCTTACGGGCACCGTGGGTCGAGTTGAAGTACTCGTTAACGGTCAGGCCTTCCTTGAAGTTCGAGATGATCGGCGTCTCGATGATTTCGCCCGAGGGCTTGGCCATCAGGCCGCGCATGCCGCCCAGCTGACGCATCTGGTTCGGTGAACCGCGGGCGCCCGAGTGGCTCATCATGTAGATGGAGTTCATCGGCTTCTGGCGGCCCGTTTCCGGGTCGAATTCCACAGCCTTGATGCGCGCCATCATTTCTTCGGCGACCTTTTCGGTTGCCTTACCCCAGGCGTCGACAACCTTGTTGTACTTTTCGCCCTGGGTGATGAGACCGTCGTTATACTGCTGTTCGTATTCCTTCACCAAGGCTTCGGTGTCACCGACGATCTTAACCTTGCTGTCCGGAATGACCATGTCGTCCTTGCCGAACGAAATACCGGCGCGGCAAGCGTGAGCAAAGCCGAGCTGCATGATCCGGTCGCAGAAGATGACCGTGTCTTTCTGGCCGCAATGACGGTAGACCGTGTCGATCATCTTGGAGATGTTCTTCTTGGTCATTTCCTGGTTGCAGACGTCGAACGGCACGTTGACGTTCTTCGGCAGAAGTTCGCCGATCAGCATACGGCCAGGCGTCGTTTCATGGATCTTGGAAACCGGCTTGCCGTCAGCATCCACGGTCTTGAARCGACCACGGATCTTGGCATGCAGYGTCACGACCTTGTTTTCAAGCGCGTGATGCAATTCGCCGATGTCCGAGAAGGCCATGCCTTCGCCGGGCTCATTCTGGTTCATGATCGACAGGTAATACAGGCCGAGAACCATGTCCTGCGAAGGAACGATGATCGGGTGGCCGTTTGCCGGATGCAGGATGTTGTTGGTCGACATCATCAGCACGCGGGCTTCAAGCTGGGCTTCAAGCGACAGCGGCACGTGAACGGCCATCTGGTCGCCGTCGAAGTCGGCGTTGAAAGCCGTGCAGACGAGCGGATGCAGCTGAATGGCCTTGCCTTCAACCAGCATGGGTTCGAAKGCCTGGATACCCAGACGGTGMAGCGTCGGTGCGCGGTTCAGAAGGACCGGATGCTCGCGGATGACCTCGTCGAGGATATCCCAAACTTCAGGCTTTTCCTTTTCAACCAGCTTCTTGGCCTGCTTGACGGTCGAGGAGTAACCCTTGGCGTCGAGGCGGGCATAGATGAACGGCTTGAACAGCTCGAGCGCCATCTTCTTCGGCAGGCCGCACTGGTGCAGCTTCAGTTCCGGACCGGTCACGATGACCGAACGGCCTGAATAGTCGACGCGCTTGCCGAGAAGGTTCTGGCGGAAGCGGCCCTGCTTGCCCTTGAGCATGTCGGAAAGCGACTTCAGCGGACGCTTGTTCGCACCCGTGATGACGCGACCGCGACGGCCGTTATCGAACAGCGCATCGACGGATTCCTGCAACATACGCTTTTCGTTGCGGATGATGATACCAGGCGCGCGAAGCTCGATCAGGCGCTTCAGACGGTTGTTACGGTTGATGACGCGGCGATAGAGATCGTTGAGGTCGGACGTCGCGAAACGGCCACCATCCAGCGGAACCAGCGGACGAAGGTCCGGCGGAATAACCGGAACGACCTTCATGATCATCCATTCCGGACGATTGCCGGATTCCATGAAGTTCTCAACGATCTTGAGACGCTTCATGAACTTCTTCTGCTTGAGATCCGAGGTGGTCTCGGCAAGCTCSGMACGCAGRTCGCCRGCGATCTTTTCGAGGTTCATCGAAGCCAGCATCTCGTAGATGGCTTCAGCGCCGATCATGGCGGTGAACTGGTCTTCGCCGAACTCGTCAACGGCGATCATGTACTCTTCCTCGGACAGAAGCTGGTTCTGCTTCATCGAGGTGAGGCCGGGTTCGGTGACGATGTAGTTCTCGAAATAGAGAACGCGTTCGACATCCTTCAGCGTCATGTCGAGCAAGGTCGAGATACGCGAGGGAAGCGACTTCAGGAACCAGATATGGGCAACGGGCGCTGCGAGCTCGATATGGCCCATGCGCTCACGGCGAACGCGCGACAGCGTAACTTCAACGCCGCACTTTTCGCAGATGATGCCCTTGTACTTCATGCGCTTGTACTTGCCGCACAGGCATTCGTAGTCCTTGATAGGTCCGAAAATGCGCGCGCAGAAGAGACCATCGCGTTCCGGCTTGAACGTACGATAGTTGATGGTTTCCGGCTTCTTGATCTCGCCGTAGGACCACGACAGGATTTTTTCCGGCGAAGCGATCGAAATCCGGATGGAATCGAAATGCTGCGCAGGCACCTGAGGATTGAAAAGATTCATGACCTCTTGGTTCATGCCTTGTCTCCTTGAGAGGCTAGCTGCTGCCCCTGTTTGCATCTGGACCGGCTTCTTCCCGGGTCACCGTCCAGAGCTTTAAATACGGATTAACCGCACAATGCGGCGAAAGTGTCCCGCGGCAACCATTGGTCGCCTGGGAAACGGCAGGCGCCAAAACGGCGCCCGCCTCTCTCATCTTTATTCCGCTGCGTCGGGCAGCTGATCCTCGGGCTGGGTCTCGACCTTCGAGTTCTCCAGTTCGACCGAAAGACCGAGCGACCGCATTTCCTTGACGAGAACGTTGAAGCTCTCGGGGATACCGGCCTCAAAGGTATCGTCGCCACGGACGATCGCCTCGTAGACCTTGGTGCGGCCCGCCACGTCGTCCGACTTGACGGTGAGCATTTCCTGCAGCGTGTAAGCCGCGCCGTATGCTTCCAGAGCCCAGACTTCCATTTCCCCGAAGCGCTGTCCGCCGAACTGCGCCTTGCCGCCCAGCGGCTGCTGGGTAACGAGCGAGTAAGGACCGATCGAGCGAGCGTGGATCTTGTCGTCAACAAGGTGGTTCAGCTTGATCATGTACATGTAGCCGACGGTGACCTTGCGGTCGAACGGCTCGCCGGTACGACCGTCATAAAGAACGGACTGACCGGATTCATGCAGACCTGCCTTCTTCAGCATCGCGGCAACGTCGGGTTCATGCGCACCGTCGAATACCGGGGTCGCGATGGAAACACCGCGCTTGGCTTCTTCGGCAAGCTTGACCAGCGATTCGTCGTCGAAGCGCTTTACCTCGTCATGCGATTCACTCGCATAGATTTCGGTAAGCTCCGTGCGAAGCTCGCTGATGTCCATTGTCTTGCGATACTCTTCGAGCATCTCGCCGATCTTCTTGCCCATACCTGCGCATGCCCATGCGAGGTGGGTTTCGAGGATCTGGCCGACGTTCATGCGCGAAGGCACGCCGAGCGGGTTCAAGCAGATGTCGACATGCGTGCCGTCTTCGAGGAACGGCATGTCCTCGACAGGAACGATACGCGAGACGACGCCCTTGTTACCGTGACGGCCGGCCATCTTGTCGCCCGGCTGGATCTTGCGCTTCACAGCGACGAAGACCTTGACCATCTTCATGACGCCAGGAGGCATTTCATCGCCGCGCTGGACCTTCTCGACCTTGTCCATGAAGCGCTGTTCAAGGCGCGACTTGGATTCGTCGTACTGGCCGCGAAGTGCTTCCAGTTCGGACTGGGCCTTCTCGTCTTCGACTGCAAACATCCACCACTGCGAGCGGGGATATTCGGAGACGACGGCGTTGGAAAGCTCGACGCCCTTCTTGAAGCCCTTCGGACCGGCGATGGAAACGTGACCACGCAGCATGTCGATCAGGCGGCCGTAGACGTTACGGTCGAGAATTGCCTGTTCGTCGTCGCGGTCCTTTGCCAGACGTTCGATCTCTTCGCGCTCGATTGCCATCGCGCGCTCGTCCTTCTCCACACCGTGACGGTTGAAGACGCGGACTTCCACAACGGTACCAAACGTGCCCGGAGGCATGCGCATGGAGGTGTCGCGAACGTCGGAAGCCTTTTCACCGAAGATGGCGCGCAGAAGCTTTTCTTCCGGCGTCATCGGGCTTTCGCCCTTCGGCGTGATCTTGCCGACGAGGATATCGCCCGGCTGAACTTCCGCACCGATGTAAACGATACCGGCTTCGTCGAGGTTCTTCAGCGCTTCTTCCGAAACGTTCGGAATGTCGCGTGTGATTTCTTCCGGACCAAGCTTCGTGTCACGCGCCATCACTTCGAATTCTTCGATGTGGATGGAGGTGAACACGTCATCGGAAACGATACGTTCCGACATCAGGATCGAGTCTTCGTAGTTGTAGCCGTTCCAGGGCATGAACGCGACGAGCGCGTTACGGCCAAGAGCCAGATCGCCGAGGTCGGTCGACGGACCATCAGCGATGATGTCACCCTTGGAGATGATGTCACCGACAGCGACCAGCGGACGCTGGTTGACGCAGGTGTTCTGGTTCGAACGCTGGAACTTCTGCAGACGGTAGATATCGACGCCCGACTTGCCGGCATCGAGTTCTTCCGTAGCGCGGATAACGATACGGGTCGCATCCACCTGGTCGACGACACCGCCGCGGCGAGCCGCGATGGCAGCGCCGGAGTCACGGGCGACGATCGGTTCCATGCCTGTGCCGACGAACGGCGCTTCCGCCCGCAGAAGCGGAACGGCCTGACGCTGCATGTTCGAGCCCATGAGAGCGCGGTTGGCGTCGTCGTTTTCCAGGAACGGAATGAGAGCCGCTGCGACCGAAACGAGCTGCTTCGGCGAAACGTCCATCAGGTTAATGTTGTCGCGCGGTGCGAGCATAACTTCGCCCGAGTGACGGCAAACAACGAACTCTTCAGTGAAGGCGCCTTCGCCATCGAGCTCGGCATTGGCCTGTGCGACGTAGTACTTGGCCTCTTCCATAGCGGAGAGGTAGATAACGTCGGTCGTCACCTTGCCGTCGATGATCTTGCGGTACGGGCTTTCGATGAAGCCGTACTTGTTGACGCGGGCAAAGGTGGCAAGCGAGTTGATCAGACCGATGTTCGGGCCTTCCGGCGTTTCGATCGGGCAAATACGGCCGTAGTGGGTCGGATGAACGTCGCGGACTTCGAAGCCGGCGCGCTCACGGGTCAGACCACCCGGTCCAAGAGCCGAAAGACGGCGCTTGTGGGTGATTTCCGAAAGCGGGTTCACCTGGTCCATGAACTGCGACAGCTGCGAGGAACCGAAGAATTCGCGAACGGCGGCAGCTGCCGGCTTCGCATTGATCAGGTCCTGCGGCATCACAGTGTCGATTTCGATCGAGGACATACGTTCCTTGATCGCACGTTCCATGCGCAGAAGGCCGAGGCGGTACTGGTTTTCCATCAGCTCGCCGACCGAACGCACACGGCGGTTGCCGAGGTTGTCGATGTCGTCGATTTCGCCCTTGCCGTCGCGCAGTTCGACCAGCATCTTGACGACAGCGAGGATGTCTTCCTTGCGCAACGTGCGCACGGTGTCTTCCGCGTCGAGGTCGAGACGCATGTTCATCTTCACGCGGCCAACAGCCGAGAGATCATAACGTTCTGCATCGAAGAACAGCGAGTTGAACATCGCTTCTGCCGAATCCATGGTCGGCGGCTCACCCGGACGCATGACGCGGTAGATATCGAACAGCGCTTCCTGGCGGTTCTGGTTCTTGTCCGCATGCAGCGTGTTGCGGATATAGGCGCCAACATTGACGTGGTCGATGTTGAGGACCGGAATCTCGTCAAAGCCGGACTGAAGAATGAGGCCAAGCGTCTTTTCGTCGATTTCGTCGCCGGCTTCGAGATAGATCTCACCCGTCGAGTAGTTGACGATGTCTTCGGCAAGGAAGTTGCCGTAGAGGTCTTCGTCAGTCGCCTTAAGTGCCTTCAGGCCCTTGTCGACGAGCTGGCGGATAAGACGCGGAGTCAGCTTCTTGCCACCTTCGACAACGACTTCACCGGTGTCGGCGTCGATCATGTCGGTGATGACCTTGGCATTCTTCAGCGTTTCAGGCTGGAACGGAATGCGCCAGCCATCGCCGGAGCGCTCGTAGGAAGCCTTGCTGTAGAACGTCGACAGGATTTCTTCACCATCCATGCCAAGCGCCATCAGGAGCGAGGTCACGGGTAGCTTGCGGCGACGGTCGATACGCGCATAGACGATGTCCTTGGCGTCGAACTCGATGTCGAGCCAGGAACCGCGATACGGGATGACGCGGGCAGCGAACAGAAGCTTGCCGGAAGAATGGCTCTTGCCCTTGTCGTGGTCGAAGAATACGCCCGGCGAACGGTGCATCTGCGAAACGATGACGCGCTCTGTACCGTTGACGATGAAMGTGCCGTTATTGGTCATGAGCGGCATGTCGCCCATGTATACGGACTGTTCCTTGATGTCCTTGATGGACTTCGCGCCTGTATCCTCGTCGATATCGAACACGATGAGGCGCAGCGTCACTTTCAGCGGCGCTGCRTAGGTCAGATCGCGCTGACGGCATTCCTCGACGTCAAACTTCGGCGCTTCGAATTCGTAAGACACGAATTCGAGCATGGATGCGCCGGAAAAATCGGTGATCGGGAATACGGATTTGAATACGGCATTCAATCCCTCGTCGGGACGGCCACCCTTGGGCTCGTCAACCATGAGAAACTGGTCATACGAAGCCTTCTGAACCTCGATGAGGTTCGGCATTTCCGCTACTTCTGGAATTTTGCCGAAAAACTTGCGTACGCGCCTGCGACCGTTAAACGAAAGGGTCTGAGCCATCGTCGCTCCTTTAAAATTGCATCCGGGCCTGCAACGGACGGGAACCGATGGCCAGTCGATCCCGTCAAGCAATGGGTGTCATCAATCTCGTTCCACATCCCGGATCGATCAGGCCGGATTGCCTAGATGAGCCGGTTCGGAACCATTCTCTTGAAGAACCCATTACCCAAAAGCCATTTTCACGCGGCTTTTGGGTAATAAGTTTTAAAACGATGACGACGGAAAGGGGCATGAAGCCCCTTCCCGCCAGCAATCGCAAGATTACTTAACGTCGACCTTGGCGCCAGCGTCTTCAAGCTTCTTCTTGAGGTCAGCAGCTTCAGCCTTGGAAACAGCTTCCTTGACAGCCTTCGGAGCGCCTTCAACGAGGTCCTTAGCTTCCTTCAGGCCGAGACCCGTGATAGCGCGGACTTCCTTGATGACGTTGATCTTGTTGGCGCCAGCGTCAACCAGGATCACGTCGAATTCGGTCTTTTCTTCTTCAACGACAGCAGCAGCGCCAGCACCGCCAGCAGCAGCAACAGCTACCGGAGCAGCGGCGGAAACGCCCCACTTTTCTTCGAGAAGCTTCGACAGTTCTGCAGCTTCCAGAACGGTCAGGGTGGAGAGGTCTTCAACGATCTTTGCGAGATCAGCCATTTTGATAGTTCCTTTTGTTCAGTTCGAACCAGTTTGAATAATTACAGCGAAAAACCGCCTTAAGCGGCTTCGTCCTTCTTGGCGTAAGCCGAGAACACCCGTGCAAGCTGGCTTGCAGGTGCTGCGACAACCGTGGCGACGCGAGTTGCCGGGGCGTTGAGTAGGCCCAGCAGCTTTGCGCGCAGCTCGTCCAGCGAAGGCAGGGTCGCAAGCGACTTGACTGCTTCGGCGTTGAGCGTGGTTGCGCCCATGGAACCGCCGAGAACAACGACTTTATCGTTGGTCTTTGCGAAATCCATGACGACTTTCGGAGCAATCATAGGGTCGACGCTGTATGCAATCAGCGTCTGGCCCTTGAAGAGATCTGTCATCCCTTCCGACTCCGTGCCCTGAAGAGCGATCTTGGCCAGGCGGTTCTTCGCGACCTTGACGGTGCCTCCGGCAGCGCGCATTTTCGAACGGAAGTCGTTCATTTGCGCAACGGTGACACCAGCATAGTGGGCCACGACAACCGAACCGGAAGCCTTGAAGACTTCGTTCAGCTCCGTGACGAATTCGCGTTTTTCCGCTCTTTCCACTGTCTGTCTCCAGTAGACGGGGCCACATAAGTGTGAACCCGTCGGGTTTGCCTTTGCCCCAAGGGACCTTTTTACAAAGATCCCGAGCGACGCTCGAGGATCCTGTCCCCCGCTCTGTCGCCGCAAACGGCTTCAGGCACAGGCACACCAGGTTCGAACCGGACAGTCAGGCATCTGCGATGCCTCAAATCCAGCCTCACCCGTCTCATGCAGGTTGAATGATTAAGGCCAAACCCCGAAGGACATGGCCACCCGCAATCTCGGACAGGAGTTCCGGGTTTCCCCGGAAATCTCCGGCTCCCTGAGAGCCGGAAATTCTTTTAATCACGCTCCCCGACAGGGAAGCACGAGAATTGATTAAGCCGTAACCGACGAAGGTTCGATCTTGACGCCCGGACCCATGGTCGAGGAGATGGCAACGCGCTTGACGTAGTTGCCCTTGGCACCCGTCGGCTTTGCCTTGATGACCGCATCGGCGAAAGCCTTGATGTTTTCTTCAAGAGCCTTGGCGTCGAACGAAGCCTTGCCAATACCAGCGTGTACGATACCGGCCTTTTCGACGCGGAACTCAACAGCGCCGCCCTTGGACGCCTTGACGGCGCCGGCAACATCCATCGTCACCGTACCGACCTTCGGGTTCGGCATCATGCCACGCGGGCCGAGTACCTTGCCGAGACGGCCGACGAGCGGCATCATGTCCGGGGTCGCGATGCAACGATCGAAGTCGATCTTGCCGCCCTGAACGATTTCAACCAGCTCTTCTGCGCCAACAACGTCAGCACCAGCAGCCGTGGCTTCATCAGCCTTGGCGCCACGTGCAAAAACGGCGACGCGAACGTCACGGCCCGTGCCGTTCGGCAGGTTGACAACGCCGCGAACCATCTGGTCCGCATGGCGCGGGTCAACGCCGAGGTTCATCGAAACTTCAACGGTTTCGTCGAACTTGGCGACTGCACGTTCCTTGACCATCGAAATGGCGTCGGTGAGAACGTAGAGCTTGTTAGGATCCACACCTTCGCGGATCTTCTGAATACGCTTTGCTACCTTGGCCATGATCAACCTACTACTTCCAGGCCCATGGCGCGGGCAGAGCCCTCAACCATTGCCATTGCGCCTTCGATATCGGCAGCATTCAGATCCTTCATCTTGGCTTCAGCGATCGTCTTGACCTGAGCCTTGGTGATGGAGCCAACCTTGGCGCCCTTACCAGGCGTCTTGGAGCCGGAGGTGATCTTCGCTTCCTTCTTCAGCCAATAGGTCATCGGCGGCTGCTTCATGACGAAGGTGAAGGACTTGTCCTGGTAATAGGTGATGACGACCGGAATCGGCATACCCTTTTCCATTTCCTGCGTGGCGGCATTGAACGCCTTGCAGAATTCCATGATGTTGATGCCGCGCTGACCAAGTGCAGGACCGATCGGCGGGGACGGATTGGCCGACCCTGCCTTCACCTGCAGCTTGAGCTGGCCCATAACTTTCTTAGCCATATCTCTCTGCCTTTCAATTCAAACCGGTTTCCCGGCTTCTCTCTAGCCGGATCGCTCCGGCGGCTGCGGTTGCGTGGTGCGGCGCCCTGCCCCGGCTATGGGAGCCCGTTTGCCTTCCACGCGATTGGGGTTTCACCCCTCCAGTCAGACCTTCTCGACCTGACTGTATTCCAGCTCGACCGGCGTAGCGCGGCCGAAAATCGAAACTTCCACCTTCAGGCGCGAACGCTCTTCGTCGACATCCTGAACAACGCCGTTGAACGACGCGAACGGACCATCGGAAACGCGAACCTGCTCGCCGACCTCGAACGAAACCGAAGACTTCGGACGCTCGACGCCTTCCTGAACCTGACCGAGGATACGATCAGCTTCATAATCCGGAATCGGAACAGGCTTATTGTCCGAACCGAGGAAACCGGTCACCTTCGGCGTGTTCTTGATGAGGTGATAGGCCTCATCCGTCAGGTTGGCGCGCACAAGCACGTAACCTGGAAAGAACTTGCGCTCGCTGTCGACCTTGCGGCCACGACGCACCTCGACAACCTTTTCGGTCGGAACGAGGATTTTCTCAAAAAGATGATCAAGACCCTTCTGACGAGCCTTCTCTTCGATCGACTCAGCGACCTTCTTTTCGAAATTCGAATATGCGTGAACGATATACCAGCGCGCTGCCATTTTTATTCTCCGTTCAATCCGTTACCGGCCGACGTTCAGCACGAGGCTAAGCACCCAGCCGATGAGCTGGTCAGCAGCAAAAAAGAACAGAGCCGCAAAAATGACCATCACAAGCACCATAGCCGTCGAAATCATGGTCTCGCGGCGCGACGGCCAAGTGATTTTAGACGCTTCGGCGCGAACCTGCTGCAGAAACGTAAACGGATTGGTTTTGGATGCCATTGACTGCCCACGCAATTACGGCGCGTAAAGCCGAACTAATCAGCCCCACGCACCGCGTGTCTGTTTTGACCTTACATAAACACCGATTCCAGTTTTAACAAGAGGAAATCGACATTCGGCGAAATTCGCCGGAAAACCGGCACCCATCTGCCATGCAGCGAAGACCGCGCTTGCGGATGGAAAGTGGCAGGGGCAGTAAGGCTCGAACTTACGACCTGCGGTTTTGGAGACCGCCGCTCTACCAACTGAGCTATACCCCTTTAACACCTTAGCCGACCAYGAAAATCACTTGGCCGCTTCGGTATGCGTTCCCTTTAAGGCGCACGGAAAAGAATGGCAAGCGCTTTTTATTCGCTTTCGGAAGAAACTGTTGACGCCCTCCCCGCCACGTTTTTTCCTCGGCCGCTTAACCGGTTACCCCCAAGCCCGTCACCTCAACGAACCCCTTTGCGGCATCCAAATGCGCTGGTTTGATACCTTTCGCAACCGACCTTTAATCTRTTACGGCTCAAGCGCACTGCGATCGGACCTGATCAACTGACGCTCCCGATACTTGCGCTTGAAGTGTGCGACGTTGCGCGTCACCGAACGCCGCCATTTACGGACTGTCGCCAGCGAAAAGAATCTGTCGAGYTCTTGCGCCACACCGCGCCAACCACGGCGTTTCTTAAGRCCATAATTGCTGCGGCCAAATCCCGAATGGCTGACGCCGGTTTCGGCCAACCACGCCATGATCGCGCCCTGATCCTTATAAAAGATACTAATTTCCGCCTCTGTCCGGAAACCGGCATAACCTTGCGGTAGTTTTTTATAGCAGGACAACCGCTTGACGGTCGGATTGAAGGTGAAGCTATGCCAGACACGATGCGCGGTCGGCGGTATTCGCCAATACCCTACATCTTCAACTGCCTGCGCCTTACGCCGAATGTCACGGGGCATGTCGTCATCGGTTCTGAGTTGAACGAGCGCCACTTGCGGGTCCCGCTTCAGTATTTCGATGCCCCTGCCCACAACCTTAGAAACAGGAAATGCCCAGTCGTCTTCGAGATGCAGGATGTAAGGGGTTTGCACTTCCGAATATGCCCGGTCGATAGAGCGGTGCTGCCCAATGTTGACGCCGTTCAAAATGACGCGGATCGGTTGCTCTGGATACCGCGCCGGAATCGCCCACACCGATTCGTCGTCAGAGTCCTCGATAATGATAAATTCCCGTAGCGGGTAATCATTAGTAGAGAAGAAGCTATCGAGAGTTCCGATGAGAAGATCAGGACGGCGGCAGCTGGTGAGCACAACAGTTAAATCGGACATGAAGTCGTCTCTGAAGAAAAACTGGCCGATGAAATCAGGCCAGCCAAGCCTAGGTTGATGTCGCCTCGTCTACGCCAGACGCATTACAGGCGAATAATGATCGCCAGATCTCGGGGAAATTATTCAAAAGAAGAATACATTGTAAACCCCTCAAATATAGCGCGTGCACTATGAGCATAAATCGAAATACGACATCCGATTACATCTTCACATTAGAAAAATATACGAATCTTTCAACTATATAAATTTACAAAAATCAATTTTTACATAAAAAAAACGGCGGTGCCGAAGACACCGCCGTTTTAGAACTAGATTTTTAAATCCGGCGAAACCGCCGTCTGTCGAAGATTACTCGACGATAGAAGCGACGATGCCGGCGCCGACGGTACGGCCGCCTTCGCGGATAGCGAAGCGCAGCTTTTCTTCCATCGCGATCGGAACGATAAGCTCGACTTCAACAGTCACGTTGTCGCCAGGCATAACCATTTCCGTGCCT
>NZ_JBFREP010000024.1:0-9186 GCF_052114365.1 Agrobacterium sp. MCAB5
AGCGTGACAATGACAAGGCGCTGTTTGCCGATCTGATCGGACAAGGACTGACGGGCACAGCAGAGAATGGCGACAGCGGGCAGGGCGCTCCATGAACCGGTTGCGACTTTCTCGGGACGCATTCAAGAACATGATGCGAGCCGCCGCGCGTGATCCGCTTTGGGCATTTCTGGCTTTRATCACCATGCCCTTCCGGATCTGGAAACGGCTCCTCGGATTGATGTTCATCCTGTTCTTCGTCACGTTTGTGATCGGCATGGGTGGTGGTCATTTCCTCAAGCAACTGGGTTTTGCTCAAGGCTCGCCTGTCTACATCATCCCAGGTCTCTTAACCCTGCTGGCGCTTGCCGTTATCACCTTCTGGTTCATCACCACTCCACTGATTTTGCATTTCGGGGACAGTGACGATGATACCCATGGCTCCGCCCGCTTTGCGACAGACAAGGAGATAGCTGCTCTCACCTCATCCGCTTCCGGCCTGTTGATCGGTCGTGATGTCAAATCGGCTAAGCCCCTGCGCTATGATGGCCCGGCCCATCTCCTGACGATGGCGCCGACCCGTACCGGCAAGGGTGTCGGCACGATCATCCCAAATCTGCTGACCGCCGACCGTTCCGTGATCTGCGTCGATCCGAAAGGTGAGAATGCAAGAATCACCGGTCGTGCKCGCCAGAARTTYGGSCCGGTTCATGTGCTCGATCCTTTCGGGGTCACCGGTGGATCCTCGGCAGCCTTCAATCCTCTTGCCCTGCTTGATCCCCACAGCCTCGATGTCGCGGACGACGCCAGCACCCTTGCCGACGCTCTCGTGTTCGACGAGCCGGGAATGGCAGGCGAGGCGCATTGGAACGAGGAGGCAAAAGCACTGATTGCCGGATTGTTGCTCGAGATCGTTGCATCTGAACCTTTGAGACGCAGGCACCTCGCAACACTCCGCGAGTATCTGACCCTTGCTCCTGAACAGTTCGCAGCACTGCTCAAGCGTATGCAGGAAAGCGATGCGGCGAGAAGTCTTGTCGCCCGCGCCGCGAACCGCCACCTCGGAAAATCCGATCGTGAGGCCGCAGGCGTTTTGTCCGCAGCCCAACGCCATACGCATTTTCTCGATTCACCGCGTATGACGGCAGTCCTTAGCCGCTCGGATTTCCGGTTTGCCGATCTCACGCGCAGCAATGTGACGGTGTTCCTCGTGCTTCCTCCTGATCGCCTCTCGACCTATTCGCGCTGGCTGCGACTGCTTGTCTCACAAAGCCTGCTCGAAATGGCCCGCGATCCGACAAAGCCGGCGACACCGGTTCTCTATCTGCTCGATGAGTTCGCATCCCTTGGGCATTTGGCACCAGTCGAGCGCGCGATGGGTCTGATGGCGGGTTATGGTGTCCAGCTTTGGCCCATCCTCCAGGACATCCATCAGCTGCGTGCCACATACGGTCAYCGCGCCGGAACYTTCCTGTCRAACGCCSGCGTGCTGCAGGTCTTCGGCGTCAACGATCATGACAGCGCCCGCCTCATCTCTGATCTGCTCGGACAGGAGACGGTCGTGTTCCAGACCATGGCGAGAGCGCTCGATTCCGATAAGACCGGGATCTCCTACAGCCAGCAACATACCGGCCGGCCGCTACTCACCCCTGATGAGGTGCGCAATCTGCCGGCGCACGGACAATTGCTGTTCCTTGCCGGACAACGACCAATTTTCGCTGAAAAGCTTGCCTACTTTGCCGATCCGGAATTCAGGGAGATGTTCGACCCAGTTTAACGGGAATGGCGGTAAAAAGGCAGTTCGGCAACCCATCAAATCCTTGTATGCGCGGCCCTCCGGCTATCTTGATTGTGAAGGCAATTTGCGCGCAATTCACTGGCCACGCAGTTCGCGAACGCAAGTTATTCGGCCATATCAAAGTCCGACCGCTTAATGCTGTTCGGCAGAAAATCGAGAGCTTCGAGGCTGATGGAGAGAGCTTCACTTTTGCCAAGCCCGTCTTCGTAGTGACACGAGACGTGCACCGTATTCGGTGCGCGCCTTACACCTCGACGCGGTCTTTGTGAGCATTTTCGACCAAAGACGTTTGAGACAGTTTTCCTAATGCGCTCATCGAATGGTTTAGTCATGCGCGAATCCTGCGCGAAGTCCGCATCGCCTGTTTGCATAGAGGTACCAGGGAGACGAACGCCAAGGAGGCCTGAGTAACAGCTGAAAGCCACAGAACCGACGAGGAGTGCCCTCAGACGGAATAGGCCCGCGTCAGCGAGTAACTTTGGTCACTTCACCCGCGAAGCGATCCGGCGCGGACATGCCACCGCTTCGCAGCAGCATGCCGACGAGCTTGCGCCGCTCCCGGATGTCGTCTTTGGCTTGCCTATGGGCTTTTACCCGAGCCGTGATGTCGACGTCATCCTGCGGGCCGACATAGCGTCTCCTGTCCTTACCCTCGGGAGTAGGGAGATCAAAATACCAGTGATTGCGGCCCTTGACCGGAACCGCAACAAACCGACCTTCGAGGGAAAGTCTGCCTGAAACTGAGCATCGAACGTCCGCTGCGCGAGTTCAGCGAACGCCGTTCCGTAAACGAGGTCAATCTGCTTCTTCGCCCGATCCAGCTATAATGAATTTGCAAAAACATTATAACTATGCTGCCAGATTTCGATGGAGCGAGGCTAAATCGGTTCGTTTTCAATCGAGAGAGTGGACAATGGTGCGCGTCGGCTCCATCGTATTTAGGCCGTCGAGGCGGCAACTTTGGACGGCCGGAAATTGACGAACTGAAAAGCCGTCGTCCTCTCCTTCGACCACAAACCAAACATTAGGAAGTCAATCGATAGATCTGGCGCCAACGCATGTTTTCTCTCGAGAGAGGAGCGCACCGCGCATCTGCTCGAGCTGGTAAAGGTCGTTTGCGATGAACGTATCGAAAAGCTGGAATGTAATGTTCGAATGGGCGGGAGTGAAAGCAGCCAATGACAGCCAGGTGTCGAAGCAGGTTCTGATCGTGCCCTTGCGGCGCGCTGCCTTGGCACTTTACGGGTCAAATCAGAAAGAGGCCGCGCGGGATCTGGCTGCGTTTCTCGCCTCACAGGAAGTCCTCGATCAAGCCCTCGAAGAGGTGGTCAACCAACATTTCGATCTGACCGATTGGACGATCGACGCAGCCTGATCAACGGGCCTCCCATTAAGGCGGAACAAACTTGTTAATGTTCCCTTTATGTTCTATTGGTAGAATCGTGCCGAAATGTCAGAAAGACTCCCAGCGAGTGCGAGGTATACCAATGACAAGTTTTTCCGTTCTGCGTCAGAAAGCCGGTCTGAGCGTGCCCGAAGCAGCCGAACTTCTGGGCTACAACGAACGCCAGGTTTACCGCTGGGATTCCGGCGAGAACGTACCGCGGAAGGTCATCACCGATAAGCTCGAGTCCCTGCGGCAGGAGCGCTGCCTCGCGCCGTCGGAACACTCGTTCACGTTCATCGACCTGTTTGCGGGTATCGGCGGCCTGCGCCGCGGTTTCGACGCTATTGGCGGCAAGTGCGTATTCACGTGCGAGTGGGACAAGCATTCCCAGGTGACATACCGTGCAAATTACCCTGACGACGAGCATGAGATCTGGGACGACATCCGCGACCTGAAAGCGGAAGATGTCCCTGACCACGACGTCCTCCTCGCTGGTTTCCCGTGTCAGCCGTTTTCGTTGGCAGGCGTGTCGAAGAAGAATGCTCTTGGCCGTGCGCACGGGTTCGCCTGCGAGACGCAGGGTACGCTGTTCTTCGACATCCAGCGCATACTCGAGGTCAAGCGACCGAAGGCGTTCCTGCTAGAGAACGTGAAGAATCTGGTCAACCATGACAAGGGGCGAACCTTCGCGATTATCAAGGACGTCCTCGAAAACCAGCTCGGTTATACTATCAAGTGCAAGATACTCGATGCGAAGTCGTGGCTTCCGCAACACCGCGAACGAATATTCATTGTCGGCTTCCGGCAGGATCAGGGCTTCAACTTCGAGGACCTGCAGATCCCTGACGTCCTGAAGGGGCCGACCCTCAAGACGATCCTCCATCCGGAAAACGGCGAGGAAGCTCCTGAGAAGCCGTACACGGACGGTAACATCGGTCGCGTATCCGATAAATACACGCTGACCGACAAGCTCTGGGCATACCTTCAAGCCTACGCCGCCAAGCATAAAGCAGCCGGCAATGGCTTCGGCTTCGGTCTGTTCACTCCGGACGGCATCGCCCGCACACTTTCCGCTCGTTATCATAAGGACGGCTCCGAGATCCTGATTAACCGTGGCGACGGCCGGAACCCGCGCCGCCTGACACCGCGCGAGTGTGCACGCCTTATGGGCTTTGATGCTCCCGGCGAAAGCGACTTCCGGATCCCCGTCTCCGATACGCAGGCCTACCGTCAGTTTGGTAATTCGGTTGCCGTGCCGGCCGTGAAGGCCGTGGCCGAGCTCATGAAGCCGTACATCCTGGACTATCAGGAGGTCGAGGAAGTCATTCTCAAGCGCGCCTGATGACGGACGTCGTTTCGCCCGAGAAGCGTAGCCAGATGATGGCTGGCATCAAAGGCAAGAACACGAAGCCGGAGATCGCCATCCGGAAAGCTTTGTTCGCGCTCGGCCTGCGGTATCGCATCCACGACAAACGGCTGCCCGGAAAGCCTGACCTTGTTTTTCCCGGACGAAAGGCCGTCATCTTTGTCGAGGGGTGCTTCTGGCACCAGCACGACTGCCACCTCTTCAAGATGCCATCGTCCAGGCAGGACTTCTGGCAACCGAAGATCGAGGGCAACAGGCAGCGTGACGTCCGCGTCCGCAGCGAACTGCAAGCTTTGGGGTGGCGACATCTAACTGTGTGGGAATGCGCCTTAAAAGGGAAAACGAGATTGCCATTTCCCGCGGTCGTGGACAGGATCCGAGCGTGGCTCGAATCAACCGAGTCGATGGGGGAAATCGAGGGGATACGGGATGGCGATAGCCGACCTGAGTGATTGGATGGCCGAGTTCGGGAAGCCGGGCTACCTATGGTACGCGAAGCGCCTTTCTGGCAACGACACTTTGGCAAATAAGAGTCACCAGGCCGGGCCGTACATTCCGAAGCCCGTGCTCTTTGAGGTGCTTCCAAGTATCAATCGCCCCGAAGTCGAGAGGCCTGACGCCTTTTTCGAGTTGTACCTCGACTCTCACCCGGAGGTCAGGACCATCAGAGCGATCTGGTATAACGGCAAGTTTCACGGCGGCACTAGAAACGAAACCAGGCTGACAGGCTTCGGCGGCGCCCAGTCCGCGCTTCTTGACCCGGACAGCACCGGAGCGCTTGCGGTGTTCGCTTTCAAAGTGGAGACCGAGACGTCGCCGGCGGAATGCCATGTCTGGGTTTGCGGTGGCGAAGGAACGGAAGCTGACTTCGTCGAAGAGCGTCTGGGGCCGGTGGAGCCTAAGATTCCAGTGATCTGGCGGCCGGGCATTTCGGATCCGCAAGCAGACCTGTTTACGGCAATCCCGAGCCGCGCGACGTGCTGGTTGCAGCCGGACGAGATACCGGAAGGGTGGCTAACTGCGTTTCCGACCGGTCGAGACATTATCGAGAAGACTATCGGCCTACGGCCCGCGAGAGGAATGCCGGTGGATGTCAGACTGATGCTGCGCCGCGCCTGCGAGTTCGAGATATTCAAGTCAATCGAGGAGGCATCCTGGTTGCCGAAGATCAAGGAGGGCTTCCACTCGATCGATGGGTTCCTAGGCATGGCGAACACGATCTTGCAAAGCCGCAAGTCCCGGGCAGGGAAGTCCCTGGAATATCACACGGTGGCCCTCTTCGAGGAGGAAGGTCTCGCCCTTGGGACCGCGTTCGTCCACAACCCTCTGATCGAGGTCAACAAGCGCCCGGATTTCCTGTTTCCTAGCGTAGCGGCGTACCAGGACAACTCCTTTCCCGCGAACCGACTGCGGATGTTGGCGGCGAAGACGACTTGCAAGGATCGTTGGAGACAGATCATCAATGAGGCCGATCGCATACAGACCAAGCATCTGCTGACGCTGCAGGAGGGCGTTTCCGAAGCCCAGTTCACCGAGATGGTCGAGGCTGGTGTTCGTCTTGTGGTGCCCTCTGGTATCCATGCGTCATACCCGGAAGCCGTCCGGCCTCATCTGATTACACTTGAAGAGTTCATCGGCGACGTCCGGGCAGCATGAGGAACGACCGTGGCGAGAATACCTGAAGCCGTCCTTTCAGGGGTCGATTATCCATTCATTGATCGTCGATACCCGCTCGCCGAACTGGCGATGATCGAGGTGCCGGGCAGCCTCCGCGACCTGTTGATTGTCCAGGCCGAGAAGATCGGCGGGATCATCCGGGACGAGCCCGTCGAGCTGCGCTTTGTGTGCGAGCAGTTCGGCGACGCGACATTCTTAATGGGATGGCCGCACGGCCATGCGATGCACATGCTTGCACCTTCGCAGTTCCGAAGAGGCAACGCCAAGAACAATTCGGGGCAAGATCTATGAAGTACGCAAAAGCCGAGCGCATCATGATGCGGAACCATCCGGAGATGTCCGAGAAGTGGATTCAGCACCTGATCGCCGAAGATCCCTCCATCCTTGGTCTGGGCGACCTGGTTCTCCGCGCTCAAGAGCGAATTCATGCGAAGGCAGGACGCCTCGACCTTCTGCTGCAAGACCCCGATACCAATCGCCGCTATGAGGTCGAGCTGCAGCTCGGACCGACCGATGAATCCCATATCATCAGGACCATCGAATACTGGGACATCGAGCGGAAACGATACCCTCAGTACGACCACTGTGCCGTCATCGTCGCCGAGGACATAACCAGCCGATTCCTGAATGTCATCTCGCTGTTCAACGGCACGATCCCGCTCATCGCGATCCAGGTGCAAGCTATCAAGGTTGGCGAGGAGATCACGCTCGTCTTCACGAAGGTCATCGACGAGTTGACGCGCGGCGTCGTAGACGAGGATGAGGATGCCGCCGCGGCGCCGACCGACAGGAACTACTGGGTGGTGGTGAAAGGCAGCGAAGCGACCGTGAAAATGGCGGACAAGATGCTGGAGCTGGTACACGAGATCGCGCCGCACCTGCAGCTCAAGTACAACAAGTTCTACATCGGTCTCGCACAAGACGGGCAGCCCAACAACTTCGTGTCCTTCCGCCCCAAGCGCAGTCACCTCGGCTTCGAGTTCAAGATGCCTCGCTCCGAAGAGATCGATCAGATCATCGAATCCGCTGGCATCGAAACCCTTGAATACAACGTCCGTTGGGGCCTGTATCGGGTACGGCTCGCGAAAGGCGACGTCGAGAAGAAAACCGACACGCTGCGCAGCCTCATCAAGCTCGCGTGGGACTATCGGAACGCATGAGCACGGGGATGAAGGACAAAATCGAAAGAGGAACCAAGAAGGTTGTGTCTGCTGCCAAGGCTCGTCCTGCAGAGACGCGATGGTCGCTGATCGGCGCGGCTGTCGGCGCTCTCTTCGGTCTTCTGGTTGGTGGTGTCGGTGTCGCAGCTATGGGTGGAGCTGCGGGCATCCCCGCGGCCGTCATCTTGGCCCTCGTGGGAGCCGTTATCGGCAACAGATACGGCATCAGCAAAAATCGACCGGTGCAATAGAGGTGCCTGTCTTGGCGAACTGTTTCAGGCGCGAGGGCGGGCATATGATCTTACGAACTGCCCGCTTGTGGAAATGCCGTACATTCACCTTCAAGCCAGTCTGAGCGCGGCCATGTCGCCGCTGCTGAGCGCAGCCAGATTGGCTTCGATTTTCTCTATAGGCCAGTCCCACCAGGCGAGATCAAGCAATTCGTCGATGACTTCGCTGGGATAACGCATTCGGATAATAGATGCTGGATTTCCGCCGACAACTGCGTAGGGCGGTACATCTCGTGCGACAACCGAAGCGGCAGCGACAATCGCACCCGCGCCTATGTGAACGCCTGGCATGATTGCCGCGTTCTGGCCAATCCAGACGTCGTGGTCCACGATCGTGTCCTTGATGGGCAGGTCTTTGTAACCAAAGGTCTCCGGCTTGAAGATACGAAACGGGTAGGTGGTGAAGCCGGTCATCGGGTGGTTCGCCGAACTGGTAATGAAGTAGCTTCCTCTCGCGATCTGCACGAACTTGCCGATTACCAGTCGTTCGCGCACACCATGACCGAGATAAGGAGCCAGGATCAGGGCCGCGTCTTCGGGCTTTCCAGCATGCGTATAATAGCTGAAATCTCCGATCTCCATCCGCGGATGATCTACGACGTTCTTCAGATACACCGTGTCCCGATAGATAGTTCCGTCGGGCAGCATAATCGGATGGATGGCATTTGCGTCGAGAAGAGCCATACAGAACCTTTCGAATGCCAGCCGGCCAAAGCGGCATCCTGTTTAACCTCGCGGGTGATTTTGTCGCTGTCAGGCTATTTTCTCCCGACCGAGAAATCCATCACGGGTTGCGTATCGCTCCGATGAATAGTTTTGATGGCCACCGTCGGTGGTTGAACACATCTACCCTCTGCGACCTCTCCGATATGCCGCTTCCGTGCAAGCGAGTATATGGAAGGTCGGAGGCGATCCGATCTTACATTTCCAATCGGCGGGGTGTTGACTTCCAATTATCATGATATCCGTTTTGTGGAGATGAGCGCAGCAATCAGCGCTCTGATCAGGCTGTCGCTTTGAGGTCGAAATGCGCGTGGATCACGTCGTAGGGTACGTGAACCTTTCCGTGTTCGGTTTGTTCGAAGATAAAACAGTCGATGCTTGAACATGTCCGTGCTACCTGGAACGAGTTCCAGCACCAGAGCCACCTGTTGGGTGGTTCAGCAAGGCTTTTTTTCTCCCCCTCCTTCGGGAGTTTATTGCGCGCCGTCGCTCATCCAGCGAGGTTTACCGCGCCCGATATATAACCGGGTGATGTTCGCGTAACGGCGAGGCCGTCGTCTTTTTCTCGCTTTCGATCTCTGGCAGGCAGGGTGCTTGTAGAGACTTTTGTGGCGAGGTCTTCAACAGTCAGACGACGGTACCGGCGCTATCGTTGTCGATCCGTGGCAGGGCTGATTTTTTGGGAACACACTCGTGCACATCCTTCTGCCGCCGCCAGTTCAGTAGCAGCGGACATGGGCAGGTTGGTTTCCTATGTACGAGGGCTCGTGCTGCTGGACCGGGGTGTCTTCAAGCCGACCCTTACA
>NZ_JBFREP010000025.1:0-6015 GCF_052114365.1 Agrobacterium sp. MCAB5
ATGCGTTCTGGCCCTGTAATATGCTCGATCGCATGACGCTGTTCGTCCGACAATCCCGCTGACGGATCGCTCGCAGCCGACGTTCTGCCGGAGCTTCTCCGAATAGCGTTATCCTGCTTCTCCATTGCACGCTCGACATGGCGAGGATCGACACCATGGGACTGCGCCTGATGTAACCGCTCCGCCGATCGCGCCATGCGCAGTTCCAGATCGATCATGTCCTGCGTCGAATAGCGCGCTTTGGAAACGTCGCCTGTCTCGGCATCGATGCGCTCAGGCTGAAGCTCCACGAGCGCTGGTGACGCCATGACAGCCGCAAAGGCGTTCTGGAATGTCTGTGCGTCATCGTTGATGTAGCGATGCAAGGTTTTGGCGATATCGTGGCGATCGAACACGCTCTTCTCATGGCTGATCAGCGTCAGAACCTGTTCCGGTTTTTGGCGGATCAGTTCGGCATTTTGCCGTGCTGCCTCGTCATCCAGCCGCCCGCGCTCGACGGCCATTCCTTGCTGCTGCATCTGCGACGCATGCACGCCCATATGTTCGGTCGGCGACAACTCAAGRCCGCGCTSCGCATGCGAGCGATGATCGATGCGAACATCCAGGCCTTCGCGTTGGAGCTCACGGTTGGCGATGCCTTCCCACGACTGCCGGATATCGCGRAGCTGCATGTCGGTTGTCGCCATGCCATTTGCCAACAGCCGTGCGTTCTTGTGCTCAAGAACAGTCTTCTCGCCAAGGCCGGCTTTGSCAACCTCTCGCGTCGTCATCAGCACATGCGCATGGTAGTTCCTGATATCACCATGCTCACTTGGCGAATGGATTGCAAAATCCACGGCCGCGCCATAGCGGTTTGCAAGATCCTGGGCAAAGGCTCGTGCAGCCTTCAGTCGCCCCTCTGTCGAAAGCTCATGCGGAAGCGCGATTTCGAATTCGCGCGCGACGCGGGCATCCTTGCGCTTTTCTGCAAACTCGGCAGCGTTCCACAACGTCAAGCGATCCAAAGCCCAGTCGACACACACGCCTTGCGGCAGCACGATCTCTTTATGCTCGACGCCCTCTTTGCGGGTGAAGTCATGCACAAGGCCATCGCGTTGATTGACGAGAAGAACAGCACAACGGTAGGCGGCAGATGCCACAGCGCTGCGACCGGATGAGCGCGAGACAGGTTTGGTGCTGAGATGATAAATCGCCAAACGAAATCTCCGATACGCAAACGGGGAGACCAAACGCCCAAACGCGCCGCAAGTCGTAAGTGCGCCCTTGTCTGTTTACCGGTGGCGACGCTAGCAACATCGAACGGGCATTTCGACTACTAAAAGTAGTRGTCGAATAAAGRCAATCTCGCGTKTTTGAATAGGCGCCAAACGCCTCAGTTTGAAGAGGTGAATTCCCCCGCTGAAAAATGGGGCATGCAGTCAGGTCGATGTCAGCGGACATCGAGACTGTGATCAGCGGGCTCTCSGWGGCCTGAACGAAYACCGAAGACGGCSTTATGTGCTTCACATCATCAATTTGAAATCGAGCGATGATATCGTGGCATCGATCCCCAAGGTTTCAAGGGAGYGGMCGATGCAGGACGTGGCGACGGTAGGGCTTGATATAGCCAAGCAGGTTTTCCAGGCGCATGGAGCAGATGCGAGCGGAGAAACCCTTTTCAACACTAAGATCAAACGTGAGAACGTTCTGGAGTTTTTCAGCAAGCTCAAACCATGCCTGATCGGAATGGAGTCCTGCGCTACAAGTTATCACTGGGCACGGCAGTTACTAGAATTTGGGCATGACGTGCGGTTGATCCATACCAGTTACGTGAAGCCCTTCGTGAAACGCGGCAAAACCGACGCCAACGATGCAGAGGCGATCAATGTTGCGCTTACGCAAAAGACAATGCGCTTCGTTCCAGTCAAAACCTTGAACCAACAAGCGGCGATCACGATTTTTCGAACYCGCAGCCTTTTTGTTTCRCAACGGACTCAACTCGTAAACGCGCTGCGGGGGCACCTAGCGGAGGCCGGCCTRATAGCGGCGAAGGGCATTCAAAATTATTCCAAATTAGTCAAACTTATGGAAAGTGCAGCAGATACCGTCCTGCCGACAGTTATGAAAAAGGCTCTCACCGACATTTGCGACCAGATACATCGATTGAATGATTTGGTCACGAAACTAGACAAAGAGATTGAGCGACGTGTCCAACACGATGAGAACGCGTGTAGGCTTCTGACGATACCTGGTGTTGGCCCGAAAACTGCAATGTGCGTTATTGCGACAATTCCTGATATCCATCGGTTTCCATCTGGCCGCCATTTCTCTTCATGGCTGGGTCTTACTCCTCGCACGCATTCAAGCGGAGGTCGTTCGGTTCTGAGCCGCATTACGAAAATGGGGAATAGCGAACTCCGAACGATGCTTTATCTCGGGGGCACAGTGATCATGATGCGAGATAAKAAAACTCCAATCGGTCGTTGGGCCAGTCGATTGCGCGCGAGACGACCGTACAAAGTTGCCGTTATCGCTGTGGCAAATCGTATAGCGCGCGTCATTTGGGCTCTTTTGACAAATGGGGGAGTTTACGATCCGACATACGGCCGAGAAGCCTCAGCGTGACGCAGCGATAATCTTGGGCGTTTGAATAGGTGGTGGTCGGCGGTAAGCTAACGGGTAGCGCACTAGAGAGCGAATTGTCCGAATGACTAGATGTACCTGGAGTACGGTGTAATGGCCCCATAAATATCCGGACACGATCTCCCACTTAACAAGTGTGCGAGGTAATGTGCCCATTATGACCAGTCACAGTCCTAAGATAGAAGTCCTGTCCGGCCCTGAGCGCCGCCGTCGCTGGTCGACGGCAGAGAAGCTCGCCATTATTCAGGAAACATATGAGCCGGACGCAACCGTGAGCATCGTTGCTCGGCGTTACGGTATCCAGCCGAACCAGTTATTCACTTGGCGTAAGCTTGCCACCCAAGGAGGTCTGACGGCAACTGCTGCCGAGGAAGATGTCGTTCCAGCATCCGAATATCGCGCCCTTCAAAACCAGGTCAAAGAACTACAGCGTCTGCTCGGCAAGAAGACGATGGAAGGCGAGATTCTCAAAGAGGCGCTTGATATCGCCACCGGCCCAAAAAAACACCTGTTGCGCTCGCTGTCATTGCCGAAGGGAAGTTCCCGATGACGGCCGTGTGCGAGACTTTTGGTGTTGCCCGGTCAAACATGGCGGAGCGGGTGAGACAGCGTCCTTCCAAAGCCCGTGGTCGGCCGCCGTTTGCGGATGATGATCTCGTCGATGAAATCAAAGCGATCATCTCCGAGATGCCAACCTATGGATACCGCCGGGTTCATGCGCTTCTACGCCGTAAAGCCCGTTGGGAAAGCCGCTCATGGCCGAACGTCAAACGCGTTTATCGGGTGATGAAGGTGCATGGCCTGCTTCTCGAACGCCATACTGGAGCCATTGATAGCCGTCGCCACGATGGTCGTGTCGCTGTCGCTCAATCGAATTTGCGTTGGTGCTCGGACGGTTTCGAAATCGGCTGCGATAACAAAGAAAAGGTCCGCGTTGCCTTTGCGCTCGACTGCTGTGATCGCGAGGCAATTGCCCATGTCGCCACTACTGAAGGCATCAAAAGCGAAGACGTTCAGGACCTTGTCATCACGGCCGTCGAAAACCGCTTCGGCCGCATCAATATCCTTCCTAAGCCCATCGAATGGCTGACTGATAATGGATCGTGCTTCATTGCGTCAGACACGAAATCGCTGCTGCTGGATATCGGGATGGAGCCTCGCACGACGCCGGTCCGCAGCCCACAGTCCAACGGAATGGCTGAAGCCTTCGTAAAGACGTTCAAGCGCGATTACGTCTCGGTCAATTCCATTCCGGACGCCAAAACCGTCATCGCCCAACTGCCATTGTGGTTCGAGCATTACAACACGCTTCACCCGCACAAAGCTTTGGGATATCGCTCACCGCGCGAGTTCTTAAACCGTCAAACAGAAATCTGATCCTGTCCGGTTTTTATGGGGCAACTCCATACGGGACCGCTATAGGCATTTGCTCTGCGTTTCGCAAAATGGCGACCTTGAGAGGTTATGCCGTCAAGACTCATGCAGCGCTTCCAATTGCCTTGCCCTCGATCATCCATCTAGCGGGTCGCTTCCAATTAGGGGGCGGCCCGCACTCCTGTCTGGATGGYGATGGCCGCCTCCATGACCGTGCCTTTCTTGACGTGACTGTGTTACCAAAATTGCGTCGAAGTGAGCGGCAGTGCAGGCGGGCATCTGGCTGCAGCGATTGGACAGGGTGCGTCGTTAACGGTCCTTCGTAACCTCTACGCTCCACTCAGTCGGCCACGGTATAGCGCCCGTAGCGCCTGCGATTGGGAAAAACCGGGAAGCGATATACAACCTAGGATAAAGTACCATTGAATRTTCGCTATTGAGGAATGAAGGTATTGCAATACCATCTGCATAAATCAGAGCCGGTTGCCGCAAGATCGAATGTGCATCGTCCGAGAAGACAGGCATTCGTTTGGTGGCTACCAAAAATCGGAGTTTCAAAGGCCTCTGGAATGGCCCATACAGGACACCGTCGATAAGCGGAGCAGACATGAAGACCAGCCTTGAACATTTGCCGGAACGAAAGCAACGCGAGCTCGCGCGCGTCGTCGGAATTATTCAGGAAGAGTTTGCTGATCTGGTGGAGCGCTCCAAGTCTGACGCCAAGAAGGATGGRCGGATTTTCAAAATCATTCTGTTCGGTTCTTACGCGCGTGGCACCTGGGTGGATGAACCGCATACGTCGAAAGGCTATCGCTCGGATTTCGATATCCTCGTCATCGTCAGCAACAAGGAACTGGCCGACCCCAAATACTGGGACAAGACAACAGACCGGCTGATGTGGGACAAGGAGATCGAGACGCCCGTGAGCCTCATTGTCCATGGTGCTCGCGAAATCAGCAATTTCCTGCAGGAAGGGCAATATTTCTTCAGCGATATCCGACGTGATGGCATTGCGCTCTACGAACTTGATGACAGAGAACTCGCCGAGCCGAAAGTCTTGATGCCGCGCGAAGCTTTTGAGGTGGCGCGAAAGAATGCTGCCAATCGTTTCAAGGTGATCGATAGTTTCGTGAATTTCTCACTATTCGGCCTGCAAAACAGAGACCTTCCGGGCACTGCCTTTCAGTTGCACCAAGCAGTGGAGCACATGTACGGCGCTCTACTTCTTACCCTTACAAATCACACGCCAGCATCCCATAACCTCAAATTCCTAAGAGGACTATCCGAGGATCGTGATGTCAGGCTGATCGACGCTTGGCCTCGCGACCAAGCCAGATATGTCAGCTGGTTTAATCTACTCAATGAGGCGTATGTGAAAGCCAGGTATTCTGAACACTATGAGATGTCAGAAGAAGGTCTCTCTTGGATAATGAGCCGAGCATCGGTGCTCTACGACATTGTTAAAGTGGTGTGTGCTGAAAATCTCCAAAACCTTGAACGGGCCGCGGGACAAGCCGCAAATTCTAGCGACTGAGCTTCACGGGTGGCAGAATAATCCTGAGCCCAGGCAACAGCCACTACAGCGTCATGAACCATAGAGTCCAACCTCCACTTTCAATCGCTATGTCGATCTCCTCATAGAAACTGGTCTGTCTTCCAGGAACGAAGCCGCAGTCAACAGCGGCAGTTCCGGTGCGACCGCAATCGAAAGGAATAATCATGGCAAGGAAAACCATCGAACAGCGCCTGGCTGAACTGGATGCGCAACGTTCCGCCCTCAAGGCCCGGCTCTCGAAAACCGAGCGCAACAACGATATGCGCCGCAAGGTCCTGATCGGGTCGCTCGTTCTGCATCAACTCGAGACCTCKGATGATCAGGAGTTYAASMAACARCTCGRTGACTGGCTGCGCCGCGAACTGCCGGGCTTTCTGAMGCGTGACAATGACAAGGCGCTSTTTGCCGATCTGATCGGACAARGACTGACGGGCACAGCAGAGAATGGYGACAGCGKGCAGGGC
>NZ_JBFREP010000026.1:0-3248 GCF_052114365.1 Agrobacterium sp. MCAB5
GGAGCAACGCCGCGGATATTACGGCGTGACGGGCGTGGCGATGAGCATGTGTCTGAAGTCCTAACGCCTTGAAGGGTTATGAACCAGCGGCCATGTTATTAGAAATTTCCTGTGTAATAGATCCACTAGGCGAGCCAAGCACTTGGCCGGGCTGGCATGACTGATTTCTGGTGGGAGYGGAATGTCAGCTAGCATTGTGACGCGGACATTAGGGACCCGCCTGTTTAGCGGCAATCTCGATGAGAATCAGCGTCATTCAGGATGAGACTCGCGCCGGGGTGTGACGGAGGGAGGGCGTAGCCCGATCGTAGTCATACCTCGGCGTGGCGCAGATTTTGGCGTCTCAAGATCGCGGTCGGTCCGGTACATTTTCGGTTTTCTGTATTGGAGAACCAGTTTGTGCCGGGTCGCCATGTAACCGATCATCAGATGAGACTCTTCATGAAGTATCGACAAACGCATTCCGTTGAGGTTGCCGCTGCAAAAGCGTCAATCAGCAGGGCCACGGCCTATCGTCTCGGCAAAGAGACGCAACTTCCATCTCAAAGCAAAGCGCCACGCGAGCGCCGCCGTCCTGATCCTTTGGAGCCGATATTCGAGACAGAAGTCGTCCCGCTCCTCAAGGCAGCACCTGGCATCCGCGCTGTCGCTGTCTACAACGAGATGCTGCGCCGGCATCCAGACCTTTCTGAAGGTATCCGTCGCACGCTCGAGCGACGCATCCGGTCGTGGCGTGCTGTCCATGGCGAAGCGCAGGAGGTAATCTTCCGCCAGACGCACGAGCCGGGCCGGCTGGGCCTTTCTGATTTTACCCACGCCAGCGGCCTTGGTGTAACGATCGCCGGCGAACCGCTTGATCATCTGTTTTATCACTTTCGGCTTGCCTGGTCCGGCTTCGAACATGCCCACGTCATTCTCGGCGGAGAAAGCTTTGTCGCTCTGGCTGAAGGGCTCCAGAATGCCCTTTGGTCTGTCGGCGGCACGCCGCTTTATCATCGAAGCGACAGCTTGTCGGCTGCATTCCGCAACCTTGACGCCGATGCCAAGGTCGATCTTACACACCGATACGACCAACTTTGCGCTCATTATCGAATGACGCCGACACGCAACAATAAAGGCGTCGCCCATGAGAACGGCTCGATCGAAAGCTCCCACGGTCATCTCAAAAACGCCGTTCATGATGCCCTGCTGATGCGAGGCACCACAGACTTCGATGATCTCACTTCTTACCGCGCCTTTGTCGACGAGATCGTCAGCCGTCGCAATGCTGCCCATGGCAAACGCATTGATGCGGAACGATCCCATCTGCAGGCGCTGCCTGAGCGTCGCACGACGGACTTCGAAGAGATCGTAGTGACGGTATCGCGCACCGGTGGTTTCACCTTGCGCAAGGTGTTCTACACGGTGCCGTCCCGGTTAATCGGCCACAGGCTAAGAGTTCGCTTGTTCGACGATCGGCTGGATGTCTTTGTCGGAGGTACGCACCTGATGACGTTGCGCCGGGGACGTGGCCACGCTGACGGGCGGCACGACCAGGTCGTCAACTACCACCACGTCATCCATTCCCTGCGCAAAAAGCCGATGGCGCTCCGGGGCCTCGTTTATCGCGACAAGCTTTTTCCGCGGGAGGAATATCGCAGAGCTTTCGAGGCCCTCATCGAACAACTGCCTGACAAGCAGGCTTGCAAAATCACCGTAGAGCTTCTGGCGCTGGCTCATGACCGCGGCTGCGAACGCGAACTTGCCGAAGAATTGGCCAGGACACTCGATGCCGGTGACCTACCCGATCCAGCCGCCATGCGAACGCTCTTCGGCCCGGATCCAGCCGGGCTGCCTACCGTTCATGTGCAGCTCGCATCGCTCACCGGTTATGAGGCATTGATCGGGAAGGGAGAAGCCGCATGAAGAACGCCCACGTCATCGATGAAGCACGGCTCAGCATCATGCTCAATGAACTTCGGCTGCCGACAATCAAAACCCTGTGGCCACGATTTGCTGAACAGGCAGATCGGGAGGGTTGGCCAGCAGCTCGCTTCCTGTCGGCGATTGCCGAGCACGAGCTGGCAGAGCGTGCCCATCGCAGGGTTGAACGGCATCTCGCCGAGGCACACCTTCCGCCCGGAAAGACATTGGACAGCTTCGCCTTCGACGCTGTACCCATGATCTCAAAAGCGCAGGTTATGGCAATAACTGCCGGCGACAGTTGGCTCGCCAAGGGAGCGAACATCCTCATGTTCGGTCCGCCCGGCGGAGGAAAGAGCCATCTTGCTGCCGCTATCGGCCTTGCGCTGATCGAGAACGGATGGCGGGTCCTGTTTACCCGGACAACCGATCTTGTGCAGAAGCTCCAGGTCGCCCGCCGCGAACTGCAACTTGAGTCAGCAATCGACAAACTCAATAAGTACGACCTGCTAATCCTCGATGATCTCGCCTACGTCACCAAGGACCAGGCGGAAACAAGCGTACTCTTCGAGCTGATCTCAGCGCGATACGAGCATAGATCAATCCTGATCACTGCCAACCAGCCGTTTGGAGAGTGGAACCGGATCTTTCCAGATCCTGCCATGACACTCGCAGCAGTCGACCGGCTCGTACATCACGCCACGATCTTCGAGATGAATGTCGAGAGTTATAGGCGCAGAACGGCCCTTGAGGAAAAACGCCAACGGGGTCGACCAGCTTCCTTCGCGACAATCAAAACCTCGGCGCAGGCTGTCGCGGAGCGGCAATCAGAAAACGAAGAAGAACTTGTCAGCGACAATCAGCGTGATAACTTGATCTCGACCGCGACCTAAGAATCTCATCCAGATTGTCGCCAGCGTCTCATCCTGATTGCCGCGCTACACATGGGAGCGATCGATGACGCGACGATGCTCACAGACGATCTGGCCTTCCGCAGCAACCACGACACGATCCGGATAGACCCGCAGGCTCACCGGTCGATTGGCGAAGGATGCCGGGACGCTGTAGCGATTGCGCTCCAGATGGACGAGGCAGGTCGGCGTGACCCGCTTGGTATATTCGACGAAGCCGTCGAACGGGCGGGAAACCGGCATCAATGCCAAGGCCTCCTCGGCCCAGATGTCGGCAATGGTGCCGCGCATCTGTCCGTGCGGGGTCTTTGTCCAGAACTCCTTGCACCGAAGCTCCAGCCAGTCGTTCAGGGCATCCAATGATGGAAAGCGCGGAACGGGTTGGAAGAAGCGATGACGCGCATCCTGAACGTTCTTCTCGACCTGCCCTTTCTC
>NZ_JBFREP010000027.1:0-3036 GCF_052114365.1 Agrobacterium sp. MCAB5
GCGCCCTGCCCGCTGTCGCCATTCTCTGCTGTGCCCGTCAGTCCTTGTCCGATCAGATCGGCAAACAGCGCCTTGTCATTGTCACGCTTCAGAAAGCCCGGCAGTTCGCGGCGCAGCCAGTCATCGAGCTGTTGCTTAAACTCCTGATCATTCGCGGTCTCCAGGTGATGCAGAACGAGCGAGCCGATCAGGACCTTGCGGCGCATATCGTTGTTGCGCTCGGTTTTCGAGAGACGGGCCTTGAGGGCGGAACGTTGCGCATCCAGTTCAGCCAGGCGCTGTTCGATTGTTTTCCTTGCCACGATTGTTCCTTTCGATTGCGGTCGCACCGGAACTGCCGCTGTTGACCGCGGCTTTGCTCCTGGAAGACAGACCAGTTTCTATGAGGAGRTCGACATAGCGATTGTGAGAGYAGGTTTGACCATAGGGTTCATGACGCTGCGGTGGCTGYTMCCTGAGCTCAGGATTCTTAKRCCACCGGTGACGCTCAGTCGCTGGAATTTGCGGCTTRTCCCGCGGCCTGTTCGAGCTTTTYGATGTGCTCGCGGCAAAGCGTCTCAACCAGCTTRTGAAGTTCCGCGGTSCGCTCCTGAAGCCAGGTGAGCGCCTCTTCGGAAACCTCGAAACGCTTCGAATAGCGTGCCTTGACGTAGGCCTCATTCAGGATGTTGTACCATGTGGTAAATCGCTGACGATCGCGCGGCCAGATGTCGATCAGACGGCGATCCCTATCCTCTGAAAGTCCACGCAGGAATTTGAGGTTATGTGAGGCCGGCGTGTAATTTGTGTGCGTCAGCAGATAGCAGGAGTAGGCTGTTTCAACTGATTGGTGGAGATTGAATGTTGCGAGGTTGACGTTTTCTTCCTGCACAAAGAATTTCGAACCTTTCAGAAAATCGACTGCGTTCCTAAACTGCTTTTTAAAATGCTCCTCGGCCACCCTGATTGCATCGGCTGGGCTGAGCTGTTTCGCCTCGGCGAGCGGCCTGTCGTCGAGTTCGTAAAGAACAACACCTTCGCGGGCGAGGTCGACGAAGAAGTACTGGCCATCATGCAAAAAATTGCTGATCTCGCGAGCGCCATGCACGATAAGCCCCACGGGTGTCTCGATCTCCTTGTCCCACATCAGCCGGTCTGTTGTCTTGTCCCAATATTTGGGATCGGCAAGTTCCTTGTTGCTGACGATGACGAGGATATCGAAATCCGAGCGATAGCCTTTCGACGTATGCGGTTCATCCACCCAGGTGCCACGCGCGTAAGAACCGAACAGAATGATTTTGAAAATCCGTCCATCCTTCTTGGCGTCAGACTTCGAGCGTTCCACCAGATCAGCAAACTCTTCCTGGATAATTCCGACGACGCGCGCAAGCTCGCGTTGCTTTCGTTCCGGCAAATGTTCAAGGCTGGTCTTCATGTCTGCTCCGTTTCTGGACGGTATCCTGTATGGTCCATTGTAAACTTCTTTGAAACTCAGATTTTTGGCAGCCGCCAATCAAATGCCTGTCTCCTGCACGCAAATTCTTCCGGTGGGTTGCCTGCGCGCGCTCCTCTATGTCGAGCCGCGCCTGCGATGTCTTCCTCCAATCTTCCAGCTCGCTTATCCCTTGTCCTCTGTCCCTGATCCGTCGTGCGATCGACCTGCGCCTATCGCCCTCCCCTGATTGACGCGATTGTGTCCCTATTCAAACACGAGCAATTGCCACTTGGCGACTACTACTTTTAGTAGTCGAAATCACTCTTCGATGTTGCTAGCGTCGCCACCGGTAAACAGACAAGGGCGCACTTACGACTTGCGGCGCGTTTTAGCGTTTGGTCTCCCCGTTTGCGTATCGGAGATTTCGTTTGGCGATTTATCATCTCAGCACGAAACCTGTCTCGCGGTCATCCGGTCGCAGCGCTGTCGCATCCGCCGCCTACCGTTGCGCGGTTCTTCTCGTCAATCAACGCGATGGCCTTGTGCATGACTTCACCCGCAAAGAGGGTGTCGAGCATAGTGAGATCGTGCTGCCGCAAGGCGTGCCTGCCGACTGGGCTTTGGATCGCTCGACGTTGTGGAACGCTGCCGAGTTTGCAGAAAAGCGCAAGGATGCCCGTGTCGCGCGCGAATTCGAAATCGCGCTTCCGCATGAGCTTTCGCCAGAAGGGCGACTGAAGGCTGCACGCGCCTTTGCTCAGGATCTGGCAAACCGCTATGGCGCGGCCGTGGATTTTGCAATCCATTCGCCRAGTGAGCATGGAGATATCAGGAACYACCATGCGCATGTGCTGATGACGACGCGACAGGTTGGCAAAGCCGGCCTTGGCGATAAAACTGTTCTTGAGCACAAGAACGCACGGCTGCTGGCAAATGGCATGGCGACAACCGACATGCAGCTTCGCGATATCCGGCAATCATGGGAAGGCATCGCCAACCGTCAGCTTCAACGCGAAGGTCTGGATGTTCGCATCGATCATCGCTCGCATATTGAGCGCGGTCTTGAGTTATCGCCGACCGAGCATATGGGCGTGCATGCGTCGCAGATGCAGCAACAAGGAATGACCGTCGAGCGCGGGCGACTGGATGACGAGGCAGCACGGCAAAATGCCGAACTGATCCGCCAAAAACCCGAACAGGTTCTGACACTGATCAGCCATGAGAAGAGCGTGTTCGATCGCCACGATATCGCCAAAACCTTGCATCGCTACATCAACGATGACGCACAGACATTCCAGAACGCCTTTGCGGCTGTCATGGCATCACCAGCGCTCGTGGAACTTCAGGCTGAGCGCATCGATGCCGAGACAGGCGAAGTGTCCAAAGCGCGCTATTCGACACGAGACATGATCGATCTGGAACTTGGCATGGCGCGATCGGCGGAACGGCTGCATCAGGCGCAGTCCCATGGCGTTGATCCTCGCCATGTCGAGCGTGCAATGGAGAAGCAGGATAACGCTATTCGGAGAAGCTCCGGCAGAACGTCGGCTGCGAGCGATCCGTCAGCGGGATTGTCGGACGAACAGCGTCATGCGATCGAGCATATTACAGGGCCAGAACGC
>NZ_JBFREP010000028.1:0-2139 GCF_052114365.1 Agrobacterium sp. MCAB5
GGTCCATTGAAGGGCATAGACGATGAAGAGGAATTCGTTGGTACCGAATGTGCGCATATCATGCCCTCCCGAGGAGTTTACGGCGCGAACGTGTGAATATCAGCAGACCTGCGGCGTTGAGGATGGCTCGGAAGACAAAGTTGAGGGTTACGTAGATCGCGGCGATTACCAGATAGACCTCCATCGTCCGGAACGTCTCGGAACTTGCGATCATCGCAGCCCCTGTCAGGTCCTCGACGCCGATCGCCGATACAAGGCTGGTCGAGAGCATCAGTAGGACGCATTGCGAAACGACCGGCGTGAATACCTTCTCCAGTGCGGGCGGCAGGATCACGAACCGAAGTGTCTGGAGGTACGTCAGCCCGAGGCTTTCCGCGGCTTCGAACTGGCTCCGGTGAGTGGCCTGAATGCCGCCTCTAACGATCTCGGCAATATAGCCGCCATTGTTCAGGATGAGCGCGACCAGCACCGATGTCTGGGGAGAAAGCCGTAGCCCAAGGCTTGGCAGTGCGAAGAAGATCACGAAGATCTGCACCAGAAGCGGCGTATTGCGCATCAGTTCCACGTAACAGCGTACAAGCAGGCGCGGCACAAGTCCGGGAAGCGTGGAAACGACCGCGCAGAAGACGCCGAGGGCGAAGCCGCCGAATATGCCCACGAATGCAAGCAGCATGGTCAGCCAGAGACCGCTGAGAAACTGCGACAGATATGGGACCAACGATGCGAACTGGAATGTATATGCCATTTTGCCCTCGCGTATGGTGACAGTCCGTGCCCGGTTTTATTCGGCGCCCAAGGGACGGACGCGAATGTTCTTGCCCGCCTGTGCGATCGTATCGGGATGGCATAGATCGAGGGCTGCCGCGACGAGCCACCAGGTGTGGTCGGCCTGACGGATGATGAAGCACTCTGTACTGTGGCCGATCTGACCGAACTCCATTGCGTGACCCATGCAGATATGGCCGACTTCATCGGGCAGACCGACGGAAAGGCAGACATGCGCGCCGTAGGCCGAGTGGCGGAACGTGGGATCGCCATAGCGGTCGCCACGTTCTTCGGAGCGCTTCAGCATGACGGGATCGAATTCCCAGGTCTTGCCGATGTCGTGGCAAAGCCCGCCGGCCAGGAGAATGTCGCGATCAACCTTGGCTTCGGGATATGTGGCCTTGAACTCCTCGTAGATCGACAGTGCAAGCCGGGTCACGCCGCGCAGATGCGCGTCCTGCGTACCACGCTTGAGCGAAAAGATGTTCGGGCTTCCCTCGCCCTGGATGTCGGTGACGCGATCAAAAGATGAGCGCTCGAGAGCAAAAACCCAGGCGTCGATAACCTTCTCTCGAAGTTCGTCCGACTGGATATCCGCTATCTCAGGCAGATCTTCGAGAATATGCTCACGCGAAATCGTTTTGTACATTTTTTGATCACCTGAATAAACTGCTTATTGAGCGAGCTTAAGGTTGAATGAATTCAAAATCCAATTAGGATATTGGCAGGTATCGATCGAATTTTTCTATGGAAGAAAATGGCTCTCAGTTTCTCGGCGGTCGAAGCATTTTATTGGGCCTCTCAGTTGCGCAGCTTCAACGCCGCGGCAGAAAAGCTGAGCATCACGCAGCCGACGGTTTCGTATCGGATCAAGGAGTTGGAGGAACAACTCGGTGTTCCGCTTTTCATTCGGCAAAAACGGCAGCTGCAGCTGACCAGTGAGGGTGAAGCACTCAAGCACTACGCCGAGGCGATGATCGGCATTGCCAGAGATATCGAATCTAACATCAAGACACGCAATACGCGCCTGCCGACGCTCAGAGTGGGTGTGATGGATAGTTTTGCCACAGTCTGCCTCCCGGCACTGCTGGACGAACTGGATGGCCGATTTGCTGAAAGCCGCATTGCAGCTACCGTCGACACGAGCCATAGCCTCGCCCGACAGCTTTCTGAAGGGCTTCTCGATATCGCCGTCCTGTCGACACCCCCCGAGCACGACAACGTTGCGCTGGAACTCCTCGGCCGTCAGACGGTGGAATGGTTTGTCAGCCCCAAACTTGAGATGCCCCGCGAATTCGTCTCGGACGCGATGCTCCTGCGACAACGGATATTCTCGACACCCGCGCCATCCAATCTCCACACCCTGACAACCAC
>NZ_JBFREP010000029.1:0-2048 GCF_052114365.1 Agrobacterium sp. MCAB5
AGCGTGACAATGACAAGGCGCTGTTTGCCGATCTGATCGGACAAGGACTGACGGGCACAGCAGAGAATGGCGACAGCGGGCAGGGCGCTCCATGAACCGGTTGCGACTTKCYCGSGACGCATTCAAGAACATGATGCGAGCCGCCGCGCCCTGATGAGGTGCGCAATCTGCCGGCGCACGGACAATTGCTGTTCCTGGCCGGGCAACGACCAATTTTCGCTGAAAAGCTTGCCTACTTTGCCGATCCGGAATTCAGGGAGATGTTCGATCAAGTCTGACGGGAAGCGTGTCCAGAAGGCGGTTGGGCAACCCGTCACACCATTGTACGCGCGGCCCTCGTGCTATCTTGACCGTAGTGGGAAGTGGATATGGCTCGGCAAGCCCCGAGAACGGGCGTCCACTGCAACGGAATATGGTACGCGGTGATCCAGCCTGTCCTGACGGGAACGCGCTCCCCATAGTGCCGAAGTGAGCGGCAGGACGGGCGTGCGTCTTGCTGTGAAGGAATAAAAGTGGAGGCGTGCTGCGTGTTTTCAACGACAACGACCATGAATGCCTCCGCTGTATCGTTGGCGCGGCCCGGATCGGGATGGGCGAAACAGGCCGGAGCTATACCGGACTGCTCTATTCACGGTTCTGTCGTTCTGGGCGAGACAGCCGATAGTTTTAGGATCGCATATGATCCATAATCGATTAGTTCAAATTTAAAGAATTACTTATGATATCTTAAATCCGGAATAAYGMGATTTTGGAACCGGAGCGGTGTGTTACGACATAGCGGGCTCTGGATCGATTGCGTATCTCATTTTCTATGCCGTAAGCTCCCACATGAGCTGTGGGCCTCCTGGCGCTTGTGACACCCSGGGCATGACACTTTTTGGGCTGATAATCTATCTGGGTATACCTGCAAACAGGTGTTTTGACGCTTAAAATCTGGATCAACCTCCGCTCTACGAGGCGATAGCGACCTGGGACCCAATCGGAAAGGCGCACCGAACGGCTGGCGCACTGTCGTTGACGCCATGGGCGGAGGCTTACAGATTAAGCATATCCTTGAGAGCTAATTGACAAATTGAGTGAAAGTCTCGATTGATCTCCACGTTTCATGGGAACGAGCAACGTTTTTCTAGCTCAAATACTTTCCCGAATATTGGCTACTCGTATTCTATTTATTTCATCAAGCATGCCGCTTCCAGCTATCTGGAGCGGCTTTTGATAGAGGTAAGCCAATGCTCTCATTGGGAAAAATCTGATGTAGAACAATTGGCGCGGATGTTCTCACATAGTTCGCCCCTTGTTCCGCGACAGTTATGAGGCTGATAATTCGCCGGGGAGGCGCTGCAACTGCTTGCCGCTCTCGTCGCCTTCAGCCAGCAACGCAGTGCAGGCTTGAGCGACGGACAGCAGGGGCACGCTCAGTGCCCTTTGGTCTCGCTATCTTCCTTCGCCTGACCGTGATGCCACTTGATCGCATAATATGTGCCTACGCCGAGCACTATGATCTTGGCCGGGAAAAAGACGAAAGGAAACCAATCTACCCAAGAACCATCAGACATATCGAGCGTTTTGGCTATCCTCAAGGATAGCACTCACTCGAAATGTTTCGGCGATCAAGCTTGCACTCGTGGCGCAACCCAACCACCGCCGTATTAAGCTCTATTCGACAATTTGAGCAGGCGTAAGCCTCTGTATGGTGAAAGCGGACTACTAAAAATGCCATCGTAATTCTGGAAATATCTGTCCAGACGACGTCGACGCCCCCAAAGTGTTGATTATTTTACGGAATTTTGGCGCCCGTTTTTTTTCCAAGGATTTTCTTCTTTTGCCCATTGACGTAAGCGCAAGCTGCTCTCTATAAGTCCGCTCACTGAACGAGGGCGGCGGCGCTGCTGGCGACGAAGTCTTTCGTTCTAAAGAAATCATGTTGATGAGCTGACTGCTTGTTGTTTTCCAAGGGCTTTTGCTTTTGGGGTTTGATTTTGTGACTGCAATGAGCGGTCTGTTTTTTGACAATTGAATATGAGAAGAAAGAGAAACGTGGGCGGCGA
>NZ_JBFREP010000030.1:0-1843 GCF_052114365.1 Agrobacterium sp. MCAB5
GTGTGGGTCCAGCCGTCGCCGAAGTCATAGAGATACTTGAATGACTTCGCGCCAATATCTTCGATGGCGGCAAGAAGCGTTTCCTTGCGCGCATCGATGGGGTCATCAAAGCCGCCATCAGGCACGCCGAATCCGATGTCACGGATCCTGAACTCATAGAGATGACTGTTGGTCCAGCCGAAAGCCTCCTGGAGAACATCATGTAGCCGGTCGAGCCGAATGCGGAATGGCACGACAACACGCCGCATCACCAAGGGATCAACGTCATCAAGTGTGATCTTCAGGCGAACGAGAGGACCTGCCATCAGGCTGCCTGCCTCAGTGACGATGTCGTGGTTTTCCGCCAATTCCAGGGGAGAAGCTCATCGAGCCGGCTGACAGGATGGTCGGCGATGCGGGCGAGAACATCAGCAAGCCAGGCCTGTGGGTCAATGCGGTTCATTTTCGCGGTGACGATCAGGCTGTACATGGCTGCCGCCCTTTGCCCTCCGCGATCGGAACCGGCAAATAGCCAGGCTTTTCGTCCAAGGGCCACACCACGCAGAGATCGCTCCGCGCAATTGTTCGACAGGCAAATCCGGCCGTCGTCGAGGAAGCGGGTAAAGGATTCCCAGCGGTTCAGCATATAGTCAAATGCCTTTGCCAGGTCGTTGTCGCGCGGCAATCTGGCGCGGTGGTCGCGTATCCATATTTCCATGTCGTCGATCAACGGCTTTGATAATTGCTGGCGGATTGCTTTTCTCTCATCGGCAGTGTGGCCATTGATCTGGCGTTCGATGTCGAACAGCGCGTCGATCCGCTGCACCATGTTCAAGGCGATTGGTGAGATAACGGCGCCACTTTTACCCTGCGCTTTTCGGCGCGCATTGGCCTCCAGATCGGCTTGCGCAAAGAATGGCCGCCTGGCATGCGCCCAACACGCAGCTTCATAAATCGGGCCCGGACTTCGTTCAGGAAGATAGAGTTGGCCATAGCCGGTATAGGCGTCCGCCTGAAGGATACCGCTATAATTGGCCAGATGTGCCTGTGGATGTTCGCCGGCCCGGTCCCGGGAATAATAGAACATCACCGATGGTGGGGCCGTTCCGCCAAACGGACTATCGTCCCTGACATAGCTCCATATTCGACCGGTGATGGTCTTGCCGAGAGCGAGAACCGGCACGGTCGTGTCATCACCGTGGATCCGTTCAGACGCGAACGTATGGCTTTCAATCCGCCGCACCAGCGGGTCGAGAACCTGGCAGCACGCGCCAATCGCGTCTGCTGCAGTCGACAGACTGATCGGCACACCTTCCAGGGCAAAACGTTCGACCTGGCGATTGAGGGGAATGTGCTGGCCGAACTTGTCGCAGAGCATCATCGCCAAAAGGCTTGGACCAGCCCACCCTCTCGGGATGACATGGAAGGGTGCAGGTGCCTGGCTGATCTTCTCGCAGTCACGGCAGGTGAACTTTTCCCGCACCGTCTGAATGACCTTCCAGCTCCGCGGTACGCTCTCCATCGTTTCGGTGATGTCTTCGCCGAGCTTGCGAAGCCGTTCACCGCCACAGCAACTGCAGGCAACCGGCCCTGGCACCACGACRCGCTCACGCGGCAGATGCTCCGGAAAGGGCTTCTTGACCGGCCGCTTGCGCGTAAAGCCGGTGACCGCAATCGCAGATGCTGCAGCAACGGCCATTTCAGCGGCAAGCTCATCTTCGGTTGCCGTCGCTTCGGCGTCCTCAAGCATCAGTTCCATCTGCGCAACCAGCCGTGCCGTCCGTTCCGACTTCTGACCGCGCAGTTCCCGTTGCAGCTTTTCGATATAGACTTTCTGGCGAAGAATGATGGCCTGATCGTCGGC
>NZ_JBFREP010000031.1:0-1774 GCF_052114365.1 Agrobacterium sp. MCAB5
CCGTGCTCAGGGCAAAGCGGTGGTAGGCCTAGACCGCATAGGCGACGATCTCACGCGGAAAGCGAAACCCCTTCAGCCGGGGTAGTGAGCAAGCCATCTTCATGCCGAATGATAACTGCAACCGGCCGCTCAAACAACTTGGCAATGCCGCCAAAACGGCTCGCTTCGTCACCTCGGTCTGCACCGGTTCACTTGTTCTCGGCAAGGCCGGCCTGCTTACCGGAAGGCGGGCCGCGACGCACTGGAATGCGATGGACCTGCTGGAGCGGTTTGAAGCAATCCCGGTCGCCGAGCGGGTCGTTCGTGACTGCAACCTGATCACCGCAGGCGGCGTCACGTCGGGGATCGATTTCGGCCTTTCGGTCATCGCGGAACTGATGGGGCAGGATGAAGCCGAAACGATCCAGCTTTCGCTGGAATACGCACCGGCACCGCCCTTCGACGCGGGCCTGCCGGAACGTGTCCGGCCTGAGATCCTCGCAGCGGCGCGCCGCAGGATGGAACGGTCGCGGCAGGAACGCGAGGCATTGCTTCGACCAGTGCGAAAGGCGCGCGAACTTTAACCGCCTTTCAACAGAGCATGTCAGGATCCCGCAACACCCGTTCCGGGGATCAGGCATCGCCACAGCGGCTTTTGCGCCAAAAGGGTTCCGTTGGGCCGGCTCGAATACGAAAGCGTCGATCGCTAGTCGATACGCGCCGCTTTGACAGCAGCCTCGACGGAGGAGTCGATCAAGCGGTTGTCAATCACCGCTTTGAATAGCCAGCGGCAAAAGAATAAGGGACCCAGCGCAATCGCAATCAAATCGGTGGCTGCTCTCTCCGGCTTCACTTCACCTCTTTCTTTGGCTCGCTCGATAACAGCGTGGAAGGGAGCCACGAAGCCCTCGTGCAATTCGGACTGCATTGCAGCAATTTCCGGATCGAGCTCCGCAGCGTCGATGATCGACGGATACTGGTTCATTGGATCCGCTCGAGCACGCGATAAGCGATGTCATTCCGCCGCACGAGGCGAGAGAAGCAAAAATGCCGCCCGGCACGAACCGGGCGGCATTTTCTGGTTAAACGTCAAGCTTCCAAAGCAACACGCGCCTTTTTGCCTTTGGATATTATGATTTTCTGACGTCTGAGCGATCGCTTGGACGTCGGCGACTAGAGGATCACTGCATGTCGCAATACGTAGCAGCAAAGACGGGTTCAAGACCGGAGCCGCAAAAAAGACCGGATAATCGCCGGGCTCCTCATTGACGATCGTCCTCGTTCCGGTTCGGGCACCGCTTCATGAACTTGTCGGTTTTTGTCCGGTCACCTCGAAAGTGTTCGAGCAACTCCACGGCCACCTGCAAGCTTACGGCATATTTCTGCTGTAGCTGCTCGACGGTGTACGGCTGCAGTTTCTCTGGCATGTGCATGCTCCTCATCTGCGAAATGCGGATGGGGTGATGTCGGTTCCGTCCGATCCATTCGCCCAGCCAAGAGATACGCGAAGTTTTGCACAAGGACCTGAAAGATGCCACGGCTTGACACCGGCCGAAACGAAAAAGCCTGCCGCGGGAGGAGGTGCGGCAGGCTTTCCAGAAATATCCGAACAGCAACTGGGAGGAGGAGTGTTGCTGTCGCCGCGAGGCATTGCCAAGTTGTTTGAGCGGCCGGTTGCAGTTATCATTCGGCATGAAGATGGCTTGCTCACTACCCCGGCTGAAGGGGTTTCGCTTTCCGCGTGAGATCGTCGCCTATGCGGTCTAGGCCTACCACCGCTTTGCCCTGAGCACGG
>NZ_JBFREP010000032.1:0-1646 GCF_052114365.1 Agrobacterium sp. MCAB5
GCAGCCGCGTGAAGCCGCGTGAGAGCGGCGACCGGATGTGAGGTTGTATAGGCCCGAGAACCGGGCCGGTAATTGCTATGGGCTCAGACCGTGGATCCGCCTACGAAGGAGAAATTCGATGCCACTCGAATGAACAATTGACAAAAATCCTGATGTGAAAGGATATGAACCAGCGACCCTGCTRATCAATTTTCCTCGGTTGGGAGATTGTCTTACCAAAGCAATTTCTTGGCAAGATTTGAATGAGATCGACCAGCCTCTTCATCTCATCGCGCCAGCTAGCRTYACTGATTGAAGCGCCGTGCRGAGATWAAGCACGATAAAATCCGCATAATTGCGGAGATYAAACTTGCTATTCTCCGCATCCAATATCSSTCTTGTTCCCAATTTGGGAATGCGGTAGACAAAGATTATGCAGATCATCGCCAAGTCTACATTGAGRCAATKCTGGGAGCTTCACACTCACGCCGAGACGCCCCTAAAAACGTGGCACGCGATGGTCAGCAARGCCGAATGGATGACGCCGGCCGATGTGAAGGCAACATTTGGCGCGACGGTAGATTTCGTTTCCGACAGTCGCATCATTTTCGACATATCGGGCAACAAATACCGGCTCATTGTCCACGTCGCCTACCCCTACAAACGAGTACTGATCAAGTTCATTGGCACTCACAAGGAATATGACCAGATTAACCCGGAGACAGTGTAATGGACAACATCCGCGCCATCAGAAACGATGATGACCTCGCATGGGCCATTGCAGAGGTCAGCCAGTATTTCGATAACCCGCCCGATCCTTTCAGTACCGATGGTATGCGCTTCGATGTCCTTTCCGATCTCATCGAAGCGTACGAAAACAAGCACTACCCCATCGATGCACCCGAGCCGATTGAACTTATCAAGGCCCACATGGAGCTGACAGGACGCAGCCAGAGTGACCTCGCGACGCTGTTCGCTTCTCGTTCTCGTGCATCCGAAGTGCTGAACAAAAAGCGTGCTCTGACTGTCGAAATGATTCACCGGCTGCACAAGGAATGGGGAATTCCTGCCGATTGCCTCGTTGAGCCTTATCATCTTGACGGTCCGGAASTGAAGTACGCCTGACGACTGCCAGCGTCRTTCCAGAATTCCAGCTAACGCCYGGAGACCAGTCATGATGGCATTGCCAAGTTGTTTAGCGTTGGGTGCGATCGACGCCGTGTCGCCAGTTTCAGATTGTCATTTCAGCGGCATACTGCGCCCACAGGCTGAATGCATCAGCCCGCGCATGGCGGTATGAAATGGCGGTCAGAGTGTAGCGGCGGGGACGAAAGATCGTGTTGATTTGATCGTGGGCCGACAGGAAGCGCTGTGCCTGTCGTGTCGACTTGAACCGACCCATGATCTTCTCGCGTTTTCGGGTCTGCCGGTGGGAATTTTCAATTCGGTTGTTCAGCCCCTTGTGCGCCCGGTGATCGGCATCCGGAGCGATGGCCTGGATCGGCACCACGTAGCTGCCCAGTTTGTCCGTCACGACCACGCGCGGCTGACCAAACTGCCTGACCAGCCTGGAGAAGAAGCGTCTGGCGGCCCTGCTGTTGCGGCGAGCCTGAACCAGGATATCGAGAACATCGCCATTGGCATCGATGGCGCGCCAGAGCCAGAAC
>NZ_JBFREP010000033.1:0-1385 GCF_052114365.1 Agrobacterium sp. MCAB5
AGCAAAAAGGACGCATCGGCCGTGGCAAAGCAATTCGAGAGCATCGACGCTCGTCTCCAGGACTTTATCGGTCGGCAGCACATCTTCTTTACCGCCTCGGCCACCGGCCATTCCCGGGTGAATGTGTCGCCGCGGGAGACCGGCTGCCTGCGGGTAGTCGATGCAAATACGGTGGTCTATCTGGACAGGACCGGGAGTGGAAACGAAACCGCCGCGCATTTGCGCGCGGATGGTCGGCTGACGATCATGTTTTGTGCCGTCGAAGGGCCGCCAATGATCTTGCGCCTTTACGGTCGCGGACGCTCCATCCGCCGCGACAGCCCCGAATACGAAAATATCTTGACCACTCACTACAACGGTTCGGAGCCCTCAGGAGCCCGGCAGGTCATTCTGCTGGACATCGACCTGGTCCAAACCTCTTGCGGCTTCGGCGTCCCTCTTTTCGACTACAAGGCCGAGCGGCCAAGCCTTGACCAATGGACCGATGCAAAAGGCCGTGATGGTATCGAAATCTATCGTCGGGAAAAGAACACATACAGCATGGATGGCCTACCGACGGGGATGTTCGACGACGCCTAGTCGGGCCGCGAACAATTTCCGCTCCGGCTGGGTGGGATCGCTATTGCCGCCAAGGTTGCCCTGACGACCTGGGTCTGGCTTCAATCGGCCATCCGCCGTTTCCCTTGACGCTCGATCGACCTGCCCGCGTTGGGTTCGCATCAAATCCTGATGGCAGTTGGCGTCCTTGCCATTAGCAATTCGCCATTAGCCAGATGCGGGTTTGCTCCGCCGCCGCCGCGATCCCAAGGGGCGGGGAGCGGAATTCAGGGCACCCTCGGTCAAATCATTGGCCGTTAGTGTCGCGCAGAATCTCAAACGGGAACCAGACACGCTTTTCGGTTTCGTCGATCCAGTTCTCGATCAGACTGGCGGTCGCGACGTCGCCACACTCATCGCAGACGTCATGCAGCGAGCGCATGCTTGCGACAAGGCTGCCATTGTCGTCGCGCAGTTCGGCGAGCATTCCATGTGGATGCACGCAGTCGGCATCATTGTTGCTTGCGCGAGATGTCGCCGATCGACCGCAGCGTGTCGCCGCCAACCTTGCGGACCCGTTCGGCGAGCGGATCGGTCATCGCAAACAGTTCGTCGCCGTGCTCGTCGAGTAGCAGATGGCAATCGCGGAAATCCGATCCGGACATATGCCAGTGAAAATTCTTGGTCTTGATATAGAGCGCGAACACATCTGCCAGCACGGTGGGGGCGCCGGCGGAGATGTCCCTGACCGCGTCGCTGCCCAGTCCTGTCGGACCTCTCAGCGCAGCGGCAGCACGCAATTTGACCGATTTTCCTGAAAATGAATTGACTATGACGGAGCTGGCGAA
>NZ_JBFREP010000034.1:0-1339 GCF_052114365.1 Agrobacterium sp. MCAB5
GTGCCACCCGCCGCAACGGTGCCGATGGCTAACACTATTTCCTCGGTAGCCACATCTTTCAGGATATAGCCGGCGGCACCATACATCACCGAGGTCGAAATATATTCCCGGCTATCATGCATCGACAGCATCAGCACCCGCGCTGAAAGCTGTTTCTCCTTGAACAGTTCGAGTGCATCGATGCCATTGATCTGGGGCATGTTGATGTCCATCAGCACCACATGGGGTTGCGTGGCCACAGCCGCGTCAATACCCGCCACGGCAGACACTGCGGTTCCCACGACAGTGATGTGCTCGTACGTTTCGAGCACTGCCTTCAACCCGTCGAGGATGAGAGGATGGTTGTCGACAAGAAGAACCCGGATAGGATGAACGTTCATTCCGCAGCCTCCTGCACACGGTGGCCGCGGTCCTWCATAGCCGTCATGGGCAGGACCGCTCGCAGAACCGTTCCCTTGGCAGAGCTTTCCACATCAAGCCTGCCCCCGAAATGGGTCATGCGTTCCTGCATGTTTCGCAAGCCAAGCCCCTTGTCGGTCGCCATTTCGCTCTCTTTGCGGGTGGCCGGAAATCCGCGGCCATTGTCGCTGACGATCATCTGCACGCGTTCATCCCGGCTGGAGAACCTGATGGTGACCCGCGTCGCATTCGAATGACGCTCAATATTGGTCAGCGCCTCCTGCGCGACACGATAAAGGGCGACACGGGCTTCCGGAACTAGCATGTGCTTGAAGGCCACCGATTCCAGCGTTGCCGCGATACCGGTGCGTTCGGAAAAGCTTGAAATCAGTGCTTCTAAAGCCGCGGTCAATCCCAGGTCATCGAGAACACGTGGGCGCAGGTCGTGTGAAATACGACGGACCTCCTTGATCGCCTCGGTCAGTGCGGCCGCCCCTTTGCCGATAGCCTCTACAGCACCAACATTGTCCGGCGTCACCTTGCGCCGCGCAAGATCGATTGCGAAACGCACGCCGACAAGATTTTGAGAGATGCCGTCATGCAATTCCCGGGCAATGCGCAGGCGCTCCTCCTCCTGTGTATCAATCACCCGCTGCATCAATTCCTTGAGCCGACCATCCGCCATCCTCTGCTGGCGCAGATTGAGCAGCATGCAGGTGGCAAACACCAACAGCACGGCAGGAACTGCAAACAGCGCAACGATCAGAAAATTCCAGGTGATGGAATGGCGCAATTCTTCCTTGGCCGCCGCGGTCGCTGCAAAAACGTCATCCAGATAAACTCCTGTCCCGATCATCCAGCGCCACTTGTCGAGACCGGCCGCAAAGGACAGCTTGTCGGCCGTTTTCCGGGTCGACGGTTTCTCCCACTTGTACTGAAC
>NZ_JBFREP010000035.1:0-1263 GCF_052114365.1 Agrobacterium sp. MCAB5
ATGTCAGATTGTTCATTATTCTGGTTTCAGACAGTTGCGCACTGGAGAGCGGACAAGCAACAGGATCGGCAGGAACCGTTGCGAGCGGCACTCTGGTTAATATGTGGCAGGGGAAAGCTTGCGTGGTGACGTCGCGGTCGTTTTCGCTTCGAAAACCGTGAGGTACGCACAGAAATGACGTTCATCGAAAACGTGTCAGTCGCTTGGCGAGGTATTTCTGATAGGGTGTGTGACAGTCGTACAGTCCGTCAAGCGTCTGGCTTGCTCCAGCGATGCTCTGCGCTACCGCAGAGCCTGCATCACTGGAGTCCAACAAAATCCCAGAGGCCCACATCAACAAGAAACGCCTCATCTAAGTCCTTTCACCTGACACGTCCAGTTCCCGGCTCATCAGCCTGAAGATAGCGTCCCCAGGAATGGTGCTGCGAATTGACATCGAACAGCATGATGCACGACTGCCATCATCGACGAAACCGGCACATGTTGATCAGGTAGCCTATTTCATTGGCCTACCGGCTCAAAGCATTTCGGAAATTTCAATGTCGTGCGTCCGCCGATTGCGATCGTTTTTCGATAGAATGAGCAGTTCTTGGAGAATGTAGCCCACTACAACCAATGTGGCGGAGGTGTCGGATTGTCTTGATCTGAACCCTTCAAATTGGACCGTTTTTGGTTAGAGTTTTCCGGWGCATTTTCCTGGCTGGGAAAGGAACGGAAGAYGATGAAAGCATCGCAGTTTTCGGACGYACAGARGGCGTTCATTCTGAAGCAGGGTGATGAAGGMGTGTCGGTGGYGGAGATCTGCCGGAAGGCAGGTATCAGCCAGGCGACCTATTTCAACTGGAAGAAAAAATACGCGGGCATGCTGCCGCCGGAGATGAAGAAGCTGAAGCAGCTCGAGGACGAGAATACGCGGTTGAAGAAGATCGTCGCGGACCTGACGCTGGACCGTGAGAYGTTGCAGGATGTYATTCGGCGAAAGCTCTAAGGCCTGGTGGTGGAGTGATGAGGTGGACGGCCTCCGCACCCAACACTGTTGTGGCATACTGTGGCTGTCAAAGGTCACAATCGGGAGAACCGTCCATGAAGGAAGTTATCACAGTCGGCCTGGATATCGCCAAGCACGTTTTTCAGGTCCACGGCGTCGATCAAAAGGGCGATACTGTTCTGCGGAGGAAGCTCCGGCGATCGGAGATCATCAGCTTTTTCGATCACCTGCCACCCTGTTTGATTGGGGTTGAGGCGTGCGCCACGGCTCATCAC
>NZ_JBFREP010000036.1:0-1233 GCF_052114365.1 Agrobacterium sp. MCAB5
AGACGACTGTCAGTGAGTGTTTGCCCCTTGGACAGGCGGCGGCCGATCAGCTGAACGATTTCGGGCGATTCCGCAAATTTAGAGTGGTGCAGACTGTCGCCGGCCTCGATCTTGGTGAGATCAATAACAGTGATCGCGTTTGCTGCCAGCTCTTCTCTATAAGGTGATTGCTCCGGATCGATCGCCCCCAACCGGGAGACATTTCCCCAGACGTGGCGGGAAACAGCCAGTGCACGGTCGTCGCGGGAGACAAAGAGTGTGAAATGCGGTCGTTGCCTACCCATGTCGGCGATCTGCGATCCGAAAACGTCGACGTCGACATCCGGCGCCGCCAACATCACATTCTTGAACTTTTTCGGGAGCCCATCGTTTCGAATAGCCATCTGCCGCAAGGACTCCAGCGCGAGCCAATTCCCCATCGAGTGTGCCAGGATCGACACCTCCTTGACGTCGGGGTCCTGCGCCAAATACTGGAACAAGTGTTCTACTGCATTGCGGGTRWAGTTCGTGCTTTCGCGGTCGTASCCATARGCRAGCAGGCTCCCRCGYGACGGCCACGTCGCCAGCACCGGCACGCTGCGGGTTTTCGAGTCGTGAACTATCTGCGCGAAGCGGAAGACTGCATCCTCGAAATGGTTATTGAACCCGTGGATAAAGACGAGGACGCTTCCGTCCGCGCTTTTACGTACATGACTACCTAACCATCTTTCCGCTGCGCCACTGTCAATTTCATCCGCTTTCAGTGTTGCGAAATCCGTCGCCGGATCTGCCGGGAGCCGCCGCGGCCAGGCAACTTCACCCGCCTTTCGAACAGTCTCAGGTGGAATGGAGACAGTGATGTCTGCGAACGTTGGAGTGCGCGCTCGCTCGCCACTAAACATCTCGCCGCGCGTTCCCGCCCGATCACGAGTAGTGGTGACCAACATCGCGACTTGAGCGGCTGACGGATTGGCTGCCACCGGCTCAAGAACGCCTCTCGGCCGACTCGCGCATGCACCGAGCAATGTCAGACTTAATGTCATGACAATTTGCAAATGTACCCACTGACGTATATTGCGCTTCGCCGGTCCGCGACGCTTCATCAACCTACTCCTGTTACCAACACCATCCCGCCGGTCACCCAGGGGTCTATTTCTGTGTCCGAGCGGTGGCGCTCCAAAGAAGAACCTTTCGGACTTTATCTTCCGCACAATACGGAAGGTAAAGCGATATCGTCAGTCACCCGTATTAAGT
>NZ_JBFREP010000037.1:0-1224 GCF_052114365.1 Agrobacterium sp. MCAB5
GTTCTTGAGCGTGGCGACAACGCCATGCCCGCCAACATTGCGAGTTACCGTATAACCCCAGCTTTGGAGCTTTTCGGCAACATAGCCGGCGGTTTCGGCTTCTTCGAAGGAGAGTTCCGGGTGGGCATGGAGATGCTGGCGGGTGGTCTTCAGCTCGGCTTCCATAGCCTCGAAATCGGAGACGCGGGCGTAGAGATTGTCTTGGCTAGGCATGGGATATCCGGACTTTTCAGATTTTGAACAAAAGACCCCGGCCTTTCGGCCGGGGCTAGTCGGGGAGGACTTAAAGGAAGCGCGCCAGGAAAGCCTGCGTGCGCGGATGTTGCGGATTGCCGATCACGTCCTTGGGCTTGCCTTGTTCGACGACCACGCCGCCGTCCATGAACACCACCCGGTCGGCCGCTTCACGGGCAAAACCGATTTCGTGGGTGACGACGATCATGGTGAGACCCTGCTTTGCCAGATCCCGCATGGTCGTCAGCACCTCGCCGACCAGTTCCGGATCGAGTGCCGAGGTCGGCTCGTCGAACAGCATCAGCTTCGGCTTAATCGCCAATGCGCGGGCGATCGCCACACGCTGCTGCTGGCCGCCGGAGAGCTGCCGCGGATAGGCGTCCGCCTTTTCCGACAGACCGACGCGCTCCAGAAGTTGCCGGGCATTTGCGGTCGCATCCTTGCGGCTCTCACCGTGAACACCGACAGGAGCCTCGATGATGTTCTGCAGCACCGTCATGTGCGGGTAGAGATTGAAACTCTGGAACACCATGCCGATCTTGCGGCGCTGTTTGGCAATGCCTGTGGGCGACAGCTTTTCCAGATGGTCGTTCTTCACCCGGTAACCTATCTGCTCTCCATCCACCTCGATATATCCTTTCTGGATATCTTCGAGATGATTGATACAGCGCAGGAAGGTGGATTTGCCCGAGCCGGACGGTCCCAAAACGGCCACGACTTCGCCCGGCATGATATCCAGGTTTATGCCTTTCAGAACTTCGAGCTGGTCGAACGACTTGTGCACGTCACGAGCCTGGACGAGGGGCTTGGTGGTATCGACGATAGTCAATGGCTTGCCTCCTCTGTGACTGCGGCAGGCTTGGCGGTTGCGCCGTTGCGCCGGTCGCTGCGGCCGTAATAGGCTTCGATGTATCCTTGGCCTATGTTAAGGACCGAGGTGATGAGCAGGTACCACAGGACAGCGACCAGCAGCATCGGGATGATCTCGAA
>NZ_JBFREP010000038.1:0-1223 GCF_052114365.1 Agrobacterium sp. MCAB5
AATATCATGATATTGTTATTGTAATCGATCGCCGCTAATTTTCRTCGCCTTTCAATCCACTTCCCAATCAGATTCCTTCCCGCTTCCCCATATAAATAAATCCACCTCGCTATAAAAACATATATAAAATCACGTGGTTATAGTAGTCCAAAATTATCCGCGCACAAACAGACGAACTTTACCAATCAAATCCTCATTCTCCCCTTAATGCGGTTGGTTTATGCTTATTTATATGTTTTGCGCGTCCAGCTAAATAAATTATATGTTTTACCGACACCCTCCAGCTGTTGATCTGATCCTAACCAAACCACCCATTCACCCTCGCCTAAGGGGAAATTCATTCCCATCAACAAGTATAAATATACAAATACATGTATTAATAGCGATTACAAAGGTATAATATTCCACCTGAGCACCCTGCAGCGCGTACTACCCTCATCGCAATCGAGTGACGGGTAAATACGGATCGTTCAGCCTATCAAAAGTTGCAAAAATGATTGACTATCGCGGCTGCGTGAGGGAGCCTCAGCAGGGAAATACGGGGAACATAACAAATCATCATGTCGCCAGAACGCTTTAATGAATGCCTGCGGGTGATCCGCTGGACGCCAATCAATATCGCCTCTGCCTTGCAATGTGAACTCTCATGGATCGAGGCGCTGGAAGCCGGAAACGATACAGTTCCAGATGGCCTAGCAACATGGCTGGAAACGCTCGCGCAAGCCCATGAAGCATTACCACCGCCATCAACCTACAGAGGAAAACGGTCGACATTCTGATGCGGCCAACAGCTGAAAACCCTCACCAACAACCGGATTACGCAATATGAAACATGCCATCGCAATTCTCGGCCTGATCACCTTCTCCAGCCCGGCCTTCGCAGCATCGTGCGAGAAAAACTTCACAGTCTCAGGTGTGCCGATGGTCACGGCTGTCTCTTACAAATCCTTTCAGGAACTGCCGAAAGCCAAAGCACCCGCTGTCCTCCAAAAGCTCGCCCAGGCCGTCGCAGCAGAAGGTTTTTCAGGTATCCAGATCAACAAGGCACTGTCGTCAATCGATGCCCATCAGGAAACCAGCGGAAGCGGCAGAATTCAGACGCTGCGCGTTGTCGCCCGCCAGAAAGGCGCCGCTGTCCGGATCGATGCTGTTTTCAACATTCAGGCAGGACAGATCGCCGACAAGGACGTCATCCGCAAGGGTATCTGCSACATCATAAAAGG
>NZ_JBFREP010000039.1:0-1222 GCF_052114365.1 Agrobacterium sp. MCAB5
TCACATCAGGATTTTTGTCAATTGTTCATTCGAGTGGCATCGAATTTCTCCTTCGTAGGCGGATCCACGGTCTGAGCCCATAGCAATTACCGGCCCGGTTCTCGGGCCTATACAACCTCACATCCGGTCGCCGCTCTCACGCGGCTGCACCATTATCCCGCTTTCGACGGGCACGGGCTCAGGAGAACGGGACCAAACTCAAGATCGGCGTTTGAAGCCAAAAGGATACCCGGTCCGTTCACCTGGATCCGTCAGGGCTGATCAGGCCCTGAGGATTAGAAACTGTGTTTCGCAGCAGTTTGTCTTTCAGGCGGTTTTCATGATGGCACCTTCGATGACGACGCCGGAGCTCACATACTTCCAGAGGGCCACGAGCAGCTTACGCGCGAGCGCAACGATCATCGGCGTCTTTAAACGGCCGGCGTTCCGAGCGATGCGTTCCTTAAACCACAGCGTTAAAGTCGATTTCGGTTGGTGTCGCAGCCATAGCCAGGCGAGTTCGACCATCGTTGCCCGCAATCGCGGATTTCCCGCTTTCGAGACCCCTTGTTCACGATTGACGTTGCCGCTTTGCCAAGGGGAGGGCGCAAGGCCCGCATAGGATGCGATTTGCCGCCGATTGTCGAAGTGTCGGAACAAGCCTTCCGTGTAAAGTACCGTAGCGAACTCTGGGCCTATTCCTTTAATGCCTAAAAGCGCGGCCGCCTCTTTCGGCGTTTCCGGCGTCTCCTGAACAATCAAGGCATCTCGCTCGGCTTCAACAGCCTTGATTTGTGTGAGCAACAATTCGAGGCGATCGAGTTCTCTGCAGATTTCCCCTTTCAAATGCTTTGAGAGTGGCCGACCATCGCCAGTCCGAAGTTCTTCCAGGCGTTGGCGGCGATCTCGATTGACAGGTTGGTAATCCCGAATTCCTTGCGTGAAGAGCAGCCCCTTTATGCGGTTGACGTGGAAGACACGTTCCGCAATCAGAGTTTTCCGCTCCCGTCCAATCCGTCGATTGTCGTCTTCCTCGGGTGAGAGAAGTTTGACCATTGAGCACGCGCGAGGTTCGCCACGTTTCCATGCCATCAATGCGCGGATCAGCGTTTCGCCATCGATACGGTCGGTCTTCGCCCGGCGATGCCGGCGCGGCATGGCAATTGATGCGGCTTCTACAATGTGGCTCTCGATCCAAGCCTCCTTGCTGAGCACTCGTCCCAGCCAGAAGCCATCCAGCCCG
>NZ_JBFREP010000040.1:0-1167 GCF_052114365.1 Agrobacterium sp. MCAB5
GAGTTACCGATTGCGCCAGCATGCCGAACTGATGCCCGAGCATGTTCGCTCCAAAGCCCTCATTGCTCCGCCGGCATTCGCTCCACCTCAAAAGCCACGCGGACGGCCGCCGAAAAATCCTCAATTCTCCCTGGCATCCACGTCGGCATAAGTGGGGAATTTTACTTCGGCACTTCTGGGGAAAATTCACGCGGTATTGACACGAGCGACTGAAATGCAAACGATGCAGCGTGAAGGGTGATGTGAAAATCACCATCGCAAAGATGCCGAGGTGAGCATGTGTAATCTGTATCGCATGGAAGACAAGGACTGGGTCTCGAAATGGGCTCAGGACGCCGAAAGCTTTATCAACCTGATGCCGGCCTATCAAATGAACCCCGACCAGATGGTGCCCATCGTCCGCAACACTGCGGATGGCAAGAAGCAGCTTGTGCATGCGCGCTGGGGCCTGCCCTCACCGATTTTCGTGCAGAAGAAGGCTGCGGAAACTCGAGCGGATAAACTGAAGGCCAAGGGCAAGGCCGTCGATATGAATGAACTCATCCGGATGGAACCAGACCGCGGTGTGACGAATGTCCGCAAGCTCAACCTGCCTCACTGGACGCGCTGGTTCGGCGTCGAGCACAGGTGTCTCGTCCCGGTCACCAGCTTTGCCGAACCGGATCCGGCAAGCAAACAGGCCGGTGGCAATGTGCCCAATGCCTGGTTTGCGCGCGACGAGGCGAAATCGCTGATGTTCTTCGCGGGAATCCACGTGCCGCAATGGAAGAGCGTCCGCAAGGTGAAGGACGGGCCCACAACCGACGATCTCTATGGCTTCCTGACGACCGATCCGAATGATCTCGTTAGGCCGATCCACGAGAAGGCCATGCCGGTCCTGCTGCTGACGAAGAAGAAACTGACGTCTGGATGCGGGCGCCTTGGGATGAGGCAAAGCACCTCGCCCGCCCGTTGCCAAACGATGCCCTGATTGTGTTGTCACGTGAACCTTATGGCTCAACGATTGTTTCGCGAAGCGGAGAACCGGTGGAGCAAGGAAGCCTTTTTTAACCGGCGGCCGCCACAAGGTGAATGCATGTTGATGAGGAGAATAAACCCACAATTCGGATAGAGGACGAGGAAGATGCATATTCGCCCTTACATTCTCGAAAATCACGGTGTCTACCC
>NZ_JBFREP010000041.1:0-1147 GCF_052114365.1 Agrobacterium sp. MCAB5
GTTGCAGCAGATTGAAACGGCCAGTGTCGGGCATCTGCGTCATACCGGTTTCATGACCGGTTCTATTCAAGCGGTCTTGCCGCAGCAACAGGCCCGTGCCGGTGTTGCCGTCACGCTCGCGATTCCCGCCATGTGCTCGACGCTGTTGCATTACGCGCTAAGCCAGGTGCGCCCCGGCGACATGCTGGTAATTGATCGGTTGGGTGACAGCCGCCATGCCTGCCTTGGCGGTGCGGTTGCACGGGCTGCGCGCATGGCAGGTGTTGCCGGTGTCATCATTGACGGGCCGTGTACCGATGTCGCGGAAATCATCGCCGAAGGGCTGCCCGTCTGGTGCCGCGGTGTTTCGTCTGTCACCACCCGCCAGCTTGATCTTGGTGGCACATTCAATCGACCGATCGCCTGTGGTGGTGTGCCGGTTTTGCCGGGCGATATCGTATTGGCGGATGCTTCCGGCGTGGTGGTGCTGCCCGCGGATGAGGCGGCAGACATAGCTGATATCTGCATAGCCCGTGAGACACGTGTTGCCCGCACCATGCAGCGGCTGCTCGATGGCGAAAAGCTCGGTGACATCACCCGCGCGGTGGACAAGGTGAACGCGCGCCTCAAGCCAGGCGCAACGGAAGGAACACAAAAATGACCCCGCTCTATGGCCAGTTGCAAGATATAACGCTGGAGGGCGTACTTTCGGTGATTGCACCCCGCACGCCTCTGGCTCCGATGGTGTTTGACAGCCCCCATAGCGGTCTGGACATGCCTAGGGGATTCCACCCAGCAGTTTCCGCAGAGCGAGTGAGAGTAGCCGCAGACACCCATATCGATGATCTGTTTTCGTCGGCATGTGATGTCGGTGCGCCGTTACTGAGCGCGCGTTTTCCCCGCAGTTTTCTCGATGTGAACCGGTCCTTGCTCGATATGGACACCCAGCTTGTGGACGGTGATTGGCCTCATCCAGTGCGTGAAAGCGCAACGGCGAAACGCGGCATGGGGTTGATGTGGCGTTACGCCTGGGGCGATGAGCCAATGTATGCGGCACCCATGAGTGTGGCGGAAGCTGAGACGCGGATCGTCACCTACTGGCAGCCCTACCATGAGCATTTGGCTGGCCTGCTGAATGCCGTATACAGCCGGTTTGGCCGTGTTTATC
>NZ_JBFREP010000042.1:0-1136 GCF_052114365.1 Agrobacterium sp. MCAB5
GTCCAGCCCCGGCCGATCCTCCCCTTCGGTGCGCCATTCCTCGGCAAACAGAAAGACCATATCGGCATCGGCCACGGCCCTCACGGCCGCTGCGATATCGACGCCATCAAGGAAATCCACAGACGCCGCGCCCGCCTCGGCCCTGATCGCATGGAGGGGGGATGAGGGATGGTAGACCCTGGCCATCGGCACGCCCATGACTTCGACGCCCTCGAGCGACAGGCTACCCACAGGGGAGACGGCGGACGATCCGCCGCCTGCGAGTACGCCGACATCGGCGTGACGCCCGATCACGAGCAGTCGCCGAGCGCCCCTTGCAGCTGGCAGCATGCCATGCTCGTTCTTCAGAAGCACGATCCCGCGTTCTGCGGCACGCTGGGTGATCAGGCGATGCGCCATATAGTCGATATGACCATCCGGCGGCGCAGGCCGGTCGATCGCGCCGACGGCAAACAGGCTGCGCAACTGCCGGGCAACCATGTCGTCGATGCGCGTCTGGGGAACCTGACCAGCCGAGACGGCATCCCGCAAAGGTTGGGCAAAGAAGCGCTGCGGATCCAGATTGGCACCCGACTGGACGTCGAGGCCAGCAAGTGCCGCCTTTACGGTCGAATGGGTCGCGCCCCAGTCGGACATGACCCAGCCGGGATAGTGCCACTCGCCCTTGAGGACGGTCTGAATGAGGTACGTGTTCTCTGAGGCCCATTCGCCGTTGACAAGGTTATAGCCCGGCATCACGGCGCCAGGAGCGCCGATCTCGATAGCGATCTGGAAGGCAAGCAGATCGGACTCGTGCAGGGCATTGAGCGAGAGCACGGAGTTGGCGAGGACACGGCCGGTTTCCTGCGGGTTGACGGCAAAATGCTTGACGGTGGAAACCACACCCTGCGCCTGAATGCCTGCCACCGAATGTCCGGCAATGACGCCGGTCAGCAGGGGGTCTTCCGAGATATACTCAAAGTTACGGCCACCCCGTGGCTCGCGGATGATGTTTGCGCCGCCGGCCAGCTGGACATTGAAGCCTTTGGCGAAAGCCTCCCGGCCGACGAGCGCCCCGGTCTCGCGTGCCGTCTCCGGATCGAACGACGCGCCGAGCAACAGGGACGATGGAAGTGCCGTTGCATTGTCACCCGGCC
>NZ_JBFREP010000043.1:0-1103 GCF_052114365.1 Agrobacterium sp. MCAB5
ATCATGTTGAGGTCCTCCCCGGCAACGAGCTCTGCCGCTTGCGCCTGATGGACGGCAGCCTTGGCCTGGTCGAACGCGGCGCGGCTTTTTTCCGCTTCGCTCTGCGGCGTGATGTTGCTTTTCAGCAGGTTCTCGCTTCGCGCGGCGGCGGCACGGGCCGCCTCACGCGCTGCTTCGGCACTTTCTACCGAAGCTTTTGCAGAAAGGATTTTCGCTTCGGCGGACTTCTGGCTCTGTTCGGAATTGGAGAGTTCGGCTTGCGCCGCTTCGAGCGCGGCCTTCGCCTGTTCCAGTTTCTGCACGAATATCCGGTCGTCTATCCTCGCTATCAAGTCGCCGCGCCGGACGCGCTGGTAGTCGCGAACGGGGACATCGACCAGATAGCCTGCAAGTTGCGGGCTCAGCAGGGTGACCTGCCCGCGCACATAGGCGTCGTTCGTCATCTGGACGGAGTTCCGGAAGGGCGGCAGGTTCCAGACGTAAAGGACCGTTGCGGCCCCGGCGAGGCCTGCGGTCAACGCTAGGATGGTGGCGGCGGATCTGAAAGGCTTTGACATATCTTCTTCGGTTTTCTCGGGAGATCACGGGTTGATGGGGGACGGTGCGTCCGCCGGTTGCACAAACTTCAGGTCTCGCCACACGACGTGAACGAGCAGAGCGGCCAGAGCAAGAACGGCGAGGCAGGACGTGAGAAGGAACGAGTCGTTGTAGGCGAGCGTGTAGGCCTGCTGCTGCACCTGACGGGCAAGAAGACCCGCGCCCTGTGCTGCCTGCTCGGCGGGATCGGTCAGAACCCTGCCGTAGGTGCCTGCGAGTTGCTTCAGGCGGGCTGCGACCTGCGGATCGACGGAGGACAGCCTCTCGACCAGCCGCGCGGAGTGAAACTGCTCCCTCCACTGAACGAACGTGCCATAGACAGCACTTCCCAGAAAGCCGCCGATTTTCTGCGTGGCAAGGAAGACCACGATAAAGGATAGTATGTACGGAAAACCGCGCTTGATGGCGCCGCCAAAGCCCACCGCGAGCGCGGAGGGCAGAAACAAGCCGCTGGCTGCGCTCATGAGGAACTGGCTGACATACATCTGCTCAGGCCGCGTGAGGAC
>NZ_JBFREP010000044.1:0-1086 GCF_052114365.1 Agrobacterium sp. MCAB5
ATCCTGCTCGAGAAGAGCCCTTTTGGCTTGACGCTTGCAGGACCGGCGAGTTTTTCGAGCTGCGTGGAGATCTCGGCCGCCATCTGCATGTCGAACTCTAAATAGACCGCGAGCAGTGGCCGCCGTGGACTGGCTGTAGATGTCATCCGGAAGGGAACGGGCACCGAAACGGCAAGATAGTGGTCTTCGTCGTAGAGGTAGATTTCCCCGTCCAGAATGCCGTGTTTGCTCCCCTGCAATACGAACACGGCACCCGGCTTATAAAGAACCGGAATGTCATTCAGCACTGCTTCCGTGCGTAGGATACGGATACAACCGAGCCCGGTCTGGTTGTAGCCAAGACGAGGAGCGAGTTGTCCGGCCAAGGCGGCACACTGGTTATCTGTAGAGGGCGGCGTTTTACAGTTCATAGGAATTGGCAAAACTCTAAAAGGATCCGCAATCGAACCCGCGTTGTCTCCAGACTATCTGTCACATCAACGGGTAATCAAGGAGTTTCAGAAATGTCGAGCAAAACGTTTTTCATAACAGGGGCGAACTCGGGCTTTGGGCTGGCCATCGCCACTGCCGCAATCGAAGCCGGTCACAGGGTCATCGGGACTCTCCGATCCGAAGCTTCGCGTGAAGCGCTGGCAAAGGCCCTCCCGGAACTGCGCCCGGTCCTCTGCGACGTAACCGATTTCGACCGCATCCCTGACGTCGTTCAGCAAGCGGAGGGCGAACACGGGCCAGTCGATGTGCTGATCAACAATGCCGGATACGGTCACGAGGGTGTGCTTGAGGAATCGCCGATCGAGGAGATGCGCCGCCAGTTCGACGTGAACGTGTTTGGCGCCGTTGCAGTCGCCAAGGCGTTTCTCCCGAGGTTCCGTGAGCGCCGAAGCGGCTTTATCGTCAACGTCACGTCGATGGGCGGCATGATCACCATGCCCGGCATCGCCTATTACTGCGGCAGCAAGTTCGCGTTGCAGGGTATTTCAGAAGTCATGCGTTTGGAAATGGCGCCGTTCGGTGTGCACGTAACAACCCTTTGCCCCGGCTCGTTTCGGACGGACTGGGCAGGCCGTTCCATGGTCCGCACAGAGC
>NZ_JBFREP010000045.1:0-1074 GCF_052114365.1 Agrobacterium sp. MCAB5
CGTATGAGGTTGCCGGGTCGGCCGACAACGGTCAATGGTAGACCTCCACGGTGAGCTTCAGGCGTCGAAGTTGGCCCCCTGGTGTGACTCCGATGCAGTGCGTGGACCACGATGTGAATTGTTTCACTGAAGAGTTTCAGTACTAATCGTATTTTTATCGTAGGTTTGATGGAGGTTTCAGAAGTAAAACATGATGGCGATATTTATTGCAGGGGCAACCTGTCGCCTCGGCGTAGCCTTAAAACACAACGTGAGCGTGGACTCCTCAAAGAATGATTACCGCTGCCGTGACAAGCGGCTGAGGTACTACGAGTTTCCTGAGTTATTGAATATGAAGTCTTGATAGAGCGGGGCAGGCGGCGAATGGCTCGTTTCCACGCCGCCATCTTTGCTCCTGCCATCGAATACAGTGGCGAGCCGGACTTGATGTCCTCCGTCTCGCAGCATGGGCGTCAGGCTGTGTATATTGACCCATTCCAGTGGGTCATTTACGGTGGATTTTCAATTAATTGACCCATTGTAATGGGTGTTTCAGACGCATTCTTGCCGCCCGCGGAGATTTCACTGCGGTTTCAGCGTGACAAGCGCTGCTCATCATCTATCAGGATCAACTGATGTGGGAGAGTGTCTCCCCATGTCCAGAGGACGACGTTGAGGTCGGTATCAGTCGCACCCGGAGCAAAGCTCCTGACTATTAAACCGCAAAAGCCCTCGTTTTTCAGAGTCCGGGCAAGACGTTGTGTGGGTGCTTCACCGAAGACATTCATGTCGTCTCGCCAGGTCGCGGTGCCGAGGGTTTGAGCTTCAATGCCATGATCATGAAGCAGGGCGCCATCGCGCGTATCAAACAACGGTGTTATGTCCGCATCGTAGGAGACGAGAGTTGTAGGCTGTAAGCTGCCAGCCTGATTTGCTTCCTTCAGTGCCGTGATGACTGTCACTGACGTGTAGAGGGCAGGCATACCTTTCGGATTGAATCTGCCGCCATAAAGCTCGGCTCCTCGTCCGGAGAGGGGCTCACGAGCGAATACGGGATTAAGCGCCCGGTAGAGCTTGCCCCGGTAGTGCATCAGG
>NZ_JBFREP010000046.1:0-1072 GCF_052114365.1 Agrobacterium sp. MCAB5
GGGAAGGAGCGGGGTTGGGGACCCGTGACCATGGATGAGTTCGTCTCTGAAATCGATAACGGTTCGCTGTATGTCGGTTCTCCCGAAACAGTCGCGGCAAAGCTCGCTCCTGTTATCTCCGCTCTAGGCATCCAGCGTTTCCAGCTCAAATACAGCGCAGGAACTCTACCGCACAAGAACCTGATGACGAGTATTAGGTTTTTCGGCGAGGAAGTTGTTCCCACGGTTAAAGCCGCTCTTGGGGATCGGGAAGCAGCTTAGCTCTCTCTCTCGATACCGCACTGAGGCACCGTCATTCTCCTTCGATCTGTAAGGCGCCTCAGGCCAGATGGCGGCCATTTCGGCAGGTGGTGCCTCTACATTTCAAATCATTCTTGGAGAAACAGGCAACCTTCGTAGAGGCTTAATCTATCGGTCGCGTTCGGTCAGTCGCTAAGTTTCTCTCGTGTCCAAAGCGCAATCGGCGCAAGCGAGAGGAAAGAAAAATGTCGAAGGTTTGGTTTATCACTGGTGCAGCCCGGGGTATCGGCAAGGAAGTGGCACTTGCGGCTTTGGCTGCGGGAGATAAGGTTGTCATCACTGGCCGCAATGGTGAACAGCTCACGAAGGCGTACAAGGGCGGTGACGATGTTTTGGCTCTTCAGCTCGATGTATCGAATGAAGAACAGGCCGCCAATGCAGTCGACGCTGCTGTCGCCTATTTCGGCCGCATCGACGTTCTTCTGAACAATGCCGGCTTCGGCCAACTCGGATTATTCGAGGAAATCGGCTCCGCCGCAATCGCCGACCAGTTCAACACCAACGTGTTCGGTCTCTTCAACGTGACCCGCGCGGTCCTGCCTGTCATGCGCAAACAGCGTAGCGGCCACATCCTCAATGTATCATCGATAGGCGGGTCCGTTGGCTTTGCGGGTTCGACAGTCTACTGCGCCACGAAATATGCTGTCGAAGGGTTCTCTGAATAGCTCGCGCTTGAGGTTGCCGACTTCGGTTTTAAGGTCTCGATAGTAGCGCCCGGCTTCGTCCGTTCTGAATTTCTTGACAGTTCATCGGTTCGTTACGGTGACAAGAC
>NZ_JBFREP010000047.1:0-1059 GCF_052114365.1 Agrobacterium sp. MCAB5
CCCAAGAATGTCAGCGGCGAAGCAAAACACACGCACAGTGATCGGTCGAGCTTATCGCAAAGATAGGTTTGGCGCGCAATTGACCCGCGGGGTCGGAAACGCCAATGGTTGGAGCGTTCGTCTATTCGGTCCGAATTGCAGACCACCCATCTGATCATTCGATCCGTCGGCGTACAAAACCCCCGAATACCTAAGGGCTGAGTTCCGCCGGCCCTGTCGCAAATTTTCTTGGTTAACCGCGTGTTGACGATTACCGGAGAAATTTCCGCTCCCAATGTAGTGGAGCATAACAATGATTCTGAATGCCATTGCCGAGAAGCTGAAGCGCCAGTCGAAGGGTGATTTCAAAGGGCGGCATTTCGAGGCATGGCTGATCGTGCAGGCAGTCACGTGGTATCTGCGCTACCCGCTCAGCTACCGAGACCTTGAGGAGATGTTCCAAGAGCGCGGCTTCGAAGTAGACCACAGCACGATCAACCGCTGGGTCCTTGCCTATGCACCACTCATCGAGAAGCGGCTGCGCCAGTTTCGGCGCCCGCACAGTGGCTCGATCCGCATTGACGAAACCTACGTCAAGATCCGCGGCAAGTGGCGCTATCTATACCGCGCCATCGACAAGCACGGAAGCCCGAGCGACTTCCTGCTCACCGCAAAACGCGACCTCGACGCGGCCAAGCGCTTCTTCCGCAAAATGCTCAAGGACGAGCCACTCCTCTCGCCGACAAAGATCGGCACGGATGGCGCCAATACCTTCCCCTCGACGATCAAGACGGCCATCGACGATGGTCTGTTGCATCCAAGTCCGGTCCACTATGTCACCAAGTACCTCCAGCAAGGCATTGAGAGCGATCACTTCCGAGTGAAGAAGAACATGCCGAAGATCGGCGGCTTCCAATCTTTCAGCACGGCGCGTCGAACAATTGCCGGTTTCGAAGCGATGCTCTGGCTGAGAAAGGGCTTCGGCTTCAGTGGCGATTGGACCGTCAACGATCAGAACGATCTGCTCGCGCGCCTCTTCGGACTTCAAAAGGTTAACAAAGCTTGAAGGTAGGCCCCGCT
>NZ_JBFREP010000048.1:0-1044 GCF_052114365.1 Agrobacterium sp. MCAB5
GCATTGGGACAGAACAGCAAGGCCACGAATATCTGGACGACCGCTGTCGGTGAAGGCACCATCGCATCGGGCGAGAATGCCACTGCCGTTGGCCAACACGCGGAGGCCGCAGGCCTCTACAGTACGGCCATTGGACAATATGCCATAGCGTCGGGCTCGTACGCGACCGCATTTGGACAGGCCGCCGAGGCAACGGGCGATAATTCGAGCGCCCTGGGGCAGTTCAGCAAGGCATTGAACGCCAATACCCTGGCCGTCGGTCACTCATCGAGCGCCAGTGCGGGTGCCGCGACAGCCGTCGGCCAGTTGGCGAGCGCGTCGGCACTCGGGGCCACGGCCCTGGGGCAGAACAGCCAGGCGACCGTCGATGGCGGCGTAGCACTCGGTTCCGGCTCAGTTGCCAACACGGCGGCGGGTGCGGCGGGCTTTATCCCGAGCGGCGGGGACGCGTCCGCGATCAACGCCACGCAAAGCACGCTCGGCGCGGTCTCGGTCGGTTCGGAAGGCAACACGCGGCAGATCACCAACGTCGCTGCGGGTTCGGTCGACACCGACGCGGTCAACGTCAGCCAGCTCAGGGCGCTGGATGCGGCCGTGGTCGCCAACAAGACGCATTACTACAGCGTCAACGATGGCGGTGTCGCTGGCGGTAACTACAACAATGACGGTGCGACCGGGACGAACGCGCTGGCGGCCGGTGCGAACGCGACGGCGAACGGCATCCAGGCGACGGCAGTCGGCTTTCGCGTGACGGCGAGCGGCGACGCGGCCCTGGCTATGGGCTCCAATGCCACCGCCTCGGGCGACACGTCGATCGCGCTTGGCCAGGGCGCCAATGCCAGCGGCACCTCCGATGTCTATATCGGCAACCTCGCCGGCGCGGTCGGAACTGCATCGAACGCCAACAATGTCGGCAACGGTACCGGTGCCGGCGCGCGGGTTGTGGGGTCCTATAACTCTGCCCTCGGGTATTTGGCTGGCGAAGGGACTGTCGGTAGCGGCAATACCGCCAGCGGTACCGCCTCCGGCCATAATGCTATGGGC
>NZ_JBFREP010000049.1:0-1007 GCF_052114365.1 Agrobacterium sp. MCAB5
ACGGTGCTCGGGGTGGCGCTGACGGCAATCGTCACGGCCGCATCCGGTCCGATCGCCTTCATTGCGCTTACGGTGCTCGGGGTGGCGCTGACGGCAATCGTCACGGCCGCATCCGGTCCGATCGCCTTCATTGCGCTTGCAGCACCACAGATCGCGCGGCGTCTGACGCGCTCCGCCGGTGTCGCACTCATCCCGTCCGCATTGACGGGCGGGCTTTTGCTGCTGGCCGCCGACTTCGCAGCACAGCACGCTTTCGGCGTCCAGCTTCCTGTCGGTGTGATGACGGTGAGCGTCGGCGGCCTGTACTTTGTCTGGCTTCTCATTCGCGAGGGCCGCAAATGACCTCTACCAACATCCATACCACTTCTGACAGACTGCGTGCCGACGCTGTCACGCTTCGCTATGACGAGCGAACGATTTCGCGGAATCTGTCGGTTGCCATTCCCGATGGCTCCCTCACCGTCATCGTCGGGCCGAACGCGTGCGGTAAGTCCACGCTGCTCAGGGCATTGTCACGGCTGCTCGCGCCTTCTGTCGGTCAGATCATTCTCGATGGACGAAGCATCACTGATCTTGCCGTCAAGGAAGTGGCTCGGTGTCTCGGGCTCTTGCCGCAATCGTCTGTTACGCCGGGAGGCATCACCGTCGCCGATCTTGTGGCGCGCGGCCGCTACCCGCACCAGTCATTCTTCCGGCAATGGTCGAAGGCCGACGAGGAAGCCGTCGTCAAGGCGATGGAAGCAACTCGCGTCACGGACCTGTCGGATCGTCTGGTGGATGAGCTTTCCGGCGGCCAGCGCCAGCGCATCTGGGTTGCCATGCTACTGGCGCAGGAAACACCGATCCTGCTTTTGGACGAACCGACCACCTTCCTCGACATCGCCCACCAGATCGAATTGCTCGACCTGCTGGCCGATCTCAACCGACACGGTCGCACCGTCGTCGCCGTGCTGCACGATCTCAACCATGCCTGCCGATACGCCTCGCACCTGATCGCCATGAAGGAC
>NZ_JBFREP010000050.1:0-985 GCF_052114365.1 Agrobacterium sp. MCAB5
GGCATGCGGTCGCCCGCCGAAAGGGAAGCATCGCCCTGCTCCTTCTGCTCCACCCTGAACTTTTGAAGGCGGAGCATTTCATCGGTGATTTCGATTTCGGGTGGAATTTCGCGGTTGGGAAGGAGCCGCGAAAGCCAATTGGCATAGGCCGAGAGTTTCTCCAGGCTAGTGTCTTCCAAGCGCATGACTTGGGAAATGAAGCTGTAGAAGCGCATATAGCTCCGCAGGAGCTGACGGAACTCTTCCTGCCGTCCCTTATCGTCGTCCGCCTCAAAGCGGGTGACGGCCTGGCGGACAAGCCCTTCAAGGCGGGCGCGGTCCCCRCCGTCTAGCGGCCCTTTGAAGTAGGTTTGCGCGAAGCGCTCGATCTCTTCCTTGTCGAGATAGCCGAATTTGAAGAGGCGGCCTTCGAGGTCGTAGACAAGGTTGGGGTCGGAATTGGCCTCCAGCGCTGTATCCTCATAATAGGGGCGGAATACGTTCTGAATGTCCTCCATAGTATTCCGGAAATCGAGAATGAAGGTCTGGTCTTTCCCCGTCCTCGTGCGGTTCAAGCGCGAAAGGGTCTGAACCGCCTGCAAGCCCGCGAGCTTGCGGTCGATATACATTGCGCAAAGCTTAGGCTGGTCGAATCCGGTCTGGTACTTCTCCGCGACGATCAGGATTTGGTACTGCTCGGGATAAGCCGTGCCGTCCGGCTTAAAGCCGTCGAAGCGTCTGGGAAGCTCGGTTTCGACGAATCCGTTCACGTCCGACTCGGTGTATTTTTCCCCGTTGAAGGCAAGTTCGCCCGAGAAGGCGACAAGGGTGCGAAGGTCGGTATAACCTTGTTGCACAATGTAGTCGCGCACGCCGAAATAATAGCGCAGTGCGTGCTCGCGACTGCTAGTCACGATCATCGCTTTCGCCTGCCCCTCTAGCAGCTTGGCGACATGGTGGCGGAAGTGCTCAACCACGATCTCGACCTTCTGGCCAATAGCAGTGG
>NZ_JBFREP010000051.1:0-969 GCF_052114365.1 Agrobacterium sp. MCAB5
CTGCTGGCTTTGGCATCCGTGCCGATGGCAACGGCACTCGTACCGCTGGCATTGCTTCTAACACCCAATGCAACACCGGTCTGTCCACTGGCCACGGCAGCCGTGCCGATGGCCACAGCCTGCGCGCCCGTAGCATTGGCTTGTGTGCCCATTGCCAAGGCACCCACGTTGTACCCATTGAGGGTGGCGGCGCCGCCGCCCGTGGCAATGGCACCATCGCCTATTGCGAGGCCGCTGGCGCTGGTCGCATTCGCACCCTTGCCAGCCGCAAAGCTGTTCTGCCCCGTCGCCTGCGCGTCAGCACCCAGCGCCGTTGCGCCGGAGATATCGGCGATCGCGTTCTTGCCGACCGCCGTGCCGGCGACCGTGCCAGCCACCGTCGTGCCGCCGAGATAGGTCGCAATCGCGCCGTCGCCGAAGGCCGAGCCGCCATTGCCGGCGCGAGCAACCGCACCCATGGCAATCGAGCCGGTGGCGATGGCCTGACGGCCGATGGCGATGGAGTCGATGCCGGTGGCCGCGCTATCCGTGCCGATAGCTACGGCATTATCGGCCGCCACAAAGCTGCGGGTGCCGAGCGCCACCGTATCGTTCAGTTTGGCTAGAGGCACGTCGAGGACACTGAAACCGTAATTGGTGCCGTCCCGGCCGATCCAATTGGCACCGCTGATCGAGATGCCGGTGCCGGCACTCGTGCCAAACGCCAAATTGCCGTTCCCCTGAGTGCGCACGCCTGCCAGCTCACCCGAAGCGACGTTCCGGTCACCCTCGAGGCCCTGGCCCGCATTCCGGCCCGTCATAACGTTCCGGTTGCCGGTGACATTGCTACCCGCCAAATATCCGACGCTGACGTTGCTTGCTCCTGCCGAGACATTTCCGGCGCCAATTCCCAACCCCGTGTTGCCATTACCTGTCGATTCCATACCCGACTGATCACCGACGAAGGTATTGAGGGAGCCAGTGTTAAGC
>NZ_JBFREP010000052.1:0-963 GCF_052114365.1 Agrobacterium sp. MCAB5
ATACTCTTCTGCCGATACATAGGTTGCAACCGTCCAGCCTTCTCCTTCGAAAAGAGCGCGCAAATTGTCCCTGATGTCCTGCTGGTCGTCGATGACTTCGATGAGCCGACCCGTCATCGGCCTCATGTATTCGGGTTCGCTTATGTGCACTACCCTCTCGTCGGTTTGGCGAACAACCAGGGTCTCGACGACCTGCACGACGTCCTTGAGTTTCGCCGGCTTGTGCAGATACGGAATTTCGTGCTGTGCAAAAGCCCTCAGGGCCTTGCTTGAAATATCGCCTGTGAGAATGAGCGCCGGAACATTTCGGCGGAGTGCTTGCCGGATATCTCCTATCGCAGCTATGCCATTCCCCCCGGTAGGGAGATTGTAGTCTGCGAGAATGACGTCGGGCGTGAACTGCAATCCTCGAACAATCGCGAGCGCCTCGGCAGCCGTAGAGGTCGCAGCCACCACATATCCAGTCTGCTCAAGTCCCATCTTGAGCAAATCACGCATGCCGTTTTCGTCTTCGACGATCAGAACCGACGCCCGCGACAGGGTAGCCGCTTGGTTCGAATGGTCATCCACTGGCGCAGGAAGTGGTACAAGCGGCTCACCGGCCGGTGCGTGATCGATCTCGATCATGAATGCCGAACCTTTATGCAGTCGTGACTGCACCACTACCCTTAGTTCGAGAAGCTCGCTGAGCCGCTTGACGATCGACAATCCCAGCCCCAAACCACGGTCTTCCGTTCCAGCAGGCGCATCGAGCTGGAGGTATTCCTGAAAAACATCCTCGATATGGTTTTCGGGAATGCCGATGCCAGTGTCCCACACTTCGAAACGAACCTTCGTACCGCGCCGGCGACAACCGACCAGAATTTTGCCGCTCGTCGTATATTTCAGCGCATTGGACAGAAGGTTGCGGACGATCTGCTCGAACAGACGCGGATCGGTGCGAACGGCGAGGCTGGACGGCAC
>NZ_JBFREP010000053.1:0-962 GCF_052114365.1 Agrobacterium sp. MCAB5
GATCCCAGCCGAGCGCAGCCGGACGGCGGCGGTCGCAGGTGCGGATTACTGGAGTTCGGGTCGTGTCCGCCAATTCATCTCTCGCCGGCTGCTGCGAACGGTGCTGGTGGAGCGCAACTGGGTGGAGCGGACCGCAGATCCGATGCAGGTCATGCTCAATGCGCTCGATGCGGGTCAATCGCTCATCTTCTTTCCGGAGGGAACGCGTAACATGACGGAGCAGCCGCTGCTGAGGTTTCGTTCCGGCCTCTACAATCTTGCGGTTGCCCGGCCGGACGTCGAACTGGTTCCCTGTTGGATAGAGAACATGTCACGCGTTTTGCCCAAGGGTGCTCTTCTGCCCATACCACTGCTGTGCCGGGTCGTCTTCGGCGCGCCGGTGGCGCTTGACGAGGGAGAGGACCGTAAGGACTTTCTCGACCGTGCCCGCCAGGCTCTTCTGACACTTGCACCCCGAAAGGATGGAAACAGCCGATGAGCGACGATACCACGCGCCTTTTCTTTGGTCTGGTCGGCGTGCTCTCGACGGCGAGCGTCGTTGCAGGCATGTTATCCTGGCGCAGCCCGAAACCCCTGCCGTCGGCGCTGAACAATCTCAATGCGCGCATCAAGGCATGGTGGATCATGGTGGCGGGCATCAGCTTCGCCTTCCTGATGGGCACAGGCGGCGTGCTGCTGCTTTTCGCCTTCGTTTCATTCGCCGCTTTGCGGGAATACGTAACACTGACCAATACGCGCCATGCAGATCGCTGGACCTTGCTTGGCATGTTTCTGGTCATCATCCCGGTGCAATATTACCTGATCTGGATCGACTGGTATGGGCTCTATTCGATCTTCATTCCGGTCTATTGCTTCCTGGCCATGCCGGCTCTGACGGCGATGCGCGGCGACACTTCTCGTTTCCTCGAGCGTGTCAGTGAACAGCAATGGGGTATCATGCTTTCCGTGTACTGCATCAGTCA
>NZ_JBFREP010000054.1:0-952 GCF_052114365.1 Agrobacterium sp. MCAB5
GCCGTACTATGCAGGGCAACCTCAATCAGTTTCGGCAGAATTTGAGTCTTGGAGCGGCTATTTCGAGAACCATCCCGAGATTGCCGACAGCTGGTGGCACCGGGAGAAGGCACGCCGTGCGGTAAGAGCGTCTGTGGGGAATGAGCCAGTACCGATCGGCGGTCTCTATTACAGCGATGGACGCAGGATTCTGGTTAGGCCACAGCGTCCGCAGGAAGCCGAATGGGTCTCACTCGATCATTTCGACCACGACAGCTTCCGACACATCGTTGATGTGTTCGGGCAGGATCGGCACGGCCTGCGCTACTTCTTGCCCGGCCTCGAACATTACGGGATGGAGCCCATTAAGAAAGCCGATCCCGCTAGCTTCGAAAAGCTCGACGGCCCATGGTTCAAAGACAAGCAGCAGGCCTATTACATCGACAGTACAGCACCTTTACCAGAGCTTGCTGTCGTCAAAATCGACATGGCGAGCTTCGAGGTTTTGGGCGGCGCCTATGCTCGTGACGCAAAAGGGCTGATCGTTGAAGGTGTGCGCAAGCGCGGCATCGACAATCCCGCAGCGGTGGAATCGCTCGGCTATTCCTTTGCACGGATGGGCGATACCCTGCTTTATCGCGGGAAGCCCATCAGCCGGCCCGGCAAGGTCAATCCCGCCACAGCGCGTGGTGTTAACGATCAGCTTCTGATTGATGCGAACGGCGAGATGCTGTTCGGAGGCAGTTATCGCAAAAAGATTCCTGGAATCGATCCAGCCATTCTGCATTTCCTCAACCGTGTATTCGCAGTTGACGCACGGCATGTTTACGCGATGACCGATACAGGACTGCTGCTCATTGAGGATATTGAACCGGGCGAAGTCGAGCTGGCCGGCCTCTACTCGATCCGGGTGGGTCACACACAGCTCCACGTTTCCGGTGGCATCGTAAGGCGGTTACGACCCGAATATACA
>NZ_JBFREP010000055.1:0-947 GCF_052114365.1 Agrobacterium sp. MCAB5
GTCCTGACCGCAGTGATGAGCCATTCGTGGCGGGATTTGAGCGGAAAGAACGGTGTGCGGTCAGTTGGCATACCACAAGGAAACAGCATTTCTCTATTTCTGGCGAACGCTGCGGCACATTCTCTTGACCGGGACTTGGGGAAATTAAGCGGGTCATTCGCGCGTTTTGCGGATGACAGCGTCGTAATCAATCTGAGCTATGAAGATGCGCTGAGAACCTCAGAAGCATATGCGCGTTTCTCCGAGCGCAGTGGGGTGAATATTAATAAGGTTAAGTCGACCGGCATTCGGATTTTTTCAGCGGTTGCCTGTGAAATGGCTCACATACCCAGCTTCAACTTTTTGAGCTACAAATTCACTCCAGAGGGTCTAAAAATAAGCGACAAAAGTGTCGCAAACATCAAACGACGATGCACCAAGATCATTTACAACAATCTGCTGCTACATCTGAGGCGTACTGGGAAGCTTGCTAGCGGTCGTCGAGGCAGGTGGTTTGTAGATTGGGATCTGGTTACATGCGTCAACGAACTACGTCGCTACATCTACGGGGCAAAGAAGCAATCAGCGCTCGATGCGTTTCTCATCGGCGGTGGCAAAATAGGAAGGTCGACGGGCGCGGTAGGTTACTTTGGTCTTCTCGAAGATGCGGAGGCTTTCAGGGAACTGGATGGTTGGTTGTTGCATGTACTTCAAGCAATGTACGCACGCCGCCTTACTCTATTGCCTAAGAAAGGAAAGTCGCTCAGCGAAGCGGAGCTTTTATCGGGCAGTTGGTACAAATTTGCAAAAGTCCCGATGGAGACGTCGCTGCCAAGCTTCCACACTGCTTGGCGTGCCGCTCGGAAGAATTTTGCGAAACATGGTCTGGGAGGAGTAGATCCTACTGGGGAAGGATACGGATACGAATGAGTGACGAGTTGGAATACTACCGAGGCTTAGCCACGACC
>NZ_JBFREP010000056.1:0-934 GCF_052114365.1 Agrobacterium sp. MCAB5
CTGCTAGCCGCAGCGCGCGCTCACTCGCGCGTCGCACTGCCTCCAGGACAATCGATGCGCCCTGGCGCCTCCACATTCCCTTGAAGCCCATGACGTCGATGAATGCGAGCACGCCCCACTGCATCCAGGGTACCATCTCCTAATCAGCTGCGCGAGAAAAGCAGCGGTTACGTTGGTGTACATAACCGGCCCCTCCTTTACCATCATGTCTCAAGCAGGCTTTGAATCCAGGGGTGACCCTGGTCCCTTTCTCCGCCTAAAAGAAAACGCATATCACCGCTGAACGGGCTATCAAAATGTATTGCTTTCAGAATCCGGTCGGCGGCCTTTTTGAAGGCTGGTGCCTGTGCGGCGTCGGATTGCGTAGCGACAAAAAGGCCCTTCGCATCTTCAATGTCGCTCAGTAACTGCACTGCTGCCGTGTGTCGGAGTTTACACGTTGGCTCGTGGTGCAGGTGGTAGATTTCAATCGAAGTCTCAGCACGGCTACGCTGCTCCGCCTGGTCGTTCGCCGCACAAGGTTTGCCGTTTTCCTTCCGGCACCCCAGAAGTCGCCAGTCGCCAAATTCACACGGATCTAGCAAGATCGGGCGTTCATCAGCAACGGAACCCGGTGCGTAAACTCGTTGCACTTCGTCCAAGAGAGGAAATCTATCAGCTTTGCCTCCCGCCGTTCCACCTGCAAGATCCTTTCGCCTGGAATTGCAAAAAGTGCAGGCATATCGAAAGTTGGATCTTTCAAACGCGAGCCATCGGTAGCCATTGTGTTCATTCGCAGCGTCGCCCACTCGTCCTTTCGGACGAAAATGATCGACAGCATTGTCCGATCGGGTCACTGGTGTTTCACAATACCAACACTTATCATTGAACAGATCTGCCAATCCGTCTTTGAGCTCTCTCCATACAGAGGCATAATTATTGGGGTCTTCACCGT
>NZ_JBFREP010000057.1:0-928 GCF_052114365.1 Agrobacterium sp. MCAB5
GATGGAGAGCGCCACTGGCAGGTTGAAGGAACTCACCACCCGCGAGCAGGACGTTCTGCTACTGATTGCAAGGGGAAAAAGCAACCGCGACGCCGCTGTGGCGCTGGATATCGCCGAGAGCACGATGGAAACCCATCGCAAGAACATCAAGCGGAAACTGGATATTGCGACGACCGCCGGTCTTATTCGCTATGCGATAGACCACGGGCTCATCAAGGAATAGCGCGATGGGATCGAGGCCCCGCGAATGTTGTCACCCGGGGGCCTCGACATCAGTTATGCCAGCTTATTTGCCGGCAGTCTGCATCGCATAGCCATAGCTGTCATAGGTATATTCGGCGACGCGGAACCATTCATAGCTCTCGTCGCGGAATTTCTTCCAGCCGGGATATATTTTGGCCCATGCGGGATGTTTCTGCGTATACTCGTCATAGAGTTCGAAGGTTGCCTTATAGGCGGCGTCGAGCACGTCCCGGGGTAACGGGCGAAGCTGCGTGCCCTTTGAAACGAGCGAGCGGATCGCATCCTTGTTCTTGACGTCGTAGAGAGCCTGCATGTTGATGTTGGCCGCCTTGCAGGCGGTGTCAAGCGCTGCCTTGTATTCGTCAGGCAGGGCCGCATATTGATCCTTGTTGACGAAGAAGTGAATCGTCAGACCACCCTCCCAGAACGCTGGATAATAATAATAGGGCGCGATCTGGTAGAAACCGAGCTTTTCGTCGTCATAAGGGCCGACCCACTCCGCAGCATCGATGGTACCACGTTCCAGTGCTGGATAAATGTCGCCGCCCGGAAGCTGCTGTGGAACGGCGCCAAGCCTCGCAAGCACCTGCCCGGCGACCCCGGCAATTCGCATCTTGAGGCCCTTGATATCCTCAATGCTTTTTATCTCCTTGCGATACCAGCCCCCCATCTGGGCGCCCGTCGC
>NZ_JBFREP010000058.1:0-899 GCF_052114365.1 Agrobacterium sp. MCAB5
ACAAGGTGGCTGCAGCCTTCCCCGCCCACAGCCACTCACGGTCGACGACGCAGACAATAATTCCAGGAGCGTTGTCTCTGAACTGAACTGTTTTACGTAGCGCTTTACGGATGCAGCAGAGCATGAGGAAACTTCCAGCATTCCTGCTCGTCGTACGAAAAATCTGGCGGTTGGTTCGATGGTACATTCACATCTCCCTTAAGATGAGGAGCGAGACCAATTTCGAAAGATTGATTCGCCCGTACTTGAAGGACAACGCAGAGTTTGAGAAAGGATTCGGAAGCATTATGACTCCATAGGATGCATTATGCGTCCTATGGACGGCGTCTGCATCCCGGCGTCAAGGTTTATTTCCACCTATTTGCGGCGTCTGGGGATACATGGCAATGAATCCTTATGCTGATAGTGCCGCCGGAAATTTTGAAGATCGCGAGAGAGTTCCTCGGCCTTAGCCAGGAACAGGTGGAGGCGCATTCAGGCGTATCAAGAGCTACGATCCAGAGGATCGAGAGAGGCGTCCGCGATCTACCGCAGTATGCACTGCTAGTTCAACACTTCTATGAGGTATGCGGAATTGAGTTCGTTGCCCCGGCAGAACAACGGGGCTGGGGCTTGTTCAACCACAATATGCAGGGGCAAAMGCCGCGGCTAAATCACATTCAAAACCTGTCTGGCGCCAAAAATGCGTGGATAAAATCCTCCCGCGTAGTCAAGCAGGAAACCGATCTTAGCGATCAGGAATCCAACACGGAAGACCAGTCGTGATGTCACGAAGGGATGGTGGAGCTCACGCCTCTTGCAGGCGAGATCACCGAATGCATGCCGAGCTATTTGTCATGGCAGCGAGGGACTGATGGTACCGGTTTTTCAGATAAAGCGTTGGAGTCGATGTTCTCATC
>NZ_JBFREP010000059.1:0-881 GCF_052114365.1 Agrobacterium sp. MCAB5
GTCCCATACATTCCGTCGGACGCCATGGCACTGTCGCTGGCCGGCGAAAGGCCGTTCAAGGCAATGAACGCCCAGCGATGGAAAGTCTTCGCGCATCGTGCGCGATTGCCTGAAGCTGGTGTGCTGAAGGCTGTTACGGAGACCGTCGAGCGCGTCAACCAGTCTTGGTGGTCTCTGCCTGAACGAGCTGTTCTACCCGATAGAGTGTTGGAACGGATTGATGCCCACATCAAGCTGATGTCGCCGATCCTCGGCACGTGCGCTGATTAGCAATTGGTGTTTTTGCGTAACTCGTTAGCAGTTTCATAGCCCACCAAAACCGATAGGGTCGCTGGTTCGAATCCGTTCAACAGCGTCCTCGCCAAAAAGCGCTACATCGAATCAGGACGCCCCCGTCGCCACTACCCGCAACTGACGACGCAAGGGATCGGCTTGTGGGTGCAGCAGCAATTCGTGTGGCCCTGCGGTCTCAAGACGATTCCGCCCAAGGGCTTTCGCCCGGTACAGCGCGCCATCGGCGCTTGCAAGCATCCCGGCGAGGTCGTGGCAGTCAGGTGCCGCAAGGCCGATACTGACGGTGGCATGCGTTTCCAAGCCCTCTGCCCGAGCGGCTGCTTTGGCGAACCGGCTTGCGATCGCCAAGCCGCGACTGAGAGCTTGGGAATGGTCGCACCGTGGCAGAAGCGCAGCGAATTCCTCACCGCCCAGCCGGACAATAAGCGCGTCGGGTCCGGCTTCTTCGCGGGCGGTTTCGGCGAACAGCTGCAAAACCTTATCTCCGGTTTGATGTCCATGACGATCGTTGATCGCCTTGAAGTGGTCGAGGTCGAAGGCGAGCAGTGAGACGGGGTCAAAATGCCGCTCCCGGAGGATCCGAGATG
>NZ_JBFREP010000060.1:0-879 GCF_052114365.1 Agrobacterium sp. MCAB5
ACATTGGAGGGACAAAAAATCGAGATCGATGTTGTCTGTCGCTTCGGCAACGACCTTTTCCTGTTCGAATGCAAGCATCCCGTGCTTTCTTGCAATGTCCACGAGCTCAGGACCTCCTACAAACACATGAACCACGCCGCCTATCAACTCGATCGGCTAATGAACCTTCTTTGCGAGCCTGCGATCGAGAAAGAATTCTACCGGCGACTGGATTGGCCGGTTGGTCCATCGGACACGATCGTCACCTGCATCGTGTCGGGCAATGGGATGTTCTCAGGGCTGCGTGTCGCTGGTCATCCTGTCCGGCGATTGCCGGAGCTCGTAAATATGATCCGAACCGGCGTGATCAGGACGATCAGTGCATCCGTGGAGAATGATGGCGGGCTGCCGACGGTCGCCAAGGAGGAACTGGTGGAGCGTTGCCTCTGGGAAGGGCAATCTCTGACGCCGGCGTTCCTCCGCACGTACCTGGAGGACGACAGGGTGTCATCGATGCTCTTCGATGCCATGTTTGAATACGAGCAGATATTCGCGCTCGATGAGTGGCGGCTGTCGTTCGTCAGCTATGCTCTCGATATTGAAGCGGCGGCTGCGGCAGTCGAGAACCTTCCGGAGGGTGGCTTTCCAAGTGATACGGGCTCAGCCGAACACGCCAACTAGCCCTAAGGCCAATTCCTTGGCCCAAGTGATTACCTTAACAGGTGCCGTAATGAAGGTAGAAACTGAGATCGAGCCTCGAAGCTTGTTGGCTGACGGGTGAGCGCTGGACCAGGAAAAGCTTCCCAGAGCCAGTTCTGCGACACAAATTTCAGAAAGGCGGCCGTGTTCGCGCGTTTCAATTCCACAGCGCCGGGCGCGCCGGGAGAATTGAAGTATGCG
>NZ_JBFREP010000061.1:0-869 GCF_052114365.1 Agrobacterium sp. MCAB5
GTCTCCGGGATCTCGGGATTCTGTTTTCGTCTAGGGTACGCCTCTCTGAGCATATCCAGATTAAAACGCCACAGGCCTTTTTCCGCAAGCGCGCGCATTTGTTGATCCACGGGCATGGGCGTCTCGAACAAGGTCATCTCTTTCAGGGACGAATTGACCATGTCCTGCAAGTATGCGCCGATTGGTTGCTGATCCTCGAAGAAGCTAGTCCTGAAAAGCGAAAGCCAACCCATCAGAAAAGCAAGAGGCGTGTCTGTGCTGTAGGGCATGATGAAGCCCGTCGCATCTACGTGCCCGACCTTATGGGAAAAAGGGAGGCCGATCGTATGCGTAAACGGCGCCTTCTGATGAGGCGACAGGATCAAGGCGACGTTCTGATCCAGAAGGAAGATGCCATCAAGAGGCAGAAGCTTCGTGCTGTCGATATATTCCATCAACTCCAAGAGGATCGACTGCCAAGGTGACTTTGTCTCGGTCGCTACCAAGAAGTACGGCCGGTAGAAAACATAGTACGACGCCCAGTCGTTTGCGTCATTTACCTGGACCAGTCTGGACATGTTTTTTGCGCGTAGCGCGCGGAACTTCCGGGCCTTCTTCAACTCCTCCGGAATGATCGAACGCGACAGGCTTGTTTTGACCTCGCCGGCGGCCAGGACACTTTCTATGAAAAACAGCGTCGGAGTATCGCGTCCGGTTGCGAACGGTTGCGACTGGTTCGAAAACACTAAGTCCATCTGGCCCGACCGGGCTCCAGTGTTGTCGCTGTCGCTTTCCGAAGCTATCACTTCACCCGTTCCAACGTTCACTGAGCGTGGCAAATGCTTTTCGAAGAAGTCGCGTGAAGCGATCTCCAACGCATTGCCCCGTAG
>NZ_JBFREP010000062.1:0-858 GCF_052114365.1 Agrobacterium sp. MCAB5
CGGTTGCATTGCGGGTTTTGCCGAATGATTCATGCCAGAAAACCGCGACATTTCCCCCAGCCGGAAGTTCGACGCGGTCCTCAACGGTGGGAATTTCGACGTGCGCAATAACAGTGCGATCGTGTGGCAACTCTTCCACGATCCGACTTATCGCCGGCAGGGCAGTGTAGTCACCGATTAGGAGAATTGCACCTTGACAAGGCGGATCAAAGCGCGAACGAGGCAGGTAGATTTCTATTGCATCGCCAACACAGGCCCGTTGAGCCCATTCAGTAGCGATACCGACGTCATGCTTGACAAAATCGACCGTGAGGCAGCGATTGTCCGTGTCCCATCGCCGTACGGTGAAATAACGACCCGTAGTCGTCATGTCCGGCTTTGTGAATGACAACCAGATAAATTCGTCGGGTGCATCTGTGCTGCAAAAATGCGCTAGATCCTCTCCACCAAGCACTATACGCACCATTGACGGGGTCAGGCACACTCGCGACAAAACAGTCGCCCGCATTGACTCTGTACTCAACGGTTTATCCCCACGCTGTGTTTTGAAGTGCCCTCGAGACGACTTGCGAACTTCGGAAATCCATAGGGTATGGACAGAACACTTGGATTGCAGGCGACCCACACCGCCAGTGGATCGTCGAGCGGGACGTATCCACCATTCACGACCGGAGAGCACCGTTTGAACAGCGAATTCCCCTCGAGTTCCAGCCGCGCACCCGGCGGGAACCATAAGATCAAGAGATCGGTCTCTATGGTATCCAGCAACTCCAGACTGACGCTGGCGCCGATCTTCCGTCTTGTCGAAGACGCGAAAGACAAGACACTCGGCGCAATCCGTAAGCCGAGTTCCAATAG
>NZ_JBFREP010000063.1:0-857 GCF_052114365.1 Agrobacterium sp. MCAB5
GCGGTGGGGTCGGATCATAAACATCTCAAGCCTAGCGGCCCTGATGCCGCCTGCAAGTCGACCGGACTACTCTGCCGCCAAAGCAGCCATGATCGCGATGACGGCGTCGCTCGCAAAAGACGTTGCTGCACACGGCATCACCGCAAACACCGTTTCGCCTGGAACGGTGCATAGCATCAGTTTGGATACCGCATTCCGTAAGAAGGCCATGGAGAAGGGGATGGCCATTGACGCCCCCTGGAATGACATAGAGAGAGAAATCCTGCCAATGTTTGCTCAGGTGCCCCTTGGAAGGGTCGGAACCCTCGAGGAGATTGCGGATGCGATTGCGTTTCTCTCGAGCCCCCGTGCCGGCTATATCACAGGAGCAAACCTCCGACTTGACGGAGGAATGTGGCCAGGGATGTAGCAGGTCAACAGAGGGGCTGCGCCAAACCTGTGTGGGTTTCCCGCCTCAGTTCCAGTTTGCCATGACGAACCGGTGGATCTCCGCTTCGAGTTCCTGGTCTTCCGGTGTCCCACCCATGAAGCCACCATGGGGCATCGCTTCAAAGACGTGCAATTCTGTTTCCACGCCAGCTTTTCGCAAGGCTCGATGCATCCTCACCGTGTTCGATAGGAACAGGTCACGCGTGCCGGTCTGCAGGAATGTCGGCGGAAGGCCCGCCAAATCGCCGAAGAGCGGTGATAGATAGGGATTGGAAAGATCAGCACCACCGGCGTAGAGCAGGTTGTTTGATCTGAGCGGGCGCGGCAGAACGAGATCAATCATCTGGTTTGTTTGGAAACTGTCGCCCGATTCGGTGAGGTCAACCTGTGGCGAGAGCAAGACTAATCTGCCGGGCATTGGCATGCCT
>NZ_JBFREP010000064.1:0-857 GCF_052114365.1 Agrobacterium sp. MCAB5
ACATGACGCCGGAAGAGCTTTTCACATTCGACACGGATGGTAGCCGAATCTGAACCAGCAAGCCGTCACCTTAATCTCTCAGGAAACATAGCTTCAAAAAAAGGGGAATGAACATGTCGCATAAGAAACTCATCGCTCTCGCCCTCGCAGGTGTGGCATTGGCCGGCGTCGCCAAAGCGCTGGATGCATCCATCAAGCTGGACGTGAACAAGGAACTGCACGATCGCCTGCCGGAAGACATCAAGGCCGCCGGCAAGATGACTTCCGTCAACAACGGATCGTTCCCTCCCTACGAAATCGTGACCGGCACGGAAATGACCGGCGCTAGCGCCGACCTGACCGACGCGATCGGACAGGTGCTCGGCGTTAAAATCGAGCACGCGACAGTTGGCGGTTTGCCGGCGCTGCTGGCCGGCGTCAATTCGGGCCGTTACCAGTTCGCCTTTGGTCCGATTGGCGACTACAAGGATCGCGAAGCGGCCAGTGATTTCGTCGATTGGGTACAGGAATATGTAGTCTTCGCAACGCTAAAAGGAAATCCCAAGGGCATCACGTCGCTGGATACCGCTTGTGGCCAGCGTATTTCGGTCATGGCCGGCGGATCCGCCGAGCGGGTGATCAAGGTGCAGTCGGACAAGTGCAAGGCCGATGGCAAGGAGCCGGTCGAAGTGCAGTCCTACACCGACCAGCCAGCATCGATCCTAGCCGTTCGCTCCAAGCGCGCCGACGCATTCTTCTCCTCGCAGGCACCGCTTACCTATTTCGTTTCTCAAGCAAACGGACAGCTGGAATTGTCAGGCGTCGGCCAGAAAAACGGCTTTGAAGACATCTTCCAGGGTGCCGTCGTGCCAAAGGGG
>NZ_JBFREP010000065.1:0-856 GCF_052114365.1 Agrobacterium sp. MCAB5
ATCCTATCTCGACCAATGGGTGCCGACGCTAGCCGAGGTGGCGGAGATGGCGGGCGTCAGCACACGAACCTTTCAGCGCAAACTCTCGCATGTCGATCTGACATATTCAGATATACTCGACACCATCAGGTTCGAGAGCGCGAGCACGCTTTTGCGCGACAGTGATTCCAAGATTATCGACGTTGCATTTGCCGCCGGTTATGCCGACCCGGCGCACTTCAGCCGCGCATTTCGCAGAATTGCCGGCGTTACGCCGCGACAGTTCCGCGAGCAATCGCGACTGGGATAAGTGCGTTTCGCGCGGGGAACTTCCCTCGCCTTCATGATGAAAGAACCGGTAGAAGCGAAGCGCGCGGTATGTCGGCCTCTCTAACCCTGAGGATGACACCGCAGGCGACTGGGCGCTATGAGCGGCTCAGGGAGCAGCGATCACGGTCTGCGCCCTTTCTCCCGGCGGGAAGAAATCCGCACGCCGGATAACAATTGGCACGAAATGGCAAGACGGTCGGTCTGCCCATGGTTAGACCCGACGCACGCTTAGAATTTGTCTGCCGCCCACACGAAGATCGGCTGGATGGCATTTGAGTTGGCCGGTGCCACGCCTCGTGGAATGGCCTTACGTCGTAAGTCAAATTGAATGAAGAGGTATTCAATGCTCCGCTCAGTTGGAATCAGTCTTGCTTTTGCGTCGGTTGCGTTGACCGGCGTTGCATTTGCCGAGACACCAAACGGCAAAGTGCCGGTCACCGTCGACAATTTCATCCGCGCCGAGACCGACCATTACCTCGCGGCCAATGCAAAGGACGTAGGTGGACTCGGCAAGTTCCAGCATTCTCGGGAGCCCGTACCGATCGAC
>NZ_JBFREP010000066.1:0-850 GCF_052114365.1 Agrobacterium sp. MCAB5
GGGCTCGAACAACCTCGCAAGCGGCCAGTGGGCGGGCGCGCTGGTCAAGGGCGACGGCAACCTCGCGACCGGCAAGGCAGCAGGTGCCTTCACCGCAGGCAGCAACAACATCGCCTTCGGCGCTTCGGCGGGAACCGGCTTCACCGTCGATGCGGACGGCACGACGATTCGTGACCGCAACGGCACGATCGTGACCGATCCTGCCACGGCGGGCGTCGCCCTGACCGATACCGTCGCCATCGGCAACGGGGCCTTGGTTGCGGCAAACCGCAGCGTTGCCTTCGGCGCGGGCGCAAATGCGACACTCGAAGGCTCGGTCGCACTCGGTGCCGGCTCGGTGGCGAACACCGCGGCAGGGGCGGCAGGTTATGTCCCAACAGGCGCGGATGGCACCGCCATCAATGCCACGACCAGCACGCTGGCGGCGCTTTCTATCGGGGACGCGGCGAATGGCCAGCTTCGCCAGATCACCGGCGTTGCGGCTGGTAGCGTTGATACAGACGCGGTCAACGTCAGCCAGCTGAAGGCGGTCGGCGGCAGCGTGACAGGTCTTCAGGAACGTGCGGTGAAATACGACTGGACCGATGCGAATGGCAACGGCATCGTTGATCCCGGCGAAGTCGATTTCACCAGGTCGGCACTGCAGGGCTCCGGTGGCACTGTGATCGCAAACCTTGCCGATGGCGCGGTCAATGAGTTCTCGACGGAGGCGGTCAACGGCTCGCAGCTCTATGGTGTCTCCAACAGTATCGCCAATCATCTGGGAGACGGCGCCACGGTGAATGCCGACGGTTCAATCACGGGCCCGACCTACAGCATGCAGGGCGGCAGCTACTCGACGGTGTACGAC
>NZ_JBFREP010000067.1:0-849 GCF_052114365.1 Agrobacterium sp. MCAB5
ATTACGACCTGTGGGCGATACCGCGCGCAATCGACATTCCCGCCGACGATCTGGATGCGGCCATCCGCGCGACGTTCGAACGCCGTAGGACGCCAATCCCTAAAGAACGCCCACCGGGCCTCTCGGTCGAGATGTTTGGCGACGAAGGGAAGCAGCGGCAATGGCGTGCTTACGCCGCATCGCTCGAACTAGACGCTGTTTCGCTGGAATCGATCATTGAACGGGTTTGGGAGTTGGTCGGCCAGTCATGCGCGCGGATCGTAGCAAGAAACGAGAATGAGGCATGACCGAGGGTATCGCCATCATTGACGTCTGGGACGTCGAAACCTTCGACAGCGAGCTGCGCGGCGACCTCGACGCCCACGCCGATGTCATCCGCGATTACATGCTCACCTCGCGCCGCCAATGGCTGGAGCGTGAGGCCTCCGATCGCACCATGCCCTATCCCGAGAATCGTTATGCAGGCGAGTTCATGTGGGTGAAGGAGCATATCATGCGGCTGATGGAAGTCCGCACGATCCGCGCTTGGCACTATACCCGCCTGACCGACGCGGAAGTCGGTGTTCTTAGACAGGGCGGCATCTATCCATCTAGCCTCGACACCATCCGATCACGCTTCGCGGCGCAAGTTGCTGCTGGCGCATTCAACCAAGAGGTCGCGGATCGCTTGTTCGCCGACAGCCCGTACCAAAGCGATCAGCTTAACTCCCGCTCCGACAAGTTCTGGATKGTCTCGCATCCTGTTGACGTCGAAGACGGCGGCGTTGAATTGCTCCTCGAGAGCTGGGGCGGCGAGTCGGCCTATTTCTGGCAGCGAGATGCGGCGCTTCAAGACATGCTGAAGCGGAT
>NZ_JBFREP010000068.1:0-844 GCF_052114365.1 Agrobacterium sp. MCAB5
GCACCCGATATGTCTTCGTAGCGGTCCGGACTCTGGTTAATCCCAACGACCCGAAGGATATTGAGGAAGTCCACAAGCTTCAGGATGCCATCAAGGTGAACCAGAAGGAAAAAGGGCAGCTTGACCTTCCGAACTGGGATGAAAAGGACCTCACAGAGATTCGTAATGCGCTGCTCGCACTCGTAAAACACCAGACATCGTTCAGCGGCTCTTTTGGGGGCCGCAACGAGGTCGATCCGGTCAAGCACCTGACTGGAACAGCCGCTGGCTGGGGTGGCATTCCGGACAAGCACGCCATGTATCCAAGCTTCACCCCCGAGAAAAACGACGGCAAGACGATCTATACTCTCCATGTGCCGAAGACTGTGCCCGTGAAAGAATTCTGGTCGATCAGTGTCTATAATGCAAAGGGCTTCTTCGAGAAAAACGCCTACGATGCCTATTCGATCAACGATATCACCGCGAAGAAAAATGCCAACGGCTCGGTGAACGTCCAGTTCGGCGGCTGCGATGGCAAGATTCCAAACTGCCTGCCGATCGTTGAGGGTTGGAACTACACCGTCCGGCTCTATCGTCCTGACGAATCCATCGTCAGCGGCAAATGGACGTTCCCCGAGGCCAAGCTCTTAAACTGAGCCTCATCGGTAAACGTGGAAGACCACGAGGATCGAAAACAATGCGCATGTCGCGAGCGGAAGCGGAACGCATATTGAGCCAGAATGGTTGGCTGGCTCAAATGTCTGAAGCCTTCAGGACGCGTTTGTTTCAGAATGCGTTGCTTCAGAAATACGAAGCCGGTCAGGTCATCTTCCGTCCCGGAGATTCGCCGGGAGGCATCTATGGG
>NZ_JBFREP010000069.1:0-834 GCF_052114365.1 Agrobacterium sp. MCAB5
GTGGCTTGAGGATGGAAGCTTCGCTTTCCCTCCGGTCAGGGACGGTGCGATGACGATGTCGCCCGTGGCTTGAGGATGGAAGCTTCGCTTTCCCTCCGGTCAGGGACGGTGCGATGACGATGTCGCCCGAGCAGTTCGGTCTCCTGATCGCTGGCCTCGACTGGACAAGGATCGGCACAAAGCAAGTCAAGATTCCCACGCGAGTGGCGTGATGTGATTGTAATTGCTTGAAGATTCACCGGATTATGGTAGTCTTCGGTATGCCGCTGAACCAAGATCAACTTCTGGAGAATATCGAGCATTTGAGCCGAACTATTCGTGCTCTCGATGCCGAGAACGCTGACCTGAAGGCTGAGGTGGACCCAGCCTGGATCTCGGTCCACGGAGCCCGCTCAGAGAAGCTTGCGGCAATTGATCCAACCCAGGCCAGCCTGGATCTCGGTGACTTGACAGATATCCCGACTGCCGCCAACGATGACGGCCCGCAAAGCGGTCTCTCGCCGCCACGTCGATCGGCAGGGCGCAATATCGGCGCTCTCCCTAAGCATTTGCCTCGCTATGACGTTGTCATCGAACCGGAAAGCCAGACGTGCTCCTGCTGCGCGGGCGAACTGCACCGCGTTGGAGAAACAACCACTGAAGCGCTCGATATCGTTCCTGCCATCCTGCGGGTGAAGCGGACCATTCGTCCCCGCTATGCCTGCCGGGCTTGCACGACCGGGATAACCCAGGCGTCAGCGCCGGCACGCTTCATGGATGGCGGGATGGCGACGACGGCGCTCGCGGCCCATGTCGTGACCTCAAAGTTCGCATGGCATCTTCCGCTCTACCGGC
>NZ_JBFREP010000070.1:0-832 GCF_052114365.1 Agrobacterium sp. MCAB5
GTGCGCAGGTCGTTCGCGTCGAGAAAACACAAGGCCAGATCGATCAAATCAGTGGTGTGGTTTTTACGCAGATCAAGCAGGTTCGTGCCGTTACTCAGCTTGAAATGTCGCTGCTTGTGCCTCGGACGAAAGATCTGAAACCCGCGATTGTCTATTTCCCTGGCGGCGGCTTTATCTCAGCTGATCATGAAAAGTTCATCGACCTTCGCATGGCGCTCGCTAAGGCGGGGTTCGTGGTCGCAGCCGCGCAATACCGCACCGTCCCCGACAAGTATCCGGCCCTCGTTGAGGACGGCAAGGCTGCGATCCGCTATCTGCGTGAACATGCCGACGAATATGGCATCGACCCCACCCGCATCGGTGTGCTCGGCGATTCCGCCGGCGGATATGTATCTCAGATGATGGGCATGACGAGCGGCGAAAAGGGCTTCGACAAGGGTCAATTTCTCGACAAATCCTCCGACGTTCAGGCAGCTGTGACGATGTACGGCATCTCCAATCTGCTTGAAATCGGCGACGGGTTTCCGGAAGATATTGCAAAGGTACATCAATCGCCAGCGGTGACAGAGGCCTTGCTGGTCAACGGCACTGCTTTCGCAGATTTTCCCGGGGCCTCGATCTCCAGCAATCCTGACAAGGCTTTGCAGGCAAGTCCAATGGGCCATGTCGACGGCAGTAAACCGCCCTTTCTCATCATGCATGGCAGCGCCGATACGCTGGTTTCGCCTCTCCAAAGTGTGCAGCTCTACGAAGCCCTGAAAAAGAAGGGCGACAAGGTCGAGTACGTTCTCGTCGAAGGTGCAGGCCACGGCGATATTAACTGGTACCAGCC
>NZ_JBFREP010000071.1:0-818 GCF_052114365.1 Agrobacterium sp. MCAB5
TATGCGCATCTGATGACGACGACCAACGGATAGGGGAAACGAAATGCACATGCTGATGGTTATTGCGGGAGGCGTCGTTCAACTCGGCGTGTTCCTGCTGTTTGGAAAACTCTGGGGTGGTGATGCCACCGGCCTCGCAACGGCGGCGAAGCTCTTTATTCCGGCCTGGCTTGTTGTATCGATCACTAATCTCTGGGTTGGTGTCAGCTATGCGGGCTACTCGGTGCGGGACGAGTTGCCGATCCTCCTCGTCGTCTTCGCTGTTCCCACGATCCTGGCGGTCGTAGTGGTTTGGCAGATTTCACGCTCTTGAGGATAGATACACGCATGACGAACAGGTCTGGCAACAGCAATGCTCCGCAAATTCATCCGCTKCTGATCGCCGCGACGGCCATCACGCGCGGGTGASGTTCGARGAGCTGTTGTTTAACCCGTCGTCCTTACCGCCAGCCCCTCACCGCGCGAAGTTGACACTCCGCTCTGGTGGCTTCGCCAATGCAAAAAGTGCGAAACCAGCGCACGCAACTGCCGCAAACAGCGCCAGCCCGTGCACGGTCATTTCCATAGCAAGGCCGCTTAGAAGCGGCCCGGCGAACGCCCCGATACCCCAGGCTACGGACAGAAGTGCGTAGATGCTGATAAGCTCACCACCTTCGTAGCGATCGCCGAGTATCGCAATGGTCGTGGTATAGATTCCCACGAAGGCACCGCCCCAAACAAACAGCAATGGATATGCGAGCCAGGCATGCGCCAGGGCAAACGGCCAGATGATGGCCCCTGCAGCGGAAAACCCCGCAAGGCATACCAGGAGCTTATGC
>NZ_JBFREP010000072.1:0-817 GCF_052114365.1 Agrobacterium sp. MCAB5
GCGCCAGCCGTTGCTGGCCGGATGGATCATTCACGCATCGGCGCGGTCGGTCATTCCTTTGGCGGCCACACCGTTGGGCTCCTGCTCGGCGCGCAGGTGGATGGTGAGGATTTTTCCGATCCAAGAATCTCGGCCGGCGTTCTCCTGACGACACCGGGCCGCGGCGGCAAGGACATGACGCCTGAGAGTGCTGCCCGGTTTCCGTTTTTCGACGTCGATTTCTCGACGCTATCGACACGCAGCCTCGTCGTTTGCGGTGATATGGACAATCCGCATTTTACAACCCGCGGTCCTGAGTGGCATGCAGATGCATTCCACGATGCACCGGGCGCTAAAGAAATGCTGATGATGCACGGGGTCGGGCATGGTCTTGGCGGCATTGCAGCTCTCGACGCAAAGGAAACAGACACTGAAGCACCAGACGTGCTGGAAGCGACCCGACGTCTTACGCTCGCCTGGCTTCAGACCGCGCTCGGCGCGGACAAGGGCGCTTGGCCGAGAGCTTGCCTCGCACTTAAGGGTGAGGTCGCAACGCTTGCGGCGGTCAGAGAGAAGCAGATCTAGACCTGGGGGCGATTGTCTTAGGCATCGTCGGGACTGATCTTGTTATGCCCGCTTTTACCGAGATCGCTCGCGATATTGGTGGCGACCGCTTCAACGCAGGCGACCCTCGCGGCTTACGTCGCGGGCACGCGGGTGGGGCTACTCGCCCGTACCTGTTGATCTGGTCGCTCTTCCAGATCCGCGCTGTTCATGGTCCCACCGCCGCCGCGCATTGAGTATTTCCATGACAGGCGATTACGCCGCACTACCAATC
>NZ_JBFREP010000073.1:0-807 GCF_052114365.1 Agrobacterium sp. MCAB5
CGCATAGGAACGATGGGAATGTTTACCCCGACTGGAAAAGGCGTGCTAGCCCGGGCCGAGGTTGTCGACGACTGGGTCGCTTGGATCCTTGCGGCCAATACGTTCCAGTCTCGATAGCCAAGAATTCGAGCAATTAGCTCCTGGCTCTCACTGTTGGTGAAGGTGACAGATTTAGCGTGAAGCGCTTCACGTAGCGTTTTCGCCATAGCTTTGGCATCGCGGAAATCGCGCATGAGATGATCCTTTGCATAAACGAACGGAGAGTGTCAGGGGCTTGCGTTGCTGACCCGTTCGTTCGGGCAAAGGGAGCCATAAGTGGCTCGATACATTCACCATACCCCGACGGGGCGCAAGCAGCAGGCTGTATCTACCGAGCACCAATTGTGCGCAGAAGCCTTTTACTTGTCAATCTCAAGCTGGACGAGACTCCATCTTGGAAGGAAGCCGCCGCTCCCTATCGCAAAATTCCCGATTTCTTTTTCAGTTTTGCGTCTGACATTTGCGACAACGCAAAATGCGGAATTTCGCGACAAGTTTCTGCAACCAAGCTAAGCCCGACTTTGACCCCCTCACTGCCGCGTTTCAGTCTCTTTGCCACGTAATGTGAGAGGATGGTTCAACGGACGGTTCTTCCGTTACGGCTCGACAGTCGGGAAGCCGACTTTGCCGGGAAGCCGCGTGGTCTCACGAGTGTCACCGCATTTCTCGCATTTAAGGTAGCTCCCACGTTCCATTTTCAGCAACATCTAACACTCTGTCGGCTGGCTTTCCGTCAGGCTGACATCGCCCAACCGTTGCGTCGATGAG
>NZ_JBFREP010000074.1:0-803 GCF_052114365.1 Agrobacterium sp. MCAB5
ACGTTTCTCCGCTTGTTTTCGAAATTTGACTTGAATCTAGATGTTTAGATTTGTACTTGAAGTGACAGTTTTGTATTTTCAATGTTCATTTTTGTTAGGGCTTGGCCGTGGAATGGAGTGACGTGAAAATCTTCCTTGCGGTTGCGCGATCCGGAACGCTCGGCGGCGCTGCACGTGCTCTTCACACAAGCCATCCCACCGTCGGCAGACGGCTGCGTGCCCTTGAGGAGGCGATCGGCCACACGCTCTTCCAGCGGACCGCGGACGGTCTCGTGCTGACCGAGGAGGGCCATGGGATCATCGCCCTGGCCGAGCAGATGGAAGAAGGCGCGCTTGCCATGGAGCGCCGGCTCGCCGGGCAGGAGCAAAATCTCAAAGGCAATCTGCGCATCTCATCAGCAGACTGGTTCGGGGCTTATGTCCTGCCTCCCATTTTGGCAGAATTCTCGAAAGCCTACCCCAATGTAGACGTCGAAATCCTGACCGGCACTCGCCTGTTCAACCTCGCCCAAAGGGAGGCCGACGTCGCCTTTCGCATCGTTCCGTTCGACACTGCAGATGTCATTCAACGGCGGCTCTTCAGGCTCGAATACGACGTCTACATCGCCGAGGAGTCGCCTGACCCTAAATATGGCGACGGGACAGGTTTCYGGCTGATCACCCACGATACTTCGACAGGGCAATTCCCCGACATAGCCTGGCTCGCCGAGAGTTTCCCGAACGCGAGACCCGTGCTGCGATCAAACAACCGAAACGTCCAGGCACGAATGTGCAAGCAGGGCGTTGGGATCGCCGTCCTGCCC
>NZ_JBFREP010000075.1:0-801 GCF_052114365.1 Agrobacterium sp. MCAB5
GCCGAACCTTGATGTCCTTGAACGGCGGCTTCGAATTATTGAGCAGCATTTCCGTAATCCGGGGCACGGTAATTGGCGCAACCTTGACACCCTTCGTGGCTACAATGGTCTTTACCGCCCAAGGTGGAATCACGCGCGAAATCTGCACTTCACCGCTTCTTATCTGGGTGGCGCGGGTATCGGCATCCGGAATAAAGTTCACACGGCCGCCCGAGAGCTTCGGCATACCGTTCCAATAGTCATGGTTCGCCGTCAGTTCCATATATTGGCTGGCATCGACCTTGGTGATCTTAAACGGTCCGGTGCAGGTTCCGATCGGATCGACCTTGCCGTCCTTATAGGCGGATGGCGCGAGGATCGAAGTCGCCGGGCTTGCCATTTGCGCCGGCAGCAGCACCGATGGCTCGATGGTCGTGATCTTCACGATATCGTCGCCACCAACCTCGACGGCAGCGACCAGCTTAGGCGAAAAGGCCCGGGCCGGAACGGGCGCTTTCAGAAGATTGGTGAGCGCATTGACCGCGGCTTTTGCATTAAGCGGCTCGCCGTTCTGGAACTTCACGCCCTTGCGTAACTTGAACTCCCAAACCTTCGGTGAGGTTTGTGTCCAGGATTCGGCCAAGCCCGGCTCCAGTGCGGTGTCATAGCCGACGCGGACCATGCTTTCGAAACACCCTGCGCGCGAACCGAGATAGGCATCGTCGGAAGCCATCTGCCAGCCGGTCTTGACGCCGGTATAATCGTCATAGGTGATCGTTCCGGCCGTCGCCGCTTGCGTTCCAAAAGAGACCACAATGGCGC
>NZ_JBFREP010000076.1:0-795 GCF_052114365.1 Agrobacterium sp. MCAB5
ACGAAAAGGACTTCAACATTGTTGCGGCTCCTCACGGTGGCCTCGTGACCATGCTGTTCCAGACCGCCGATCCGTTGATGTCGAAGGTTGCAATGCGTCAGGCTGTCATTGCCGCGCTGGATACACCGCAGATCGTTGATTCCGTAACCTACGGGCTGGGTGTTCCCAACAATTCGCTCGTTGCGTCCGGCTCGCTTTATCATACGGCGGCACATGACAAGGGTTACAGTTATGACCCTGATGCCGTGAAGGCACACGTGGCCAAGGCCGGTTACAAAGGCGAGAAGATCAACATTCTCACCAACCGTCGCTCGGCCATCAACTATGATACCGCAATCATCGCGCAGGCCATGTTGCAGTCTGCCGGTATCAATGCGGAAATCGAAGTACTTGAATGGGCAAGCCAACTCGACCGCTTCAATAGCGGTAAATACCAGATCATGGCATTCAATTATTCCAACCGCACCGAGCCGGCGCTCGCCTATCAGACGGTTGTCGGTTCGAAAGCCAAGAAGGCCAATGCTGTCTGGGATGATGCTGATGTTAGCAAACTCGTCAATCAGGCGCTGCAGGAAACCGATCAGGCAAAACGTCAGGCGATCTTTGATGACCTGCATACCCGTTTTCTGGAGCAGGCACCTTTGGTCATGCTCGCCAACGGTCTCGATGTCGGCGTGTCCGGCCCGAAGGTAAAGGGATATCGCACCTGGCAGGGGTTCGCCCGCTTCTGGGGTGTTGAGAAAACCCAGTGAGAATGACTGGCGGATACTGACCATGCTGAAATTTGCCCTGAGC
>NZ_JBFREP010000077.1:0-789 GCF_052114365.1 Agrobacterium sp. MCAB5
GCATTGCCGATTGACGAAGAGACGGGTGCGGTTTACGCCAGCACCGTTCCCGGCAAGATGCATGCCTGCGGCCACGACGGCCACACGACCATGCTTCTGGGCGCCGCCGAATATCTTGCCTGCACCCGGCGTTTCGACGGCACCGTGACGCTGATTTTCCAGCCAGCCGAAGAAGCCGGTCAGAACAGTGGCGCGCAACGGATGATCGCCGACGGCCTGTTCGAGCGTTTTCCAATCGACGCTATTTTCGGCCTGCACAACCATCCGGGTATGCCAGCGGGCGCACTTCTGACGCGTCCAGGTCCGATCATGGCGGGCGGCAACACGGTGCGCATCACCATCAAAGGCAAGGGTGGCCATGCCTCGCGTCCGCACCTAACTATCGACCCCGTTCTCGTGGCCTGCAATCTCGTCGTCACGCTGCAATCCATCGTATCGCGCAATGTCGACCCGACCCAGACGGCGGTTGTCACGGTCAGCACGATCCACGCAGGCGAAGCCTCCAACGTCATTCCGAATACGGCAAAGATCTCGATGAGCGTGCGCTTCTTCGATCCGGCCATTGCCGAGTTGCTGGAAGATCGCATCCGCAAATTGACGGAGAGCGTCGCCGAAGGCCACGGCGCAACCGCCGAGATCGAATACGAATACGGTTATCCTGTTGTCGTGAATTCGGAAGCGGAAACGGCGTTCGCGCGCGAGGTAGCCGAGGAGTTGGTCGGTACCGACAACGTTTCCACCTGCCCACCCCTGCCCGGCAGTGAAGACTTTGCCTATTTCCTCCACCAC
>NZ_JBFREP010000078.1:0-784 GCF_052114365.1 Agrobacterium sp. MCAB5
CCCGATTTGACTTGCGTGAAACCCCGATTTGACTTGCGTGAAACGTAGCATGGCCGGATCGGTTCAAACCGATAAGATTTAGCGTAAATTTTATCTAAATTGTAAGTTGCTCCGAGCTGCGGTTGGCGTGCTTAAGCAAATCCAGGGGATATGTCAGCTAGCCACCGCGCTTGGTCGCGAATAGTGTCGTCGTCGAACGCATGGAACAGGCTTGTACCGATCCAATGCCTCCAGGGAACACCCGCATCATCCGCGGAACCTTGCCGCGCGGCAACGGGAGCTCGAGGTGCGGCTGAAAGTGCTGCTTGGCACATGGATTCTCAACCAACTGCAAAAAGCCGGCGGATGGAATGGATGCGCAGATGCTGCTCCACTTACTGCGGTGTAAGCTGACGCAGATGGCGCTGCGTGATGCCGATCGTGCACTGCTTGGGGATTTGCTCAAAGGGGAAATCGTGGGTGAGGCTGGCTGATCGTTTGCTGGAGGGAGAAGGAGCATGTCCGGTCGCGTCCGGGTCCTGGTCGGCATGTTCAGTCATTGTGGTGGCATTGCAACTGGCCAACAGGTGGCCCGTACTTGCCCACCCCTGTTTGTCGCTTCCCGCCTTCGGAAAAGGGACAAGAAAAAAGCCCGGCACAATGGCCGGGCTTTTGCTGTTGCTGTCCGGGTGAATCAGAATTTTACGCCGAGGCCGACGCGTATTGCATGCTGGTCGACATCTGCATTGATTGCAGCGCCGCCGAAATCGAAATCCTTGTCGCCGAAGTCGGTGTAACGATACTC
>NZ_JBFREP010000079.1:0-783 GCF_052114365.1 Agrobacterium sp. MCAB5
ATAGCTCGGCCCATGCGGGAGATATGCTGCCGGTCAGTCCTCGGCTGGAAAACAGCTCCATGGAATCCGATCAATGGCATTTCAGTGCGAGCCCGTACTTCTGGGCTKCGGGAATAGATGGCAAGGTCGGCCAGGCCGGCCAGTTCGGACTTGCGCCAACCACGCTGAAATCTGATTTTAGCAGCATTCTCGACGATCTCGACTTTTCATTTATGGGCGTAGCCGAAGCGCGGTCTGACCGCTACAGCCTGTTTGGAGACGTCATGTACACAAAGATTTCTCAAGGCGGAAACACGCCCGTCGGATTCTTGAGTCAAAGTGTCGACGTCACATCTCAAACTTTCTCCGGCTTTTTCGGTGGCGGCTACAGCGTATTCGAGGATGACAAGGGCCGCCTTGACCTCGTCGCGGGTGCACGTGTCTGGTACACGAGCACCGAAATCTCTATCTCAGGCGGCCTGCTCGATGGCAAAAGCAATAGCGACAACGCTTTCTGGGTTGACGCCGTAGCGGGAATACGCGGGCAATATTTCCTCACCGACAATCTCTATCTGACAGGCTGGGCGCTTGTCGGCGGCGGCCAGGCCAAGCTTGACTGGGATGTGACCGCCGCTTTCGGTTACCGCATTCAGCAAAATCTGTCTGCGGTGGCAGGATATAGAGCACTTGGCGTTGACTACAGCCATGACGGCTTCGTTTACGATGTCGTTCAGCAAGGCCCGATCCTGGGGCTTGTCTATCATTTCTAGGCAGATTTCGGAGTGCGGTTGCGCGGGCTTGTCC
>NZ_JBFREP010000080.1:0-780 GCF_052114365.1 Agrobacterium sp. MCAB5
ACTATATGGCGTTCGTGATCAGCTCATGCAGGTACAGCGCGATCGTTGTGCCGGCGTCCCGGCTAGGCTGCCGTCGACAGTATCTACACCGGGCTGATGTTGCGGGGAACCGACGAGTGGAACGAGGTTTTCGTCAAAGAGAAGGCGAGCAATTTCGTCACAAGCCTCATGACATCGTTCACATACGATCGGGTCTAAAGCGCTGTAGCGCCCGCGAATAACCTCGGCGGCCTGTTTTCTGTCTGACGAGAATATTGCGCGTGCCAGCGCCATTGTTTTCGGACCAGGAGTGTTGAGGGATGTGGTCCGCGAGCCGAGTGTTCTCCATCCAACCCATGGCCTGAGCGTAATCCAATCCCCGATCCGTCACCCGGACGGTCTGTTGAGCTAACACCATGTAGCAAATGGGATTTACGCTCGAAACTGCCAAAAAAATTGTCGTGAAATGCGTTGACTTGCTGATCGGAAGCTTTCAAATAAATAGCGGGCGAGAGGGCTTTCAATGCACAATCACGGTCCGGCCACCCCCGATCACGGCTCGATGGCTGACATTATTCGCAACCACGACTGGGCAAGCACCAGTCTCGGACCGATGTCGTCGTGGCCGCCCCAATTGAAGTGTGCGGTTGACATTGCCATTCCGTCGGGTGCCCAGATCGTCATGTTTTGCGGTCATGATTTCACTGCCATCTATAATGATGCCTACGCCCCATCGATCGGGACTAAGCACCCCACGGCGCTGGGGCGACCGGCGAAGGAAAACTGGGCCGAGCTTTGGGA
>NZ_JBFREP010000081.1:0-766 GCF_052114365.1 Agrobacterium sp. MCAB5
ACTTCGGCCAGAACTCTTGCGCCTTGCCCTCCAACCGGTAACCCAAAAGATCGTCCGGCGGTCAACTGGTTGAGTATTCGGTCTATTTGGGCTGCAACGGTTGAGTTGGACCGGCTGAGGTCTTTAATTAGGTTTTCGAGGCGGTGATGATAAACGTGTTCATAGAAACTGGAGACATCCGTTTGAATCACAATCGCACCGTCTTGCAACAAGGCGGCCTCTACCAGAGTGGCTTCTCTGTACGCTCTCCAGGACCGTGACGGGTCAAAGTACGAAGATTTTGAGGAGTCCAGCCGGTAAGAGTGAACGCGATGACTCCGCTGTGGCTCGTTAGCTTCAGCAATTGCCAACCCGATCCCGTTTAAATACAGGTTCCAAAAGGGATGCAGTTTGGTCGTAATGCGAAATCCGTGAGACCCCGACGGCACGAGGAGCCGTTCGGACCCGACAGTGAGTTCGTTAATGAAGTTCTTTGCGTCCTTGAATGATTTACCATCGAGAAGTGTGAATAAATCGAAGCATATTTGAGCTAGATCCTCGGATTTGTCCCGTACAAACGAGGAATCGATGTCGTAAGGAAGCGTATCGTTGTCCCCACTTTTGCCTATCTCGTATGCCGCTTGAACAAAGTGCTCGAGCTTAACTTCCATCATATGTCTTTCATCACATTGCAGGATCGGAAAAGTAGATCAGTGCAGTTAGCATTTCAATGCAAAGCTGCGCAGTACTTTCGGTACTTCCTATTGGTTTGCAAAGGGTACCTAGT
>NZ_JBFREP010000082.1:0-753 GCF_052114365.1 Agrobacterium sp. MCAB5
CCCATGGACCGGCCTGCATCAGCGCATTGCGCAAAAGGTCCAGATTAGGCGAAACGCTGCGAGACACATACCAGGAGAAGTCAAACCAATCACGCCCCTTGAGAAAACCACGACATAGCAGAGCGTGTATCTTGAGCGCAAAATTGGAAGGCAAATCCTGGTGGCGGACCTCATAATCAGCCGGAAAATCAAGATAGGTAGTTGCCTCACCCGATCCCGCAGGCGGGTTAACGTCGATCTCAAGCTTGATACGAATTGTTTTGGGTCTCCCTCTTCCCACAAAGGACAGATCCAATTGGCTCGCAATGGAGTCATCCTTGATAACGGCCTGCCGGATCGCCGTGTCCATCCGCACCTTGGGATGCGCCTCCAGCTCCAGGCCGAATTGGCTGACAACATCCGTCAGAACCTTAAGATAAGGAGACCAGTTGAAGCCGGCGTCGGGGAACCGTAGAAGGAAATCGAGGTCCTCGGAAAAACGGGGCAGGCCATGAAGAATGCGAAGGCTTGTGCCACCCTGAAAAAGAGCCACATCGAAAAAATCGCCTCGCCACAAAGCGTAGAGTACGACCTCCTGGAGTATCTCCTTGACGGCATTCTCTTCCTCTATCGCACTCTCTGCCGCATATTGCCGAAGCTTGTCCCGGATAATTTCAATCATGTCCTGACCTCAAGATCAGACAGACGCCCCAAAGGCATCACCGCGCCTTCCAGCGCCCGGAGAAAGGCATTCGCAGCCTTGTGCTTGTACAC
>NZ_JBFREP010000083.1:0-748 GCF_052114365.1 Agrobacterium sp. MCAB5
TCCGTAGAGGGCTGCGACATTAGAATCGCTGGAGGGTACGGCATTCCATCCAACTCGGCCGTGGCTCATCAGGTCGAGCGCTTTGAATTGTCGAGCCAAATTGAAGGGTTCGTTGAACGTAGAGGAGCCGGTGGCAACCAACCCGATCCGCTGGGTCTCGCGCGCCACCGCAGCGAACGTCAAAAGCGGTTCATTGATATTCATCGGAGCCTCATTCTCGAGAGCGTTTTGCCACGCAGGAAAATCTGGCGCGAACAGGAATTGAAACTTACCCCGTTCAGCAGCTTGAGCGTACCGCACCTGACTGTCGAAACTCGTGTAATTCCTCGGGTCCACACCCGGCATCCGCCATGCGCCGGGTTGCGTGCCGTAACCGGCGTTCAAAACCATCCCAATGATCATTTGCCTAGTCATGTTGATTCCCGACTGCCCCTGTTCGCGGCATCTTGCCGTTTGGGTGAACTGATCCGTTAGCCGTTCGCGAAACTTCGCGGGGCCCGGCACCTCAGCCGGACCAGCCACCGGTGGGTGTGGTCAATTTTTATTGCTTTGCAGTGACCAGCTTCATGACCCAATGCTTCAACTCGGGTCCTGCCAGGCGGACAGCATTGCCAAGGCTGCTTCGTAGTTACCAGCAGCTTCGGCATTGCGGAGATATTTGGCCCGCTCCACAATTATTTCCCGGGGTGTGGGTTCGCCATGCAAAAGCGCGAGCGTCTCGTTGAGGAAGTCTTCCAGAGGCATAGCA
>NZ_JBFREP010000084.1:0-747 GCF_052114365.1 Agrobacterium sp. MCAB5
CTCTTGTTGAGGCACAAAGTTATCTTGGATTTGGCATTTGGAAATACGGCCCCGACGTACGTCTTACACAGGTCACTGATCCCGGGCCGGTCGTTCATCAACAGAGTCATCGCCAAGCGGCCTAAAATTGCCCGATGCGGGGACCCAATCAAGTGACATCGCAGATTCCACTCGACATGGCTGAAGGTGAAGATTCCCCAGCAGGGCTGCCTCGAGTGCAATTAAAGCTACAGGCCTGGACACGGTGTTTCTTCACGGAATGCCACTGTATTTTTGCTCTGTTTGAACCTGCATACCCAGTTCTCGGTATGCCTGAAGAAGTTAACAGACGACAGCCCTTGAGCGAGAAGCCGCCATTGATATCTTGCCCGAACGATAGCGGCAGCATGTGTATTGAGGAGTACGCGGCCGCGTCCGGGGAGGATATCATGAAACTTCTACTGGCCGTTTCGCGCGCCATTGATGCTGCCAATTCAGCAATTGGCAAAGCAATTTCCTGGCTGCTTCTAGCGGCTATTTTCATTAGCGCCATCAACGCGATCATGCGCAAGGCGTTTTCTATGAGCTCAAACGCCTGGCTTGAATCACAGTGGTATTTGTTCTCTGCGGTGTTCCTCATTGCTGCCGCCTACACGCTTCTTAACAACGAGCATGTGAAGGTTGACCTAGTCTACGGAAATCTTCCGCGCAAAGGGCAACTGTGGGTCGACATTCTCGGGACGATCTTCTTCCTCCTGCCTTTCTGCC
>NZ_JBFREP010000085.1:0-742 GCF_052114365.1 Agrobacterium sp. MCAB5
GCTGAAGGCGTAGAGACCAGCTGCGCCATGGAAGCCGCGCCGGGCCACCATTTCGGAGAAAATCGACCCGGCCCAGATCGCGTGAGAGGTTTCCTCCACAACGTCTTTCGTTCGCATGTGGCGCAGCACGGAACGGAGGCCAAAGCTGGAAAACACCGTCGTTAGCGCTGTCGGCACGCCTTTTGGCAGCCGACCGGCCAGCCGTTTGACAGGTGCGGGATAAAGGGTTGCCGGAAACGAATTGACGATCCGGGGCCAGCCTTTCGTGGCGCATATATCGGTGTAAAAATGCGCAAGGCGGCCAGCGGATGCAAATATTCTCGGTACGGCATAATGCATGCGGGCGCCGAGCTGGCTGACGACGACTTTGTCTTTCATGACGAGATACCTTGAGCGATAGGGGGACTGGAAGGCTCGACAGTCTGCAGCCCGGCGATCAGCACTGCCCAGGCATCTGCCGCCTTTTCTCGGGAATAGTCGGCACAAAGCAGCCGCCGTGCCGCATCCCCCATTGCTGTCGTGGTATCCGGGTCGTCGCAGAGCTTTTCGATGGTGCTGGAGAGCTTATCGATCTCTCCGATTTCGACGTTGCTGCCGCATCCCTTGGCTCTGAGAACGCGCGGCACCTCTCCATCAGGGTCGCCAACGAAGATCGTCGGCCTCCCGGCCGCGAGGATGCCATAGAATTTGCTTGGAATGATGCAGTGTTCCAGTTCCGGCAGCAGCGAGACCAGATGCACAT
>NZ_JBFREP010000086.1:0-739 GCF_052114365.1 Agrobacterium sp. MCAB5
GGATACTGCTGACCTTGCAATCGAAGGAGGCGATCGCATTTACGAGCGCCGGCGCGCCGGTTTCGAGCAGCGACCACTCGCCGAGCTTGAAGCGCTCAGGCATCGGTGTCTTGCCGCCGAAGACGCTGCTGATGTCTTCATCGTCGCTTTTCAGCACGTTGACGCAAAGCACGCGATTGGTGTTGACGGCAGGATAGGCTGAAGAGCCGCGGTTGATGCAGACGAGAAGGGTGGGGGGCGTGTCGCTGACGCTGCAGACGGCCGTCGCCGCGAAGCCCGCGATCCCGCCGGGACCATCGGTTGTGACGATATTGACGGCAGCGCCGAGTCTCGCCATCGCATCGCGAAACAGGACCCTGCTGTCCTCAGCATGTGTGAAGTCGTTGTTTTCGACAGGAGTTATGGTTTGCATGGCGGCGGGCTCCGGCAAAGAGGTCAGGAGAGGAGGTATGCCTCTTCGAAGGAGAGACGTGGCAGGCGGTCGAACAGCTTCGACCGATCCCCGTGGCCGAGGTTGATGAGGAAATTTGATTTCCAGGTCGTGCCGGTAAAGAACGCTTCATCAACTTTTGTCTTGTCGAAGCCGGACATCGGGCCCGCGTCGAGGCCACGGGCACGCACCGCGAGGATCAGATAGGCGGCTTGCAGGCTGGCGTTGCGGAAGGCCGTTTCGTCGGCCAGTGCCGCGCTCGAGGTGAACCAGGATCGCGCGTCACCATGTGGGAACAGCGCCGGCAGC
>NZ_JBFREP010000087.1:0-731 GCF_052114365.1 Agrobacterium sp. MCAB5
ACCCACTGGGACATAAATGTCATCGAGATCGACGGCCGAACCTGCGCCTTTGAGATTGTCAAACACGTAGACGAGGTCGCCTGCCAAAACCCAAGTGTCCTCGGAATTGCTTTTGCCGTCATTCCGGACTTTCACGTACATTGATCCATACGTATGGCTGTCAAATGCGACGTGCAGGTCGATGCCCGGCAGGATGTCGGTAACGGGGCCATCGATCGTTTCCAGTCGACGATCACGTGCCAGTCCAACACCGCGGACGATGTCGCCAGGATCCACAGCTGTCATCATCCAGCGCATCCGGTCGGGGAGCGACATCGCCCAAACCCATTTCGATATCTCGCGTTCCTGAATGTAGAATTTGGCGTTGGGAAAATCCTCGACGTTGCCAAAGTGATCGAAGTGACAATGGGTGATGAAGCAATGGTCGACGTCCTCCGGCCGAACACCGATCTCTGCAAGGACCTTCGTCGGCGACCGCCAGTTCTCAACTCCGAATTTGTCGCTCAGGTGCTTGCCGTAGTCTTTGTTGTTGTAGCCAACATCAACCATAATYGTGTGCCCGTTGCCTTTGATGATAACGTAGCAGTACGGAAGCTTCACATAGCCCTGGTTGTGTGCGCCGTAGATTACGCCACTCTTGTGGTAGTTCTGCACATACGCATATTCGCACACCCAAATAGAATAATCAGCCACTTCTTCCTCCTCCTCCTCCAAATGCTCAGGTACTGAGC
>NZ_JBFREP010000088.1:0-730 GCF_052114365.1 Agrobacterium sp. MCAB5
GGGTGAGTACATGCAGGCGCCCATTCCGCCATATGACTGTCGCATCTATATCGCCGCTGTCCTGACCTTTTTTGTCTGTCACTGAAAACCGGAAGGTGCGTGCGGGGATTCCCTGTTTTGCAAGCAGACTGTCTTCCTCACTCGATATCAGTGCGGGTGGCCGGGCATCAGGTGTCTGCCTGACAAAGTAATCCCTCACGATCGTGGCTCCGGCCATTTCCAGGTCCGGTTTTTCCTTCATGTCCTGAACGAGCAGCCATATCAGGCCAACATCTCTTCCGCCCTTGCGCCTGATCATGTGCAACTCGGCCGGCAAAGCGCCATGAAAATCGTTGATCGGTATTTCCCACTGGTCCGGGATGCGGAGTGCGATCCGCTCGTTGCCTATCCGAACAGGAACCGATTGCAGCTCCTCCCCAAAGCTTGATTCTTCTCCATTTTCCCATGAGAGGCTGTCAATGAACGCAACGGCATACTTGTCAGCCCGAACTACCAGATCATAAGCCGCGTCAGCATCCGCCGCGTTGCGGACATCTGCAACGAAATTTATGCCCAGCGCCTGCTTCCCGCGAGAGAAGCAATAGCTGATAAGGGCGCTATGTGGTTCGCCGCTCTGATCCTTGGTGCCCAGAAGCATAGCTTCTGTCAGGTCCGATGCAGCTTTTGAGACGCGCGTTGTGTATCCAGCAGTGTCTGCCTGGTAAGTGCAGATCCGGAACGCTGCCGATGG
>NZ_JBFREP010000089.1:0-725 GCF_052114365.1 Agrobacterium sp. MCAB5
CTCATATTGCTTGCCAGGATCGGCCAGTTCCGGTTCAGGCTCGGGGGTGGCGTCTGAAAAGACATTCCGGCCAATGACCTTTCGTTCCGCTGCCCGACAAAATCTAGTTGCCTGAGCATCCAGCAACGACAGGCTCTGTTCCTTCAACCGAAGAAGGGGAGGGGTGAAGGCAGATAAGGGATAGGCGAAGAAACTGATGACGATCGCAAGCCAGCCGCTCATGATCATGCTGAGCGTCGTCGCGGATAGACCCTCCTCGAGAAAGTGGCTCTTTGCGACAGCCGCAGCGATTGCGCAGCTCATCCCGAAGACAAAAATGGCATAGGCGTTCGGATATTGCGCGAGGAAGGCCAATCCCCCCTTGCCATCAGGGTGGGTCGCAACCAGGCGAAGATCGAGCTTTGCAATGTTGCGAAGCATACGGGCCCATAAGAGATGCCTCCATGCGCCCCGTAGAAACAGAAAGACAAACAGTGGAAGGCTGAAGCAGATGGACCACCAGCCGGCGGCCGAAACCCTATTGCCGTCCGGAAAATACGTGACCGCCCATGTTGATGCTTCCGTTGCGTGAAAATTGGCGTAGGAAAGAACCGAGGCGAAAACCGCCAGCATCAGGCAAGTGAACTCCGCCCCGCGAGAATCGCGCTGGCGAAGCGCTGAGGCTACAATGGCCGCGGCGGCCGGAATTGACGTCGGGGCGACAACGGGCGCGAGCACGAGTTGAG
>NZ_JBFREP010000090.1:0-722 GCF_052114365.1 Agrobacterium sp. MCAB5
CCTTCAACGAGGGCGTGAACCAGTCCGGAGAAACCGTGATGACCTTCCAGAGCGGGGTTCTGGAGTTCGAATAACGGCTGGCCGAGATAGCCCGCGCGCGATACCCTCGGAATCGGCGTCGCGGCGGGAAGGCAAGAATGAACGATATCCTACAGGGTTATGCTGAAGCGGCAACGCCAGACCTGATTGCCAGGTTCGATGGACTGGATTGCCGGGAAATCTACGCACCGGTCATCGATCTGTTGCCGGTCACACCGGCCCGCGTCGCTGATATTGGCAGCGGCACCGGTCGCGATGCCGCCTGGTTTGCCGAATGCGGACATGATGTTCTGGCGATAGAGCCGGTCAAGGAACTGCGTGAACCCGGAAAGAGATTGCACCTCTCGCACAAGATAACCTGGCTTGACGACTGTTTGCCCGATCTGATGAAAGCGCGCCGCCACGGCCCGTTCGATCTGGTTACGCTGTGCGGCGTCTGGCACCATATCGATGACGAGGCACGGCAGACCGCCATGGAAAGCCTCTCGGAGATGACGACAGAGGGCGGATTGCTGATCATGTCCCTGCGTCACGGCCCCGCACCCGAAGGCCGCCGTGCTTTTTCCATTTCACCAGCGGAAACGACGGGCAATGCAGCCCGTCTGGGGTTCACGTTGATACGACAGGTAGAAGTTGCTTCCATTCAGGCGGGTAATCGCGCCATGGGCGTCCACTGGACATGG
>NZ_JBFREP010000091.1:0-721 GCF_052114365.1 Agrobacterium sp. MCAB5
GGTTACAGGAATGCCGGACATAGCAACCTGCAAAAACGGTGCTTTCCTGGCACCGCTCGAGTTCGATCCCGGCGATCGCTGGCAATACGGCATCAGCATGGACTGGATCGGAAAGCTGGTGGAGGCGGTCAGCGACCAGTCGCTGGAGGTCTATTTCCGCGAAAACATCTTCGATCCGCTCGGCATGACCGATTCAGGCTTCCTGATCGGCAGCAAGCAGAAGGCCAGGGTCGCCACCTTCCACAACAGGAACGCGCACGGCGGACTGACGGCCGCGCCCTTCGAGATGCCACAACGGCCGGAATTCTTCATGGGCGGCGGCGGCGCCTTCAGCACGCCACGCGACTACATGGCSTTYCTGCGGATGCTGTTGAACGGCGGCTCCCATAAGGGCGAGCGCGTGCTGAAGCCGGAAACGGTCGCGTCGATGATGCGAAACCAAATCGGCGACCTCGACGTGCGCGCCATGACGACGGCCCAACCCGCCTATTCGCAGAGCTTCGACCAGTTTCCCGGTGAACCCCACAAATGGGGATACTCGTTCGACATCAATACGCTGCCCGGTCCGAACGGTCGGTCGGTCGGCAGCATTTCCTGGGCTGGCCTGCTCAACTGCTATTTCTGGCTCGACCCGGCCCGGCAGGTGACCGGCGCCATCTTCACCCAGCTTCTCCCATTCTACGACGAAAAGGTCGTGCAGCTCTACGGCACATTCGAGCGC
>NZ_JBFREP010000092.1:0-720 GCF_052114365.1 Agrobacterium sp. MCAB5
CTTCTGGCACATGCGGCAATGACAGATGGAACTGTCCTTGAGATCGTCCTTGAGATCACCGGTCGCGCGGAACCGGATCGCGCCGCACTGGCATCCGCCGGTGTAGGTGGTCATGGTTGGCTCTCCTTCACCGTTCGGATAATGTGGAGACAGACATTGTCGATGTCTTTCACAACATCTTCGTTCCAGAAACGCAGAACCCGCCAGCCACACTGCTCCAGCGTCTCCGTTCGTTGCCGATCATAGTCTGCCGCAGCATCTTCCGCATGCTGAAACCTGTCTAACTCGACAATGATCTTATGCGACGGGAAGGTGAAATCAACGATGTATCCTGCGACAGGCAGCTGGCGTCTGAAAGACAGACCGGCAAGACGATGGGCACGGGCGGCGTTCCAGAACTTGAGTTCGGCGCCTGTCATGACCTTGCGCATCTGCCGAGCATGTTCCCGATGTCGGGGGCTGACCTTGGCATGGGGCATTGGGATGCTCGCGACTTGAACGGTTGCCGCGAGATTGTAGCATGGTGTGGACGAAATGAAGGGCCTGTCGTGGCGCATCACCCCCTCTGCCCGGCAGGGCAGAGGGGGGTAAGTCCCAAGCCGCAGCAGCAAATTACCGCTTCAACTCCCAGGTCGTCGTCCGTTCCCCGGTTTCCTTATCCTTGCCATCCTTCAACTGAATGCCCTTTTCAGAAAGCTCGTCGCGCAAACGATCCGCCTC
>NZ_JBFREP010000093.1:0-709 GCF_052114365.1 Agrobacterium sp. MCAB5
CAACGGGACGTTCTTCGCGCGTTGCCCGTTTGATCAGATAGACAAGCTTGCTACCCTGTTCCCGCATTAGTTGACGAGCCGTTTCCACTTGCGCGTCCAAAAGCTCTTCCACCGAGACGTCTTTTTCGTCATCGATGTTGACCCGGAGGACCATCACGCGATCCACATGATTAAACGTGTTCAGATTGAAATCGACGTGAGTGGAGCTGGTAATGGTTTTGACCGATATTCGTTCATTTGAAGCGGACACTACGTCATAGCCCCGCTGATTGGTATCGAGGGCCATCTGACCACGAGTAATCATCGCGGCGTAAAGTTCGCCAATGCGCCCAGTCAGGTGATTGAGCTCGCCGGGGCTAACACCCCAGCTGATTTCCTTCTCGAACCAAGATAGCGCTTCGGCAAGCGACTGGATTATCTGGACTTGGGTGAGTGTTGGTCGGTCGGTTACAGCAAGCATGCTCTTGTTTCCGTTTCAGTCCAAGCTGATGATCTTGGCAGGTGCAAACCGTTCCAGCTTTTTCAATCCGGATACCATTCCTTTGCCCGGCATGGGTGTTCCGACCGCGCCTTTCAGCCAACATTCTTTCTTCGGCTTGATATAGGTAAAGGCCACGCACTGCTTCTCGTCGATGCACGCCAGACGACATTCCAGAGGAGTTCTCGCCGAACGCTCTGGACGCCGGGATAAATCGCCACCGGGTAGATC
>NZ_JBFREP010000094.1:0-709 GCF_052114365.1 Agrobacterium sp. MCAB5
GCTCCATGATTGCCTCGCAGGTCAAAAGCGAGGCAGGACGGTTTCCAACGAGAAAGAACATTTTGGCTGTTTCCTCGAGCTCCTCGTAGGAATGAACGGCATCCTGGAGAGATGTCCCAGCAACGATTGGTCCATGATTGGCAAGTAGCATCGCCTTGTGTGCGCCCGCAAGTGCGCGAACCGCCTCCGCCAGTCTTCGATCACCTGGCCGGTAATAGGGAACCAGCGGCAGGCGTCCAACCCGCATCATCTGATAGGCTGTCAGGGGCGGCAGAACGTTGGCGCTATCATCGTGGCATAAACAGGACACCGCAACCGCGTGGGTCGAATGCAGATGGACGATCGCCTTGGCAGAGGGCCGTTCCTCGTATACGGCAAGATGGAAGAACGCCTCCTTGGACGCGGGATCACCTGCAACAAGGTCTCCGGCAGGCGATACTTTCGATATCTTTTCGGCAGACAGAGAGCCGAGTGAGGAATTCGTCGGTGTGACCAGAATCGAGCCGTCGTCGAGGCGGACCGACAAATTACCAGCACCACCGTGGGCAAGGCCGCGGGCATATAGCAAGGCCCCAAACTTCACGATCTCGCTGCGGAGACTATCTTCTGTCATCAGGCAGCACCACCTTCTAAAAAACGCAACGCCTTCTGAAAAAAATCCGGTGTGCCGAAATTGCCGGATTTGAGCGCCAGAGCGATAGCCCCGGTC
>NZ_JBFREP010000095.1:0-708 GCF_052114365.1 Agrobacterium sp. MCAB5
GACCTCAATCGGGCGTTTATGCAGATCCGGGACCGCGACAAGCGTCGATCTATTCTCCGACTGGTGACGGAAATCGCGAACATGAGCGATGCGAATACGCCTGGATGAGACTGGAGCAGTTCCATAATCGATGTGCAAAAACGGGTATTTCGGACGCTCGACAAGCCTGCGCGGGCTCTTCGACACGATGATCGAGCCGGGGGCCCGCCGTTTTCTCTCCAAGGACTACGCTTTTTGCCGACGATGGAGAGATTTTGGAGGCAAGCTGCATGTCGATGTGACCGCAAAGCTGTCGCACATGGGTCAGCATCGTTACCAGGGCGATTTCGCTGAAACGCTCGGGCCTGCGCCATACAATGCCGTTGGCAGGCCGACAAGTTAAGGAGAAACAGGCTTGAGGAACACAATCACTTTTTTGATTTTGATGTGGCCGATCTTGTCAACGACTGTCCACGCCGCAGATCTGACGGTCAGCCAGTTCGTGACTGCCGCCAGATGAGGGAGACGGTATTGGCCAAGGCTGTAACGCAACGAATCGTCGATTTGTGCGCAGATTTCACTGCCAATGAAGACAAGCTGTCCGCCAGGCGCGATGCCGTGATGACAATCGCGAAAACGATGTTCCCTTCAGGACAGGTTTTTATGGAAGCCGCCGGAATCAATGAAAAGGCGAAATTCGGCGAAGACCTGCGTCGCTTTCTTCTGGAC
>NZ_JBFREP010000096.1:0-704 GCF_052114365.1 Agrobacterium sp. MCAB5
GCCAATCAGCAGGGCAAGCACTTCCAGATGTCCTGGACCAACCAGCTTTACGCTATGGATTTTTGGGCTATTCCCAAGGGCAGCAATACGAAGGCGGCATTTGATATTGTCACCTACATGACAAGCCCCGAGCCCCAAAAAGCATTTGCGGAAAAGATGGTCTATGGCGTCACGAACGCAAAGGCGACCGCCAGTATTTCTGCCGATATAGCCCCTCAACTTCCTACCGCTGAGAAGAACATGGCAGGCGCTGTGGCCCTGAACACCCCATTTTGGGTCGATCACGAAGAGGAGCTGCAACAACGATTCAACCGGTGGGTAGCGCAATGAGGAGGAACCCCATGCCATATCGTAAACTTTTCAGCGGGCTTATGCTGCTCGCATGCCTCGGCGTTACATCCGTGGCGCTGGCGGATTCAGGAAAACTGACCATAGTTGGTGCAGGTGGCGTGCTTCAGGACGCGGAGCGAAAAGCCTTTTTCGAACCCTTTGCGAAGTCCTCTGGTGTGAGCGTCACCGAAGACTCCTATTCAGGTCAGATGGCCAAGGTCCGTGCAATGGTAGCCAGCGGGAGCGTTTCCTGGGACGTCATGCAGGTCGAGCAGAACACGCTGCTGTCAGGATGCGCAGAAGGCCTGTTTGAAGAACTCGACTGGACTAGGATCGGTAATCAGGGAGACTTCATTCCTGAAGCTTACAGCGAG
>NZ_JBFREP010000097.1:0-704 GCF_052114365.1 Agrobacterium sp. MCAB5
GCGTTACTTCAGGCATCTCTGCATCTCCTTATGCGGGGTTGATGCAGAAACGATACGAACGAAATTGTATGAATCAATAGTCAGTTCATTATGCATACAATATTTATTTGATGAAACGTAATTCTGCACATTGGACATACGTTGTGCTCAAATAATAGCTTGAAAAGCAGCTTTTACGCTCAATTTATAATCAAGGATACGTCGTCAAATCAACACTTGAATCCGCTTCGTGTTATCCATACAATATGAAACAATCTATATTTGAGGTATGGTGAAATGTTGAAGTGGCTCCCTGAACTTCGTCCTGACGGCAAGCCTCGTTATCTTCAGATTGCGGACGCGATCGAACTGGCGATAAAACGAGGCGATATCGCCGCTGGTGATCGATTGCCGCCACAACGCAGGCTCGCCGAGCGTCTCAAGATTGACTTTACGACAGTCAGCCGCGCCTACGCCGAGGCGCATTCCAGACGTCTCGTGGAGAGCCACGTCGGAAGAGGTACCTTTGCACTCGGCCGCCCGAAGGAGGAGCATCGTATCGATCCGCGCCGCGCAGGGGACGAGGATCTGTCGATGAACATGCCTCCCGAGCCGCAGGACCCGGATCTCGTGGCAAGAATGCAGGAAGGGCTGCAGACTGTTTCAGCAAACCTTATTTCCCTTCTCCGCTACCAGTCGACGACCGGCGGAGAGCAGGATAAGGC
>NZ_JBFREP010000098.1:0-702 GCF_052114365.1 Agrobacterium sp. MCAB5
CCTTCCGTTGCGATCGATCTCGACAGTTTGGCGGCAGGCGAGAAAACCCTTCGCTGGTATGATCCCYCGAATGGAATTTACATCGAACCGATCGAGCGTCTTGGCCGCAGCGGCCTTCGTAACGTGACGGTGCCGGCATCGGCGAATGCTTTCGGCTTTCAGGACTGGATCGCCGTTCTCTCCACACAGGAATGATCACTTGCAAGATGCCGCACGCTGCCGAGTCGTTCATTTGTGGTCGCTCGCCGTCAAGGTCTCAAACCTAGCTCTTTCGATAGTCGATCCGGTTCGGGGGTGGGTAGGGTAGCCGTTAATTTCGACACCCTCTCCCTTTGGTGGATTTCACACGCCTTTTGCCCGCATACCCCTCAGGGCCGGTGTTTTTTAGGATCGTCTGGAGGCGAGTATCGTTGCAAATGCGCCGCCAAGCTTCAGTGTGGGGATCAGACATGTCGGGGATACTCTTCAACACCATTGCCACTTTCGTTCTGTGCGTATCCCTCATCGTCGTTCTCAGGCGCCTGACCATTGTGTTTCAGCTTGTGGATCGCCCCGATTCAATCCGCAAACGCCACACGGGAGCCGTTCCTCTTTGCGGTGGCATCGCGATCTTTGCCGCTTTCGCTGTTTCCGCATTCGTCGGTGGGTGGAGCGAGGCTCTCGGCATGAACTTCTGGCTCGGGCTGGCGGTCATTCTACTAA
>NZ_JBFREP010000099.1:0-700 GCF_052114365.1 Agrobacterium sp. MCAB5
GATAGAGCTCGCCCGTCGCTAGGTTGACACGCGCCAGCTCGGAAGCGTCGCCCTGCGACACAACTTCGATATGACGGCGGCCACTAACAACACTGTGCCGGACGTAATTTGCGCCAGCGGATCGCCCGGTCTGCCGGACACCACGCTTTCCCTCAATGCCACCAAACGTCAGATAGGGTCCGACTGCTTTGCAAATGGCGTCCTCATAGAGGGAAAAGAGCTCATTGCAGGCTTTGCACTCATCCAACGAAAACACCGAGCGATTTCCCAACGCCTCAGGGAAGGTGTGGGCGTTGCGCTTATTCCCGAATGCGCGACGATCCGGCGTGCCGCAAAACCGGCAATACTGACGATCGCCAAGAAATCGGGGGGCCATCCCAGGTTCCGAAAGTTGCTGAACGATCACCTTGTACATCTTCAGCGCTGCCACGACATGTAGGCCTCGATGTGGTCACGGTGAGCATACTCGATCAGATCGCGCACAAGCTCGATCAGCCCTGCTTGCAGGAAACCGTCGAAAGGATAGCCATGGGCCAGCTCATTGCGGACCTGGTTCAACGGTGGTTGCCGCGCACCGGAAAGACGCCCGATAACGGATCCTCCCGACTTTTGAACAAGCGGGATCTTTGCATCGGTAAGCCCGTCGTCGCTTTCCATGAACCGCAGCAGTTCGGCGAACTTTACCTGCTCGGACGGCTTT
>NZ_JBFREP010000100.1:0-699 GCF_052114365.1 Agrobacterium sp. MCAB5
GTTCTCCATAGCTGGCTGCGAAGCTCTCAAGTATATTTTTCTTTTTGTCTCCGACCATTTTTTTAGAACCGTTCGACAATTCTCGACATGGATATTTGAGCAGTGCCCTCTAGGGTCGAGTTGTCTCCATCATGCAGTACGACAGTGAAGCCTGGTAAAGGCCTCACTTTCTCCTTTAGCAAAACTTTCCATAAAAAATCCAGTTATATGGCGAGGTGGAATTCGGTTTGAAACTTCCTCGTCCCCTTGCACTTCCCGACTGAGCCTTGGTCCGATAGCAACCCGCTCGCCCGGAGCTTTGAGGAATTCGTCATAACGCTCGCCACCCTTGCCGCGCCCGGCGGCCTGAGCTGCGTCCGGAAGAGAAGTGGTCGAGGCCAGCCAGAAGCGGACAAACAACGCGATGGCAGTTTCGGCAATCAGCGAATCCGAGTGCCCACGCCGTTCGGTAAAATCCGCGAGGCGGCGCGAGCAAGATGTGTGCGTGAATGCGCTTGGGATGGTCCAAAGTTTGTAAACACCTTTTCCCATTTGCGAGGGAGCCGGGAATGGTCGAGTGCCTTGGGGAGAGCAAAGCAGCCCCTTGGACTTGGCCGGTCAGGCTGCTGTGTTCTGGCCGGGAGGAACGGCAAGTGCAACCGCGTCAGCGCCGGCGGGAAAGCGGAGCTAGCCGCTGGCATCATGCACGACTGCCCAGAT
>NZ_JBFREP010000101.1:0-698 GCF_052114365.1 Agrobacterium sp. MCAB5
GGACGCACCAAACGAGCTGCATAGAATAGTAATTGTCACAGCGATTTTTCGAATTATCATTTAATTTCCCTCCTGTCAGAAATGAGGGAATTGTAGCGATAGCGAAGCAATTCCGAACAGTCCCAATTGGGAGGGGGTTGAGTGGCAAAGACAATCGTTCGTTTTCCTTTTTGATAAACTGGAGACAAGATGTTGCCAAAGGACAGAACTCGGAATGCATCAGAGCAAGTGTCATCAGCTATATTTGTTGCAGCAACAGGCCGCGGTTCTTGGCGGGATGTCTGCTTATCGTTTACAGAGGCCTTCCCGGGATCCTACGCGGCTTTACTCAACCAGGATTTTACCAAGCCCGAAGTTAGTTTTGCCGTAGCGGACGGTCTCGACCAAAGGCATCTCGAATCGTTCCTTACGCATTACTGTTACGTCAATCCATGGCGACGGTTCTGGCAATATGCCAAGAACGGAGCGATCCTCGTCGCAGAAAGAGATGACCCAGCTCGCCGTTATCATGATAGTGAGTTCTATAACGACTGGATGAGGGCAGTCGGGGATTTCGACGCCGCCGTTGGCCTGCGCCTCCAGGCGAGCGACGATCAAGTTATTTACCTGCCAGTCCATTTTTCCGAGAGGCTGTCGGGCGAATATTCGTCAACGCTTGAGTTGGTGATGGAGAGTGCTCGCAGCTCGCTAATCAACGC
>NZ_JBFREP010000102.1:0-697 GCF_052114365.1 Agrobacterium sp. MCAB5
GACTTGATCCTGTTGCAGCTCACCGCCAGCAGTCCCCATGTCATATGTGCAGAAATTTGGACGCAGAACGCATTTGTGACCAATTAAATGAACAAATCTAGACCTATCTCAAGAACTGTGGCAAAATGTACAAATTTCTGGACGCAAAGTCACAGCACGTCCACTTAAACGAACGAAATGGTATAGCTATGCCCCGTCAAAGAAGCTACTCCCGCGTAACGCACCAGGCGCTCGCCATGCTTGGCAAGCTCATCCGCGTCGGCCGCACCGAGCGCAGGCTGACCGCGCAGGAACTGTCCGACCGCGCCGGCATCAGCCGCACGACCCTATCCAGTATCGAAAAAGGCGCACCGGGCCCCGAAATCGGCATCGTCTTTGAAGTCGCATCCATCGTGGGCGTGCGCCTCTTCGATTACGACGAGCGCACTCTCCAGATGCACAATAACCACCTTGACGAAAAACTGGCCCTGCTGCCCAAGAGCGTCCGTCAAAGCGTGAAGGAGGTCGATGATGATTTCTAAGACGGACGCTACGGAAGCTTTTGTCTGGATGTGGCTGCCCGGGGCCACTGAACCGGTAGTGGCTGGCCGTCTCGACCAGGATGGCGAGCGCCTGCTTTTCACCTACGGCGCCAGCTACCGCCGCCGTGAGAATTCCATTTCCATCTATGATCCGGAGCTGCCGCTCAAGGAAGGCG
>NZ_JBFREP010000103.1:0-696 GCF_052114365.1 Agrobacterium sp. MCAB5
ATAAAGTACAGACCAGGTGCATCGGTTACACCGCGACGGAACACCGGCTTGCCTCGCTGATCCAGGCAGTCGACCTTCAGCCACGAATAATCCGGACGGAAACCGATCGCCCAGATGATCGATTTTATGCCTGCCTCCGCCAAATCAACTTCGGTGATTTCTTGAACGGGACGCCAGACCTTTTCGAATGGGGGCTCCTCTGGAGCATTAATTGCGTGCGCCGCGATCCACGCATCGATCTGCTTGCGAATACCCATATAGCTCCGGTCAGCGTCATCGAGGTTCTTTTCGAGGTCGGGCAGGAATGCCATCATCGTGCCCGAGGCACCCGCGACAGATCCGTACAGCCGCACCCCCTCCAGTGCATATTTGCGCAGATCGATCTCCTTGCCGCCGTCGCGCCCGGACATGTAATGGTTGGTCTGGGTCAAGGCTTTGATGGGATCGGGATGGGTATCGATCGTGACGGCATACGTTCCTGCATCGTAAAGCCAGTCGGTTGCGTCGCGCCCGCGGTATTTGCGCGGGCTGCGCGGAGCGGGCCCTACCGCCAGGTGCACTGGACGACCTTCCAGATGAAAGTCGTCCATGATCTGCACGCCAGATTGCCCTGTGCCCACAATCAAGGTTCCGCCATCTGGTAGTTGCGACGGACGCCGGTAATCGCGCGAGTGCATCTGTAGGATAGTGGCGTCC
>NZ_JBFREP010000104.1:0-695 GCF_052114365.1 Agrobacterium sp. MCAB5
GGCGTTTTCGGCCGGCCGCTGTAACGCCAGCCGGAAACGAGAAATAACAGCAGCACGACAACCACGATGGAAATGATCCAGCGCAGGGTGAGCGGATCCCCGCCGGAAAGCAGCAGCGTTCCAAGCGGGACGCCGACAAGCGCACCGGCTGCCATGGTGAAGACTTCACGCCGGTCGGCCATGCGCCAGGCCGGCGGTATCATGCCGAGCGTCAAAACGCCGTCCACCACAAGAAGAACCACCGAGGCGATGCGCGGGCCGACAATGGCGCTTGCCAGCGGAATGAAGATGAGGGCCGCACCAAAGCCGGAAAAGCCGCGGGCAAGTCCGGCGAGAAAGGCGGCGCCCGCAAACATGGCGAGCAGCGTCGGACTATGCGCGGTGATGAGAGCCGAGAAAAAATCGAGGAGAGGCATGGGTGACTGCATGGGTTTCGAATACCTCTTTATCCCGCATGCAGGCACCTGTCGCGGAAATTTCAGCTGATTATCGCACGATACGCTTTCGAATCGACGCCGCCGGAGAATCGTGATCAGAGTTGTATCTCACGAACAAAGGATGAACAAATGCTTGCTGTCTTGATGCGCCAGTTTAAAGCTGCCTCACAGAAATACGCCGAGGAAAATGGGATCGCCCGCGATCCCGACTGGTATATGCTGAAGCTCCAGGAGGAGGTTGGTGAGGTCACGCAGGCC
>NZ_JBFREP010000105.1:0-695 GCF_052114365.1 Agrobacterium sp. MCAB5
GGATGTGGCCGCGACCGCTCTCGGCCGAGGCGCGCAGGCGCAAGGATTTGCATCGACCGCGCTGGGCGAAGCCTCGAACGCTTATGGTGAGCTGGGTACGGCCGTGGGTTCGGCCAGCCAGGCCGGCTGGCACGCCACGGCGGTGGGCCAGTTCAGCCGTGCCTATGGCTCCGAATCGACGGCGCTGGGGCAGGGTTCGTTGGCCCAGAACTACCGGGACACGGCGGTGGGGCAACAGGCCAGCGCCACTGGCGGGGCATCGACTGCCGTGGGCCAGTTCAGCGAGGCCACGGGGTCGTACACGACCGCTCTGGGTCAGGACAGCCACGCCACGGCCGATTACACGACCGCACTGGGCCAGTTCAGCCAAGCCACGCAGGAGTATGCGACGGCCGTAGGCCAGGGCGCGCTCGCCAACAACTACAACACCACCGCCGTGGGCCAGGCCGCCCAGGCCACCGGGGTGTACTCCACCGCAGTGGGCCAGTTCAGCCAGTCCATCGGCGAGCGCTCGACCGCGGTCGGCATGGCCTCGCGCTCGGACGGCAACTTCTCCACGGCGCTGGGCCAAGAAGCCCAGTCCACCGGTGATCTTTCGGTCGCCGTCGGCATGGGCACGGTGGCCAGCGGCCTCGCCAGCACGGCGGTGGGTCAGGTCGCCGAAGCATCGGGCGATCATTCCACGGCATTGGGAC
>NZ_JBFREP010000106.1:0-695 GCF_052114365.1 Agrobacterium sp. MCAB5
GTTCTGGCCCTATCGGCTTGCCGCGCGGGTGAACCTTTGGTGGTGGACACGCAATCTTCCGGCGGCAGTCGACGTCGGCGACGGGGTTTTCCTCGGGCGCACCCCGAACCGTGACGAGCTTGCAGCCTATGGCGAAATCGTCGACATGACGGCGGAATTTCCCGCGCTTCGCGCTTCAGGCGTCATCTGGCGCGCGATCCCGTCGCTCGACCTGCTGCCGCTCTCTTCGGCACACATTTGCGAGGGAGTGCTGGCGGTTGACGAAGCCCGCAGCCGTGGCCCTGTACTCGTTTGCTGCGCTCTCGGCTTTCAACGCAGCGCAGCCGTTGTTGCATGCTGGCTCGTGCGCTCGGGCCGTGCCGCCAATGCTGCCGCGGCAGCTGAAATAATCAAGGCACTTGGACGACCGGTTCACCTCAAGTTGGAAACCCATGCGGCAATCGACGAGGCCGCGCTATGAACGACTGGAAAACAGAAACGGCGGGTATGGCCCGGCGACTGCAACGCCACGGCGTGGGTGGCGGTACGATCGCACTTGTTCTGCTCGCCATCGCACCATTGACGGCCGGTACGCATGGTTTCACCGCAGCACTTGGATGGTGGCTGCTGCTCGCTGTCTGCCTGGCTACCCTTGCGCTGGCGATTCATCTCGAGTTTGACACTCTTCTCTTTCGCCTCGCCGCGTCACATGACAG
>NZ_JBFREP010000107.1:0-693 GCF_052114365.1 Agrobacterium sp. MCAB5
ATCTGACCTCATGCGGGACTTGATCGACGTCAAGACAAGGAAAGACCGTCCACCACCAAGATCATGAGGCTCGCTGCAAGGACAGCATAGGATATGCAGTTGGGGCAGACTAAGACCTCGGCAGGCGAGACAAGCTCTAGCCACTTGATGCAGATCAGCACCAAATTTACAGTTGCAAACGGAGCCAGTGTGTCTCACGAGGTCAGTTCGCCGGCCCCTACGGCGGTATGGCGGTTGAGAAGATGAGGATCAGCATCATGCCGATCCCGGTGGCGACAATCGGCGTGCCCGTCCACCTGCTGACCCGACCCAACACCGGCTGGAGGTTTGCATGTTGCGCCAGGCCTACCCGTGTGATCATTATTATCGTACGCGCGATGATGCTGTTCAGCGTCGCGACGACGGCGCTCGCGCTCAGACGGTTCGTATCCTTTCAATGGGAGGCCTGAAAGCGACCTCCCATCGGATGAAATTAATCAGACCCACGTCGTTATGAGTCAACGGGGAAGTCGGTCGAGACCGAGACGGTGCCCCATTCGGAGAGAATGGCGTTGTCCTGTGCACGCTTCTTTTCGATCGCTGCGACGGTATCACTACCGAGCGGGAGGCGGACCGGCGGATTGGGGGCGTCAGCGAAGGCGATCAGGACCTCTGCCAGCTTTTGGGGGTCGCCGGGTTGGTTATGGCTGAGAC
>NZ_JBFREP010000108.1:0-691 GCF_052114365.1 Agrobacterium sp. MCAB5
GCTTCTGAGGCCTCGGAAAGATCGTCGGGATCGAAATAAACAATGTCGATGTCTTGGATGCCATAAACGGGCGGGAAACCAAAAACGTGGTTCCAAACGGTTTGGGCGACAGCACCAGCCACAAGCCAGGAATCAGGCAGTGCAATCTCGTCCCATTTGCCAAGGACCGACGAAAGCAGCGGGCTCTTGTAGACGATCGCCTGTAATTCCAGATGTAGTTTGTCGCTCACGTAAATCTTTCTTGAAACGGCTTGGCTAATTCCACACAGCACTATATTGCGCTAGATTCTGCCATGGCACATCTCTCATGAACAGATCGCACGCAATTGCTGCTTCTGCCGGAAGCGGTTGATGGTTACGTCGGCCCGGACAACCCCGTCCGCTTCATCGAAGCTTTCGTCAACTATCGCCAGAACCCGCACCGGTCGATCCTTGTCGCCCTCCTTACGGCCTTCGAGATGCGGCCAATGCCAAAGGTGCGAATATCTGAACAGCCCGCCGACCTTTGGTTCAGTCGGCAGAATGCTTGTCCGTCAACAGTTCGGCGTTGAGATGTTCCAGACCCGGCTCCATCTGCGATGCTTCAGAGGCGGCGAGGTCATCGTCGCCGAGCGTCGTCGAAAGTTCGACTCGGCGATCACGCTTTGCGAGGCGCATATAGTCCTCATAGGCAATCACAACGGTGCGACGC
>NZ_JBFREP010000109.1:0-688 GCF_052114365.1 Agrobacterium sp. MCAB5
CGACAACCACAGCCTAGCGTCGCGGACGCCGGGCTGGTCGTTCCGCCCGGCGCCGTAAGGATTAGTGCAGGTCACGATCGTAGACGAATTTCGGCATGCTCCAGTTGAAACGTAGCGCAAGCAAGCGCAGCGTCAACCCGATCGCCATTGCTGCAAGCATGACGGCGTCGTGGTTAAAACCAAGCGACAGCCCAAGGACATATATACCGCCGGCCATGACCGATACGGCGGCATAAAGCTCGCTCCGGAACAGCAGTGGAATATCGGCACACAGAATATCCCGGAGCACACCGCCCACGCATCCGGTAATCATACCAGAAACAATGACGATCGGGATCGAAAGATCCAGAGCCAATGCGACGTTGCAGCCGATCACGGTGAAGACTACGAGTCCAATCGCGTCGAGCAACAGAAACAGCCCACGCAGGTGGTGCACGAAACGGGCGATGATAATCGTCGCAAGTGCGGCGCCACCGGTGATCCCCAGATAGGATGGATGTTCGACCCACGATAACGGGTGATGGCCAAGGAGCACATCGCGGGCAGAGCCACCACCAAGGGCGGTCACGCAGCCCAGCAGGCAGACGCCAACCCAGTCCATGCTCCGGCGACCGGCAGCAAGGGCAGCTGTCATCGCCTCGGCGATTATCGCAATCAGGTAAAGCAAATGCATCATAAATGGCAGTTC
>NZ_JBFREP010000110.1:0-683 GCF_052114365.1 Agrobacterium sp. MCAB5
CCAAAGCGCTCTGGCGTCTTGGAGATCTTCTTCTCAAGCGCATAGGATGCGAAGGACGCCAGGATTGCACCGCCGCCCGGAAGAACCCCTAAGGCGGAACCCAGCAATGTGCCCCGGCAAGCGGGCCCGATCATAGCCTTGAAATCTGCSCGACTTGGCCAGAGGCCTGCAACACGGCTGATGACSGCGGTTCGCTCGATCGTCGTCTCCAGRTTKCGCAGGATTTCGGCRATKCCGAAGAGSCCRACGGCGACGGCYACRAAATTCARACCRTCYGCSAGTTCCGGYCGRCCRAGCGTGAAGCGCATCGCKCCGGTATTGATGTCCGTTCCCACAAGCCCGAAGACGAGGCCCATCGAGACCATGGCGATCGTCTTCAGCACCGATCCCCGCGCAAGAACGATGGACGCGGCGAGCCCGAGCACCATCAGGCCGAAATATTCGGGCGAGCCGAATTTCAGGGCGATCGATGTCAGGGGCGGCGCAAGGGCCGCGACGACAACGGTCGCGATAGTGCCGGCGAAGAAGGAACTCAGCGCGGCGGCTGCAAGCGCTGGCCCTGCTCTCCCCTGCCGTGCCATCTGGTATCCATCCAGAGCCGTCACCGCCGACGAGGATTCGCCAGGCAGATTGATGAGGATCGCCGTTGTCGAGCCGCCGTACTGCGCGCCGTAGTAGATGCC
>NZ_JBFREP010000111.1:0-683 GCF_052114365.1 Agrobacterium sp. MCAB5
GCCGTGGCGGTGACAATGCCGCCGATCAGCGCACCGGCCGCCGTCTCGTAGTAGCCGCCGGAAAGAAGAAGGATGACGACCAGTGCACCTGTATAGGAGCCGGCGGAGAAGCCGATGATGTCGGGCGAGCCGAGGGGATTGCGGGTGAGGCTCTGGAAGATCGCGCCGCTCATTCCCAGAGCTCCCCCTAGCAAGAAAGCGAGCGCCACACGGGGCAGACGCCATTCCACCACGATTATCCGCACCATGTCGTCGCCCTGGCCCGCGAGCGCACCAAGCACTTCAGACAAGGTGACGGGATATTTACCGACCAGAAGCGATGCCACTGCGATAAAGGCCGCCAGCGTTAGCAGCAGCGTGGCTACAATTAGTGCACGGGCATGAATGAGGAAAGACAATCGGCCCGAGAGCAGCCGAACCGCGACCAAGGTGCGGCCAAAATCGATCTGCGAAGAAGAGTGAAGCGTCATAACCCGCTCGCCTTCTTTCTGCGTACAAGCAGGATCAGTACCGGAGCACCGATGAAGGCGGTAACGATGCCAGCCTCGAGTTCTCCCGGATAAAGGATCAAACGCCCTGCAACGTCTGCAGCCAGCAGGAGCAGCGGTGCGTAGATCATCGTCGTAGGAATGATCCAGCGCTGGTCTGGGCCGGTAAACCAGCGCACCACATGCGGCACCATC
>NZ_JBFREP010000112.1:0-681 GCF_052114365.1 Agrobacterium sp. MCAB5
TCTATACCGAACGCGCCCTGTCTGTTGCTTTTTCCAATCCGTACGGCGGGCACAAGTCGGTCATCATCGCCCCCCAGGGTACCGAGATCAAAAGCCTCGAAGACTTGAAAGGCAAGCGCGTCGGCGTGCCTCGCGGAACCGCGCATGAGAAGATCCTTTCTGCGGCGAAGATCGACGGTATGGAACTGGTTCGCTTTGACGACGACAGCACGACGCTAAACGCACTCGTTGCCGGGCAGGTCGATGCAATCGGGACCGTCAATTACATCGCAGCTCAGCTCCAGCAGCGCTATCCCGATAGCAAGTTCGAGGAAAAGGTGACCTATCTTCAGAGCTTCTACGGCGTCGGCATGCGTCGCGGCGATCCGGATCTTCTGCACTGGTTGAATACCGTCCTGTTCGTTCACAATCAGAGTGGAGAGCTTGGCGCGATCTACGAAAAGTGGATGAAAACCCCAATGCCAACTCTACCGTCCTTTTAAGCGCGGCCCATCGCGAGGTGTCTCGTCGCACCTCGCGTTCCCACCAGGAGATTTGAGATGACCGTAGTAGTCGCAAACAAAATCCGGAAAAGCTTCGGGCCGCTGGAGGTGCTGAAGGGCGTTTCCCTGACAGTTGCGGGCGGTGAGGTCGTCGCAATGATCGGCCGAAGCGGGTCTGGAAAAAGCACCTTCCTGAGAT
>NZ_JBFREP010000113.1:0-677 GCF_052114365.1 Agrobacterium sp. MCAB5
CTCCCCGAACCGCTCAGGCTGCTCGGCCATGGCCTTTGCCATGATCTTTCCATTGCCTTCCTTCTCGGTCATCGCGGTGCGCAGTCTCGCGGCGACCTCGACCGGGTCGCGGAACACGTGCCGCGCGACTGACTCCACCGTATCGAATCTCTGCTCGATGACGGACATCGCTCTTTCCCGGGCCACCTCTTCGATGGTGTGGTTGTGACGGGTGATCACTGGCACCAGCGGAGCGAGCTTACCGGTTTCCAGAGGCAATTGCTGGCTGACAGCTCCTGTGGGGGCAGGGACGGCGCTGTCTTGCGACATGAGCTCGGACCACCGGATGCGGCGATATCCTTTATTCTCATCTCCCCGGTCGTCGCGCCGACCGTCATCGATTGTTCGGGCGAACTGATTGCGACGATCTTCGCGGTGAACAGGGCCGGCCAGATCGCCGGCATGTTCCTCGTAAACCTGCTGACGCTCTGACGGCCGGTCCTGCTGTTCCCGTTGCAGATGGGCCGCACGGGACAAGGCCTCTTGACGCTCATCTTTGGCGGAAGCAAGTTTGATCTCGCTTCTCACCCCAAACTCGTGCCCGATCCATGGGTCGCTTGCGATCCCGCGCCGCTCGGCAAAGTCGCTGATGTAATCCAGCGTGGTTTCCTTCGCGCCGGAACGCGACAGGCGGCTTG
>NZ_JBFREP010000114.1:0-677 GCF_052114365.1 Agrobacterium sp. MCAB5
GCATCGATCCGGGCCGTTGCCTGGCGCTGGAGGATTCCTGGCACGGCGTGCGCTCCGCCTCATCGGCGGGCATGATGACGATCATGGTGCCGGATGTCGCGCCGCCGACCGAGGAAATGCGGGAAAAATGCATCGCATCGATCCGGGCCGTTGCCTGGCGCTGGAGGATTCCTGGCACGGCGTGCGCTCCGCCTCATCGGCGGGCATGATGACGATCATGGTGCCGGATGTCGCGCCGCCGACCGAGGAAATGCGGGAAAAATGCATCACCGTTTCAAGCGATCTTCATGCGGTTGCCGGTCTCCTGCAAGAGGCGCCGTTATCAGAGGCATGAAGGCGCGGCGCATGCCTTTAGCCAGTGGTCTTTATGGTGCCTCACATATAGGCTGGCAGGCCGATCCTGCTCGAATTCAATTGTCGGCACATCCATAAACGGCGCGGCGCTGATATTGCTCGCTCTTTCCGCATTTGAGATTACCCTGCGGCAGGTCATGACGCCGGTGGCCGCCATTCTCGCAGCTCTGCTCTCTATCGTTTTGCTCTCATAATCGCGGCAGCGACAGAGCCGCAGCGCTAGGGTCGCGTCCCTCCCCGCAAACTGTCAAACCGACGGTTTAAAACGCCACTTGCGCTCTATCGATGCTTCGATGTCGAGACCGTTATAATGGGCGAGCAGC
>NZ_JBFREP010000115.1:0-675 GCF_052114365.1 Agrobacterium sp. MCAB5
GCGCAACGCCGCATCGTTCTCCATCATGCCCTGATAGGCATAGGACGTGCCACCCGATGTAAAGCTTGCCGCCGACATATCCGTCCACAGCGCATCGCCACGGGCGGCCAGGATCGGCGTGATCTGCAGGCCGCTATCCATCGTGAAGGTGCGCTTCCATTCGGCTTCGGTGGAAAGACGCGTATAGTTTCCTTCAAGCCCGTTGAACCGCGAATAGCCTCCAAGCGCGTAGGCATCCTGTTTCTGGCGGGTGATGCTGGTCAGGTTGGTGGTCAGCGAAAGTTCGCCGCCATAGATCGGATCCGGTACGAAATAACGGTAGTCGACAACCGGATGAACGATGGCCTGCTTGCGTTCGTTGGATTCGTTGTTGTCCGTATCCTGAACGTTGAAATAATAGCCGCGGGCATCGAAGCTGTTCCGCTCGCCTGCGCCAGCCAAATAGATCTGATTGGTCTGGACGTCGTTCTTGTAACCCTTCAGCCCATAGGTACGCGAAAAGTTGTTGTCGGTCTGCACCATGGCATCCCAACCGAACGCCCAGCGCGGATTGATGGAGAAGTGACCCTTGCTGGCAATCATGCCGCGATTGTCGTTGAGGGCGTCACTGGTTCCGGCAGTAAATGTATCGGACTTCAGCTGGCTGATGCCGGCGACGGTCACGGTGTGCATGCC
>NZ_JBFREP010000116.1:0-675 GCF_052114365.1 Agrobacterium sp. MCAB5
GTAACACATAGTCTCAATAAACTCATAATGATGACGGATAGGGACCGTCTATGGATGTCCAAATGCTTGACCGATACGGTGCGCGCGCAACCCGACTATGCCGGGGCCTGGGCCTTGCTTGCTCTTGTGCGTATCGAAGACAGTATAGCAGAAGCTAATCAAAACAACCGGGTAAGGAGCCAGCTTCTTCTTGAAGAGGCCCGGAAATCCTACCAGAACTCCCAAAGATTGGCTCCTGCGTCCTGGCTCACACTCCGCGTCAAAACGATGCTGGAATTTCAGGTTGAGGATACAAGGGGCTTTGAGACGTCAGTAATCAAGGCCTTGGCGGTGCTCCCAGAAAACGCGCGGGAGCGCGTGACAATCGCAAGCCGGCTCTTTGCGTTTGGTTCTTATGAGCAGGCAGACACCATGCTCAGGAAAACAATTGCGCTTATGCCTGTTCCGCAGCCGTCCGATTACACCTTTCTAGCGGCCGGTTTTTACTGGCGCGGGGCATATGACGATGCCTTGAAGCTGCTGCGGGATCAACCGGTTCCTGATAGCACATTCTACTGGTGCTTGTTGACCGCGGTCGCTGGACAGATCAACGATCCACAAATAGCAGGAACTGCGCTGCGTTCACTGGAGCAGAAGAGCCCGCGATTTTCAAATATCCTGGAGGTCGATCTACAC
>NZ_JBFREP010000117.1:0-672 GCF_052114365.1 Agrobacterium sp. MCAB5
GTTTTCGCGAGGTCGGTCAATTGATGCAGCCTGTGCACGGTGCTGGAGATGGCGATCCGATGGTTATCATACTCTCATCCGCGGATTTTCACCGCCTGACCATATTCGATGCGGGCTTGCCTCTCTCTAAGGACGGATACCTATCCCAACGTAAGTCGAGGGTTCCCTGATCTTTGGCCGTCATCTCCAGCATGCTGCACAGGCAGAAAGGTGCGGTACGCCTCGGGCTAAGCCGGGATCGGTACGTGCCGGGCAATATCCCAGATAAAGCCAGCAAGTTCGCGAGCGACAGCAGTCAGAACACGAGGTTGTGGTTTCCCGGTTTTTGAAAGGTCCCGGTACCGCTTGCACAATCGCGTCTGCGCTTTCCAGCCAATATCTTTAATCTCTTGAGGCTGATGCTGGCCGCGCTTCAAAAAAGGATGTCTTTCTCGGGGTGGGTGTCGATACGACCAACTCGCTTCAACCATCATGGTTCGGGCTAGGGCATTACCTGTCTTTGTAATGCGACCTCGTCTGGCCGATCGATAAGTCAACCTCTAACAGCTTATCCAGTGATGGAAGCTTATCGAGTGGGATGCTTTCAAGCAGAGTTTTTTCCGCCCGGCGCCTGGCTGTGGCACGGCCGGCAAGGCCGATCCGTTCGATCGTGTCGATCGCCGGCCCCTGCCG
>NZ_JBFREP010000118.1:0-667 GCF_052114365.1 Agrobacterium sp. MCAB5
GCGGCCATCCGCGCAAACCGTCTGGCGCTGTTGAAGGCCATTCGTGAAGCCACCGGAACGGTTGCGGATTTCTCGAAGATTACCGGCTGAGACAGGCTTGCCAATGGTAATGTTTATGTTACCATTGGCCCATGAAGGTCGTTGAATATCTGGACCCGAACGGATCGAGCCCATTTGGGCGATGGTTCGTAAAGATCGAGGCGCTTGCCGCGTCGAAGGTAACGATTGCCGTGACCCGGATGGGGCAGGGCAATCTCTCCAACGTAAAATCCGTTGGCTCCGGTGTTCTCGAATACCGGATCGATTATGGTCCCGGATATCGTGTCTATTTCGGTCGTGACGGCGATGAGCCGGTGATCCTGCTGATTGGCGGAACCAAGGCCCGGCAGCAGAACGACATCGAAGCGGCCAAGGCCTTCTGGCAGGATTATAAATCCAGAAAGGGCGCCCGAAAGGGTGCCGGGACGGGTGAGTGACATGGCGCTAACGCGGGAATTCAAACAGACAGTCAAGGCGAGGGCGGAAAAAGACCCAGCCTTCCGGGCGGCTCTCTTGTCGGATGCTGTGGAACTGTTGCTGGAGGGAGATGTCGAAACCGGCAAGTCTGTATTGCGAGATTTCATCAACGCCACGATCGGTTTCGAGACTTTATCCAAACACGTGGATG
>NZ_JBFREP010000119.1:0-660 GCF_052114365.1 Agrobacterium sp. MCAB5
AACCTGAACCACCCCTTAGACAAAGACGCGGGTGACAAGGAGTACCTTGTCGGCGTCGACGACATCTTGACCGCAGCGCTTGAACACAACCCCGCGGCTGTGGTCGTGTCGCTTGGTTTTGATGCACTCGCGAGCGATCCAGCGAAGGGACTGGCCGTGACCGAAGAAACATTTGAAAAGGTAGGTATGCTGTTTGGAGATGTCTCGCTGCCTGTCCTACTGGTGCAGGAGGGCGGCTACGACCTGAAGAGTTTGCAGCAGGTAGCGGCTCGCTTTCTTGATGGCTTTTGTTCGCCTCGTTAGCGGCCGTCGCGTTTGATTGAGGAACCAACGGCGGCGGGGACAAGGTAGCGGTCGTATATATTGCTCAACGCGCAAAACAGACGTTCCCTTTTCAGCGCCTAATTTGCAGAGGCAAGGCGATCATTCGATGAAATCGAACAACATAATCGAAATTATCCAAATTCCAGAGCAGGCGGGGAACGCCTATGTTGCCTCGATCGAACGACCAGCCTCCACAGATGGGAGGCAGCGAAGGAATGCACCATGCTAACTCCAGCAGTAGAATTCGGGCTCGATACCTTTGGCGATGTTACCTACGACAGCACGGGCCTACCGGAGCCACACGCGACCGTAATTCGAAATGTTATAGAGGAAGCG
>NZ_JBFREP010000120.1:0-658 GCF_052114365.1 Agrobacterium sp. MCAB5
ACATGTGCGTGGAGGCGACCGAGGCCGCATCGATCAGATCACCGGCTATAGAAATGACGGCACGACAGTCCATGGTTCTAAAATGGGCCGCCGAAGGAAAAACGACCCAGGAGATAGCGCTCCTTGAGAACATGACACACCATACTGTGAATTTTCATATGAAGAGCATTCGACGGAAACTTAAGACCGTAACTCTCCCGCAGTCGACTGCGTTGGCCACAAAGTTGGGATTGATCTAAGATTTGGGCTTCAGGCAAACCAGTGAGATAAAATCTTCAATAGCGGATTTGGATTAATAGGGAAGTCGCTGTCGCCAGTGTTGACGACTTGCCCCAAATTCGTGGAGATTCAGTCGGTGGCGTCTCGCAGAACGCGGACATTCGTACACCGCTCTTGCTCTAAGTGCGTGTCACATCAGTTTWCCTCGCCGGATGAAGCGGACAATGCGGCGCAAGCGAAAGCCAAAAGCCTGAAGCGTGGCGAGGACAGTACATCGGTCACGGTGATTGGCGACGAGACTATCTGCGCCAGCGCTCCCCTGCTCTACGCCGGCATTCGGCCCGGCGTTGATGGCGTGCCCTACATCATCAACACGGCCACGCACAAATATGTCGGGAAAGGCACCTTCACCACCGACATTTCCGACAAGCTCTACGAT
>NZ_JBFREP010000121.1:0-657 GCF_052114365.1 Agrobacterium sp. MCAB5
TCGCTGGCGTGCCGCGCATCATTGCTGCCACGCCGCCTTTCAAGGGTGAGCCGAATCCCGCCGTGATCGCGGCTATGCATCTCGGCGGAGCGCACGAAATCTACGTCCTTGGCGGTATTCAGGCGATCGGCGCAATGGCGATCGGCACCGAGACAATCAGGCCCGTCGATATGCTGGTCGGACCCGGCAACGCCTTCGTCGCCGAAGCCAAACGTCAGCTTTACGGCCGCGTAGGGATTGACTTGTTCGCGGGTCCTACGGAAACGATGGTCATCGCGGACGACACGGTAGACGCAGAGATCGTGGCGACCGATCTATTGGGTCAGGCGGAGCATGGATACAATTCTCCCGCAGTCCTTGTAACCAACAGCAGGAAGCTGGCCGAAGAGACGCTTTCTGAAATCGACCGTCTGCTCACGATCCTCCCGACGGCGGACACCGCTTCGAAAAGCTGGGCGGACTACGGCGAAATCATCCTGTGTGATACGCATGAGGAAATGCTAGCCGTTGCGAACGACATCGCAAGCGAGCACGTTCAGGTCATGACGGATCGGGATGACTGGTATCTCGAAAACATGCGAAGCTATGGGGCACTCTTTCTCGGCCCTCGTACGAATGTTGCGAATGGCGACAAGGTTATCGGTACCAACCACACGC
>NZ_JBFREP010000122.1:0-654 GCF_052114365.1 Agrobacterium sp. MCAB5
GGGTTACTGTCAGGGGAACGCGCACCCGAATAAAATTTCTCGGTCATTTCTACCGACCTCTGCAGTGCATAGCCGGAATCAGGGAAACCGTATTCAGCGGGATTGACCTGCATGTCACTAGTGATCGAGTTGATGATACGATCCTGTTCCGCGATACGGTTAAGCTGCTTTTGATAGGTATATTCTTCCGACTTCCATTCACGGAGAAATGGATGAACGTTGTAGGCTTTGAATGGGTATTCCTCGCGTTTTGACCGGGACAACTCGTTCCACAGCGAGTGCCATTTTTTAACTCGCCAAAAGCACATCATGGAACCCAGGGACGCGCMAACCAGGGTGGCCTCGGTTTTGACATTGAGGGCCGCCGCCCCTTCGAAAAGATTGCGGGCGTCGGCAAGATAATATGTCCCGACACCTATTGCCGCATCAACAGAAGCCGCTGAGACCCACCCCATAGTTTAATCCAGATCGTTGATACAAAACAGTTTGAGAGCGCTCATTCCGTTCTGTTGCGCAGCAAGAAAACGGTAAATTTTCTCATCGGAATCATACTGGTCTCCCGCTGTCGGGATGTCCGATATGTCCTTTGCGGTTTTCATATCCTCTATCGTCTTGAGTTGTTCGGAAGCACCGCCGTCCTGACCGATCCTCATC
>NZ_JBFREP010000123.1:0-651 GCF_052114365.1 Agrobacterium sp. MCAB5
CGGTACCCTCGGGACCACAGAGCCGAAACTCTTTGGAGCCACCCGCAACCCCTGGGACACTTCGCGGTCAAGCGGCGGATCGAGCGGGGGCGCTGGCGCTGCCGTGGCTGCTGGCATTGTCCCGGCAGCCCATGGCGGTGACGGGGCGGGCTCGATTCGAATTCCGGCGCGGTACCCTCGGGACCACAGAGCCGAAACTCTTTGGAGCCACCCGCAACCCCTGGGACACTTCGCGGTCAAGCGGCGGATCGAGCGGGGGCGCTGGCGCTGCCGTGGCTGCTGGCATTGTCCCGGCAGCCCATGGCGGTGACGGGGCGGGCTCGATTCGAATTCCGGCGTCATGCTGTGGCTTGTTTGGCCTCAAGCCGTCGCGTGGAAGGATCACACTCGGCCCGGATCTAGGGGACAGTACGGGCGGGATCGTGAATGAACATGTTCTTTCAGTGAGCGTCCGTGACAGCGCCGCTCTCCTGGATGCGACCCGCGGGACCTTGGCCGGAGACCCCTATACCGCTCCCGCCCCAGAGCTCAGCTATATCGACGCGTTGCGCTCAAAGCCGCGCCGGCTCAGGATTGCGGTGACCACCACCTCGCTGCTCGACACATACGTAGATCCGGAGTGCGCAAAGGCGACGATCGAAACCGCACGTC
>NZ_JBFREP010000124.1:0-651 GCF_052114365.1 Agrobacterium sp. MCAB5
ACATGCGGCACCATCAGACCGACGAAACCGACAGGACCACAAGCAGCCGTGCCCGCACCGGCAAGCAGCGTCACGGCGATAACCGTCATTGTCCTGGCACTAAGAATATTGGCGCCGAGCGAACGCGCCAGATCGTCGCCGAGCGCCACGGCGTTCAGTGGCCGGGCGGCAGTCAATGCAATCAAAAGCCCAGCGCCGATAAACGGGGCAACTGTCGTGACAATTTCCATATCCCTTCCCGCAATCGAGCCTATCGACCAGAAACGCATGGAATCGAAGGCTTGCGGATCGAGCAGTGTGATAGCGGAACCGATACCGCCGAGAACGGCCGACAGTGCGACGCCGGCAAGAACCATTCTTACCGGCGTCGCGCCATCCGAGCCGACCGCGCCAAGCGCATAAACCGCGAGCGTGACCGTGATAGCCCCCAGAAATGCAAACCAGAGATAGGAGTCTATGGAATAGAGGCCGAGCATACCGACCGCGAGTGTCACGAAGAAGGCGGTACCGGCATTGACGCCCAGTAAACCCGGGTCAGCCAGAGGGTTGCGCGTTGCCGCCTGGATCAGTGCACCAGATACACCAAAAGCCGCACCGCAAAGCAGACCAAGCAAGGTTCTCGGAAGGCGGTAATCATGCACTATGATGTGC
>NZ_JBFREP010000125.1:0-649 GCF_052114365.1 Agrobacterium sp. MCAB5
GGATGTCGCCGTGATCGCGATAGGCGGCCAGCCCCTCGGCCGTCTTGTGGGTCGCAAAGGCAACCGATGCCTGTCTCTGCCAATCATGGCGCTGGCGGCGAATGCCCGAAAGTTCGACATGGCCAATCTGCTCGGCAATCGCCCTGAAGGGTGCGCCGGCTCCGATTGCCTGCAGCTGCTCATGGTCGCCGACGAGAACGATCTTTGCGCCGCGCTCTTCCGCTTCTCCGATAAAGCGGGCAAGCTGCCGGCTCCCGACCATGCCGGCCTCGTCAATGACAAACACGTCACCGCGACCGATCATATCCCGGCCATGGTCCCAGCTGTAAGACCATGACGCCAGGGTGCGGCTTTGAATACCGGAACTTTCCTCAAGACCTTCGGCTGCCTTTCCGGCCGGCGCCGCACCATGGACCTGATAGCCTTGAGCCTCCCACGCCTTACGAGCGGCTGCAAGCATGGTGGACTTTCCAGCACCGGCAAACCCGACCACAGCGGCGATGCGTTCTGGCCCTGTAATATGCTCGATCGCATGACGCTGTTCGTCCGACAATCCCGCTGACGGATCGCTCGCAGCCGACGTTCTGCCGGAGCTTCTCCGAATAGCGTTATCCTGCTTCTCCATTGCACGCTCGACATGGCGAGGATC
>NZ_JBFREP010000126.1:0-643 GCF_052114365.1 Agrobacterium sp. MCAB5
GAAGAAGCGCAGCGTTCTCTTTGCCAGCACGGTGGCGGCCTTGGCCATGGCAGGCTCTGCCGCCCATGCCGAGCGTGGCAGTGACGGCGAACTGAAAATCCTTTTCTGGCAGGCTGTATCGACACTCAACCCTTATCTTTCCGGCGGCACCAAAGAGATCTACAGCTCGTCCATGGTGATTGAGCCTCTGGCCCGCTACGACGAAAAGGGCGAGCTGGTGCCGATGCTGGTGAGCGAGATCCCGACGGTCGACAATGGCGGCGTCGCGAAGGATCTGCTCAGCATGACGTGGAAGCTGAAAAGCGACGTCAAATGGTCCGACGGCACGCCGCTTACCGCTGACGACGTCATCTTCACGTGGAAATATTGCACCGCACCCGACGGCGGCTGCGCGCAGGCGGCGCAATATGAAGGTGTGAAAAACGTTGAGGCTATCGATGCCCATACCGTCAAGATCAGCTTCACTGAACCCAAGCCCTACCCCTACTCGGCATTTGTCGGCGCGCAATCGCCCGTCATCCAGAAAAAGCAGTTCGAAAACTGTGTCGGCGCCGCGGCTCCCGGCTGCACATCCGCCAATTTCGGCCCCATCGGCACCGGCCCCTTTGTGGTCAAGGAGTTCAAGCCGAACGACGTCATCAGC
>NZ_JBFREP010000127.1:0-639 GCF_052114365.1 Agrobacterium sp. MCAB5
ACCTGGCTCTTGGAGATGCCGCTCATGCCCATGGCCTTGACGAGATCATCGACGGATCGGGTCGAAACGCCTTGGATGTAGGCCTCCTGAATGACTGCCGTCAGAGCCTTTTCGGCCATGCGGCGCGGTTCAAGGAAGCTCGGGAAATAGCTGCCTGTGCGAAGCTTGGGAATGCGCAGCTCGACGGTGCCAGCCCGTGTCTCCCAATCCCGGTCGCGCTAGCCGTTGCGCTGGGCAAGTCGGAAGCCGTTCTTCTCCCCATAGCCCGCGCCGGTCTTCGTACCGACCTCCAGCGCCATAAGCTTCTCGGCAGCAAAGCCGATCATCTCGCGCAGCAAATCGGCATCGGCACTCTTCTCAACAAGCGAGCGCAGGTTCATCATGTCGTCGGTCATCGGTGGTGTCCTTCAGGTTGGTCTTGAACAACCCGACCCTACCGGAAATCACCGATGGCTATGAAATCCAGATACACCACGCGCTGGGACACGATCGGGCTGGATGGCTTCTGGCTGGGACGAGTGCTCAGCAAGGAGGCTTGGATCGAGAGCCACATTGTAGAAGCCGCATCAATTGCCATGCCGCGCCGGCATCGCCGGGCGAAGACCGACCGTATCGACGGCGAAACGCTGATCCGCGCAT
>NZ_JBFREP010000128.1:0-638 GCF_052114365.1 Agrobacterium sp. MCAB5
GATGTCAGGGCAGCCACGATCGGTCTCGCAGTGGTGATCTCGGAGATGCCGAGTTCTTCGCGGGCATGCGCCTCAAGCGCATCCTTCTGCATCAACTGCTCGGCCACCCTTCTGGCCAGATCGGTATCGACACCGCGTCTGGCATAAAGTTGCGCCAATTCTTCTCGCTCCAGATTGGGTTGGCTCTCAAGCTCCAGTCGTTCGCGGTTGAGATCGGCCTGCTCGGTGTCCGCCTGGGAGCTTACCGAGACATATTCGCCCGCCGCCATCGACATGGCCCCTGCCACAAGTCCTGCGATGCCGGCGATCAGAATCTCGGAACTCCCCGCCGCAGAGGCTGCCACCCCGACGATCAGGCTTGCGGTCGACACGATGCCGTCATTGGCGCCGAGAACGGCCGCTCGCAGCCATCCTATCCGGGAAACGAGATGCGTTTCGCTGTGAAGGCTCCTCATAAGGCCCTCCGGATGACGCCATCAAGGCGAGCTGCGAGAGCGATGGTGTTGGAGATCGTACCGTATTTGCGGACGTTCTTGTGCAGGAGTTCGAGCCGCTGTTCGCTCTCCTCGGTATCGACCAAGAGTTCGTAGTCGATGGAGAAGATACGCGGCAGATCATCCTGCCGGACGGCATGAAGC
>NZ_JBFREP010000129.1:0-636 GCF_052114365.1 Agrobacterium sp. MCAB5
GCTGTCCGGATCGGCGCCGCGCGCTGAGAACCAGAAAAGCTTCGTTGGTGTCTCGCCCTGGCCGTAGACATGTCTATCGTCGCAAAACCAGCGGTCACCAAGCTGTCGAAAGGTGAAGGGGTCGACCCCGGACAACGGGACGCCCTTGCGGTCGCGGATTGGTGCGCCGTCCACATAGACCTGATTGCCATTGTGGATATAGCGGATGGTCGGGAATYGTCTTTCTCCGATGTAATGCGCGACCCAGTCGACATTGGCGAAGGGGCCGATACGAGGATTAGCTTCGACTGCCCGCCGCAAAGCCGCAAGCTCTGTGCGCATGCTGAAGGGTTCTGTTACCGGTAGGCCGATGCCGTCATTCCCCGTCAGACGCTGGAAAAGCGCCCGATCCTGTTCGGGTTCGGGAAGTCCGTCCCGCCTGAACGCGGCCGTAACCCAACTTGTATTGGCGTAATGAAGTTGGCTATAGCGCTCTCGGAACCGTTGCCAGCGCGCGGGATCTATGTTGAGACGCTCGAATATCTGTGACGCAGCATATCCGGCCTCGGCAAAAAGAGTGGCCGCATACCAATGGGCATAGGGTAGTGGGAAAAGTTCAATCAGCTTAGTTCCGCCCAAGTCCGCTCCGATCTGTGG
>NZ_JBFREP010000130.1:0-635 GCF_052114365.1 Agrobacterium sp. MCAB5
GGCGCAAATATGGTGTTCGGCCGCACCGCCTTCTTCCGTGACGATGCCGATATACCATCAGGATTTCGCAGCGATGCCGATGGCATGCACCTTCATCGCGGCATGGACTTCATCGTCAGAATCTGCGTGACGGGACGCAGCCCGGTGCCGGGCCCACTCGCCGTTACCAGGACGCACATTCAACAACATGCCGGTCATTATCGGCCAGCACTGCGCCATACCGACGATGTCGAGATGTGGATGCGGCTCGCGGTACTGGGCGATATCGTCGAACTTGATGCCGTGCAGAATTTCACCCGTATCCACGGTGCGAACCAATCCGCCATCCTTGATAACGTGCTTGCCTGGAATACCGAAATCGAAGCCGCGCTCGAAAGCTTCTTTGGCAATGAAGGGGCTTTGYTTGCCGATGCCCAAACACTGCTAAGGCGCGGTCGCGCGAGCCTGAGCGACCGCGCCTATTGGTGCGCGCTTTCCAATTTGATCCGGCGCCGGCCCGGCGCGGGTGCCCTTCTCGCACAGGCTTTCCGCCTGAGACCCGCTTCAGCATTTCTGCCACCGGTGAGTTATCTTGTGCGCCGACCTGATGCATTACATCGCATTCGCGCAGCGATCGCCCGCCGATAGCGATAGAC
>NZ_JBFREP010000131.1:0-631 GCF_052114365.1 Agrobacterium sp. MCAB5
CGCCGCATGCGCTCGATCGCGCAAGGCTATACCGGCAACATGTGCTCGGAATGCCAGAACTTCACGATGGTGCGCAACGGCACCTGCGAGAAGTGCGATACTTGCGGTGCGACGAGCGGTTGCAGCTGAGCCAACGGCTTTGATAGCATAAAATCTAATCTTTCCAGGCGCTTAGGCGCCTGGAAATTGATGACGAGAACAAAAAGTGAATATCGCAGTATTCATTTGGTGGCATGCCCGTCGATCCTTCTTCAGACATGTCCAACTCGGCAAACGATGCTTTGTTATTGAACCCAACTTCCGACGTATTGGTTATCGCGAGATATTAGAGGTAGAAAGCAAGTGGGTTTATTCGATGGAATTTTGGGTCATGGTACAACCGTGGACCCGAGAGAACTTGAAAAACGTCTAAGCGGTGTCCTTATTGACGGTGAGCAACCAAAACTCGCTTTCAAGCTAATTCGCGATTTTTTCGTTTTCACTCAGCATCGCGTCATACTTGTCGATATCCAAGGTATTACGGGCAGCAAAGTCGACTATATGTCCATTCCGTACAAAGCTGTCACTCGCTTCTCCGTCGAGACAGCAGGAACATTCGACTTGGATGCGGAACTTAAAACCTGGGTATCTG
>NZ_JBFREP010000132.1:0-631 GCF_052114365.1 Agrobacterium sp. MCAB5
TCGATGATCTGCTTCAGAACATTGTTGCGCTGATTAACTTCGAAGACGATGGCTTTCAGACGATCCACGATGTTGGCGGTCCCCACCTCCATCTTTGTGGTATCGATCCGCTGTATATCGTCTCCGGAGAGAGGCGATTCGCCGTCGATGTTAACGACGTCGTAGTACGCGTCCCGCCACACTTTAAGAATCTTCGAATACTTGTTGTAGATGGTCTGATGCGCAGGGAAGTGAGGAGATTTGTTTCTCCCTTCCTCCGAGACGACAAGGGCGGTCGGCATGATCGGCGTCCTTCGCTTAACCAGTGCAACGCAGATGGCGTTGACGTCCTCTGCACTTCGCTTTGCCCGATCGCCCGGCGTGGCATCGAGGATCTCCGCCACCCGCTTCTCTGCGGCGAGAATAATCCGCCCAGTTCTGGAAATCTTCATGGCGTAGCCACTTCGGCGAGTTGAGGCGTGGTTGCCTTCGGCCCAGGTAGCAAAACGGCGTCGGACAACGCCGTCTCTATGAGTTCACGGACCTGCTCCTCAAGTCTCAAGTCCTGAAGTCGAAGATTGCCGTCGATCAATCGCGCTATATCTTGGTCAGGTACTCTGGCGTCGATGAAACTGGCGTATTGGTCCATAGC
>NZ_JBFREP010000133.1:0-629 GCF_052114365.1 Agrobacterium sp. MCAB5
CCTCATCCTTGCGACAAACACCATGCACAAGGTGGCGGACAAGATCGTGGGCGGGGTGTCGATTCCCTTCGTGCACATCGCGGACGCAACTGCAACCGCTATCGTCGACCGCGGTTTCCGGAGACCGGGTTTGATGGCAACCGCCTTCACCATGGAACAGACCTTCTATACCGACCGCCTCATCGCTCAGGGGCTGTCGCCAACGATCCCTGAAGCTGATGATCGAGCTGAAACCCATCGTATTATCTATGAAGAGCTGTGCCGCGACATCGTTCGCGAGGAGAGCCGCTTGACCTATGAACGGATTGCGCAGCACCTGGTCGACAAAGGCTGCGACTGTCTTATCCTCGGCTGTACCGAGGTGGGTATGCTGTTAAACCAGGATCACGTAGGCGTTCCCGTCTTCGACACGACCCTCATTCATTGCAAAGCCGCCCTTCAAGCTGCTTTACAATGACATGTTGTGTTCTGACGGTCGATCGATCGTGAGAACGGTGAGGGGCAATGGTCAAACCTGTTCGCCCAGGTGATGCCGGACCCACTTCGCTTCTTCCGATGCGGTACGCCCGAAATGCCGTCTGAAGTCGCGGCTGAATTGCGCCGGGCTGACATAGCCCACTGACGCCGCC
>NZ_JBFREP010000134.1:0-627 GCF_052114365.1 Agrobacterium sp. MCAB5
GCATTGCAAGGCAAGACAATCAAGCAGTATGCGCTTGAGCTCCTCTTCCCCGGTGACGCAGACGCAGAGCGAATCTGGGGGGAGTTGAGGACGTTGATGAACATGCGCGTCAATGAGGGGCTTGCCGGGAGACTGTCGACCAAAACTGTAGGGGAGATCCTTGACGAGGAGGTTTCCGAGGGTCGCGTTTAACTGCCTATATTCTTACCGCGGAAGCGGAATCAGATCTACCTTCGGTAATCCGCTACACATATACGCAATGGAGTGCTGCGCAGGTACGCCGCTAGTCTCGGGTTTGGAGCGAGGTATCGCAACCCTTGCCGAAGGCAGAGGTTCGTTCAAGGATATGAGTGCGCTTTATCCGGCGTTAAGTATGGCGCGATGCCAGCACCACTACGTCTTTTGTCTGCTTCGTGAGGATGCGCCCGCCCTTATCGTAGCGATTTTTCACGAACGAATGGATCTGATGAAGCGTTCGGTGGATCGTCTGAAAGAATGACGTTTGGGCGGAGGCGAGATTATGTGAGCCCAAGACCGACGAATCGTCGTTGTTGCGTGGCCGAAACATGGGTCGTCAGTTCTGATCCCTTCAAGAGCGAAACCGGCCAAAACCAGGCGGTTGTGCTA
>NZ_JBFREP010000135.1:0-618 GCF_052114365.1 Agrobacterium sp. MCAB5
ACATCGAGCTGAATGAGAAAATCGGACGAAACGAATTCGCGAAAGGCGAATATCACCGATGTCACCCCGTAGCCGATGACGGCAAAGCCAACTTCCGCCGGCGACAATAGTCTCGATACGATCGCGATCAGAGCGAGATTGATCGCAATTCCGAGGTGCTGTTCCAGCATGGCCATGAAAAAGGCGCGGCGGACTTTGTGCATCGAGGGCTCCGACAGCGTCGCCGATAATCGACGGTAGCGTCAAATCTAGAGTGGGGACTTGGATCTTGGAAATCTGACCGTTGGGATGGCAGCCGGATCCGTAGGTGTAGGCCGTTTGGAGAATGTCCGTTGAAGGGCGTGCGACATTGTGCGGACTACTCCCGTCGAGTGGTGAAGAGCCTCGGTATTACGTCGAAAGCATTAGGCTGCGGGACACCTTTGCTAAGGCGTAACGCTCTGCGGCGTTGCGACGGCATCAGTTGAGAGAAATTCCCGGCCGAGTAGCGCCTCTTGCTCGGAAAGCTGGCGCTTGAAGCGATCATTGGCGTGGTCGATCCGCTGTCTTACCGCCCCGGCTCCAGCGAGTATCTCCTTCACCAGCTCGATAACTTCCTCGACTTCGAACGTGTCGATG
>NZ_JBFREP010000136.1:0-614 GCF_052114365.1 Agrobacterium sp. MCAB5
AGTTCCGCGTCATCGTCACGCGTCGTCCCAAATATGGATGCCGTTCCTGCACAGTTCCGCGTCATCGTCACGCGTCGTCCCAAATATGGATGCCGTTCCTGCACCGATGGTGTCGTTCAGGCCCTACCTCCGGCAAGGTTGATCGAGGCAGGGCTCCGAGGACCTGTTGGGCGTGATAGACCGTCACCTCGAACTCGATAGCGTTCGAGCGCAGTTTAAGCCCTTCTATAGCAGCACTGGCCGTCCCTCGGTCGATCCCGAACTATGATGCGGATGCTGACCATAGGCTACTCTATGGGTATCCGCTCGGAATACCAACTAGCGAGGAGATCCATCTCAACCTCGCCTATCGCTGGTTCTGCCGCCTCGGACTGAGCGGCAAGGTGCCTGATCACACAAGCTTCTCGAAGAATCGCCACGGCCGGTTTCGGTAGAGCGATATCCTGCAAAACATCTTCGAAACGGTGGTGGAGCGACGCCTCGCGCGAGTATTGGTGGGCGCGGAAGGATTTGCCGTCGATGCCAGCCTTATCACAGCGGATGCCACCAAGTAACGTTGGTACGAGGGAGCTGAGTGGGAAGCAAAGGAAGACGCTGGCCGCTCGGTACAAGAG
>NZ_JBFREP010000137.1:0-613 GCF_052114365.1 Agrobacterium sp. MCAB5
GCGTTTTTGCCGTTGGCTCAGATAACGTCAGAAAGCGCAAGCCATTATCACGCATGGCTCCGCCGCATCGAAAAGTCCGACTAAGGGCCAGTGCGGCTCGCAACACGCAAGCATAACGATGTTTGAGGTCAGGGAGCGAATTCGAGATTGGACACGATACTATATTTACCTGCGAGTGTATTTGATAGGCTATGACGGCAAATTGATGCCACGCTCACTTCGCAAGCTTCTCGCTCGTTCTGAAATCCACAACGCATGGCTCCTTGGTTATATGGGCTTCTTTGAACAGGATGGAATTCGTTTCGGTCCTGCCAATCCCTATCCTGGCAATCTTGCCGACGCCGCCGATTCATAAAATTGCCTTCAGGCCGTTCCGAACAAGGCAACCATTGTGCTCTATGATTTGCCAAAAAGGGGCCAGCACAAGAGGAGTGCGAGATCGTAGGCTAAGGGCGAACGGAATGAGAACTTATGCCACCCGCCGTAGCGCGGCCGGCAGACGCAGCGATCGAAATCCGTTCGGCATTTGATGTTCAGCATCCCAGGTGTATATACCGGTAAGGTTGATATGTTCCCAGCTGAGCGGCGAGATGTGCTTCGACAGAGTATCAGG
>NZ_JBFREP010000138.1:0-608 GCF_052114365.1 Agrobacterium sp. MCAB5
CGGCAGCCCCAAACGGGCCGGTGCGGGTGGCAAAACGACCAACGTCCAGGCCCGGTTCGTTGTGAAGGGCGAATACCCTCTCGATCCCCCAGCGTGTCATCAAGCCGTCGTCGCACATCGCCTTCGCGCCGGCCTGTCCTTCCTCCGCTGGCTGGAAGATCAGAACGGCGGTGCCATCGAAGTTGCGTGTTTCTGCCAGCGCCTTTGCAGCACCCAGCAGCATCGCCGTGTGTCCGTCGTGCCCGCAAGCATGCATTCGGCCCGCCGTCGTAGAAGCGTAGGAAAGTCCTGTCGTTTCGTGAATAGGCAGCGCATCCATGTCGGCGCGTAGACCGACCACCCTGCCGGAAGAATGATTCCGGCCGTGGAGAACGCCAACAACGCCGCTCCTCCCAACCCCCTCGGTAACCTGATCGCAGCCAAAGGTGCGTAGCTTGTCGGCTACGAAGGATGCGGTGCGAGGGAGCTCGTAACCAAGCTCCGGGTTGGCATGCAGATCACGGCGCCAGGATATGATTTCGTCGTGCATGGATGCAGTCCCGTTTTATATCGACTGTCATTAAACGGCATGCTCCCGCCAAATGCAAAAATCTGCAACACCTCCGATG
>NZ_JBFREP010000139.1:0-607 GCF_052114365.1 Agrobacterium sp. MCAB5
GAGTTTGTTCTTGCCCACGGTCAGGTGCGCAGCGAATTCAGGCGATCCGGACCGATCGTCTTGGTGGAGAATGATTTTCAAGGCGCAGGCAAACAGAGGCTTTTTCTCTTTCGGGGGTTAATCGAGCTGGCGCGTTCGGGCGATGACGGCAATTACAGCCAGCACTTTACGTCAAATCTGGAAGCATTCTGGCCTCTGAAAGTTGGCGCTCGACGCACTTTTGAATTTCTGCCCCTCGAAACTACCAAAATCGAGGATAAGTGGTCACTGACCCTTGCAGTTACGAAGCGGCGCGCCTTTCCGATTAAATTCTGCAATTATGAGGTGTTTTATGTGACCTACGACATTCGTAAAAACGGCAAAGAGGAAGAACGATGGACAGCGGTTTATTCGCCGGATCTGCGCGCCACGGTGGCGAAGATTTACGATGAGGGGACGGAAGACGAAGAAATTGTCGCCTATAATTTGATTGCGCCTCTGAAGCGGTGACGGTTCTACTGCGCTTGAATCAGCTCCAGAAAGCCCGCAAAAACAGCTCAGCCCCAAGCAATAGCAGGCAGATGAGGAACCAGCGCCTGAATGTCGCGGGAGTGACGATGCGGCGGAT
>NZ_JBFREP010000140.1:0-606 GCF_052114365.1 Agrobacterium sp. MCAB5
GCAAGTGCGAGACGTTTTTTCAGATCGCGGTTTGAGGCCATGGCTTTCACTTATCATGTAGCCGGGCGGAACGTGTGGGCATTTGTCGACGCAGACCGACCGCCGTTATTTTATTGCGGCTCCGCCGGCTCGATTGCAGCTGATGGTGCCCGCAGGATCGGAATAAAGATTCCCTGCGTTGAGTGTGGATCAAAACGCAACTCGAACGCTTCTAAGGGCTGCCGTTCCGGCTTTACACCTGACCAATCGAGCTGCAAGGGGTCGCTGAATTCGACCGGATAGTATCCGCCTTCGGGCTTTGGCAGTTGAGATGTCCACTTGATCCGCAAGCCGGCGATCTCGGAAAGTCCTTCATCCTGATTGTCCGAGCGAAGCCAGATCTGGAAGCAGACATTGCCTGCGGTGAAAATCGCGATCATGTAAGGCGTAAAATCCGTCGGAGAAATCCTACGCAGCAGCGACCCGGCGAGCGCGGGCGGTGCATTCCCCACATGGCTGAATGAAAAACCGACCCGCAACGACGGTGATGGCGGCAAGCCATCCAGCGTTTGGAGACACTGCAGTGATCCGGCGAAATTTTCGAGCTCGGCTTCCGGCATGATAGAC
>NZ_JBFREP010000141.1:0-601 GCF_052114365.1 Agrobacterium sp. MCAB5
CCTCGAACTCGAAGCGCTCCGCAGCTTCCGTATCGACGCCGCCCCAGCGCGAGACCGTCGTCAGGATGAAGCTGTCCTCGACATGGGACGCGCCAGCGCTTGCCGCGACGTCGAGATCACCGGTGGCGTCGATCACCACGCTGCCCATGATTGCCTGCAATCCCTCCTTGGTCTGGCAGACCACACCCTTGATCGTACCGTCCTCGACGATCGCCGAGGAAAACCAGCTATGGGTGCGCAACTTGACGCGTGTCTCGGCGAAGAGATCGTAGGCCGTCTGCTTGAAGGCATCGGGATCAAATGCCGCTGCATAACAGATCGGGTGCGGCGCGGACGGCGTGTGAAAATCGAAAAGGCCCCAGCGTGCCCAGCGCCGCCAGCTTTCCGGCAGGTCGCGCCGGTCGAGCTGACGATCGTTCTCGTCGGGAACCATGCACAGGTTCTTCCTGCGCATGCGCTCGATCATCTCGGTGCAGATTCCCTGCACGGTGATCTCGAGCCCGTTCACCATGTCGTCGAGAACGAGCACCATGCCGCCGGCGGCAAGGCCACCCACGTAGGGATAGCGTTCGAGAAGGGTCACGCTCGCGCCGTTTCGCGC
>NZ_JBFREP010000142.1:0-601 GCF_052114365.1 Agrobacterium sp. MCAB5
CTTCCGCGCTGCGTCCCAACGCCGTCGCCTGGGCCGCGGTGGCCCGTGCGTTGGAGCCATAGGCGGTGGACTGCGGCCCCTGGGCAATGGCGGCATCGCCGACCGCCGTGCTGTTCTGCGCGGTCGCCTTTGCATTGGCACCAATGGCGACCTGGTTGACGTAGCTGTTGGCAGCATCCCCGGCAACCGCGTTCAGGCCAATGGCGATGGCGCCGTCCTTGACCGCCTGCGCACCCTTGCCGACCGCCACGGCGTTCGCGCCGCTCGCTTTCGTCGTCAAGTCACCCAGCGCGATGGCACCGGTGCCGAGATTGGCGGCTGTCCAGGTGTTCAGGGCCGTCAGGTCCACGCCACCGAAGAGGTCAGCAGGAATCCCACTCACCGTCGCGAAGGCGCCGCCGGTGGTCGGTACCTGGCAGGTCCAGGCACCAAATCCGCCAAAGCCCGGTCGGGAACACGAACCCGACGGCGTCACCGAGATATCTGCGAGCGCCGGCGCCGCGAAACCAAGGCTTGCAGCCAGCGCGCCGCCGACACCCAGCATCCCGATGCCCATACGTTTGCGCCCCATACCAAGCGACATCGAGGACAGACGTAAAAC
>NZ_JBFREP010000143.1:0-595 GCF_052114365.1 Agrobacterium sp. MCAB5
ACCACGGCCTATTCCGGTCCCGCCGCAGGTATGGTTTTCGCCTCGCCTATTGGAGAGGCATGTGAAGGGACAATGGTCAGAATCGCTCCCTTCCCGAAAAAATGCGTAGACGTGCCCCCGATCCTGCCCGCTGGGAGCGTGCAGGCCGTCGCATTGGGACAAATCCCTGTCTATAACCTCCCGGACAAGGGAGGCCAGGTGCTTCTGCTGCCCTCCGACCAATCCTGCATAATCATTTCAGTCAGTCAGGCGGCGGGTTGAGATCATGAGTCGTTCCATTCACAGGTGCCGAAAAGGCGCCGGTCAAGGTTCAATCCCCAACGCCGCGACACAATTGATCCTCAAGATGCGGATCGGTGCCATCGGTGCGACACGCAGTAAAACGGCGCCCGGTCCTGAGGCTGTTGCCTCAAGCAACGTCCAAAAACGGGGGCGGTTTCCCGATTGTCGCGGGCGTTTCTATCGAGACGCTCCAAAAATTCCCTGTTCGTCCGTCCAGCCTGCGTCGCAGACCTGGCGGAAGGAGGATCAACAATGACCATACGACGCATTGCCATCGCCGTGGGCCTCTTTGCCCTCACCGATACTTCGACGG
>NZ_JBFREP010000144.1:0-595 GCF_052114365.1 Agrobacterium sp. MCAB5
ATCTAACCCGGTTTAGGCTTTTTTCTTATGGCTATTAGAATGCGCGCTGCAGGCGAACGAAACCGGTCCAGGCTTCAGGCTTGGTGTCGACGTCGAGGTAGTTTGCAGCAACCTTTGCCGAGAGGCCGTCCGTGATCTTGTAGTCAACCGTCAGGCCAGCCTTCCAGGCGTCGTTGTTCGAGAATTTGTCGAACGAGACGAGGCCGTAGCCACTGTAGTACTGGAAGCCGGGGGTGATCTTCAGCTTGTCGGTTGCGTTGATGGCGTATTCGGCAGCAACAGCCCACTCGGAAGCATTGTAGTAAGCGTTTGCGCCGGAAGCCCAAACACCAGACAGGCCAAACGTGCCAGGACCAACACCAGCTGTTGCGATCAGGCGAACAGAGCCGTTTTCGCGGTCAGTGTCATAACCACCGATGAGCTGAAGAGAGACGCTATCGATCTTCGCGCCAGCGCCAACAACGACGCCGACATTGTTACTTGTGTTGTTGTTCTTGTTGAACGTGCCGACCGCGATACCTTCGAGTTCGTCAACCGAGACACCAGCCCAGAAAGAACCCGCTTCATAGGTGTAACGAACGGAATTGAACCTGTC
>NZ_JBFREP010000145.1:0-591 GCF_052114365.1 Agrobacterium sp. MCAB5
CCGCAACACAGGCCAAGGACACGAGACGAATCCCTTGTCGTCAAGCCTGCCGGCGACACCGTGCTGCAGCGGTCGCTCGCCTTCTATGACGCCGTTGGTAAAGTCCTGGCACGGGAGAGCCGCCCATGAGCGCGACCCTCGATGCCATTCCATCCATGATCGACCGTATTCGCCATGATCTGGTCGGTTTGAAGATGCCGCGCGCACTGGAAGCACTCGACCATGTCGTGCGCCGCCTCGAGCACGGTGAGCTATCTGCCCTTGAGGCTATCGATATCCTGCTGTCCGAGGAACTGACCCTGCGCGAGAACAGCCGCATCAAGACGGCCTTGAGAATGGGCAGATTGGCGACAATCAAAACCCTTGCCGGTTTCGACTTCACTTTCCAACCTTCCCTCGACCGAGATCGCATCTTCACCCTGGCGCAGCTTGGCTTCGTCGATCGACACGAGGCCGTGCATTTCCTCGGTCCACCTGGAACCGGCAAGAGTCATCTTGCCACCGCGCTCGGCGTCGAAGCCGTCAAAGCTGGAAAGAGCGTCTACTTCACGAACCTTGCTGACCTCATCGGCTCGCTGGCCCGTTCCGAAA
>NZ_JBFREP010000146.1:0-590 GCF_052114365.1 Agrobacterium sp. MCAB5
ACCCGGATGGCCTATGTCACCCGGATGGCCTATGTCATCACTTCGCCTTGCATCGACATGAAGGACGGCGCCTGCACGGCCGCCTGCCCGGTCGACAGCATCTATGAGGGCGGCCGCATGTTTTACATCCATCCCGACGAATGCATAAACTGTGGTCTCTGTCTGTCCATTTGTCCGGTGGATGCGATCGTGTGGGACGAGGAGATACCCGACGACAGGCGCATTTTCCTCGCCGTCAATCGGGAGTTCTTCGAGCCGTCGGTGACGGGGATGGGCTCTCCCGGCGGATGGGACAAGAGCCGTTCCACCGACAAGGACCACGCCCTGGTGGCCAGTCATCCCCGGAACGCCGCTTTGGCACTCCATCTCTGATCCCAGCAAAGGCGCCTTATGTCCAAACACCCTCTCAAAGGCGTTATTGCCGCCGTTCCGACCCCGTTTTCCGCCTCGCAGGAAATCGACGCCGACGCATTCGTCGAGCATTGCCGTTGGTGTCTCGACAACGGCTGCGATGTCCTGAACGTGCTCGGCACAACCGGCGAGGCGAATTCGCTCTCCTTCACGCAGAGAAGCCTGGTCATGGAGATTGC
>NZ_JBFREP010000147.1:0-590 GCF_052114365.1 Agrobacterium sp. MCAB5
CCCGCTTTGACCTCGGTCGCTCCAGCGCAGATCGAGGCACAAAAGGCGGCTTGATATCTACAATGATCCGCAAAATCAGGGCGCCGCTGGTACGGCGCCCGTCAACATTCCGGGTTGGGAAGGAGACAGCAATGAAACCCGATATGTTCAGAAAACCTGTCACCATTCTTGTTGGCCTGGGCTTCCCGGCGGAAGTTCACAGTGTCATGGACGCCTACCGACACCTTGTCGAGTGGCCGGCCTCGTTCAGAGACACGGTACACACCGTTGCCATGAAAGCATGCCAGGCGGCGCTTCGCGGCGAGATCGAAGCGGAGACCGCGCGCGGCCTGTTCGCAGCCTTCGCGGAAAAACATGAGATTCTCGCCCCTGAGACGCCCGCGATCGCGGCTTCTCACATGCGGGGCGACCGCGGTCCCCACGTGCATTGAGGTGGTCTCAGTGAGAGACATCCGGTTGCAGCAGGTGGTCGACAGTGCAGTGACAATGGGGCCGACGGTTCTGATGCGAGGCATGCAGCTTCGACGGCCGATCGATGTTGTGAAAGCGTCATCTCTGTCGATCGATGATAAACGGACCATCCTTGCCGC
>NZ_JBFREP010000148.1:0-588 GCF_052114365.1 Agrobacterium sp. MCAB5
CAGTAGCTACGGCGATTTTGGGTGTCAACGATTTTTTTGAGGCGTTGCGAATTTTTTCCGACGGACGTTTGTGGTCGCGAACCGACGGCGGCGGCGTTGAAGTGGCCAGACTAGTGCTGGCAAAGCGTGCGGCCGCGCGCTGGTATATTTCGGCAGACCTCATCAGCGCCTGGGCATCCGCCACTCAGAGACTACCAGGCGCGGTGGGCGATGGTTTTGGTGGCAAAGAGTAGACATGGGAAGGTAAATGGCGACTGACCCCGCGTCGCTGCGGATTGTATCCAACCGGATAGCATCGCTCCATGATCTGACGAACCGCATCGCGCACAAGCGCTTCGATAGTCGCCGATATGGTCATGGTGCTCTTCTAACAGCTAAATTAGGAGAGAAAGCTTCTATAAATCCAGGTGCTATCCGGATTACTGATCAATGGGCCGAGGGCCCAAACGATGACCCGAGGCCGTGCCGAAGCGTCCAGACCACCACACTGGGAAGCTAAACCCACCCGGTCCGAAGCCCAGATTCTAAGTACTCATGATAACGCTGCCAGCAAAAGGAGATTTTAGATGGGCGATGTCAGTCCAACGG
>NZ_JBFREP010000149.1:0-588 GCF_052114365.1 Agrobacterium sp. MCAB5
GTGACAACCTACTCAAGGCATTCCTGGAGGATCATCCCGCGTGGACCATCCGAAAGGTTCTGCGCCTCGTCGACGACCACAAGATCAAAGATACTTGAGTCTGCCGCAAGCAGAAACTGGAAGCGTTCCTGGGTAAGGATGTGAACGTGCTTGGACGATGATGGATCCGCCGTGGGCACGGTCGATATACGCACGTCGGTGCGATGAGATAGGCGCTTGTTGATCTTGTCGTGCACCTCCGCCAGCAAGGCGCGCGTTGGCGCTATGTAGACCGCACGGAATTCCTTTTGGCGCTCCGCCATCCTGCATAGATGTTCAATGACGAGAAAGGACTTTCCCGCGGCTGTAGGAGCCGAAATGGCTACAGCGGCTTTCGCAGGCAGGCTGTCCCAAGTCTCTTTCTGGAAGTCGGTGAGAGCAATGCGGTCAGACCCAATCTGGATGCTGTTTACGGCGCGGGACACCCCGCGGCCTATCATGTCTAGCAGACGGGGAGCAGGCTGGTCCGGGAAATGCCTATGCGCATAGTCTGCAGCCGGAAAGTTTCCGAGTTCTGTAAGCAGCGCGATGCTACGCTCAATAAGACCC
>NZ_JBFREP010000150.1:0-587 GCF_052114365.1 Agrobacterium sp. MCAB5
CGCAATACCCTTTACCCATGCATATCAAACTATACTGACGCCGCGCGTGCAAGGCGCTCAATTATAAATCGCCTATGATTTTTGATTGCAGTTAATGCGTGTGATTGCTGCGCCGGGATAATCCTTGGCCCCCTCTCCGGGGCATCCTACGCATGATCGACAATGAATGTTGGAGATCACCATGGCGACAATCAGAAAACTCAGAGGACGTTGGCAAGCGCAGGTGCGCCGTCGCGGCTTGAAGCCCCGGTGCAAATCTTTCGACACGAAGCTCGAAGCTGAAAAGTGGGCGCGCGACCTCGAAGCACAGGTCGACAGGTTCGGTGCGGCCCCTGACACGAAAATCCTTGAAAGCACTACGCTCGGACAGCTTCTCGAACGATACCAGCGCGAAGTTTCGCCTTTGAAGCGCGGCTCCGTGGTCGAATGCACCGCACTCGAAATGCGGCTTACCTGCAAGGGCATCGTGGGTTATCCCGCCCTCGCCTTCGATTAAGGCATCTGCTTCTTTTGAACCGGACAGGCGCGCGGCAAGGCTTATCAACACCGGCTTCCAGAGTGCGGGAATGTCGCAAATTGAGCGATCG
>NZ_JBFREP010000151.1:0-586 GCF_052114365.1 Agrobacterium sp. MCAB5
GCCGTAAATCGCGTAGCAATTGCCGCTAAGCCACAAATAGTAACGGCCAAAAAGGTAGACGCAGATATTTTTAGCTGAGAGTTACCGGACAAATAAATGAACGGTAATACGCCGACAATGCCGCAACAAGCCGCGAACAAATACCCCGTCCCGAACCAACCCCGAAGATTGGCAAACAACACTCCACAGACGAACGCGGGTATCAAACCAAATAGGCAACCAAGGAAGGCTAGGGACATCACTGAAACGATCTCTTCACTTTTCACAAAGACCGCGAAAATTGCCGCGATAATAGAGCTAAACATTGGCCCGATGATCATCGCGAACAAGATGATGTTCCAAGTCGTAAAGGGGGGCGGACGAGACATCAGCGCTACCAGCTACTGCCTAATCGAACCCTTGCCGCACTTATGCCATTTCATCTGGTATCCGGCTTGTCCGTCCTTACCGTAGCACAAGCCTTCACGACCCAGCAGCATCGAGACCTCACCGCGAGAATCGCAGGCAGACCGCGTGGCTTTTTCATCGCCAGATGAGCCACGGCAAATATCGTTATGGGCATCGTACTGACCGATCAACCCTTCTA
>NZ_JBFREP010000152.1:0-586 GCF_052114365.1 Agrobacterium sp. MCAB5
TCGTTAAGGTTGTGCTCCAGCAACTCGGCGCTAACACGAGCAATTCATCGGGAACGTGCCGTGATGCTTCGGAGACGATTTCCAGCCCACGGTTGACGGCAAGCTTGTTCAAAGTCCGCTAATGTCTTACCGGTCGTGTGGCTCTGAATGCCTTCAATTTCTTCCAGCATTTCCGCCAGAACAGGCTCTACTTTTCGCTTTACCATCAAAATGCTCGAACAGCCGATTGGTCGTTGTCGCGGCGAAGCATGGGATGGTGGCTATTGCGAGTGGTCACATCGACCTCTATGGCCAGCTTTTCTTCAAGAAACTGCTTAACCCCAAGTAGGTCCAGACGCGAGAACTTTTTGGAAAGGTCTTAATCAATGAAAACGTCTAAATCGCTGGAAGAGCCGGCTTCATCCCGCGCTGTTGATCCAAATAGATAAGGCCCGTCGCGCCCATGCCGTTTATGGCGCGATCGTGCTTCTTTAAGCGTCGGATGGCAATGGTTCGGTCCATGACCCAAATGTTATAACAACCTCCGAAAACCATCTACATGCTTTACCTATTACAGACCGGGCGACATGATCGGGCCAAAGAGAGC
>NZ_JBFREP010000153.1:0-585 GCF_052114365.1 Agrobacterium sp. MCAB5
GGGTTGTGACCCGAGTTGATGTGCAGACAGCTCGGATCCTCTGGGGGCTTCCGGTATCAACCCGCTTGATTGCCTAAGGCACGCATTAGCGCACCCTGTCTGTACCAATCGGTGCAGCCCAATAGATTGATAGGTACATTCACATGAAACGCCGCACCTTCATCACAGCCCTGCCCGCCGTTGGCCTCGTAGGTTCGGCACTTGCCGAAACCAGTCAAATTACGAAAGCTGCGATAGTGACACGCCCTCCGGTACCGCCCTTCACCCACGAAACCGCCATCGAAAAGGTCCGCTTGGCCGAGGACGGCTGGAACTCGCGGGATGCAGCGAAGGTCGCCTTGGCTTACTCGGTCGACACCCGCTGGCGTAACCGCGTCGAATTCGCTTCCAACCGGCAGGAAGCCCAGGCTTTCCTGGCCCGCAAATGGAATAAGGAACACGAATACCGGCTCATCAAGGAGCTTTGGGCCTTCACCGGCAACCGCGTCGCCGTTCGATATGCCTATGAATATTGCGACGACAGCGGTCAGTGGTTCCGGGCCTATGGCAACGAGAACTGGCGTTTTGCCGCAGACGGTCTGATGT
>NZ_JBFREP010000154.1:0-584 GCF_052114365.1 Agrobacterium sp. MCAB5
CGCCTGCATCCGCCTGCATCTGGCACGGGGTGCACTGGCCAAAGGCGCACCGCCCGCCGAGGTGGCGTTTTTCGCCGGTTTCTCCGACCAGAGCCATTTGAACAGGTTTTTCGTACGGCAGTTCGGAGTGACGCCTGCGGCGTATAGGGCAGCCGTTTCGTAGGGCAGGTTGGGGTAATGGGGAAGGGCCGTGTTGCGGCAACCTCGTTGTTTCAAGCGGTACAGACGCGTACTTCTTCCCTCATTCCTGTGTTTGTCACAGGAATCCAGCCAGCCCAAGTCCTTGGGCTGAAAGGACTTTTCCCCTCCGCGCAGACGCGCGTCGACTGGATTCCTGTGACAAGCACAGGAATGAGGGAAGGTGGGGGGGCCAGGATCATAGTCCGCTACGGACGCGAGCCTCCAAGCGTCAGCGCTGCAATTTCATCCAAGACGCCAGCCCCGTCCCCCGCCATGATCAAGCCCTCCATCCCACAGGACTTGCCGCTTCCATGACCCCTGAATTCCTCATCACATCCCTGATCATCGCCGCTTCTCCCGGAACAGGCGTGGTTTACACGCTGGCCGCCGGCCTGTCCCAAGGG
>NZ_JBFREP010000155.1:0-577 GCF_052114365.1 Agrobacterium sp. MCAB5
TATCCAGACCCACCCGTCGGTGCGCCTGGCTCTCGAAGAGGGGCGCATAGCCTTGCATGGCTGGATTTACGACATCGCGAGCGGCCTTATCGAAGCTTTCGATGGCAGCAAGGGCGCCTTCGTTTCCCTTGCGGACAATCCCGAAGTCCAGGCCATCAAATATCAGGCCAGGCGCGCTGCCTAAGCCCCAATCCCAACCAAGGAGATAATACCAATGTTGCAGTCTCAAGCCACGCAGGCCGCTCGCCAAGACCTGACGGACGTCATCCTCGCATCGAAACTCAAGAAGGACCTGAGCTACGCCCAGATCACTGAAGGCACCGGTCTGTCGGAGGCCTTCGTCACCGCAGCCCTGCTCGGCCAGCATCCTCTCCCAGCGGATGCCGCCAAAGCCGTGGGCAAGACGCTCGATCTCGACGACGCCGCCGTTGCCCTGCTTCAGACGGTTCCGATCCGCGGCAGCATCGGGAATGGTTTGCCGACCGATCCGACCATCTACCGCTTCTAAGAGATCGTGCAGGTCTATGGGACCACGATGAAGGCTCTGGTCCATGAGAAATTTGGCGACGGCATTATC
>NZ_JBFREP010000156.1:0-574 GCF_052114365.1 Agrobacterium sp. MCAB5
GTGGGAGCCCCGGGTTGGGGTAGCATGTATGGCGATCCCCGGACTATCACGCTCAGCCTTAAAGCAACGTTCTGAGGTCCTGATCGTGAAAGAAAAGAAGGACGCCGTGCTTGAGCGGCGGAATTTCCTTATGGCGGCTCTGGGAGCGACCGTTTCGTTCGGATGGTCTGCTTCGGCTACGTCGTTCGACAGGCATTTTCCTGTATCCGTTTCGCATGCATTTGGGACAACCATCATCCCCGAACCGCCTAGGCGCATTGTCACATTGGGTTGGGGCGGCGAAGATGCCTTGCTGGCTCTCGGCGTCACGCCGATTGCAATGCCCAGCTACGGCCAGTTTCCAAATGGCGTCCTGCCGTGGGTCGCAAATAAAATCGGTGATGCCAAGCCTACGCTTCTGAACCAGGGCCTGATCGACTACGAGGCACTCGCCCTGCTCAAGCCCGACCTCATTCTGGCAATTCGGACGAACATCAATGCCCAGGCCTGGCACCGCCTACAGCAAATTGCTCCAACGGTCGCCTATCGATCCGGCCCCTTGCAGGCGGACTGGAAGGAAATCACGGAACTGGCA
>NZ_JBFREP010000157.1:0-574 GCF_052114365.1 Agrobacterium sp. MCAB5
CATTAGAACAATAACACAAGGACCGCTCAGCAATATTGAGGCTCTTGAACCGATATGAACAGGCGACCAGGAATTGGTTCAGAAGGCCTTGTTTGCCAAGATATTAGATGCTCACCTGAAAGAAATTAAAAAGGAAGGCCCGTGACTCCAGAGACCGTCTTCAACGCCGAACCTTAACGGCAGCGCTTGTAAAGCACTGGCTTGCCCGTCCCGAACCCTTCGGGATTGTAGATCATCTGATCCTTGTCGGCCGCATATTCGAAGTTGTCGACGTTCCCCTCCTCCACATAATGGATCGCCCCGTAGCCACGTGGGCTTTCTTTGGGTGCAAAGTACACCGCATCAGGCTTATTCCCCTTGTACTGGAGCGTGCCAGCGGTGATGGTCACCGTCAGACCGCTGCATTTACCGCCTTCAGCCCACACTCCCTGCGCTGCTTTTGGAACTTTTGCGTCCTCTGCGAAAGCAGCGCTCGAGACGAAGACCAGGTTGAGCAGTCCGGCGATGATGAAGATGCGTGGCATGTTCTACTCCTGTGTAAGGTGGGATGGATGAATACGACCTGATATCAAGG
>NZ_JBFREP010000158.1:0-572 GCF_052114365.1 Agrobacterium sp. MCAB5
GTAACCGATGCACCTGGTCTGTACTTTATTGGTCTTGGCTGGCTGAACACATGGGGCTCCGGCCGATTTCTTGGCATCGACGAGGACAGCCGCTATCTCGCCGAACAAATAGTAGCACTTCAAAAGAACAGGCTGGCCGCATGAGCACTGTTCAGCTCGCCAGGCAGGAGGGGTCGGAGCTCATCGAACGCCACGTGCTAGGAATGGCGGAAATGGGCTACAGCGGCATTTCGGAGCAATGGCTCAAGCGACGCGCCGGTGATTTGCACTGGCGGCTCATCGCGCGCGCCATGGGACAGCGGGATGCTGTTTTCACTTGCTCAGAGGGCGCACCACTTTATGCGGCTTTTTGTGCGACCAGCTTGCAGCTCGTAAGACCTCATCTTCCCCATCTGGGCGGGGAGATGACACTGGCTGCGGATCTCTACCGCGTCGGCCACGGGCGTCTGGCGTCACTTATCCGCGTCACCGCTGGCGGCGATGCTGTAGGCCGCATGATTTTGGTCTCGACCTTTGTGGGACGTTCCGAACCGGGGATCAACCGATCTGTCGTCCGGCGGAGCCCGCGAGCG
>NZ_JBFREP010000159.1:0-571 GCF_052114365.1 Agrobacterium sp. MCAB5
GGGTCAGCGCGATAAGTCAGGACGTCGCCGATTGGCGTAGCGACAAGGTCGCTTGGTCAGACGTCGACAAGGGGATCCTGCTCGTGGGTCCGCCTGGAACAGGTAAGACGTTGTTCGCCACGGCGTTGGCAAACGAACTCCAGTTCGATCTAATCGCGACATCGGTCGGGCTTTGGCAAGGATCCGGCAAAGGCCATTTGGGACACATGCTCGCCGCGATGTCGGCGTCTTTCACGGATGCTGCGTCACGTCGAGGCGCGGTTCTTCTCGTCGACGAACTTGATGCGATCGGAGATCGCGCGGCGATGCGGGGAGACCACGTATTTTACGAAGGGAACGTGATCGGCAGGTTTCTCGATTTGACGACGCAGGCGCTAGAGCAACCAGGGACGATCATCGTCGGGGCAACGAATTATGGACACTTGATCGACAGCGCGATCCTCAGGTCGGGACGTCTTGAGAAGCACGTTCGTCTCGATCTCCCGGACGACGAGGAGCGTGCCGATATTTTGTCCTATCATTTAGACGGCTCGTTGTCGGCTGCATCCCTACGTCAAGTGACGGATAAGCT
>NZ_JBFREP010000160.1:0-569 GCF_052114365.1 Agrobacterium sp. MCAB5
TCGCGAGAACCTGCGCGATCTGATGGCGCCGCAGCCAACGCCTATTCCCGCTGGACTGGAAGCGACCGGCAACAGCGGCGTCATCTACAAGGAGCCATATGGCGTGACATTGGTGATCGGGCCATTCAATGCGCCGATCCTGCTGCTGCTCGATCCCGCGCTCGCGGCGCTTGCCGCCGGCAACCCGGTGATCCTCAAGCCCGCCAACACGACGCCGGCGACCGCGACGCTGTTCGCGCAATTGATCCCGCAATATTTTGAACCCGAGAACGTCTCGGTCGTCACCGGCGGGCGCGAGGAGATCGGCGAGTTACTGCAACTGCCGTTTGACTTCATCTTCTTCACCGGCTCCTCAGCCGTGGGCAAGGTGGTGATGCGCGCGGCGGCCGAGAACCTGACGCCGGTCATCCTTGAACTCGGAGGCCAGAACCCGACCATCGTCGACGCCACCGCCAATCTCGACATAGCTGCCGACCGCATCGCCTGGGGCCACAACGCCATCTCCGGCCAATGGTGCATCGCCCCCGGATACGTCTACGTCCATGAGAGCATCGCCGACGCCTTCATCG
>NZ_JBFREP010000161.1:0-568 GCF_052114365.1 Agrobacterium sp. MCAB5
TGTTTCCGCACATGATCTCGCGGATTTTCGTGGCGCGCGACAAAACTCGGCAAGCCGTGGAACACGCTCTTGCCGGTGATCGGCGTGTTGTCGTTCTCGCCCAGAGGCATGGTGCCGACGATCGTCCCAACACTCTTGAGGCCCTCCATCCGGTGGGCGTAATAGCAAACGTGGTCGATCGTCAGACTCAGGCGGACGGAGCTCTCAAGGTCACCGTCTGTGGTCTTCAGCGAACAGGCATCGTCCGCCTTACCGATGGCGAGTTCCTGGCGGCGGAGGTTACGCCGATTGAAGAACAGGGCGGCCAGTCGAAGGAGGCCACCGCTCTTTCGAATGCGGTTCTCGATGCCTATCAGACCTACGCCGATGTCGATTTTTCCGCGCTTCCGCCAGGATCCAAAGCCCGTTTCGGCCTGCCTTCGATCGGCGATCCGAGCCTGTTGGCTGACACAGTCGCCCCGTTGCTATCGACCAGTATCGAGCTCAAGCAGCAACTCATGGAAACCAGTGACGTGGTGACTCGACTCAAAAGACTAATCGAGTTGATGAGCGCTGGTCGCCCTAAAGC
>NZ_JBFREP010000162.1:0-568 GCF_052114365.1 Agrobacterium sp. MCAB5
GCTCATCAGTCGATCCAATTGGCGTCGCTCTCGCTCATTATCGATTGCCGGCAACGCCTGCTTAGCCTTCAAATGGCCGACTTGCTCGGTACAGCGAAAGCGTTCGGCCAGGATATAGAGGAGAGCTGAATCCAGGTTGTCGATGGTCCTCCGATAGGAAGCAAGTTGCCCTGCCGCATCATCTGTCATCATTTGAATATCTTCCAAGCGGTTTCATTGGCGCGAGGTAGCGCTTACGAGATGGGTTGCGTACTGCGACGCGACAGGGCGATCGACAGCCAAATTGCCGAAACCAGAAAGTAGAATGCCCCGACGCCAGCGTAGCCCGCAACCGTTGAGATAGAAGGTTCCTGCGGCATTTGCGCTTGAAAGATGAAGAGTGCACCGACCAAAGAGGATTGGCCACCGCTCAAAATCATCGCCCACTGCCCTCCACTCGTTATCCAACGCCTCACGGCAGTTCCAAGCTGCAACAGCCCCGAAAAAATCGCCCATAGACCGAAAGCGCCGAGAACCCAGTTCATGTTCATTGTCAACGCCAGGATCACGGCTATCGTCATAACCGAGC
>NZ_JBFREP010000163.1:0-567 GCF_052114365.1 Agrobacterium sp. MCAB5
CTGGTGATGGAGGTCTATCGCTATGAGATGTTGCAGGTTGAAAAATACGCCGAACATCTGCTCCAGAGCCGCCCGCCTGACCTAGCTTTGCGTGAGTGGATGGCTCGTCTTGCCGAGTACGCCATGACCAAGGCTGGCCTGGCCGATGCAATACGCGAGATGTCGAGTTTGGGGGACTGTGCAGGAAAGGAGAGTTATGCCCCGGTGGTCGCTGCAGCCCAGTCCTTACTTGATGCAAATGAGAAGGCGGGCACCATTCGCCCCGGCATCACCGCTGATGACTTTTTTCTGGCCATTGCCGGTATTTGGCAGATCAACTTCAACGATGAGTGGAAACCCCGGTTGGGTTGGCTGATGGACTTTGTTATGGAAGGACTACGCGCCGGCGCGCCGGCACGGCGTGCCTCCGCGTAAGTTGTTAAGACCATTCGATTCACACGGGGTGGTGATAAGCGGTTAGTAAAACCGATAACAGCAGGAGTGCAGGAACTTAAATGAGGATGCGACGATGGAGACACGTTGCCACGCTCCTAAGGCTAAAGCCTACTTCATGCACCTTCGGAATGC
>NZ_JBFREP010000164.1:0-566 GCF_052114365.1 Agrobacterium sp. MCAB5
GTCCATGTCATCGCCTCCGCTCGGCCACGTACCACCCTCAACAGCCAGAATTGCGGATTGGACAGGAGTACGATCAGATCGCGCAGGAGCCTTCCTTTGGACGATGCGCCTTCTGTCGCTGCATCCAGCACCTGGATGACAGTGGTCGAACAATTGCGCGCCGTCAGGTTATAGGTATTGTCTCGCGAGTAGAGCGTCCAGAAGTGGCGCACCGCCTCGGGCCGGAACCGGTGGAACGTCACCTTCTGGTCTGGCATGCACCAGGCCGCTGCCTCTTGCTCCAGAGATACGTTGAACCGACCCGCCACGTCGTTTTCGTGCCCTGCAGAAAGGAGCGCACGAAAGTCGTCTGGATTGTGGTCGATATCGTTTGCCGGATAGTGGCTTACATAGATGTCCGGCGGCATTTCGAGGGCGGCATGCCCCGTGGAAATGACGCCGTTCTTGTCTACGGCGGCAATATAGCGATCGATCAGGATCCGCCGGTCCGGATCGGCGATGGAGCCCGTCGCTGTCCAAACCAGGACGTTCAGTTCCTCCCGTTCCGAGTTCCATCTGTCCTCCAC
>NZ_JBFREP010000165.1:0-565 GCF_052114365.1 Agrobacterium sp. MCAB5
GACCAAAGCCGATAGCGAAATCCACAGGGAAACCAGATCAGCGCCGCCGTGATAACAAAGGCACACCAGGGAATACACCGTCCCTCAAACCTAGCAAGCCCAAAAAATAAGGCACATAAAGAGGGCTCTCGCTGATTTGCACTTCTACCCCGGTATTCGATTGAACCTGCGCGAAATACCGCGCGGACTGCGTGCCTGTCGGATGTCAGCTTTCTCGAATTCCCCGCCGATACCGGTCAGTCCGATAACTGCCCCATATCAGTTGTCTCGAGTAAAACAAACCGACGTCCCGCTGCGGATTTTCAGCATGTTAGTTTTATTCCAACAGCGGTGTCGTTGGTTCCAATCGTTTCAAGGCGAGGCCCCGGAACACACAGGGATCACTTACGAGACATCAGGCTGCAATATCCGCGACGTTGCTTTCGTTCGTCCTCAGCATCGCCTCACGGATTTGCTGCCGCAACCATGCGCAGCCAAGATCGCTGTCCATCTGAAGCGGCCAGACCGTTGCCACGGGTGGAAAAGAAAGCGCCAATGGCACCGGGCTGACCTCAAGTCCCAATAG
>NZ_JBFREP010000166.1:0-564 GCF_052114365.1 Agrobacterium sp. MCAB5
CCGTGGAGCTGGTCAATGCGCTGGAGCAGGAGAAGTCCCAAGGTCGGCAGGGCCAGATCGCCAACCGCCTGGCACACTCCGATCTCGTCATCCTCGACGAGCTCGGCTACCTGCCGTTCAGTGCTTCAGGCGGTGCGCTGCTGTTCCATCTGTTGAGCAAGCTCTACGAGCACACCAGCGTCATCATCACCACCAACCTGAGCTTCAGCGAATGGGCCAGCGTCTTCGGCGACGCCAAGATGACCACCGCGCTGCTCGATCGGCTCACGCATCATTGCCACATCCTCGAAACCGGAAACGACAGCTTCCGCTTCAAAAACAGCTCAGCTCATGAGCCCAAAACGACGAAGGAGAAACGTAGGAACTTGACCACCCCAACCACGACAGACGATACCTAAGGCGGGTCACTTCTCGGCGCAAATCCCGGGTCAGCTCTCAGTGCAAATCAACACGCACTCCCCTCAAGGTGGGCGATACGGTCTCTGAGTTCCTCGATGACCCGAGGATTGTAGGCGCGCGACATCGTTCACGGACCTCCCCGGCTCGCGTTGCATAGACTTCATG
>NZ_JBFREP010000167.1:0-558 GCF_052114365.1 Agrobacterium sp. MCAB5
GTAAAAACACGCAGCTTCGCGTGTTGCATTTTTAGCAATGCTTGAGACTAAAAATTGTTCTTTGCGCGAACGCCTGCTTCGGTGATGATCCGGACAATTACAAAAGTCTCTCACGGCAACGAAGAAGAGGGGAATTATATGTCAGAACTTTTGATGAACAGGCGCGGTTTTGTGAAAGCGGCCGCTGCACTGGGCGGCCTTGCAGCCGGACAGACACTTCTGTCCGTGCGTCCGGGCTCGGCGGCTTCGCCCGCCAGGATCCGCATGCAGCTCGGCTGGCTTGCCTCGAACGGCCTTCTCGGCGAGGTCGTCGCTCTCAAGAAAGGCTTCTATGCCGAACAGGGCGTGGAGCTCGAAATCGTTCCGGGCGGGCCGAATGTCGATGGCGTCGCTGGCGTCGCGGCCGGCCAGTCGGCTATCGGGCAAATCTCCTCCAGCCCTTCGGTGATGCTGGCGCGTGGCGCGGGCATGCCGGTCAAGGCGATCGCGGCCGGCTACCAGAGACACCCCTATGCCTATTATTCGCGCAACGCCAAGCCGGTTCGATCGGCCAAGGAC
>NZ_JBFREP010000168.1:0-557 GCF_052114365.1 Agrobacterium sp. MCAB5
ATCTAGATGCGTGATGTAAAATTAAGTATTGCTGAAACAAAAGCCACAATCGCGAACGGCGCGCAGCAGTTAGGGCGCATCGTCCGTCCAAAGCTGAGAGGTATGGTTGACGAATTGACGCTGCAGCGAGTAGCTGGCTGGGTGATCTTGGCCAACGGTAACTCACCCGCTCCGACTGTTGCTGTTAAGATTGCCGGCCAGATCGTAGGAACCGGTATAGCCGATAAATTGCGGATGGACGTTAAATCTGCAGGGTTTGCTACAGAGTTTTGCGGATTTGATATTCCGGTCGATCTTTCTCCGAGGGACATATTCGGCGACAATATTGAAGTTGTCGTCAAGCTTGACAACAAAAAATACAGAGATATTCCAGTATCGCCAGATGCGCGACCTTGGAAGGTGGGCTTTTGGAGCAACCACAATCGTCCTCCTCAACGCTGGACGAGCCTTGCTGATCGAGTGAAATTTGACGCCGATCAATTGGGAACCCAAAAAGAGCAAGGCACCGCGCTCAAGAGTCTGCTTGTGGAAGGACCGCTGAAGGGCGACTACAGTAT
>NZ_JBFREP010000169.1:0-554 GCF_052114365.1 Agrobacterium sp. MCAB5
TTCGTGAACTATCGCCCCGTAGATAGCGCGCTCCAGTGAGGAAAGGTGATCCCTATTGCCATTCTTCACGTAAACGAGCCGAGCATTATTGAATGGGCAATAGATAACTATTGCGTTCGATGAAACTTCCGCACTGAGCTTTTCGAGCTCGTGGTATTTTGCGCTGAAGTCACCAGTAACAGCAGCGATACTCAAGTGAACTGTATTTAACGAACCAATTTGAGGTCTATTATTAACATTGTTGAAAAAGTCTGGAGGATTTTGATTACACATTTCTGTGATTATATCTGCCGCAATGGTCTTGCAGTCAGCAAATTCCTGCTTGCCCGGATAGTTCACTCTTCGCTCCCTTGCGTATTCGAGCCGGGAAAATACCGGAAGCGAGACAATGAAAGCTGAACAAGCGTGATTAACGGCTCGACGACTTGAAAACTCTCGGGTCCCGGTCTTGGCCTAAGCTGGAGCCATACCGGGACACAATGTCCTAAGCCATACCAGACTCTCCCGTTCTTTTTCTGATAATCACTGACACCAAATTTTTCTCTAAAGACTCC
>NZ_JBFREP010000170.1:0-550 GCF_052114365.1 Agrobacterium sp. MCAB5
CACACTGGGTGAGACACTGGGTGAGATGCGCAAGGGCTACCATAAGTCGTTGTCGGACGTTCTTATTGGAGAACTGGATAAAGATCTGACTGGCCATTCTGTGCAGGATATCGAGAAAGCACTCACTATCGCTTAAATCCTGCATAAACGGCGTGATCGGCCGCCATCCCCGGCGGGGTTTTTGCTTGGCGCTCGTTGGGAATGTAGCGAATCGGCAACAATGTAGTGTTGCCAAATTTCGCTAGTTTGTTCCTGACAGGAACGACGCCGCGACTTTTTGCTTACGTCYTATTTTAGGAGATGGCGGGACTGATCTGAATAGCCGGTACGGAGGCGCAAAGCTGACGTCACTCCCGAATTGGCCCAAAGGGGAAAAGAAAGTGGCATGCACTCCGACCGTGAGGGCGACGAGACCACAACTGCGCAAACGCGTCTGAGCGAGGGAACAAACCGGACGAAATATCCGTTGCTCGTCATAATTGTTTATTTGGAGGCGTGTCATGAAACTCAAGCTGGCTCTAAGCGTGATTCTCGGCGTTACCTTCACGGC
>NZ_JBFREP010000171.1:0-550 GCF_052114365.1 Agrobacterium sp. MCAB5
GCATACATCTCCGCCAGCCCGAACAGGCCAACCGCGATGATCGAGAATTCGATGCCGTCGAACAGCCGGGCTTCGCCGAAATCGAACCGCGGCAGGCCGACCATCGGGTCAAGCCCGATCGTGCCGATGAACAGGCCAGCGAACAGCGACATCATCGCCTTGTTGAGATCGCGCCCCCCGAGCACGCTGACCAGCGACAGCGAAAAGATCATCAGCGCGGTCATTTCGATCGGGCCGAAGGCGATTGCCGCCTGCGCGATCGTCGTCGCGAACGCGGTCAGCAGGATGAGGCCGATCAGGCCACCGATGAACGACGCCGCGATGCTGAGGCCGAGTGCGGCGCCGGCCTTGCCGTTGCGGGCTAGCTTGTGCCCGTCGATGACGGTCATCGTCGCCGAAGCGTCTCCGGGAATCCCGAGCAGGATTGCGGTGACAGCGCCACCATATTGCGCCCCGTAATAAACCGCCCCGAGTGCAGCAATGGCAGCGGTTCCGTCAAAGCTCACGGCGACCGGCAGGAGGATCGCGACGCCGGCAGTCGGCCCCAATC
>NZ_JBFREP010000172.1:0-548 GCF_052114365.1 Agrobacterium sp. MCAB5
GAAATGATCCCGATCAGTTCGAGCGTGCGGGTTTGGATTGCGAGCGGCCATTGCGATATGCGCAAGGGGATGCAGGGCCTTGCTCTGATCGTGCAGGAAGGTCTTGGTCGTGATCCGTTCAAGGGTGACGTTTTTGTGTTCCGCGGGAAAAGCGGCCGGCTGATCAAGGCTCTTTGGCATGACGGAATTGGGCTTTCGCTATACGCAAAGCGGCTCGAGCGTGGCCGTTTTATTTGGCCGGTGACTGAGGGCGGAGCGATTGCGCTGACGGCTGGCCAGATGTCTTATTTGCTTGAGGGAATTGACTGGCGAAACCCGCAGCAGACATGGCGTCCGACGAGCGCTGGATAGCGATTTTTGGCGAGGATTTGCCGCCATTGGCATCAAGAAAACCTATGCAAATCAGGGGTTTTGTGATTCACTTCGAGCATGGAACCCGGCTTCGAAAATCACCGTGATCATGCTGCTGCCCTGGAGGCAGAGCTGGCGACAGCGCGGGCGAAGCGTGCTGCTGCTTTGGCCGAGTTGGCTGTTRCCAGGGCCAGGGA
>NZ_JBFREP010000173.1:0-546 GCF_052114365.1 Agrobacterium sp. MCAB5
GTATCATGATGAAGAACTCCGGGCCTTCGTGCTGCGGCGCTCGACGAGCGCGCCGGGTGCAATCCGATGAACTTCAGCACTCATATTCGGGGTGTTCGACAGCTTGGCCGCGAGTGCGACAGTGACGGCCAGCATCTGGTCTATCGGTTGCTTGACAGTTGTCAGCGAGTGCGAAGGCCATGCGGCGAGAGAAACGTCGTCGAAGCCCACGACGGAAATGTCATCTGGAACGCGCAGTCCGACCGAGCGAATGCCCTCGATGAAACCAAGGGCAACAATATCGCTGGCACAGAAGACAGCATCAGGGTGTTTGCTCAGCGCGCCCACTTCGAGCCCCGCCTTGAAGCCAGCATCATAGTTGAAGTTGCCCGCTTCGATGACGAACGGTCTCTCCAGTCCTCGCGCTTCAGCTTGATCTGCGAACCCGCGTCCACGCTCAACGTTGGTCGACGCGTCTGCGAACGCCGAAACATATGCAAGTCGACGATGGCCAAGATCGGCGAGATAGTTTGCCACCATCGAACCGCCGAGCACGTTGTCGCACGT
>NZ_JBFREP010000174.1:0-545 GCF_052114365.1 Agrobacterium sp. MCAB5
CGGCCCTGCGACGGATACCTCAAAAGGCTGTACGGCATTTCGTGGATCGAAACCGGCGAGATGGCGCATCAACCGCGCAGTCTGGCCAACTATATGGCCACAAATCACCTGACCATTTTCAGCACTTGCCAATGAGGCCCGACCACCGAGCATACCGGCCGGATCGACCTCGGTGCAGTCAAGCGGTATCTGGACCGGTATTCCCTCAAAACGAGTGGCAGAGACACCACCAACGGGCAGACCGAACACGCTGCCACGCGGCGCGGGATCGCGCATCGCCTCTGTTCGAACCAGTTCGGGAAAAAGATGCATATAGACCGAAGTCATCGGTTCACCGCCGTGACCGCGCGCGCGCGCGGCGTCATCACCGTAAAGTGTCTTCCACAGGCCATCCGGCAAGCTCTGCCAAATGTTTAGTGCCGGTATCAGCACCCCTTTTTCACGGCGCAACTTGCGGCAAACCTGATCGATCAGCGGTGCATTCGTTGTGTGACCATTGAAAATCAGCAGCTGTTCATAACCGTGATCAAGGAAGGAGGTCAGGA
>NZ_JBFREP010000175.1:0-545 GCF_052114365.1 Agrobacterium sp. MCAB5
GTACTGAACAAGCCCCCCGCCTTCTTTTGCCTTGAGGATTAGGTCGTAGATGACCCGATTGCCGTCAGGATCATAAAGATCCAGCCAATTATTACCCGGACGGAAATTTTGCCGCGGATGAACGACGTTCAACCCGTCATAATCATAGACGAAAAAATAGCCGTCCGTGCCGTAGTCAAGGTCCATCAAAATGCGCTTGACCTCTTCCTTTGCTGCGTCGTCACCAGGCCCGGCCTTGTCATAAACGGAGCGGATAGCAGATAGGGCAAGATTGGTGAGGTTGAGGAGTTCCGCCTCCTTAGCAGCAAGCATGTTTCGTTCAAACGCGTCGATACTCGTGCGCGCCAGCGTCATTGACTGCCATGTTATGAGTGCCGTGATGATGATGATCGCAAGCACTAGAGGCCCTATGGCCAGCGCAAGGATCTGGTTTCTGAGTCTCATGCGGCCCTCCGACACATTCGCTCTGACGCACCATCACCTAACAATAGTTCGCGCGGCAAGTCGAGCATGTCGGAGGTGATTGCAGGGATAGAGCATAGCAC
>NZ_JBFREP010000176.1:0-545 GCF_052114365.1 Agrobacterium sp. MCAB5
ATGGAGTGGGAGAAGAACACAGGTCCTTTGGCGGGCTTCTGGGAGAAAAAGCTGGGGCTGGGCAAAAGTAATTCTGATACCCGCGGTTACGCACGAGAGCTCGAGGATGAGATCAAACCCATCGTCGGCTTCAATATCACCACGAACAAAACCGGCAAGCCCTACGTCGTTCCTTGGTTCGTGCCGAAGGTACATCAAATTCTTTGGAAACTTCGCAAATGGCAGGAAAAGTTCAACCCGGTCAGGGCCCCGATCACACCAAGGCAGTACGTTGACAACCCTGAAAAGGCTCCTTCCTCAACTCTCGACGAAATGCCTGAAATATTCCCGATCAGCAGGCTGTTCAGAAATAAGTATCATGACTACGACGGGCGCATCGTCACGTCTACGGAGATGCACCGTGCTTGGGGATACATTCTCCAAGAAGTCGAGCGGCGCTGGAATCGGCTTAACCCAGGGAAACAGTTGAAGCTGGTCGAAATCCATCCGAAAAACCGGCAACCATATCGATACAGATACACGATCCATGGTCTGAGGGTACGAGG
>NZ_JBFREP010000177.1:0-544 GCF_052114365.1 Agrobacterium sp. MCAB5
CCTCAAGGTCGCCCTTGGCTGAACGTGAATTTGACGTTATTAACCGGGGAACATCCCCGTTAAAGTCATATACGGGGATAGTCCCCGTTTTTCAATAAGGAAATGGTTCCGATGGCTTCTTTTTCGACAGCACGCGTCCCGCGCAGAGACGCTCAGCAAAACAGGCAGCACATCCTCGACATTGCCGGACAGGCCTTCTCGACCTCGGGGGTGGATGTTTCCATGGACGCGATCGCCCGCCAGACAGGGTTGGGATCGGGAACCCTCTACCGGCACTTTCCCAACAAAGACGCTCTGCTCGCCGCTTTGCTCGTGCCCTTTCACGAGGAACTGGAGGAACAGCGGGCCGTGATAGAGGCCGCGGCGGTTGATCCAGCGCTGATGCTCGAACGCTGGATCGATGCTCTAGGAGACTGGATGCTCGCCTATGACGGTCTATCTGAACCTTTGCGCGCCGCATGGTCCGCGCCTACCTCCGCCCTCAGGCCAACCTGCGAAAGCCTGATCGAAACGACGTGGAAGTTCCTGAGCGCGGCACAAAAGG
>NZ_JBFREP010000178.1:0-543 GCF_052114365.1 Agrobacterium sp. MCAB5
CCGTAAACGCAGGACGTGGTCGGACGTCGAGAAGATTGAGATCCTTTCCGCTAGTAACGAGGTCGGCGCCAACATTTCTGAGGTTGCCAGGGCGTTCGGTGTCAGTCGGGGTTTACTGGGGATTTGGCGGAAGAGTGCTGGATTGACGACCACCGGATCGCGGCCTCGCTCTATAGGCACTGGCTTCGTCCCGGTTGTCGTCGACCAAGGCAGCACCTTGAAGGGCGGCGAATCTCAAGGATCCGCTGGGCGTATCGAGATCGTTCTGGATGGTGCGCGCGCCATCATTGACGGATCGGTTCCACCATCTCTGGCAAGTGCGGTCATCTGCGCGCTGCGAGAAAGACGTTGATCGCCTTTTCATCAATGCCACGGATCATGGTCGCGACACAGCCCGTCGATTTTCGGAAGGGTATGAATGGCCTCGTCGCATTGGTGGCATCTGCTCTGGCGGCCGACCCCTATTGTGGTGATATATTCGTATTTCGCGCCAAACGTGGTGATCGTCTCCGGTGCCTCTATTGGGACGGATCAGGAATGATC
>NZ_JBFREP010000179.1:0-543 GCF_052114365.1 Agrobacterium sp. MCAB5
GGATGTTTCTGCGCATGGCCTTCAACGCCGTGGACGGCATGCTGGCGCGCGAACATGGCCAGAAATCCGCGCTTGGCGGCTATCTCAACGAGCTCACCGACGTCGTGTCGGACGCGGCACTCTATGTACCCTTCGCATTGATTGCCCCGTTCTCGCTGCCATGGATCGCAACCATGGTCTTCCTTGCGACGCTGACGGAATTTGCCGGCGTGCTTGGCATCGCTCACGGCAACGGCCGGAACTACGAAGGGCCGATGGGCAAGAGCGACCGCGCCGCGCTCTTTGGAGCCCTGGGCGTACTTGTGGCAACGTTCGACACACTGCCCGATTGGACATGGCATCTCCAGCCAATGACGTGTGTCCTTTTGATCTGGACAGTCGTAAACCGTGTGCGGTCTGGACTGATCAACGCCGCGAAACCACGTTCATCCTGAATGGTGCACCGTGGCGCGGTTGGCTGCGTACTTCCAGCACGCCTGACGACTGCCGACTATTCCTGCAATCTCTCCCTCCTCAACTCGCCCGGTGTGATCGACCAAGACT
>NZ_JBFREP010000180.1:0-537 GCF_052114365.1 Agrobacterium sp. MCAB5
TCCTAATGTCAAGGCACTTGTTTATGTCGCAGCGCTCCAACCTGAAAAAGGTGAAAGCACAGCACAATTGCTCCAGTCTATGCCGTCACCCACCAAGGATATTAAGCCGTCGAAGGATGGGTTCCTTCTTATAGACCGGTCAAAGTTCGCTGCGTCCTAATGTCAAGGCACTTGTTTATGTCGCAGCGCTCCAACCTGAAAAAGGTGAAAGCACAGCACAATTGCTCCAGTCTATGCCCCGGTTTCGGCCGCAGCTTGGCACGAGAAGCCCAGCTACGCAATTGTAGCGAAGGACGATATGACGATAAACCCCGACCTGGGATCTGCCCAAGGATCAAGCCGAGTTCATGGCCCGGTCGCAAATGCCTGTCGCCGTCGTCGCCACCGATACACCGGTTTCGGCCGCAGCTTGGCACGAGAAGCCCAGCTACGCAATTGTAGCGAAGGACGATATGACGATAAACCCCGACCTGGAGCGCTGGATGTACAAGCGTGCCGGTTCAACGGTGACAGAGGTAGAGGGCAGCCACGCTATTT
>NZ_JBFREP010000181.1:0-537 GCF_052114365.1 Agrobacterium sp. MCAB5
CTCCTCCAATAGTCAATGGTCGATGGATGGGACGGCTGACCCCCATGACGCCTATCGTTTTCGGATAGCGCGCAGCCGCTCGAATATCTCGTCCCTCAAAAGCAAAAGAGCGACGAGAATGATGAGGCCTTCGAGTATGCTTCTCAGGCCGAAGCTTAGTCCGATGGCCGAAATGATGGTGCCCAGCGTGGTCAGAAGTATTGCCCCGCTTACCGTTCCGAGGAACGTGCCCCGACCGCCCAGGATTGAAGATCCGCCAATCACGACCGCAGCTATCGAGGGCAATAGATAGTCGTCCCCCATTCGCAAGGTCGCCCCATTGGAGTATCCGACCAGCATCATGCCAACGAAGCCGGCACAGGACGCGCTCACAATGTATGGCAGGATGCGGACGAGATTGACCGGCACGCCCGCAATGCGAGCGGCTTCCACGTTGGTTCCGACGGCATACATGTAGCGGCCAAAAACCGTCCGGCTCTGGATTAGCCATCCGACCACGACGAAAAGAACAAGGAAAACGATCGACCAGCGGATACC
>NZ_JBFREP010000182.1:0-537 GCF_052114365.1 Agrobacterium sp. MCAB5
TCCTTATACCATCGACGGGACGGACGACTTCGCCACCTGTACCCTCTGCTTTTGAAGAAGCCTCGCAACTCGAAGGGGGATGACACCTCTATGATCACACGGGTTTGACGCGCCGAGGTGAGCAGCAGCTGCAAACCACACTTGTTGACGTCCTTTTGCTGCATAGAAAGAACGTTCAAGAGCGCATAGCAATCCTCCAAAGCCCGGTGCCCGTAATGAAATAATCCGCTCTGATAGAGTAAATAACCAAGTTTCACGCCTTCATAGCCTAGGAGCCTCCATGGGATTTCAGTTGCGGAGCACGCCCAGGCTTTATTTTTGAACGAGGAGGAAAGTTTCTCGCACATAGGCCGATCAAAAGCGGCATTGTGCGCGATGATCAAGCTCGCGCGATTCACCAGCTCATCTAGCCGAGTGAGGTCAATCTTCTTTCCTTTCAACATCTCCGCGTTTATGCCTGTGATATTAGCGGCATCCTCGGACATTGGTTTATTAGGCTCTCTCAAACCCTCGAAAATCGCGATCACACGTGTAAAT
>NZ_JBFREP010000183.1:0-536 GCF_052114365.1 Agrobacterium sp. MCAB5
CACAAGGACAAGCGCTTCCACTACATGCTGTCCAACCCTCCCTACGGTGTGGACTGGAAGAAGTACCAGGAGCTTATCAAGGAAGAGGCCGACTCTCTTGGTTTTTCCGGCCGTTTTGGGGCCGGAACGCCGCGCATATCAGACGGTCAGCTTCTGTTTCTTCAGCACATGATATCCAAAATGCGCGATGACGAAGACGGCTCGCGCATCGGTATTGTCATGAACGGCTCCCCACTCTTCTCTGGAGGGGCTGGTTCTGGCGAAAGTGAGATTCGCCGATGGATGCTGGAAAGCGATTGGGTCGAGGCCATCGTCGCCTTGCCGACCGACCTATTCTACAACACGGGTATCCAAACCTATGTCTGGCTTCTGACCAACCGCAAGCCCGCCAACCGCCAGGGAAAGGTGCAGTTAATCGACGCATCCGGCGAGCGTTTCTGGAAGCCCATGCGCAAATCCCTCGGCTCCAAGCGCCGTGAGATTCCCGACGAAGCCCGCGCCGACATCGTGCGCATTTACGAGGGCTTCCTTAACGG
>NZ_JBFREP010000184.1:0-536 GCF_052114365.1 Agrobacterium sp. MCAB5
GGCCAACGGTCTCCGTAGGTTTTTTGAATTATACTAATTGCTGCAACCGCATCTTTGCCCTGTTGGCCAACCTGGAAACGTCATTGGCGCAACTTCTGGGTTTCGAGCGGAACGAGCAAGCTAATAAACGGTTGAAAACCGTCGATTTAGTAAAGATCGCTCAGGGCCTTGGCGCCGATCTGGCGCCACAGCCAATCGCGGCTTGCTACGAAATCTCATATCAAAGCGACGCCGACAAAAATCGAACACAAGGGACGCCCCGTTGTCTCCAATAGGTTAGCCGTTCAGGGCGACTCCCAAGGTACAACAGGATGGTCTATTTCTTTTGATTGCCAGCAAAAGCGGCCGTCAAGCCAAGACCGATATACACGAAACCACTGACCCAGCGTTCAGCCTTCAGGTACGCGGGACTGCGCTTCAGCCACTTGCCGGCCGTGCCGGCGGCAAGTGCGTAAGAGCTGTCCGTCAGAACGCCAATCGCTGTGTAAACAAGCCCGAGAAAAGCGATCTGCATAGCCACATGGCCACGATTGACC
>NZ_JBFREP010000185.1:0-536 GCF_052114365.1 Agrobacterium sp. MCAB5
CGCCACGAGTTGGCAATAGGTTTCTAACTTCTGAGCCGTATTCGGGCGGCTTTTCCATTTATGGAACCTGTAGAATCGGGCAAGCCGCGCAGAGAAGCGTTCTACCGCCTTCGTGCCGAGGTCGTGCATGTTTGTCTCATGGACAACCATTTGGCTGCCTCTCAAAAACGATGAGGAGAGAACCATGACGAAACTTACAAACATAGCTTTCATGCGAGCAAAGCAGGGAAGCGCCGATGTGCTCGGCGATTGGCTCAATCGGCTGGCCGAGCCAAGCCGTAGCGAGCCAGGCTGCATCAATTATGATGTCCATCGTTCGCTCGACGAGCCTGACGTCTGGTGCGTCTACGAGAACTGGCGCAGCAAGCAGGATCTGGACGCACATTTCGAAACGCCTCACATGAGACAGTTCGTGGATGCCGTCCCCACCATGATCCACGGCGTGCTTGATCTCCATTATCTGGCAATGACCACGGAGCAAGCTTATGCGCCGAGATGAACGACGCGCAATGATAGCAGCGTCGATCCTCCTTGGT
>NZ_JBFREP010000186.1:0-535 GCF_052114365.1 Agrobacterium sp. MCAB5
GAGCAAAGCAAATGACCAAGGTACTCGTCCTCTACTACTCGTCCTACGGCCACATCGAGACAATGGCAGGCTCAATCGCTGAAGGCGCAAGAAGCGCCGGCGCCGACGTTACGATCAAGCGTGTCCCGGAAACTGTCCCGCTCGAAATTGCCGAAAAGTCTCATTTCAAGATCAACCAGGAGGCACCGATTGCGACGGTAGCGGAACTCGCCGACTACGACGCGATCATCGTCGGTACCGGCACACGCTTCGGGCGGATGTCGTCGCAGATGGCAGCCTTCCTCGACCAGGCCGGTGGTCTGTGGGCACGGGGTGCTCTCAACGGCAAAGTGGGCGCAGCGTTCGCATCGACCGGCACCCAGCACGGCGGCCAGGAAACCACCTTGTTTTCGATCATCACCAACCTCATGCACTTTGGCATGATCATCGTCGGCCTGCCCTATAGCCACCAAGGCCAGATGAGCAGTGAAGAAATTGTTGGTGGCGCTCCTTATGGGGCAACGACAGTTGCCGGTGGCGACGGGTCGCGCCAGCC
>NZ_JBFREP010000187.1:0-532 GCF_052114365.1 Agrobacterium sp. MCAB5
CTGGTTGACACCGGCGCTCGGGTTTCGGCCAGCGATTTCGATGTGACGGATGCCGACGCGGTCAAGCGCGGCGTCGATGCGATCGAAGGCACCACCGGCCCGATCGATATCCTGATCAACAATGCTGGCATGCAGTTTCGCAGCCCGCTGGAAGAGTTTCCTGTGGAGCGCTAGGAGCAGCTGCTGAAGACCAACATCTCCAGTGCTTTTTATGTCGGACAGGCGGTCGCCAACCACATGATCGCACGAAGGGCGCGGTGAAAAACCTGACGCGCGGTATGGCCACCGACTGGGCAAAACACGGCCTGCAGATCAACGCGCTGGCGCCCGGCTATTTCAAGACGCCGCTCAACCATGCGCTGGTCGACAATCCCGAGTTCACGGCCTGGTTGGAGAAACGCACGCCAGCCGGCCGCTGGGGCGATGTCGAAGAGCTCGTCGGCGCGGCAGTCTTTCTGTCGGCCAAAGCCTCATCTTTCGTGAATGGACACACGCTCTATGTCGATGGCGGCATCACAATCAGCCTCTGAGA
>NZ_JBFREP010000188.1:0-531 GCF_052114365.1 Agrobacterium sp. MCAB5
ATTTCATGAGGCGGGCAACAAGGTTGTCGTCGCAGGGCGGCGCAAAGCGTTGCTGGAGCAGATCGCGGCCAATCATCCGGGCATCGAGGCTATTGAGCTCGATGTAGCCGATGCTACGTCCGTTGCCCGGGCAAGTGAGTTATTAGCCGCGCGTTATCCCGACCTGAATGTCGTGATTAACAACGCGGGCATCATGCTGCGCGAAGATGCGATGGCTGCCGATTCACTTATGGCTGCGGAAGAGACCGTCGCGATCAACCTCTTAGGCACCATTCGGATGAGCTACGCTTTCTTGCCGCAACTTGCGAAACAGAAAGACAGTGTCCTCATCAATGTCAGCTCCGCATTGGCATTTGTTCCATTCCCCATAGCGATGACATATAGCGCCACCAAGGCAGCGGTTCATTCGTTCACCGAAGGTTTGCGCGTGCAACTCGCCAACACCTCCGTACGCGTGGTTGAACTGGCGCCGCCTGGTGTACAAACGACGTTGTTCGGCGATGAAATCGACGAGCATGCTATGCCTCTGGA
>NZ_JBFREP010000189.1:0-529 GCF_052114365.1 Agrobacterium sp. MCAB5
GTCCGGTACCGAGATCAAGATCAACGGCGAAGACCTGCTGATCATGAAGGAAAGTGACGTGATGGGTATCATCGAAGCCCAGGCCGAGCAGAAGCGGGCCGCGTAAGGCCGCGCGTACATCAGTCAAAAAGCTGCCTATTGAAGGAGTGAACAAATGGCTGCGAAAGAAGTCAAATTCAACACCGATGCCCGTGAACGCATGCTGCGTGGGGTCGACGTTCTCGCTAACGCGGTGAAAGTTACACTTGGCCCGAAAGGCCGCAACGTCGTAATCGACAAGTCGTTCGGCGCGCCGCGCATTACCAAGGACGGTGTGTCGGTTGCCAAGGAAATCGAGCTGGAAGACAAGTTCGAGAACATGGGCGCCCAGATGCTGCGCGAAGTGGCATCGAAGACCAATGACCTTGCCGGCGACGGCACCACCACGGCGACCGTTCTTGCCCAGGCGATCATCAAAGAAGGTGCCAAGGCTGTTGCCTCCGGCATGAACCCGATGGACCTGAAGCGCGGGATCGACATTGCCGTCGAT
>NZ_JBFREP010000190.1:0-528 GCF_052114365.1 Agrobacterium sp. MCAB5
GCGCTGGTCCGGCAAGCAGCGGCGAGCGAGACCGCGTGAACGCGCCGGGAGAACGGGCGGCGGACGGCTTCTGCCTCTGCCGTCGCGTCCCTCGCAACTCGAAAGGTTTGATCATGGAAACGATTGAGACTCACGGTGTCGCTATACCCCGGTTAGGACTGGGGACTTTCAGGATGCCGGGCGATGCCGCCCGACCGGTGATCGAAAGTGCGCTTGAACTCGGCTTTCGCCACGTCGATACCGCCGCCATGTATGACAATGAAGCCTCCGTCGGCGCGGCGCTCACGGCCTCCGGCATAAACCGCGCTGACCTCTTCGTCACCACCAAGGTCTGGCACGACAAGCTCTCCCCCGATGCCCTGCGACGGTCCTTCGATACGAGCCTCGGCAAGCTTCGCCTCGACCATATCGATCTCTTCCTCGTGCATTGGCCATCAGCGAAGATGAACATAAGCGCCACGCTCGACGCCATCACCAAACTGAAGGAGGAAGGGTTGGCGCGCGCCATCGGCGTTTGCAACTTCAACC
>NZ_JBFREP010000191.1:0-527 GCF_052114365.1 Agrobacterium sp. MCAB5
CAATGTCCTCGGGCTCAGTGAGCGTGTCCTCCGGATCCGTCTCTGTTTCGGCAAGCCATGAAAGATCGAGATTATCAGATCTGTCCGCAATGGCCTGCCGGCTAAATGAACGCCAGCGCCCTCCTGCGCCTTGATCTTTTCGCTTCGAAGTTCCGTTTGGATCTTTGCCATACGCGATCTCGAACTGTGAAAAATCGCTCGGCCGCAACGGTCTCGACTTGCCGTATTTGGGGGCATCATGACGCATGTCATATACCCATACGGTTTCGGTACTTTCGGTGTCTCGCAGGCCGCGCTTGAAGAAGAGGACATTTGTCTTCACACCCGGACTATAGAATATGCCAGTTGGCAATCTCAGAATCGTATGGAGATCGCACCGATCCATGAGATCTTGGCGTATCTTTCGACCTGCACCTTCTTCGAATAAGACATTGTCGGGCAAAACCACTGCTGCCCGCCCTCCTGGTTTTAGGCCCAGGTAAATGTGCTGCAAAAATGCTAACTGCTTGTTGGCCGTCGTATAGACG
>NZ_JBFREP010000192.1:0-525 GCF_052114365.1 Agrobacterium sp. MCAB5
CGCGCTACCACCCGCAGGAGCATCTGACACCGCGCGGGTGGGAGGTTTATAAGCCTACGGTAGAAGAATAGTTCGCCAAACAGTCAAAACCGTATGCTAAACTCCATTTAAACTTTGGAGTACTTCAAATGAAAGCAACGATTTGCGAGATTGGCGAAGCCGCTGGTATTGTTATACCAAAGGATATGCTTGAACGGCTTGGATGGAAGACAGGCGACGTTCTTGATCTAAGTGTATACGGCAACATGCTTGAATTGCGTGCTGCCGGTGGTCTTGATGAAGAACTGACGGGAGATTTTAATCGGCAGCTCGAACACGCGCGGATTGCGATGCGCAAATACCACGTTGCGCTAAGAACGCTCGCCAAGTCCTGAAACAGCGACCATCAAAGACGTCCCGAGTAATCGCTCGGGACGTCTTTCAGCTGTTACCCGCCAAATTTCCCGCTACGCGGAAAGCCCTTCGGTACGGTGCGGCCAACGGTGGCGCGGTCTGCCAGCCATTCGCGCAATTCCTCACCGACCT
>NZ_JBFREP010000193.1:0-524 GCF_052114365.1 Agrobacterium sp. MCAB5
GCCGGAACCCATTGCCTTCAACTGAACTTCGGCAGCACGTTCGAGATAATAGAGATCATCCCAGGCTTCGGCGATGTTGGGTGCGCAGACCATCACACCATGGTTTTTCATGAACAGGATGTCCTTGTCGCCGAGGACGGAGGCGATCCTGTCGCCTTCGCTTTCGTCCAGAGCAAGGCCGTTGTAGTTCTCGTCGACCGCCACGCGGCCGTAGAACTTGAGTGCCGTCTGGCCTGCCCAGACCAATGGCTCGCCTTCCACCATGCTGAGGGCGGTAGCGTTCGGCATATGAGTGTGAAAGGCGGCCCCCACCCGCGGCGCCATCTTGTGCAACCGCGCATGGATATAGAAGGCGGTTGCTTCCGGAACGCCATCCCCGGCAACCACATTGCCCTCGAAATCGCAGATCAGCAATGACGAGGCAGTCGCCTCCTGAAACGCCCAGCCGAGGCGGTTGACGATGAAGAGGTCGGGATGGCCGGGCACGACGGCGGAGAAATGATTGCAGATCCCCTCTTCAAGGC
>NZ_JBFREP010000194.1:0-523 GCF_052114365.1 Agrobacterium sp. MCAB5
GGTATGTGCGTCGCAACAGCATGCTTACGCGGCCCTTTCCGTTCTTTCTCACGCGCTTGCTGACTATGGGCTGACCCTAAACCRCAGCAAGACGACGTTCCTCAGCGCAGGGCATTACGTTGATTATGTCCGGGCACAGCTTGGAGAGGGCGAAGAAGCCAGTACCACACTTCGGGAGCTTGACCTCCATTTCGACCCCTACTCAGACACAGCGCAGACGGAGTATGAAACGCTCAAGGATTCGTTTGCCAATATCGACATCCAGTTTTTACTCGACTTAGAAAAAGAGAAGTCACAGCCGGACAGCTTTGTCCTCGCACAGATTGGACGCGCACTAAAATTTCAGGAGCCGCAAGTTGCCGCACAACTCTGCGCAACGCTTCTGGACGCCCGAAACCTTAATTCATTCCGCGCGTCGTGGTCAAAGATCATGCGAGGTGTGTTTTCCGTTCGAGCAAACGATGAGTTCGCGGCGGTGTTCGACCAGATCGACGGTTTACTCGACAAGGTGCCGGTCCTAGCC
>NZ_JBFREP010000195.1:0-522 GCF_052114365.1 Agrobacterium sp. MCAB5
GACCACGGTGGCGCTGACACGGCGAGCCTCGGAACTCCGATATGCAGCAGCCCTAGTCCTGCCGCCCTTTTATTACAAGCCAGTTCCGGAAGACGGTATTTTCGCATGGTTCGGCGAACTCGTCGGGCAGACGCAGGCCAAGCCGATCGATCTTTATCTCTACAACTTCCCGCAGCTCACGGGCATCGAATTCAGCCCCGCTCTCGCCGCGCGTCTGCAATCCGCTTTCCCCGATCGCATCAGGGGCGCGAAGGACAGTTCCGGCAATCTCGACTATGCCCGCCAGCTCGCCGCAATTCCGGGCTTAACCGTGTTCCCGAGCAACGAAGTGTCGCTGACAGATGCCGGCCGGGACCATTACGCCGGCTGCATCTCGGCGACGGTCAACATCGACCCCGCCTCCTCCGCTGCCCTGTGGAAGAACCAGAGCGATAAGGCACTGGAGGAAAATGTCCGGTCGCTTCGGCAGGGCGTTGCCGCCTACCCGCTGGTGGCGGCGGTCAAGCATCTGGTGGGCAGGCG
>NZ_JBFREP010000196.1:0-521 GCF_052114365.1 Agrobacterium sp. MCAB5
GGATAACGTCGTCGGTTTGCGAAGGACTATGCACTTCATGACATTTACATAGAATGCCGCGAACGCTTCCTCGTTTCTGGCAACTATGTTGATATGCGCAAGTCTCACGGCGGTATACATCCTCGTCTCTGACGCGACCATACCAAGTTTACGTCAAGCGAAGTAAAAAGTCCGCAATCGGCCGACGGCCGACTTGGCGCAGAACCGCCAATTGCGGTCATTCGCTTCAGGCTATGGCATTGTCCGACCTTGGACCGGAAGCCGTCGTGGCGACGAGGGGTGGAGTTCCAAAGGGGAACCCCTCGCGCCTGGTCCTGCCGCTTGATGCGGAAGGATCAGGCGAGTGTTTGCTTTGTCAGTAGCTTGTTTCTGCCGCGTGTATGCGGACCACCGTGTTACTGGGCGGCATGGGCCTTGGCGGTCATATCAACACCGAGTGCTCTCATAACGGCCAACGTCGTTTTGAGCGTTGGGTTGCCGTGCTCGCTGAACGATCGATAAAGCTGTTCGCGAGACAAGCC
>NZ_JBFREP010000197.1:0-518 GCF_052114365.1 Agrobacterium sp. MCAB5
GCATGTCTCCCAGCCGGCGCTTTCGCAGCAGGTCAGGTTGTTGGAGGAGAGCTTGGGTGTGCAGCTGTTCGACCGAACGGGTCGTACGACACGATTGACGGACTCCGGGGAGGTTTATCTGCAATACGTGCGCCGCGCTTCGCAGGAGTTCCTTGAAGCCAAGCGCGCCCTCCACGACGTCGACGACCTCAGCCGTGGTTCGCTGAGGGTGGCGTTGACGCCGACCTTCACGACCTATCTGGTGGGGCCCTTGGTCGAGGCGTTTCACAGCCGCTACCCGAGTATCTCCCTCAATCTGCGAGAGATTTCCCAGGAGCACATGGAGAATCTACTCCTGTCTGACGAGATCGATGTGGGGATCGCGTTTTCCGGCACGCCGACAGCAGATCTCGACCTCGACTCCCTCCTGGTGGAAACCCTCGCCCTAGTCGTCAGAGCCGGGCACCCTCTGGCAAGTGAAAGATCCGTTGGACTTGATGCGCTGAGCGCGGAGTCACTGGTGCTGTTGAGTGCTGAGT
>NZ_JBFREP010000198.1:0-517 GCF_052114365.1 Agrobacterium sp. MCAB5
GCCCCGGACAACAAATCGCACGACGTCGAGCCAGTTTCCAGAACGGCACCTTCAATTGGCGTTGAGGCCGGTAACATTGAGAAAACGGTTCGCCATTTTCTGGCCTATATCGCCGCAGGCGTTTCACTCGCCGTTTTAGCCCTGCTTCTGGGATTGTCGCTGCTTTTTGGGCACGCCACTCAATCCCGCCAGCCTCCCATCATTCTCATCCAGGCGACAACGGCACTGACCGACGACGAGCGTACGATCACGTTCGCTCGCGGCTTCCCCGTTCGTCTCTCGAGCGCTATGTCATTTTATGATGTGAACAGCGTTGTCAGGGCCAGCGACTTTGCCGAAGCCAATAGCTACGCGGCTGATATCACGAGCCTGCGTAACGTATATGTTGTCACGAGCGAGGTTGGCGCAGAGGCCGAAGGTCTTGGGCTGCATTGGCAGTTGGTCGATGCTAGAACCGGTATTGTGCTCTGGTCCTCGACAATCACAGGGGAGAGCGATGGACGGTCCCTGGATATTC
>NZ_JBFREP010000199.1:0-517 GCF_052114365.1 Agrobacterium sp. MCAB5
CAGCCTGCTCCCAGCCGCAACGCTCGGCGTCGTCACCGTGGCGCTTTTGCGCGGAATCGGATTGTGAGGCAATCCCGCCAAAGTTCTGAAAAGATTCTGCTTGCCCCGATCGCTAAAAGCCCGATCCCCCGCCAATCTCTTTTGTGCGTCATATTAAATATAAATCAACCTCCCTGAGACTGGGTTGAGAAGGGAGTGTCGAGCCGCTATCCAATGCGCGTAACATCTGTCAGGCAGCGCGGGCRGGAGAGAGTGATGACGGGCAATCGCGAAGTTGCATTCGGACCGCTTTCCCGCATCTATGCCGAAGATCTGAAGACGTCATGGCCGTCGATCATCTTTCTGCTGCTGACGATCCTGCTCGGGTCGCTTCTTACCACCGTCGGCCCTCTCGTGTTTTCCCGCCTGATCGACGATATGCCAGACGCACCGCTGCAATGGATGCTTGGATTTTCGCTTTATGCGGCCCTTACGGCACTGGCGACCGGCATTCAGCGCTCCACGCAATATATGTCGG
>NZ_JBFREP010000200.1:0-516 GCF_052114365.1 Agrobacterium sp. MCAB5
CCTGTGTGGTCCTCTCGTCACTTTTTCAAGAGAATGATGACGCACTGCGTCACCGCGAGTACGGTGCGATAATTGCGATTTATTACAGTTGGGCTGTTGCCCGGCTTTCTCGCGAACGAGCGGTGGCATTCTTGATCGGCCGCTTGGAGGCAAGTGACCCTTCATCAGACCGCTTACTTGATATTCTTTTTACAGATTTTTTCGATGAAAATCTTTTCATGAGCCTTCGCAAATTGCCGAGAACGGCGCTTCCCCTTCAATTGGGTGTTTCGGCATTTAGGGCGGTCTACGAGCGTTTGTCGTCAGCTGATAAAATCGATGCGCTTGTAGAAATAAATTCGGCGTATAACCGTGACGGACTGCTGAACACTGAGTTTAACAGGCCGATCCCGAATTATATTCGGGACTCAACGCCTTATTCTACAGCAAGAATTGCGTTGATTGGTAACTGCCAGTCCTCAGCTTTGAACTCGATTCTATATCGCGTTAAAAATGTAAAAGTAGTTGCTCTCGTAG
>NZ_JBFREP010000201.1:0-513 GCF_052114365.1 Agrobacterium sp. MCAB5
GAATTGAACATCGACCATAGACCCGGCATTCTCTGCGGCGACCTGCTCGACCGCCTCGATCTGGCGTATGATCGGCACATAGTTTGGGATCGAAGGAGATAGTACCGTCCAGTCGGCCTCACCGAGGAACTCTCTCAACCGTCCAGGTCCGCCTCCATATGCCCATGGGTCATGGTCAAGCAACGGGCAGGAAAGCGCCAGCCTTATGCCCACATCCGCCGCCGCGCGGATGACAGCTTTCGCCTCAACGGCCAGACGGTCGACATTCAGCGAATTGTGGCAGTGCATCGTCGCGCCGACGCCGGTCAGTGCCAGGCGGGAAAAGGCAACCAGCGCCTCCAGATACGGGTCCGTGCGCGGCCGCAACCGCAGCGATGGAATCCAGACCTCGAGAGCATCGTCAATCCCACCGAAATCAAGCGTGCGGATACCATAGCCGTGATCATGCGCATTCACTGGAGCCGGCATAATCAACGCCCCTGATTGAATGCCAGCGGTCATGAAACCGTCAGA
>NZ_JBFREP010000202.1:0-513 GCF_052114365.1 Agrobacterium sp. MCAB5
CGGGCGGCTGGATGACGAGGCAGCACGGCAAAATGCCGAACTGATCCGCCAAAAACCGGAACAGGTTCTGACGCTGATCAGCCATGAGAAGAGCGTGTTCGATCGCCACGATATTGCGAAAACCTTGCATCGCCACATCAATGATGACGCCCAGACATTCCAGAACGCCTTTGCGGCTGTTTGGTTCTGACGCTGATCAGCCATGAGAAGAGCGTGTTCGATCGACACGACATTGCGAAAACCTTGCATCGCCACATCAATGATGACGCCCAGACATTCCAGAACGCCTTTGCGGCTGTTTTGGCGTCGCCAGCGCTCGTGGAACTTCAGGCTGAGCGCATCGATGCCGAGAGTCGAGCGTGTTCCAAAGCGCGCTATTCGACGCGCGACATGATCGATCTGGAACTGCGCATGGCGCGATCGGCGGAACGGTTGCATCAGGCGCAGTCCCATGGCGTTGATGCTCGCCATGTCGAGCGTGCGATAGAAAAACAGGATCACGCTCTTCGGAAA
>NZ_JBFREP010000203.1:0-510 GCF_052114365.1 Agrobacterium sp. MCAB5
GAACTGGCCCAGGTCCGCATAGGTCTTGATCTGCTCGGCCCAATTTTCCTTGGTCATGGAGCCCCAACCGTTTGCCTTCGTGGTCTCGTTGAAGGCGAATTGCATCAGCGGGCCGATCGTCTCCAACTCGCTCGCCTTGTCAAGGTTGGGATAGGCCTCGACCAGGATATCGACCGCCTCTTCCTGATGGTCGCGCGCATAGCCCCAGCCCTTCGCCGTGGCCGCAAGGAAGCCGGTTAGTTCCTTTGAGTGTTCGGCAAGCTCCGTGTCCGTCGTGTAGTAGACGTTGGCGTAGAGCTGGATGCCCGTATCCCAGAGCATCAGATCAACGCGGTCATCACCGAGGACCTTGAGCGCGTTCGTGTTGGTGATCCAGCCGACCACGACATCGGCCTGCCCCGTAATCAGCTGGTTCATGTCGGCGCCCATGTTGACCACCTTGACCTGGTCGTCGGGAACGCCGTTCTTCGCCAGCAGGGCGCGCAACAGGATCGCGCCGGTCGGCTGGAT
>NZ_JBFREP010000204.1:0-509 GCF_052114365.1 Agrobacterium sp. MCAB5
CTCTGATATAGCGAAGGCGCGCGAATATTCGATAAGTACAAAATTTGCTGACTGGGCCAAGGTCGACAACCGTCGGCTTGTTTCTGGTGCGCCGCAGAGAGAGTACCTTGTCAGAAGCATTATTGATTTCGTTCAAATGCCGCAATCGCGTCATTTCCTGCCAGATGACGAGTACGCCAGCGTTGGCTATACGGTGTTCGGCCCCCTGATCTTCGGCTTCATGATGTGGGTTATCGCACGTACAAAAGAGGCGAACCTCAAACGGCTCGCTTTCATCGCACGTGATGGGTGGTTGCCACATCAACTCTTCGAGCTCCTCAAAGTGCAGGCAGGCTTGGGCGACGTCTCGAGTTCTTACGTCCATTTTTCGAGGCGGGTCGGTCTTCAGATTGGTCTGAAAGAGTGGGATATAGATCAATTATGGGCTGCCTTCGGCGGGAAGGTTCCTCGGCCTATTGAAGAATGTTTGGCTACGCTTGGATACGACGCGAATTCGATGGGTCCTCTCC
>NZ_JBFREP010000205.1:0-509 GCF_052114365.1 Agrobacterium sp. MCAB5
TGACACACCTGCGAGCATTGATCCCGCGAGGTTTTCGACGTGAAGTCGCGGCGCAAGAGCCGTCTTCAAAATCGCCCTCTTGACCGTACGCTGATGGCCCACACGGCGACCCACCATCATCTCGAAGATGTCGTCGTCGCTTGCGTCGGCCAAGGGAACCGTCGAAATCGTCTTTCCGTTGCGAAGGACCGTCGCACTTCGGCAGATGGCGCGTACTTCGGCCAGACGATGTGAGATGTAGAGAACGGCGACGCCTTTGGCCGTCGCTTTCGCAATCTCTCCAAATAACCAATCCGTCTCCGCCAGAGCAGCGGTCGGCTCGTCCAGAACCAACACTCGGCCAGCGTTGCTGAGTGCCCGCACGATCTCGATTCGCTGCTTGTCCGCTACGTGAAGGGTCCCGACTTCCGCAGCAGGGTCAATCCGCGTAAGGCCATACTCTTCCAGGACCGCCTGACCCTGAAGCATCGTTTCACGCGCAGAAACAATGTATCTCGCCTGCTTTGGCA
>NZ_JBFREP010000206.1:0-508 GCF_052114365.1 Agrobacterium sp. MCAB5
ATCCGCGCCTCCGCAGTCGCGATGCCGTCCTGTTCGATAGTCTGCTTGTAGCGGGCCAGATATGTCTCGTAGATCGAGCGGTTCGCTGCTGCTTCCCGGTCAAGTTGCCCGGATTGAACCATTGCCATATCCGTCGTGGAAATGGCGCGTTGCACATCATTGAGGCTTGCCTCGACTTCCTGCCGCTGTTTTTCGTTGACCTCGATCTCGTTGCGCAAGGCAGCGATGATCTGGGCGATCTCTGAATCGATCTGTTTGTTAAGTGAACTGAGCTGGGAGGATAATTGCGGCCGCTCAGGGCTCATGACAGCGCCGCTTTCATCGATCTGTGCGATGGCTCTGATGACCCTCGCCTGCTCGGCCCTTAAAAGCTGGATTGTTGGTGAGGACAGAACTTCGGTGATCCCGAGCCCATCGCCGCTTTTCTGCAGTTCGAGCGCTGTGGCCAGGCGCGCCCTTGACCCCGCCAGTTTGGCCTGTAGCGTCGTCAGCTCGACGTTCAGACTTG
>NZ_JBFREP010000207.1:0-507 GCF_052114365.1 Agrobacterium sp. MCAB5
GCACTATTCAGGATAGCAAATTGCGACTTGGCGCTATAGTTCTCCAAAAGCGGTAGCTGCTTTACAGGGCCGCTCAAACGAGGGCATCAGAGACGCTCGTCTCTCTAGTTGACGCTTCCTGTGACGACGGCTGCCGAAACCGGATCTCTGCCGGATACCGACAGGCGGACACGGACGACGTCCCCCGCGCGGACCTGCGTATGCTCGTCCGCAGCGATTTCGCTATATGTGCCTGCAACCTGACGCACGATGAAGAATTTGGTTTGGATCATGTCCTCGAGGCTGGAAACCCGCCGCGCCGTCGAGCCGATCTCGGCCATGGATTGAAGGCTGAAGGCCAGCTTTTTCTTCAGACGCATAATGTCCAGGGAGGTCTCCCGCAATTCGGTCGCGGCGTCATTATGCCTTTTGCTCTTCAGCTCCAGAATACGCCGCTCCACCTCGCTCTTGTTTTGTTGCGCGCGCGCCAGGAACGATGTTGATTCCAGCACCTGCTGGTTCATGGAC
>NZ_JBFREP010000208.1:0-505 GCF_052114365.1 Agrobacterium sp. MCAB5
CGCTCGTACGGAAGAATTGGCCATCGGACGACGACGTTGTGCCATTGCCCCAAAGGCGCGAATGCGGATGCTGGGTGTGGGCATCGGTGATGCACGCTTGAGCCGTGCGGTATGTCTCCGATCGGGCGTGGAATGTGCGCATCCACCCAATCTGGTGAGCGCTAATCCCCTTGGAGGCGCCCGCCATTCGTTTGGGGCCAAGGTTCGTAGCATCGGCCAATACACCAGCCAGCATGGCAGAAACATTTTTTGGGACGTCGCCGGTGCGAACATGCGTGAATAAATCTGCAAAGCCAGTCCATTCATGCACTTCCCTTAACAGGTCGGGAACCTCGACCAACGGATACATATCGCTGATCTCGGCATTCAGTGCCTCGGCGGCCACAGGGATTTCGCTGGCAGTTGGTGTGATGATCAACGTTCCGGCCTCAAGACGAACTCCTTCGAGCTTTCCGGATCGTGCCCTGTGCGCCAGACGCTGCAGGTTGAAGTCGAGCATCTGACG
>NZ_JBFREP010000209.1:0-505 GCF_052114365.1 Agrobacterium sp. MCAB5
GCTGTCCATGGGCGGTTTCGGCGCATTGCATCTGGCTTATGGCCACGAAGACCTCTATGGCGCTGTCGCCAGCCTGTCCGGCGCGATCTGGCAGAACGTGCCCGCCTCCGATCTCGACAAAACGCCCGCGGAACTAAAGCTCATTCAGGACAGCGCCTTCTTCCACCGCGTCGACCGCACCACCGTCACCAGCGGCATCGTGCTGCCCTCCACCGGCGATCACTTCTCCGGCGCCTTCGGCACGCCCTTCGATGCGAGACTCTTCAATGAGAAGAACGTCTTCACCCTTGTTGCACAGCACGTCGCCGAAAGCCAAGAATTGCCCGCCACCTATCTGACAGTTGGCGACGACGACGGCTTCTTCCTCTGGCGCGGCGCCATCGCCCTGCACGAAACGCTTCAGGCCGACAATCGCAAATCCCAATTGCGGATCACCGATGGCGATCACGTCTGGTCAGTGTGGAAAGTGTCAATTATCGACGCGCTGAAGTTCATCGATGGGGAG
>NZ_JBFREP010000210.1:0-505 GCF_052114365.1 Agrobacterium sp. MCAB5
TCCGACAGTGTCAGCAGACAGCGCCGCGTGGTGGCGCGGTCAAGGCCTGCGATGTCAGCGGCATCTGATATGGACAGGCGCGGGCGCTCGGCGCTGAACGCCTCGATCACCTTCAGCCCCTTGGCGAGACCGCCCATCATGTCTCTTTCATTGACGGCCATGTCACGCTCCATTTGTGCGATATACGAACAAAAATCATATAACGCACAAAATTGTTGCCGTCGAGGCGGATTCGGATTTAGCTCTGCGCCAAGCAGCCTTGCGAGTTCCCATTGCTGGGCTGGATGGAGGATTGATATGGACAAGACAATCAAAAGCGCGGCTGATGCCATTTCCGGTATCGGCGACGGCGCGACGGTGATGATCGGCGGTTTTGGCGGCTCCGGCGCGCCCATCGAGCTGATCCACGCCCTGATCGACAAGGGACCGAAAAACCTGACGGTCATCAACAACAACGCCGGCAATGGCCGTATCGGCATTGCCGCAATGATCGATGCGGGCATGG
>NZ_JBFREP010000211.1:0-504 GCF_052114365.1 Agrobacterium sp. MCAB5
GTTGCCGTTCTGGACCTCGCTTCTGGTGAGAACGAGTGCCTGGATCGTGATTCTTCAGAAGGAAGGGATAGTCAATCGCGTGTTACAGGCACTTGATTTGACGGACGCCCCGCTTGAGCTCGTGTTCAACAGAACCGGCCTTTATATTGCAATGGTCCACATCCTGCTGCCGTTCATGGTGCTACCGCTTATCAGTGTCATGAAGGGTATCTCGCCGACCTTCGTGCGCGCCTCATCATCTCTGGGGGCAGGGCCGTTGACAACATTCCTCAGAGTATATCTCCCGCTTACGCTGCCCGGCGTCGGTGCTGGTTGTCTCCTGACATTCATCATCGCAGCAGGTTATTATGTCACACCGACACTGGTTGGCGGCGCATCGGACCAAATGCTCAGCTATTTTGTCGCCTTCTATGCGAACACGACAATCAACTGGGGCATGTCGGCCGCACTCGGCGTCCTTCTTTTGAGCTGCATTCTGGCGCTGTACATCATAGTCGGCAGGAT
>NZ_JBFREP010000212.1:0-504 GCF_052114365.1 Agrobacterium sp. MCAB5
ACTACATTCACCCCAATCTGACCGGTGCGCTGTGTTTGTAAGCTCATTTTGAAGTTCCCGAGTGACACCAGGAGAAAGTGCCACTGAATAGTTCAAATTGTGTTCTATATTTAGCTGTATTTCTTAGTAGCCCTTACATGATGATTGCCGTAGTGAGGACAGAGCCATATCTATTTTTGGCGGGGGTGTGGAAGGCAAAACACCGGGGTGCCGATTGCCGGGCATACGCCCATCGCCACCGCGCGTGGTGGGATCATGCCCCATAGGAACCCATCGCGCTTGCGCGTGCACCACGGACCGAATACGGGGAAATGAATCGGTATGGTCGAGCCTAGATTGACTACCCCGCCGGGTCACGGCGAGAGGCCCTCCCCCCCCCCACTCATTTTCTTAAGCCGGGTACCCGGGGTTCGCCGACGGCCCCCGGCCTTGCTAATCTCCACCCCCTGCGCAAATTTTGTAGGAAATTTTTTGAGGTACGGCTCAACCTGCGTCCGGCTAGCG
>NZ_JBFREP010000213.1:0-503 GCF_052114365.1 Agrobacterium sp. MCAB5
GCGCGCCGTCCTTGGCCGGGGTCAGGTCTGTCATCATGTGGCGGATATTGGTCGAATACAGCGTCGAAGCCTGCGCGGCCATCCGGCTCGGGAAGTCGGTATATCCGACGATGGTCACGCCGTTATCGGAAACGATCTTCTGGTCGGCGACGGTTAGGTCGCAGTTGCCACCGCGCTCGGCGGCAAGGTCGATCACAACGGATCCGGGCTTCATCGCGGCGACCATGTCTGCCAGCCAAAGCTTCGGCGCGTCGCGGCCGGGGATCAGTGCCGTGGTGATGACGATATCGATTTCGGGCGCAAGCTCGCGAAACTTGGCAAGCTGTTTCTCGCGGAATTCCGGCGAGGAAGGCGCTGCATAGCCGCCGGTCGCAGCACCATCCTGCACCTCGGCGAAATCCAGATAAACGAACTGGGCGCCCATGGATTCGATCTGTTCAGCGACTTCGGGGCGCACGTCGAAGGCGTAGGTGATGGCACCGAGCGAGGTCGAGGTGCCGATG
>NZ_JBFREP010000214.1:0-501 GCF_052114365.1 Agrobacterium sp. MCAB5
GCACCGTACGGATGAACCGCAAGTTCAAGACCGACAAGGGGAACGCCGAAGCCGACGTCGTTGTGGTTCGCGACGAGGACAGCGTCCTGATGATCGAGTGCAAAGGGTACAGTCCCTACGGTGAAATCCCCGACGCCCTATTCAAGCGCTGGTTACAGCACAATGTTCCAATCTGCTACAAAGCTGCCCGCGAACATTCAGACTGGAAGAATTTAACGATCCGGTTCGAGTTTTGGGCTACCGGCCGTCTCTCCGCCGAATCCCTCGCATTATACGAGCAGGCGAAGGCGACCATCAACTCCAATCGCTATACGATTGATCTGAAGCGAGGGCCGGACGTTCTGGAGCAATGCAAATTGACAAAGGACACGAGCATCATCGAGGCTTTTGAAAAGCATTTCCTTAGAGCTGAACCGGCCCCTGCCGACCAAGAGGACGACCTGTTTTAGAGCAAAGAAGGCAGGAGGCGGAAATCTATGTTCCTGCCTACAGATCCTAAAG
>NZ_JBFREP010000215.1:0-499 GCF_052114365.1 Agrobacterium sp. MCAB5
ATTTTGCTGGTCGGTGGAAATAAAACCGGCGACGACCGCTTTTACGAGATCATGATTCCGGTCGCTGATCGCCTATATGACAATTACCTGATCGAGATCGGGAAGGAAGGGTTGATATGACTGGACATCGCTCGTTTAACGACCTGCGCAAGAGTATGGCGCCTGAACGTCGCGCCCGCAATGATGAAGCAACCAAGGCAATTCTCGAGGAAATGGCGTTGCATGAGCTGCGTCAAGCGCGTGAAAAGACCCAGCAGGATGTAGCACGCGCACTCCACGTGAAGCAGCCAGCTGTAGCAAAGCTGGAGCAGCGTGCCGATATTTATGTCAGCAACCTGCGACGTTACATCGAAGCTCTTGGCGGGACGCTGGAGATCACAGCAAAGTTCCCCGACGCCTCAGTCAGCATCAAGAATTTCAGCGAATTGGCCACCGAAAAATAACATTTTCGCCTTGAAAGGTTTCGAACAGACGGCCAGTCAATTTCATTCATCTATTC
>NZ_JBFREP010000216.1:0-498 GCF_052114365.1 Agrobacterium sp. MCAB5
AGCCTGTTTTACGCGAGATTTCGGTCATCCCTTTAGCACGCGCGACGACGCCGAGCGCCTTTGCAACATAGGCTGCATCGCCGGTTTCGAAGGCGTCGGCCATGAACGCGGCGATTTCTTCATCATCGACCAAGGCGGCAGCAGGATCATAGGTTGTCAGTTTTTCAGTCATCTTTTTCGCTCCATTCCTTGGCGAGTTTATGCGCGGCGGCAATATCACGGGCTTGCGATCCTTTGTCGCCACCGCATAAAAGCACGATGAGAACATTGCCCCGTCTCTGAAAGTAGACGCGATAGCCGGGGCCATAGTGTATTCGCAATTCACTGACGCCTTCCCCAACCGGCTCGACGTCTCCCGGCAAACCTTCTGCCAGCCGCATCAATCGCGCCGCAATGATAGTCCTCGCTCGTTTGTCCCTTAGACGGTTTCCCATTTGGCGAAAACCGCCGTCTGCTTTAGCTCGATCATGAGATTTATTGCAGTCTATAAACTACACT
>NZ_JBFREP010000217.1:0-497 GCF_052114365.1 Agrobacterium sp. MCAB5
GCACAGATGGCCTCCTATCGATCCTACCGGGACGATTTCTCGCTCAACTACATGAAAACGATCGGTGTCGACGTGTCGCGAGACCACCGTTACCCCGATATCGCCTTTGATCTTCCTATTCCTGTGCCCCACCGGCAGAGCCCCGCCGACGGCGTAATGAGAATAGGCGTCGGCGTCATGGACTATCGCGGCTGGCGTCACAACGATCCCGAGGCCGCCAGGATTTACAAGACCTACATCCACAAGCTCTCACGGCTCGTGAGCTGGTTGATCGGTGAAGGCCATCGCATCACCCTTTTGATGGGAGACATTACGGACAGGGTCGCCTGCGCGGATCTGATGTTTCTGCTGACGGACATGCTCTCCGAGGACGAGTTGGCGCAGATCGACATCAGCGCGGCCGCAACGCTGCGCGATATCATGCAGCAGATGGCAGCAATCGACCTTGCGGTGGTGTCGAGATATCATGGAGTTGTCTGTTCTCTGAAGCTCGGAAA
>NZ_JBFREP010000218.1:0-497 GCF_052114365.1 Agrobacterium sp. MCAB5
GTTTCCGGTGAAGACAGCCACTGGACCATGTCCGGGGATATGGTCGTTGGCGAAGCAGGCGTTGGTAAGCTCACCGTAACCGGTGGCGGCACGGTCATCAGTCAGACAACGACGGTGATTGCCAATCTGGCTTCTGCGGACGGAAGTTCCGTGACGGTAAGCCGTCTGGGCTCCGCGCTGCAAAGCGGCGGATCGCTCGTCGTTGGCAATTCGGGAGCTGCAACGCTTCTCGTAGAGGCCGCAGGGACCGTAACCAGTGGCGAGGCCATTATCGGCCGCCATTCGGCAAGTGAGGCGACTGTCACCGGCGACGGCTCGAATTGGAGGACCGGCGACCTGCAGGTCGGCGGCGATGTCGCCGATCCGGGCGGTGCCGCCGGCAATGGTAAGCTCAACGTTATGGCGGGTGGCTCCATTGATAGTACGACGGCGCGGCTTGGCGTTGTGGCGGGTGCAACGGGCGCTGCCGCCGTGGATGGGCAGGGCTCGGTCTGGAC
>NZ_JBFREP010000219.1:0-495 GCF_052114365.1 Agrobacterium sp. MCAB5
AGTCCCGTGAAGCAGGGGGTCGACGTCCGGTGTTTGTAGCTGCCTCCGAACGCCACGGTCGTATTATCTGTTATGTCGGCCTCAAGGATCCCGTAAAGAAAAACGTTACGGCTTTTCGCGGTATCGGTGAAGTAGTCGCGGTCATTGAATGAACCTACAATGCGACCCCGCAATGATCCTGGCTCATTTAGGGGACCGGTCGCATCGACTTCGGTTCGATAGTTCTGGAACGAACCGATATCCTGGGAGACCGAAAGCTGGCGCTTGTCGAGCGGCCGTTTCCTGACCATGTTGACCGTCGCACCGGGATATCCGACGCCTTGGAGCAAACCGGCTGCGCCACGCAAAACCTCAACGCGATCGAACGCTGCCATGTCTTCGCTGAAACTGTTCGCCTGCGCGTAATAGGTGCTGCGGGCAACGCCATCATATTGCATCGTGTCAACGACCGAACCACGTGAATAGACATATCTCGACCCCATCGGGCTGTCGTAG
>NZ_JBFREP010000220.1:0-494 GCF_052114365.1 Agrobacterium sp. MCAB5
GCTGAGCGCGTTGGAGGCCGCCGCTTCCTGACGACGCGAGCCGACTGGCCTTGCCGGATTGCCGACATAGATCGTCCAGGGCTCCAATGACTTCGCGGTGACGGCTCGCGCACCGAGCACGGCCCCCTTGCCGACGACGACACCGGGACCGACGAAGGCTTCCGCCGCAACCCAGGCGTCCTCCTCGATCAACACCGGCCGCGTCACGAGGGGAAACGCGCTATCCTGAACATCATGCGACCCGGTGCACAGATGGGCACGTTGCGAGACAGAGGCATATTGGCCGATGGTGATCATGTCGACGTTGTAGCAGATCACCCCAGGTCCAAGAGATGAATGACGCTCCATGACGAGGTGCCCCGGCCACCACACGATCGCCTTGGAATRCACCATTGCGGTGTCATGCAGGCGCGCGCCGAAACTGCGCAGGAGAAAATTGCGCCAGCGGCGCATCGGCGGTGGCGTCCAGCCGGCAAGAAGCCGCCAGACGATCA
>NZ_JBFREP010000221.1:0-493 GCF_052114365.1 Agrobacterium sp. MCAB5
GGCTCGACGATCAGCACTCGGATGCCGAACGGCTTCAGCTCGCCGGAGAGTGCTTCGGAAACCCCTTCAACCGCAAACTTGGCTGCATTGTAATATGCTGCGCCGCCACTGCCCGCGATCCCTGCGCCAGAAGACATGTTGACGATCACTCCGCCCGAACGTCGCAGTGCAGGCAAGGCTGCCCTGGTGGTTTCGATAAGACCGAAAACGTTCACCTCGAACATCGGTCGATATTCTTCGGGCGTGCCCTCCTCGAGCGCCCCAAACAGTCCGTAGCCGGCATTGTTCACCAGCACGTCAAAACCCCCAAATGTCTCGACGGCCTTTGCGACCGCGGTATTTGCCGCCGCCGCATCTGTCACGTCGAGCGGCAAGGTGATCATACGGCCGTCGAATGGCCGAGCCATGTCTTCGATCGAGTTGACGTTTCGGGCAGTAGCGACAACCTGATCGCCCCGCTGTGCTGCAGCGACCGCGAGCCGTTGTCCAAAGC
>NZ_JBFREP010000222.1:0-493 GCF_052114365.1 Agrobacterium sp. MCAB5
GGCGTCGACTATCTCGGTTATCATATCACGCCGCAGCTCGTGTCAGTGCGGAAAAGCTCTTATAAACGAATGATGACAACAATCATGTCGTTAATGACAAGCGCCAAGTACAACGCGAACCAGAAGCGCCTGCTTGCGAAGCTTAATCTGAAGATCACTGGCTGCATTCTCAACGACAAGCGTTACGGCTGGATGTTTTTCTTTTCGATGACGCAGGACGTCAGGCAACTCAAGAGGCTTGACGGCTTCGTCTGGCGCCTATGGAAAAGGCTCAACATGCCTGGGCCCGGTAGACCAAAAACTTTCGTGAAGGCCTATCATGAGATACGCTTCAACATGGCGAAGTCGAAATATATTCCGCGTTTCGACGACTACTCCCTAGAAAAAAAGATGCAGTTGATTGCCGATCTTCAGGGGCTGGACCTCCAAAGCATCAGGAACTGGACTGAGGAGAAAATCAACAAAACGTTTAGACGTCTAGTCAGGAGAGAAG
>NZ_JBFREP010000223.1:0-493 GCF_052114365.1 Agrobacterium sp. MCAB5
AGGCTGACCAGCCCCACCCGGACGACTTCCCTCGTTTCGACGCTGCCGAGCAGGCCCGACCGCTTAAGGACCTTGACGAGGTTGAGCACCGAGAAGAGCGCAAGTCCGGCTCCGATCCAAACCGGAAAGAAGCCGGCCGCCGGCACAGAGCCGTCCTGGTAGCCGAACGTGGTGCCCTGCCAGGTAATATAGATGCCAAGCAGGGCGAAGATGACCGAAAGACCGAGATCGAATGAACGTAGAGGTATCATCTGCTATTTCTCCTAAGCCCGGCGCTATGGAGCCTGTGATGGGGTGGCGCCCCCGGGTGGTACCAGGGGCACCTGTGTCATTTGATCAGGCCGAGTTCGCGCATCAAAGTCTCGTATCGCTGTGATGTCGCGACGATCTCCTCGCCGAATTCCTTGCTGTTGAGGAACAACGGAATTTCGTTGAAGCGATCAAGATACTGGCTCCGCCATTCCGGGCTGTCAGCAACCGTCTTCATCACGCC
>NZ_JBFREP010000224.1:0-487 GCF_052114365.1 Agrobacterium sp. MCAB5
GTTCATCCGTGTCGGGCAGGTGATGAAGCCGACGGCGCGGGCGCTCAATTTGTCTGGCCCGGTGCGGCAGGCTCTGCGACAGGCGCAAGCGGCGATGTTGATGACGGATGCCTTCGATCCGGCAACCGAGCGGCGTACATTCAGGCTGGGGCTGTCCAGCGAGGTGGAACTATTGTTGCTGCCTGACCTGACCGCTCGGTTGCGCGATATCGCGCCGGGCATTCGTATTCTGGCTCGTGGCGGCGATGCACTGGAGATCGAGTCGATGCTGGATTCAGGCGTCGTCGACCTGTCTGTGGGATGCAGCTATCTCCCGGATTCACGGCACCATTGCGAACCGCTTTATCAATCCAGCGTCTTGTGCTGTTTCAATCCGCAATTGCTAACGCTTACCAACCCGGTGAGCATGGATGCCTATTTGGCCGCACAACATGCGGTGATCTCGCAGACCGACAGCCTGCATGGCTGCGTCAAGGATGCTCTGGAG
>NZ_JBFREP010000225.1:0-486 GCF_052114365.1 Agrobacterium sp. MCAB5
GGCTTGACGTTCACCTAAACCGATGAGCGCCGCCAAGGGCCACTAAAATTGCCGATCAGCCAGCCGATTACCATTCAGGAATTTGTCGAGTTCAGCAGTACGGGATCTGGATAGCCGAACTTCTTCCGCAAACTGGGGCCACCGATCTACGGCCTCTCGAATCTGCTCTATAACCTCCTTGGCATATTGATCCGGGATCGAAGCCGCTTTGGAGACCGCCAAAAGGTGAGACATGCCGGGGGTTCTACCTTCCCCGGCTATTGCAGCGATGTGCTCACCGCCTGGCCCGGACGAAAACGTAAGATCGTATGCGGGTGCCAGAGACCACCTACCATTCCCGTCCATAAGAAATGCATGGTTTTTAGCATGGTCGTCGCGATTTCTGGCATAGACATTGAACACCATATTTCGAAACATCTTGAGGACTTCCGCAGCGTCGCGGGTCATCATATGGGTCAGCTTGTGAAGTTGCTCATAGTTCACACT
>NZ_JBFREP010000226.1:0-484 GCF_052114365.1 Agrobacterium sp. MCAB5
ATCGAGCATGGAGTTGATCGATTGCGCGCTGGAAGACGGCGGGATCGTCGAGCGCCCGGGAGAGGACGATCGCGCCCTGGATAGAGAGAACGGCGTCTTCCGAGAGGATGCGCGCCCGCTCAGGGTCGCGGCCCTGCCGGACGAGCGCTGCCTGCAGAGCGTCCACCCAGGCGACGAAGTAACCTCGGATGGCTTGGGCGAATAGGTCTCGGGTGTTGGTAACAGCCAAAGCGCCGACGAGACAGACGCGCCTGCCCGACCTGAAGTATTTCGCGGTTTCATCGAGCATCGCCGTGATCGCGGCATCGGCATCGTCTCCGTCTCGCAGGGGAGAATAGACGGAATTTTCAAACCATTGCTCGATTTCGACGAGCACAGCCTGGACCATTTCCTCCTTCCCATTCGGGAAGAAGTGGTAGAGGCTGCCCTTGCCAAGACCGGTGGCCTTGCCGATCAAGGCAAGGCTCGCTCCTTCGTATCCATG
>NZ_JBFREP010000227.1:0-484 GCF_052114365.1 Agrobacterium sp. MCAB5
ACGATACACTGCGCAGCAATATCGTGCTCGGGCGGGTGCTAGACGAGGAAAGGCTGCGCCGCTCCGCAGAGCGCGCCGCCATACTCGACCGGATTCAGGCAATGCCGGAAGGGTTCGATACCGTCGTCGGCGAAAGGGGGCTGAAACTCTCCGGCGGCGAGCGCCAGCGGGTGGCGATTGCCCGCGCGCTTTATGGCGAACCATCCATTCTGCTCCTCGATGAGGCAAGCTCGGCGCTGGACGAGGAAACGGAGCGCGAAATCATGGATCAGCTAAGACGGGTCGACAGCGATATTACCATCATCGCCATCACCCATCGCCAGAGCAGCATCCGCGCCGGCGATCAGGTCATCGCGTTGCCGAGCGTAATAATCAATGAGTCGCATTCTGAAATTACAGCCCCAAACCCCTGAAAAGATTCAGCCTCATCCTGAAACAGATGGGGCGGAATTTATCAGCGATTGCTGGCGCGGTCGCGCGACAG
>NZ_JBFREP010000228.1:0-483 GCF_052114365.1 Agrobacterium sp. MCAB5
AATAACAAGGAGCGGAAAGAGGCGCTGCAATATGCCAGGTCTCTTTCTGCCCATATCGGCTACGTCTCCGAGGCATGGGAGCGCCGGCTTGGCGAAGAACGTCAAAGCGAACAATGGCAGCGTGAGCAGCGTGATGTGATCGAGGTTCCCGGCCTCACGCCGCGCAGCGCCGAGATCATTGCCAAGGTGGAGAAGATGCCGGTCGAGAAGCGGAGCAAGTTCATCAAAGAGCTGCGATCGTCGCCTGAGGGCCGTGCCGCGCTTGAGGAGGCCAAGATTGTCGCCGAAGCGCTCACGCGGCGGTTTGGTAGTTCTGATCCTCGCAGATTCGCCAAGGAACTCGAGGCACGCCCGGAGCTCGCAAAGCGGGCCGAGCAGATCAACACAATCGCCCGCATGGTGCATCGTACACGCCATGCTGAGCTAAGCCATGACGACGCGCTGAGACGGCAGCTTAACCGGTCTCAAGGGCTTGGACTGAGC
>NZ_JBFREP010000229.1:0-482 GCF_052114365.1 Agrobacterium sp. MCAB5
GCGGACGGGAGGGCGCTGTGCCCGGCGGTCAAAAGCTCCGGCGTGAGTCGAGTCCGTAAGCACGGTGATGCCGTTCGGTTGACGCACCGGAATGGGTAGATTTGATTTCAAGTAATGCTGCCCACCCTAAGACCAACCAAGTGTATGGCTGCGATATGCTTGAGTGCGCCGATGTTTCTCAGGGTGAAAGGCGCTCGCCATGGGCGCGCGATTGAATGCTTTCCAAATCAAGCACTCTTCTCGATGCGTTCATCTTGCCATGCGCTAATGACGTCAATGTCCCACGCGATGGCTCGCGGCCCCATCTTAACAGGCTTGGGAAACCATCCATCGCGGATGCCCTCGTAGATCGTTGAAGTTGAAAGGCCAGTAGCTTTTTTTACTTCGGGTAGACGAATGAAGGTTCTCACGAATAACTCCTATCACATTGATATAGCTAACGAATATTTCATCTTCCCATCACTTCACAATCGCTCCAATTG
>NZ_JBFREP010000230.1:0-481 GCF_052114365.1 Agrobacterium sp. MCAB5
AGGCGTGCTAGGCGTGCTGGTGTCCGCCGCCAATGAGAAGGAACCGGATATCCTGCCGGTGCTCGAGACCTTTCGCCGCTGCCAGCATAGTGCCGAACTCATGCGCCCGCCCGAAGTTTCCTGAATAGCCGACGACAAACACATCCTGCAGTCCCCACGCCTTCCGCAGGCTGTTATCTTGGGGTAGGACAGGATAGATTTCCTCCCCATCCGACCAGTGATGCAGGACGCTGACGCGATCCTTTGCAAGCCCTTGCGTGAAGAGGAATTCTGCCATCTTGTCGGTAGGGCAGACAACCATGCCGGGGGATCGCAGAGACCAGTTGCGCGCCTGCGTCAGCCATGGCGCAAGCCACCGTGCACGTTTCCTGAAAAATCCAAGCTCGATTGCGGTCTCGGGAAAAAGATCCATGATCCAGTTCACCATGAGTGCGCCCTTTAGGCGGATCGCGATGCGGCTCATGACGGAGAGGAGCGGAGG
>NZ_JBFREP010000231.1:0-481 GCF_052114365.1 Agrobacterium sp. MCAB5
TGCATTCCCGGCGTGAGGCGACCATGTTTGTAAGGATTGCGATCTACTGCAAAATCGATGAAATCGGTGCCGATACCGCAATAATTCAGCAGAGTGTTGCCCTTTCCCGGTGCGCCATAGGCGCAGATCGATTTGCGCATCTCCTTGAGGCGGATGAGGAAAGACAGGAGGTTTCGCTTGGTCTGGCGCACGGCTTCGGAGAATGCCGTATAGGTCTCGATCTTGTCGAGCCCGGCGTTCAACTCCCGTGCCAGAAGGCTATCCACGCGGGCTTCACGCGGAAAATTGCCGTCTTGGTGCGAGAAAAAGACCCGCAGCGAACCGCCATGTGTGGGGATCTCTTCGACATCGAAAACCTTGAGCCCATGACGGCGGGCCATTTTTTCTATGGTCAGCAATGAGAAGTAGGAAAAGTGCTCGTGATAGATGGTATCGAACTGGTTCTCCTCGATTAGCTTTTCTATATGCGGGAACTCGAGGG
>NZ_JBFREP010000232.1:0-480 GCF_052114365.1 Agrobacterium sp. MCAB5
GCTTTGGCAAGCGCGGCAGCAGCAAGTTCTGGGCAACCGTGAGATTGGGGACCAGGCTGAGCTCTTGAAAAGCGGTTGCGACACCACATGCGCGAGCTTCGTTTATCGATGACGGCGCGTAGCGCGAGCCATGCAACGCCATGTTTCCGCGATCTGGCCGCACGGCACCGGTCAGAATTTTGACGAGCGTCGATTTTCCAGCTCCGTTCTCGCCCAGGAGAGCGTGAACCTCGCCCGGTTGGAGGGCTATATTTGCAGCCTCCAGCGCCACTGTCGCACCGTAAGATTTACTCAATCCTTCAGTCGACAGCGCAGAGAGGCCTATGGGCGTCATAGCTGACGCCAGATTGCTTTTCAGTGTCAAAATTTTTCCTCCTCCCACGCGGCCGATCCTCCTACGGACACCGCTGGAAACGTTCTCTGAGAACGTTTCCATTAAGCGCAGGCACTGGCGTTTCGTCAATAGGAAAATGAATGTGG
>NZ_JBFREP010000233.1:0-480 GCF_052114365.1 Agrobacterium sp. MCAB5
GCGTCTCATCCTGATTGCCGCGCTACACCCGCCTCCGTCAAATGAGAGCCGTACGTCATAGCACCTGCAACGCTTTGAGCGGCAGCCGTCTTACGCGAGGGTCATTGTCGCAACTGCGACCATGCCGAGTCCGACGGTGATCTCCAGCACACGTGACAATTTGTCGAGCCTCTGCTGATTGCGGCTGAACAGCCGGTAGAAGACTTTCCTGAAGGAAACAGCCAGAAGCGCGACGACAGACAGCGTCAACGCTACGCCGCCCAACATGAGGACGGCAAACAGCAGTCCTGGGGCGGGCACCCCGCGCGCGGTTGCATAGGTCATGACGAACAGGGTCAGCGGACAGGGAATAAGACCGGCCACGAAGCCAAAGCCTGCGCCCTCCTGGGACCTATGGTTGTGGCTAGTGGAACGCAGACCTCTCCAGATCATCCAGAGACCGATCAAACCGATCACGCCCCGGCTCAAGTGTTCCAGAAG
>NZ_JBFREP010000234.1:0-478 GCF_052114365.1 Agrobacterium sp. MCAB5
ACTTCAAGATCCAGACGCTGTACGGTCGTGGTCGGGACTGGCCGATCGGTTACGACGATCTCGAGCAATATTACAACAAGGCTGAACTCGAACTCGGCGTGACCGGCACGGACGGGCAGGATGAGAGCGGCCAGGGCGGTGGCCCAATGCCGCCGCGTTCGATGCCTTTCCCGATGAAGCAGCTGAACTCGAGCTACATGTTCGATACGCTGGCGGAAAAGCTTGCAGTGGGCGGCTTCAATCCTGTGCTGGAACCGCATGGCCGTGCCTCGCGCCCCTATGGCAACCGCCCGGCCTGCGCTGGCAACAACAACTGCAATCCCGTCTGTCCGATTGGAGCCAAATATGACGGTTCAATGCATATCGATGTGGCCGAGCGCCACGGTGCCCGGCTGTTCGACAATTCGCCCGTCTACAAGATCGAAGCAGGAGACGACGGTAAGATCACAGCAATCTGGTACAAGAAACCCGACAACTC
>NZ_JBFREP010000235.1:0-478 GCF_052114365.1 Agrobacterium sp. MCAB5
TTGAGATCCCATCAGGGGTGAGTAGCGGCCTGCACCATGGCAGAGTGAGGTCGCTAGAAAACTCTCTGGAGGCCAATCATGCCGATAACAGCAGATCAAACTCAATCGCAGATCACTACTCCCGTCGATCTTGGCGCAATATTCGTCTCGTTGGAATTGAGTAAATCGACCTGGCTGGTGACAACTCTGTCCCCTGGCAGCGAGAAGATGTCCCGCCACTCCGTTACTGGAGGGGATATTGCCGGCTTGTTCGCATGCTTTGCAGCGCTTCGTCAGAAAGCCACTCGGCGAAAGAACATAGTTTACCCACTGGTGGTGATCCAGGAGGCCGGGCTGGATGGCTTCTGGCTGGGACGAGTGCTCAGCAAGGAGGCTTGGATCGAGAGCCACATTGTAGAAGCCGCATCAATTGCCATGCCGCGCCGGCATCGCCGGGCGAAGACCGACCGTATCGATGGCGAAACGCTGATCCGCGCAT
>NZ_JBFREP010000236.1:0-477 GCF_052114365.1 Agrobacterium sp. MCAB5
CCCCTTAGGCGACGAGCAGGGTTCATATATCGCCAAGTTTCCATCGACATCATTTCCCGGTGTCTCGGAAAACGAATTTGCAAATCTCGCATTGGCCGAAGCGATTGGTATGGACGTGCCGGAACGCGAGCTCGTGGAACAATCGCAGTTCGAGGGTATCCCGGAGGAGTTTGAGACATTGTCCGACGGCAAAGTCCTCCTCGTCAAACGTTTCGATCGCGTTGCCGGTGGTGAACGCATCCATATCGAAGATTTCGCACAGGTATTCGGCGTCTATCCGTCTCGAAAATATGAGGGGGCCTCATATCATGATATCGCTGTGGCTATTGGGGTCGCCGTTTCTTCAGCTTCAGCCCTCGAGTTCGTCCGACGACTGGCTTTGGCAGTCCTGACAGGAAATGGCGACATGCACCTCAAGAATTGGTCGCTGATTTATTATGGGAAGGGCAACAAGCCGGCACTCGCCCCAGTCTATGA
>NZ_JBFREP010000237.1:0-474 GCF_052114365.1 Agrobacterium sp. MCAB5
GAATAGGCACGACGTTTCCTTCATTGTTTTCGGTGAAACCAAGCGCGGTGCCGTGATCGGATGTGAGGGCGAACTCAAGCAACTCCGCGCCCCCTGATTGCAGGTACTCCTGTACACGTGAAACGCGTCCGAAATCCGACATCCAGCCCTCCAGAACAAGCCCTCTATCCCTGTTCGATTGCGCCGATGAATGCAGCCCCAGATAAAGCCCTATGAACTGGTCCTTCATATAGCGGCTATCGAGCGCGCTGATGAGATACCGCTGAATGTTACCGTTCCAGCCGATGTCGACCAAACCAGTTTTTTCGCCGGGCAAGAAATGCCCGTCGAAGTATTTCTTGAATTTTTCACGTTGTGCTGAGGAAGATCTCAATGCCCGATTGAAAGTGGTTGTGGCGAGCATGTGTGCAGCTGAGCGCCTGCCTTCGCCAACAGGGGAGCCAATCTCAAAGCCAAATCGCTCCAGGAGAGGAC
>NZ_JBFREP010000238.1:0-473 GCF_052114365.1 Agrobacterium sp. MCAB5
AACTGGGGCCACGTCGCATTCGAGTGAATACGATTTGCCCAACGTTTATCGAAACACCAATGACTAAATCCTACTTCGAGGATCCAGCATTCCGCGAATCCGTGCTTTCAAAGATCAAACTCGGCCGCTTGGCTAAAGAAGAAGACATCGTAGGCGCGGCAATCTTTCTAGCATCTGACGCTTCATTAATGATGACCGGCAGTGCCCTGCTACTCGATGGTGGATGGACTGCAGGATGACCCTCCGACGCCCATAAATGGGGACAGCCAACACGTCGTGTGTCGTTGTTGGCGTCCTCACGAGAAAAAGCCAAACCGACCGCGACCAACGGCGCCGTTCTGCAACGGTTGCCAGCACCGAAGGCTGCCGCTCGCCACCATTGTTTCAAAAATCCTGTAGTTCCTTATTTTCTGGAGAAGATATGAAAATTGGAGTGCCTCGAGAACTCTCACCCGGAGAGAACCGTGTAGCGT
>NZ_JBFREP010000239.1:0-473 GCF_052114365.1 Agrobacterium sp. MCAB5
CCGGAAAGATCTTTCAGCCAATGACCCGCGGGTCGAGCCCGTATTGAGCGGGCGCGTCGAGATGATCTCGCAGCGTCGTGCCCTCATAATCCCAATGAAAAAGTCCGCGCTCCTGGAGTATCGGAACCACGCCGTCGACGAACGCATCGATTCCGTCCTCAAACACGTCAGGCGACAGCCAGAAGCCATCAGCGGCGCCGGCTTCGAACCATTCCTGCATATGATCGGCGGTTTCAACGGCCGGGCCGACGATCGCTGGGTGATAATCGATCACTCCATGGGCGAGAACGTCGCGCAGGATCCAGCCTTCACGTGCGATCTTGAGGGCGTGCGCCGAACGAGGGTCGCCGGGCGACGGACGAGCGGAGGCCAATTGCTCCGATGTAAGCGGTGCGTCCAGATGGCCTGGGTCGAGCCGCAGGCCCAACATTTGACCTAGATACAGGACGCGTTGCGGAAACGTCTGCCCGCTC
>NZ_JBFREP010000240.1:0-472 GCF_052114365.1 Agrobacterium sp. MCAB5
GGCGACCATCACCGTTACGACCAGGGTGCCGTCCTGATAATGCGCCTGAAGGTTCGAATAGGTGAAACTGGTGTAGCTCAGTCCGTGTCCGAATGGGAACAGCGGCGTCAGCCCCTCACGCGCGTACCACCTATATCCGACATCAGGACCCTCGACGTTGTAGTCGATGTCGAAGACGTCGCCTTTGATCGGCATGCCCGGGTTGGAGGTCGTGGTGCGGGGATCCTGTTGTTCAGGGTGGGGAAGCTGTCCGATGTCGCGGGGAAAGGTAATGGGAAGATGCCCGGACGGATTAACACGCCCAAACAGGACACCCGCAATTGCCTCGGCTCCCCCCGATCCGGCGTAGAACGCCGCCAGAACTGCAGGAACGGCGTCGAGCCAGGGCATGGCTACGGCGCCGCCGGATTGAAGAATGACCACGGTCCGGGGATTGGTCCCCGCCACGGCGGTAATCAGGGCATCCTGGTCG
>NZ_JBFREP010000241.1:0-470 GCF_052114365.1 Agrobacterium sp. MCAB5
GGCGCTGCTTTCGCCTTTGCGATATTCGCCGTTCCCAGCTTTCGCCTTTGCGATATTCGCCGTTCCCATGGCCGTTGCGCCCTTTGCCAGCCAGGCCTTCGCCGACAGCACGGTCAAGATCGTCGTCAACAAGACCCCCATCACCAACGACGATATTGCCAGGCGTGTCGCCTTTCTGAAGTTGCAGCGTCAATCCGGCAATCTCGCCGAAAAGGCACGCGAGCAGCTGGTTGATGAGGCGCTAAAGCGCGAAGAAATCGGCCGTGTGAAAATGTCGGTCAGCACCCAAGAAGTCGATGCGGCTTTTGCGCGCTTTGCTGCAAACAACAAGATGAACCCGCAACAGCTGACGCAGATCCTCTCCAAGGCCGGTGTCGGCGCCGACCACTTCAAAGCCTTCATTGCCGTGCAGATGAGCTGGCCGCGCCTTGTGAACGCCCGTTATGGTGCGCGTGGCAAGATGTCTAACC
>NZ_JBFREP010000242.1:0-470 GCF_052114365.1 Agrobacterium sp. MCAB5
CGTCGGCGGAGATCAAGGCACTGGTCGGGCATTGCACTTTCGGCTCGGATGACAAAGCCCTTCTCGTATCTCTGCTGCCGGAAGTCATCCATGTTCATGGTGAAGAGCGACTGATCGCTCTCGTCCGAATGATCAACGAGGAGACGAGGGCTGATCGTGCCGCGCGCGAAATGGTCCTCCACCGATTGCTCGATGTGTTGTTAATCGACGCGTTACGATCGGCAGCAAGCGCCAAAGCGCCGCCGGGTCTCCTGCGTGGCATGGCCGATCCGCTGCTGGCGCCGACCTTGCGCCGGATACACGCAGATCCGGGTCGTAGCGTGACGGTGGAGACGCTTGCTCAGGAGGCTACCATGTCTCGCTCGACCTTCTTCGATCGTTTCCGCAAGGAAGTTGGTGTAGCACCGATGGAATACGCGACGGGATGGCGTATGGCACTGGCAAAGGAGTTCCTCCGCGAGGATATACCC
>NZ_JBFREP010000243.1:0-469 GCF_052114365.1 Agrobacterium sp. MCAB5
ATCATGGGATAAGATTCGCATCCGATTGAAAACCAATACCTCTGCCTCCAACAGCAAAAGCGCGGCACTGGTCAAGGATGAGGCGGAAGGATGGCGTGTCTTCTACAGCTATAGCAACGATCCGAGGATCGGAGAGACCGAACTCAGTGCGCATAGGGGTTTCGCCGAGATCGTGTTCGACAAGGATTTGATGGCTGGAGACGGCGAATACTTCAACGGCCACGGTAGGTACACGTTCGGTACGATGAAGCTGGAGAAGATCCACAATGGCTAGAGATATCAACAAACGCTTGAACCAGCTCCGCACTCGTCGCTCTGGCGTGGACCGGCTTGGGATGGTCACTCAAGACGCCGCCGCCGACGTTCTGAGGAAAAGCTATCTCGAAGAAGGCTGGCAAAAACGGGCGAAGGAGCAGCCTTACACGCGCTACTGCCTCGGCGCGATGCAGGAAGTCGATCAGGATTACAC
>NZ_JBFREP010000244.1:0-469 GCF_052114365.1 Agrobacterium sp. MCAB5
ACGACGATCGAACCTTCGGCCCCTGCATTCTCGGCGATCTGGCGAACGGGCGCCTCGATCGCCCGGCGGACGATGTCGATCCCAACCCACTGATCGTCGTTGGCTGTCGGCAGACCGTCCAAGGCCTTCACCGCGCGCAGCAGGGCAACACCGCCGCCTGGCAGGATTCCTTCCTCGACAGCGGCACGGGTCGCATGTAGGGCGTCATCGACGCGATCTTTCTTCTCCTTCACCTCGACTTCGGTCGATCCGCCGACACGGATGACAGCAACGCCGYCGGCGAGCTTGGCAAGACGTTCCTGCAGCTTTTCACGGTCGTAGTCTGAGGTGGTCTCCTCGATCTGGGCGCGGATTTGCGCGACGCGGCTATCGATCTCGCCCTTGGAGCCGACCCCATCGATGATGGTGGTGTTTTCCTTCTCGATCGCTACCTTCTTGGCGCGACCAAGCATCTCGAGAGTGACATTTT
>NZ_JBFREP010000245.1:0-468 GCF_052114365.1 Agrobacterium sp. MCAB5
CCCCTGTTGGGCATCAATGTACGTGTCGAGCGCGGGGATCGGCACTTCGGACAGCTCGACGGCAGCGATTTTGCTTGGCTTAAACACTTCGTTCAGGAACACAAATGAGCCGCCCTGATATACGCCGAGTTCGAAAATCCGCTGAAAGTCTTCGCCCTCATGGGCGAGATATTGATCGAGAAAGGTTCTTGATTTCATCATTGTGAAATCGGATTGACCGGATTCACGCTTGCTGCCGCCATACTCGTAATCCATCGTGATTGTGTGACCACCGACGGAAAAGGTTGCTCCGTCCACCCACGTTAATGCTGGGCGGCTCGTTTCGCCATCTTGATCAAACGCATTCATTAGCTCCTCCGTAGTCAACTAGAGGGCGAAGAGTACAATCAAGCCGAGATAGTGGCAACGCAAAATAGGACTTTGCGGGACGTGCAGAAGTGTTGGGCGTCTCCCGCAACTATTATACTG
>NZ_JBFREP010000246.1:0-468 GCF_052114365.1 Agrobacterium sp. MCAB5
GTTGACAACTGCTTTGTTGGATTTGGAATAAAATTCGTCATCTAACGTGCACGGCTGGATTATAAGATATAAGTGGTTGGTCGTGGCGTCCGGTTCAGGTATGCAAGCAGTAGGGATTAGGAGTTGAGACGATGAGTGTTATGGACATGCAGCCGGGGGAGATGGGGAGCCTGTCTGCCAGGATTTATACCAAGCTGCGTGAGGGTTTGATTGTGGGGAGTTTTGCTCCCGGCGAGCGGCTTTTGATGCAAGAGCTCGCGGAAAGGCTCGGCACGAGTGTCACCCCTGTGCGTGAAGCGTGCTTGCGTCTTGTGAGCGAGCAGGCATTCGAACTCCGTTCGGGCCGGTTTGTCGTTGTCCCGGAACTCAGTCAAGATCGTTATGTACAGATAAAAGTGATACGTACTGCTCTTGAGGGCCTTGCTGCTGAACTTGCGGTAGAGAATGTGTCAGCAGCGGACATCGAGC
>NZ_JBFREP010000247.1:0-467 GCF_052114365.1 Agrobacterium sp. MCAB5
GAGCGGGGCAGCGGGTCGATCGTCAACATCGCCTCGGTGCTGGCGCTTTTACCCGAATATTCCCACGGCATCTATGCCGCCACCAAGTCCTATGTGCTGACCATGTCGCAGAGCCTAGCCGCAGAAGTCTCTTCCAAGGGCGTATACGTCCAGGCTGTCCTGCCCGCCGCGACACGTACGGAAATCTTCGAGCGGGCAGGAGGTGACATCAACCGTGTCCAGAACCTGATGGAAGTGGAAGACCTCGTCGACGCGGCGCTGATCGGGTTTGACCGGAAGGAGCTGGTGACGATCCCGCCCGTGCCCGACGTCGCCGCATGGGATGCCTTCGAGCAGGCGCGTGGCGTCTTGGCCGCAGGCTTTAGCAACTCCGAACCCGCCGCGCGATACCGCTCCAACTCATGACACTTCGACCTCGCGGGGACCACTTGCAACTCCCGCGCCATCAACACCGCCCTGTATCGGGC
>NZ_JBFREP010000248.1:0-465 GCF_052114365.1 Agrobacterium sp. MCAB5
GCTCTACGATGGCAAATCATCGACGGAAAGCGACGATGACGAGGGCGGCGGTTCCTCTGACGGCGCTGGCGGTTCGAAGGCGGGAACGGAAGGTGGCGGCAAGGTCGCGCCGAACAGTGCGCCTGGTACACCCGCAGGCGGCTTAGCTGACTGATGGCAGAACCAAGAGATTAATCGCTATTCGGCAGTGCGATGACCGGCCCACCGGGGAGGCTGAACTTTTTGTGTGCTAGTACAGGTTGCGGCGTGCTGCTATTGTTGCAGAACACCTTCAAGTAAAGCTTTAAACATGCATCAATTTGCCCCACCGAAAACTGTGCTCGAAACGATACTGGGTTGGTCGCAAGGTCGGCCGATGTGGCAGCGCGATGCACTTCGGCGAATTGTAACCGGCGGGGCTCTTGATGCTGGGGCCATCAACGAAGTTCTTAGCCTCTGCAAGAAAGAGCACGGATGGCCCGATAT
>NZ_JBFREP010000249.1:0-463 GCF_052114365.1 Agrobacterium sp. MCAB5
GTGCAGCATCAGACACATGAAAACTGGCAGTTGATTGTAGTAAACGACGGCGGCGGCACAGAGGACGTTGACTGGCTGGTAAGTGAAATTTTTGAGGGGGATGCCAGAGTTCAGATTATCCATCATCCCAACTCTCTGGGGATGGAGGCTGCCTCCAATGCAGGTATCGCGAAGCTCGGCACGCAATATGCTGTCATCCACGATGACGACGACAGCTGGTCTCCGGAATTCATGTCCTCCATGGTTGCTGCCATAACCCAGAAAGCCTCGATGTTTCCCTCGATCAAGGGGATCGCATGCCGTGTCAACACCGTTTACGAGACGGTGTACGGGAACGAAATTACAATCGATAGAGTTGAGCCTTTCCGCTCTTGGCACTCTGATGTCTTGGATGAGGGTTTCCTGAGCGTACAAAAGATGCTCGTAAGAAATCAATTTCCACCGATCGCATTTATGTTCGACC
>NZ_JBFREP010000250.1:0-462 GCF_052114365.1 Agrobacterium sp. MCAB5
CCGCAGTGATCTCATCAACCAGGTAGCAATCGAATTCAATCGCCATTGAGAGACCAAAGGCAAACCGCGCCATCATGCCCGAAGAATAGGTTCTGAGAGGCTCGTTAAGATAACTTCCGATCTCGGCAAAGTCCGCAACGAACCTAAGGACACGGCGGAAATCCTCCCCATAGGCCCTCGCGACGAATTTGAGGTTTTCCTTACCGCTCAATTGGTTGTTCAAGCCATTGGCAAAGCCAAGTGGCCACGATACTCGAACGTTCCGCTTTATGCGACCGGAATTCGGCAGTTCAGCACCCGATATCAACCGCATCGTCGTTGATTTGCCGGCACCGTTCACGCCAAGCAGCCCATAGGAACGGCCCGCCTCGAAGTGCATAGTCTGATCACGAAGAATGTAACGTCGGTGCGCCGCCGTCTTATAATACTTCGTCACTCGGTCCAGCGTGATCATTCCTACAC
>NZ_JBFREP010000251.1:0-461 GCF_052114365.1 Agrobacterium sp. MCAB5
TCCTTGTAGCTCAGCGGCATCTTGCCAAGCAGCGGCGTTGTAAAGAAGCTGACGCCGACTCCTCCCAAATAATACGGGTTTCCCTTGCGGGAGCTGATATAGGAATAGCCGACTGCACCCGAGCCGCCTGGTCTGTTTTCAACCAAGATCTTTACCGGGACGAGGTTCTTTTCGTTGATCACCTTGGCCATTGTGCGGGCAACGATATCGCTACCGCCGCCGACGCCGAAAGCGACGATGTAATTGATGGTTTCGCTTGGATAGGCGTTTGCCCGGGCAAAACCGGACAGTAGCGGTTGCGCCGCGATCATTGCTGCGCCGTAGCCCATAAGCGTGCGACGGTTCATACCCTTGAGGGGGTCATATTCGTTCAAGGTCGTTCCTCCCAATTAAAATCGGCCCTCCCGCCGACGTCGACAACCCTTCCCGATCGCGACAAGGCAAAGTTTGGACCTTTCCAC
>NZ_JBFREP010000252.1:0-460 GCF_052114365.1 Agrobacterium sp. MCAB5
AGCTGCGAGTGGTCGGGATCGACGGAATCCTCTCCCATAACGGTACGGGCAACCTTCACAACCAACGCTGTTTCGGCTGGATGATTGACCACTGCGGGATACAGGTTTCTGAATGTCAATGTTGCAGTCGCCCCGTAGGACGCAGCGATACCCTCCGAAATGTCGATAATACGTCGATGCATGGTGTCTCGAACCTCCGGTTCGAACCAGCGGGCTAGGCCACGCAGCTCGCTCGATCCGACAAACGTTCCTCCGGGCTTTCCGCCTTGAAACGATCCGAAGGAGATCACGCCGCTTTTGAGCGGGTGGACGTTGCGCGCAATAACGGTTTGCAGGGCAATGAGGATGTTGGCGGCGGGAAGCAGCGCGTCAACGCCAGCCTGAGGACTAGCAGAATGGGCGCTCTTGCCATCGACCGCTATCTTGAAGCTCGCCACGGCAGCCCCAAACGGGCCGGTGC
>NZ_JBFREP010000253.1:0-460 GCF_052114365.1 Agrobacterium sp. MCAB5
CGTCACGACCACGCGCGGCTGACCAAACTGCCTGACCAGCCTGGAGAAGAAGCGTCTGGCGGCCCTGCTGTTGCGGCGAGCCTGAACCAGGATATCGAGAACATCGCCATTGGCATCGATGGCGCGCCAGAGCCAGAACTTCCTGCCGCCAATCGTAATGACGGCCTCATCCATGTGCCACTTGTCACCAGCCTTTGGTCGATCCCTACGAATGCAATTGGCATAATGACGACCAAAGCGGTTGACCCAGAGCCGAACAGTTTCCCGGCTGACGATCACCCCGCGCTCGGCGAGCAGATCCTCCACGTCGGCCGTGCTCAGGGCAAAGCGGTGGTAGGCCTAGACCGCATAGGCGACGATCTCACGCGGAAAGCGAAACCCCTTCAGCCGGGGTAGTGAGCAAGCCATCTTCATGCCGAATGATAACTGCAACCGGCCACTCAAACAACTTGGCAATGCC
>NZ_JBFREP010000254.1:0-459 GCF_052114365.1 Agrobacterium sp. MCAB5
AGTGATTGAAGCGCCATTTTTGCCAGTGATGCATCGTCGCGCTGACCGGCGATCGCCGCCAGAAGGCACCAGTAGAATGCGCTGCCCTCAACCTGCTGATCCTGCAGTAGCTTCAATGCGTCATCAAAAGCACCGCGCTGGTAATAACTGGCCGCAAGGAACGTATAGTCGGACGGTTGCGGAACTGCCATCAGTTCGATTGTTGTTTTGATGATCGCTTCTGCCTGCCCATAGTCTCCGACTGCAAAGAGCCGGCTGGCAATCAAGACCCTTTCCCGGGCATTTTCAGGAAGCACCGCGAGTGCTTTTGCGACCGACGCCTGAAAGCCCTTTTCGTCCTCGGCCTGGAATTCAAGCATCGTTTTGGCCCGAAGCGTAAGCCAGGACGCAGGCGCAAGCCTCTGAGCGTTCTGGTATCCACGCCACGCTTCTTCAAGCTTAAGTTGGCTGCCCTTGCGA
>NZ_JBFREP010000255.1:0-458 GCF_052114365.1 Agrobacterium sp. MCAB5
ATATGTCGGCGTAGTCTGCTATTCCGATTCCAAAAATTACGCGAACAAAATTCCGGTAGGTCCAGGGGCCGTCGAGAAACATGAGGATCATTTCGCCGACCTCCTCGGATCCGACCTCGAGCGCTTCCGCGGCGCCGCTCTTAAACATCTACAGAAAAACGGCGCAGACCCCGCGAAGTGCTTTGTCGCGTTTCTCGCGGTCCCCGACATCAACCAGCTTCGGCGCGACTTCTACAATGAAATGGGTCTTCTACCTCCTGAAGACATTCCAGATGACGAAGACGACGAGACCGCGGACGAGGAGGAAATCGCATGAGCTTCGCATTGGAGCTTGCCGGGCGCCTCGCTGGGCATGAATCCTTCGCCCCGATCATGTTACGACTGGAGGCGTCGGCCGCCGCTACGGCGATCAGCGCCGACAATGCCGGCGAGGCGGAGCCGACCGAAGAGGAGATGGC
>NZ_JBFREP010000256.1:0-457 GCF_052114365.1 Agrobacterium sp. MCAB5
CAACGCCGAGAGGATGGGTCCGTCCCAGCTTTCTGCGCGCGCCATGGTGGCGCCGGTCGCCAGCAGCGTCTCGCCGAGTGCCACGATGCAGAAAAGCTGGCAGCGTTCGGCGAGATGAGCGCCTTCGATCGTCCAGTCACTCGTCTTCGAGCGGCCCAGGCCCGGCATGGGGAAACCGAACATCGGCGAGACATATTCGCAAAGCACAGCGATGGCCCAGAGCACCATGCGTGCCTCATGCTCGACAATGGCGCCGGCGATCCAGAAGACGGCGGCGATCGACACCCAGCCGAGCATGCGCCGGTAGTTGGCCGCAAGCGGATGATCCGGGCCAAGCTCCCAGACGATGTAGGCAGTGCGCCCGACCTGGATCGCCACATAGGCGAGCGCGAAGATCAGCCCGCGTTCCCCGAAGGCGCCGGGAATCGCCGAGGCCATGAGGAGGCCAGCCAGCATG
>NZ_JBFREP010000257.1:0-453 GCF_052114365.1 Agrobacterium sp. MCAB5
GGCGGTATGTTGGTCACGGTCTGGGTGGCCGACGACAATCGGGTGACGCGGGATGCGGACTTTCTCGGACATGGGGACGCAGATCCTGCCCGCCTGATCGCCGACTTCGGGGAGATCATGGCGATTGAGAGCGACGACGGGCTCGTCTTCGACATCAATGCGCTCGCTGCAACAGTCATTCGAGAAGAAATGGAATATGGCGGCGTTCGTCTCAAGAYTGCAGCCTATCTCGAAAGAACCCGCATCCCCATTACAATCGACATCGGCTTCGGAGACGCTATGGCCGATGCGACGCAGCGGCTCGACTATCCAGCCCTGCTAGATTTTCCCGCTCCGCAGGTTCGTTCCTATCCGCCTGCAACGGTGATCGCCGAGAAATTCCAGGCGATGGTGGCGCTTGGTGTTCTCAACGGGCGCATGAAAGACTATTACGACCTGTGGGCGATACCGCGC
>NZ_JBFREP010000258.1:0-453 GCF_052114365.1 Agrobacterium sp. MCAB5
CCGGAGAACGGGCCGCACGGTTGGGGTGCCCGTGTCGGGCTGTCGCTCCTGTTTCCGAATTAGATGACGCTCAGTTCTCTTTCGCCTTCCGGTGTCACCGGGTTCGACCGGTGGTGCCGTTGCGCGATCGGGTATTTGAGGAAGAAATTCGTGGGAAAAAACCGTATCGTTGAGCCGTCGTCGGCACGGTCGAACTGGCCTCGGCGGCTTCTTGTATTTTCAACGCTCGCAGCGCTTTGCGCCTGCGCCGGCAATCCGAAGGATGTGCTGACGCCAGTGGCGGATACGTCCCCGAGCTCCCCTAAGGTCGATATGCTGATTGCCACGATGCGCAGTCGATCTTCGGTGCCCGGAGAGATGTTCACGGGGGAGCGTGCGCTCGCCCCGGCTTTCGCCAATCTCACCGTGTCGATCCCACCGGGCAAGGTCCGTAAGGAAGGTGAGGTAGAATGG
>NZ_JBFREP010000259.1:0-453 GCF_052114365.1 Agrobacterium sp. MCAB5
GTCCTACCTTGCTCCACTTTTAAAATACAGCAAGGACGGAGAGGGCAAAAACGGGTTCCTAGCGTGTGACGTGCTACTTGGCAGGAGAATAGATGAGGGCGGTATTATGCCGTTCATTCATAAATGTCAGACGTTACGCAGGTTGCGTAACATTGGCCCGTGCCTACAGATCTTTGTAGCGGACAGATATACGCGTAACGCCTTCCTCCTGGCAAAGCGCTCCGGCATCATCCCGGCGACACCCACTACCTTGTTTGGGCAGGAAGTTGCCGAGGGTCTGGTCGAACTGACAGGCGTACTGCGCAAAGCCGCCGCATCAGTCATCGTGCCTGAAGACTTCGACAGCCTATTCAAAAAGCTTGGAAAGATCGAAGGCGCCGCGACACAGTTAAGAGGAACCCTATTCGAATTTCTCGCGGCCGACATAGCCCGAAAATCGATGATGCCTAGCAC
>NZ_JBFREP010000260.1:0-451 GCF_052114365.1 Agrobacterium sp. MCAB5
GGCTCGAGCATTCCGACAGCAGATGATAGCTGATTTCTTTTTCTAACAGGGGCCAAAGCACCCTAGTGTCGCGCGGTTCTGCGAGAAGCTCCAATGTCCGGACAAGGGCGTCTTCCAGAGAGATGGAGGACGGAACGATACCCATACCAGGGTGAAGAAAGTTAGCGTCAGATTGGCTTGTGCTGTTTCCGCGAAGTCCAGCGAGAAGTTCCTGCCTCAACTCAATGCGCAAACACAGAAAGGGCTCTAAAGGAGAAGCCTCCAACACTTGCCCACGCACAGGCAACGCGACGGAAACTGCAAGCGCCGCCCCCGGTTCGTAGGTATAACTCAGGGAACCTGCGGACACCTGCTTACGGCCCTGAGCGACGAAACAAAAGCTCGGCTCATAAATGGTGTGTATCGGGGCCGTCGGACGTGAGGCGCGCAGCAGGAAAACGCCGGGCAGGAT
>NZ_JBFREP010000261.1:0-450 GCF_052114365.1 Agrobacterium sp. MCAB5
CTCGTAGGTTTGATTGGTGACGGCCTTTTTAACTTTCTCGGTGAAGATGTTGTCGTAAGCGGCGGCGAAGTGCGCGGCGTCGCGGATTTTGACAATCTTACCGTTGATCCTGGCGCCGAAAGGGTAATAAACCATCCCGGCAATCTTTTCCTTGTCCCCGGCTTCAACGGCTTTTTTCAGATCGTCGAAGAATTGCCGATACCGGACGTGCTCGCCAAAAAGCTGATCAAGCGAYGTGTCTACCTCGGCCACCGTCTGAGCCATGCCGGACGTGGCAGCGATCGGAGAGAAGAAAGTTGCGACAGCAAGGGCGACCACGAGTTTCGGCGTCACTTTTGAACCTTTCAGGAAACGAACGAGCACCTCGCAAGAATTACCTGCCTCACATCACAATACAATGAGCGCTGGGAAGAGGAAGAATAATGCAGCAGGATTTTGACATGTGATCAC
>NZ_JBFREP010000262.1:0-447 GCF_052114365.1 Agrobacterium sp. MCAB5
GGCCTCGGCAAGGCGGATATCCTGCCCTTCAGCCAGCCCTCGCAAAAATTTCAGATTATGGCTCGCAGGGCTGTAGTTGGTGAGGGTCAAAAGCAGAGTGGAATAAGCCTGCTCTATGGATTGGTGCAGCATGAAAGCTGTCTCTTTCCAATCTCCATCTTTGAGCCCGTAGAGGACGTGCTTAACGAAGAAGTCAGCAGTGCTCGAGCGAGCCGAAAAATGCCTTTTGGCAACCTCATATGCCTGTTGCCCCGTGAGGCTTTTCGGCTCGGCGAGTTCCCTATCGTCGAGTTCGTAGAGAGCAACGCCATCACGTCGGATATCGCTGAAGAAATATTGCCCTTCCTGCAGGAAATTGCTGATTTCGCGAGCACCGTGGACAATGAGGCTCACGGGCGTCTCGATCTCCTTGTCCCACATCAGCCGGTCTGTTGTCTTGTCCCAGTA
>NZ_JBFREP010000263.1:0-446 GCF_052114365.1 Agrobacterium sp. MCAB5
TCAGGAAGCTGAGCTTTACGGGATCGACCGCAGTGGGGAAGACGTTGATCGCACAGTGCGCATCGACGGTTAAGCGCACTTCGATGGAGCTGGGAGGAAACGCTCCGTTCATCGTCTTCGACGATGCCGACATCGACGCCGCGGTACAGGGAGCGTTGACGTCGAAGTATCGCAATGCTGGACAAACATGCGTATGTGCGAATCGGATCCTGGTTCAGTCGGCAATTCACGATGCATTTGCGGACCGGTTGGCAAAGGCCGTTGCAGCTTTGTCGGTAGGTGATGGATTCTCGGCCGGCGTTCAGATTGGCCCTCTCATCGATCAAAAGGCGGTCAACAAGGTCGACGCGTTAGTGGCAGATGCGATGGCGCGAGGAGCTCGTAGCGTCACCGGAGGGCGTCGGCACCCGCTTGGTGGGACATTTTACGAGCCCACGGTTCTTGTC
>NZ_JBFREP010000264.1:0-446 GCF_052114365.1 Agrobacterium sp. MCAB5
CATAACCTCATTGCCGCCTTGTGTGGCGAGGCTCATCATCACTATTTCCAATCATCCGGGAACGTGACAAACCGCCGCTAATGGCGATTCGAGCGGGTTTAGCTTCAGAAAATACGAAGAGACAGACACATGGAGCGTTTTCACTTTTGGAAAAGCGTAGTGCTTTAGCCGTGCGTCATACGCTTCAAAACATTGGTGCGCCAGTAGAACTGGTGAACCAGAACTGCGGCGACGTGGCCGGCGATCAACACCCACATCAGCCCCTTGAACGGCCCGGAATGCAATTCTCCTGCTACTCGCGCGCCGAAATAATAGGCCGCAATGCCCGACAATGGCAGGGCAAAAAACAGCGCGTAAAAGGTGAAATGCGCGACCTTCGCGGCGATTTGAGAAGCGCGCGGTTCATTGGCGGGATGCGGCGGCACCCCCTGGAAAAACCGCAGACA
>NZ_JBFREP010000265.1:0-443 GCF_052114365.1 Agrobacterium sp. MCAB5
GTTGTATAGGCCCGAGAACCGGGCCGGTAATTGCTATGGGCTCAGACCGTGGATCCGCCTACGAAGGAGAAATTCGATGCCACTCGAATGAACAATTGACAAAAATCCTGATGTGAACGGATACGAATCAACCATCCGTGAAACATGAAGATGTTAGCCGCACGCGATGAGTCGTGGATTTTCGCACCAAATGGTGCTATATGAGCTACTCATTTACGGGGGCTGGAACGTGCGATCAACCATAAATATCGACGACAATCTTATGGAACGGGCCAAGTCCCTCACGGGCACCAAGGAAACAGCAGCTCTCGTGCGGCAAGCGCTGGAGACACTCGTGCGTGTGGAATCCGGCAAACGGCTGATCGCGCTTGGCGGCTCTATGCCTGAGGCTGAAGCATCGCCTCGCCGACGGAGCGACGTGGCCAAGTGATCCTGGTAGACAC
>NZ_JBFREP010000266.1:0-440 GCF_052114365.1 Agrobacterium sp. MCAB5
TCACTAGGAACAATGACGGGATGACGGGGCAATAAAGCGAGCGCGTTTTGCCATTCCGTTCCATGCTCTCGTTGAAGTGGCCTGATTTTCCTGGCCAACCTTTGGCGCCTTCTTCGAGTATCTCTCGCAGCGTGGGAACAAGTTTTTCCGTCAAGGGTCTGGCTCGAGCCGTGTCAGGTTTCGGCAGCTTCTTTACCTTGTTGTTCAGTTTGTTGTGTTCCCTAGCGGTGACAAGATCGTACATCGTTCTGCCGCAGGCATGTCTCAACAACTGCTCGCTTATGCTTATCGACAGCTTGCGTGCGGCGTTGACAATCGTAAAAGTAGCTCTGGAAGGCTTTCCACCGTTTTTCGCAAGCATGTAGTCGGTGAACGTCTTGGGGCGTGTGGCTTTGAAGACGAGTTCTTTCACGGTTGACGTCGGCGCCTCCTCGCCCAAC
>NZ_JBFREP010000267.1:0-439 GCF_052114365.1 Agrobacterium sp. MCAB5
CCACATGGACGAGGCCGAGAACGATGTGCTGGCCTACATGAGCTTTCCCAAGCAGCATTGGGCGAAACTGCATTCGACCAATCCCATCGAGCGCCTCAACGGCGAGATCAAGCGACGCACAGAGGTCGTCGGCATATTTCCCAACGATGACGCGCCACATGGACGAGGCCGAGAACGATGTGCTGGCCTACATGAGCTTTCCCAAGCAGCATTGGGCGAAACTGCATTCGACCAATCCCATCGAGCGCCTCAACGGCGAGATCAAGCGACGCACAGAGGTCGTCGGCATATTTCCCAACGATGACGCGATCATCCGGCTCGTCGGTGCGTTGCTGCTAGAACAGAACGATGAGTGGGCCGTTCAACGGGCTCGATACATGACGCTGGAAACCATCGGACAAATGAGCGATGATCCGCTCATCAGCCTGCCTGCAGTGGC
>NZ_JBFREP010000268.1:0-438 GCF_052114365.1 Agrobacterium sp. MCAB5
GTTGATGTCCTTTCGTTCGGTTGCCATCTTGACGGGACATATATTGAGACCGGCCAAGCAGCACACCGACTACATTTCCAGCGCCGTCAATCTCACTGCTCGAATGCCCCCAAGTACCGGCCTTTATATCAGATGCCGATAGCAGTGATGGCTCGTTTATCAAAAAATGACCAAATTCCGTTCGCCAATTGTCCGAATTCTGGTCCTATTCACTTGATCCGCGCGAACGAGCTTGGCGAGAAGGCAGATGTTAATCCAGATCGGCGCCTCCTTGTCGGACCTTGCTGGACAGGGATGCAGCTAAAATGAAAGTTGCTTGCTTACCTGCGAACCCTCACGCAGCGAGGTCGGGCAGGGAAGTCGCATCCCAGTCGCTCGCTGTTTTTGTTGGCGGCGAACGCCCCAACGCAACAGCGCCTCATCTGAAGAGGCTGGTGT
>NZ_JBFREP010000269.1:0-438 GCF_052114365.1 Agrobacterium sp. MCAB5
CGCTCGAACTGATCGGGATCATTTCAACGCTCGCATTACTGCTGCGGCAAGATCACAAGGCGCTCCGGACCCAATCCTCACCTTGATACCGTTCGCAAAGTCCACAACGATGGTTGCCGCACCACCATCGCCGCCGCCAGGAACATCCAGGACTGTTGCCGGCACAAAAGCAGGCCCATCTTTCACAGTCAGCGCTTGGCGCCGCCACGTGTACAGCAGCCCCGTCGAAACATCAAAACGACGCGCTACCTCCGAGACATTTGCCCCCGGAGCAAATGCTGCCTCCAGAATTTCCAGCCGTTGGTCCGGTGACCAACGACGACGCCGTTCGTGACCCGTCAGCAAAATGGCCTGTGCCATAGTTCCTCATTGCGCTCTTAAGTCCACTCTCAAGAGCGCAAAATCACGGTATCGCCAAAAACTCGCAAGGCGGTCCAC
>NZ_JBFREP010000270.1:0-437 GCF_052114365.1 Agrobacterium sp. MCAB5
CCCCAACGGAGGTCGCATCATCAGTACCGGCAGCAATGCGGGTCTGGCTGTGCCGTTCGCGGGGATCGCGGTCTATGCCGCGACCAAGTCTGCGCTGGAAAGCTTCACGCGCGGTCTCGCACGTGAGCTGGGCTCTCGGGAAATTACCGTCAATCTGGTTCGACCAGGTCCGATTGATACTGACATGAACCCTGCCGATGGCGCGCTTGCAGCCGCTATTCTGCCAAACCTGTCGATTGCTCGATATGGTAAAACCAGAGAAGTCGCTGAGGCCGTCGCCTTTCTTGCGGGGCCCGGTGCAGCCTACATCACCGGCTCAGGCATTCTCGTCGATGGCGGCATCAGTGCCTGAGCATTAATACGAGGCGGTGCCTCGCCGCTCTGTCCTGTAGGTGATAACGCGGAATTTGGGCGCGCATGGGCTGCGGAGGTCCCTC
>NZ_JBFREP010000271.1:0-437 GCF_052114365.1 Agrobacterium sp. MCAB5
CTGCAGCTGCGATCGCTACACGGTAGTGCATCGCAGAAGCTCTGAATTTGGCAGCTTCTTCTCCGATGCCATTGGTTCGGCAAAGTTTGCGGTATGTTGGATTGTGATTCAGATCGAGCGAGGAGCCAAGATGACCGAAGATATCAGCCTCGAATTTTCTTTGTTTGTTGAACATGGGCGGGAGAGAGAGGCCGCCAACTTCTATGCCGCTGCCTTTGGTGCGCAGGAAGAGAACACCAGTGACATCTATGGCGTTTTGGCGGCTGTCGAAATGCGGTTCGGAAACCTGCCTGTTTGGGTCGCCGGCTCCAATCCAAATCGCGAAAAATCCCCTTCCTACGGCGGTCCGTTCTTTCCAAAAGAGCCGGGGGCGGTTAGCACGATGTTCCACCTCAATGTTGGCAACATCGAAGATGTGATGCAGCGTGCCCTTGCGG
>NZ_JBFREP010000272.1:0-437 GCF_052114365.1 Agrobacterium sp. MCAB5
ATTAAATCGCTCGCAGACGACGCCAGTCGCAAGCGGTCTGCCGCATTACTCGTCGCAGAAAACGCCTTCAAGGATGCCACCTTCCCCGCCGTTGGCGCGGAAGTATGGCGGGAGCTATGGGAGGCCGCACGGCACTATTCGCGTCATATTGAACGGCGGTTCCCAGCGGCTGAAGGTGAACACTGTGTGCTATGCCATCAGCCCTTGGGCCCCGACGCTAGTGCGCGGCTGAACGACTTCGAAGCCTTCGTCCGCGACGATACAGAAATGCAGGCTGACGCAGCCGAGAAGGCCTTTGCGGAGGCACTGAGGAACTTTCGGAAGCATCAACCGGATATTCGATTAATAGCGGACATGAGGAGGAGGATTGCCGTTCAGCATGCTGAGGTGGCCGCCGACGTGCTGCGCTTTTTGGCGTCCGCCGATCTGCGCAGACT
>NZ_JBFREP010000273.1:0-437 GCF_052114365.1 Agrobacterium sp. MCAB5
ACCATCCAGCCAAGGAGCGCAGAAGCATCTATGAGCGGACGACCCGCGGCCTTCGCCTCTATCTGGCGACACCACGACTGCGTGGCCTGCTCGCCCTTTGCCTCACCGTTTCGGCTTCGGGCGCCATGGTGATCGTCAACACCGTCGTCTTCGTCCAGGCGGAGCTGGGGCTTACCCAGACCGACACTGCTCTCGCGCTTGCCGCTTTCGGATGCGGCTCCATGCTCGCTGCCCTGTCCTTGCCCAAGCTTCTGGATCGGGTCGCCGATCGGCCGGTGATGCTGTCCGGAGCGGCGATCCTCATTGGCGGGTTGGTTCTGACCGCCTTCGTCAGCAATTACTCTGTGCTTCTGGCGGTCTGGCTGGTGATGGGGCTGGGTTACTCGATCGTGCAGACACCATCAGGCAGATTGTTGCGCCGGTCCGCGCATGCGGAG
>NZ_JBFREP010000274.1:0-435 GCF_052114365.1 Agrobacterium sp. MCAB5
GCCCTCGAATGTGTCCGGGTCGGCCCCGCATAACAGCAGGAAAAGCTGCTGGTGAGCGACGGCGGCGAAATAGTCATGTGGCGGGGGCTGTATTTCCGAGCCAACGGCCTGGAGTTCCTCGGCGGCCTGTTTGCTGGCGCGCTCAAGCGCTGCGTGAATGGTGGCCATCATCGCCGCTTCCGTCCGTTCCAATATATCCTGAACTTGCTGCTCAGCCGGTGTCAGAACCGGGCAACTCTCACTCATCGAACGTCTCTCCTATCGGTGCGCCATTTAGCTCACCGATACTATCGCATGGATTGTGTCGGCTTTGCGGGAAAGACTAGATCGCAGTGTTGAAACTACACTCAATAGCTGATCGCCATGCCGGATTCGGTGGGGCAAAACCACAATCGACTGGCGCGCATGGGCAAACGGGTCAGCAGTGCCTCAGCG
>NZ_JBFREP010000275.1:0-434 GCF_052114365.1 Agrobacterium sp. MCAB5
GCAGACAGGCGCATGAGCGTGCGGCGCACGACGCCGCGTGACGTGCCGAAGTGCTCCAGCAATTCTGTTTCGGACGCTTCGCTGCCGATCAGACCGTTTGCTCTCGCATGCATAATCTGCCGGTACAGCACATCCATCCCAGATGGGGGCACAACTTCTTCAAAGCGATCATCGCCGGTTGGCACTCGCACCAACACAAAACCACGATTATCGGTTTGCGCTAGAAGACCCTTTTCAGAAAGGAATTGCAGTACCTGTCGAACTGGCGTACGCGAGATGCCGAATTCGCGGGCGAGAGCCGCATCCGAGATCTTCCCACCGATTGGCCACTTACCCGCACGGACAATCGGTATCAGTTTTCGAACAACTTCAATCTGTAAAGGACTAAGAGCGCCGTTCGCAACACTCTTTGAGCCTAGGATGCCACTTCTCAT
>NZ_JBFREP010000276.1:0-433 GCF_052114365.1 Agrobacterium sp. MCAB5
GAGCTTGATAATCTGCCTCCGCTTTTTAAGGAGGATGATCATGAGCGCCGAACGTGCCAACGATTGCTATGTCGCGCTTGAACTCAGCCAACGCACATGGCTGATCGGTTATCTTCTGCCCGGCTCAGATAAGGTGCAGACTACGGCAGTAGCCGGCGGTAATGCCGAAGCTCTTCTGTCGGCGCTCGGACGGATCGAAAGCCTGGCACCAGCTCGGTCGCATGCCGGATGTGCCTTGGGGTCGATGCGGGTCTGCTTCGAGGCAGGTTATGATGGCTTCTGGCTTGCCCGTTTTCTTATCGATCGCGACATCGATACTACAATCCTCGACCCATCCAGCTTTCTGGTTTCGCGACGAGGCATACATCAAAAAAGTAAATCCGGATGTCCGCGACAGCGACGTTATTGAAGCGAAAGTCGGGCGCCTCGCTTA
>NZ_JBFREP010000277.1:0-432 GCF_052114365.1 Agrobacterium sp. MCAB5
TCCAAGATGAGCCGCTCGACCAGTACGTTTGTAAATGATTTTTCCATGAGTCTTTACCCCCTTAAGCTGCCGCGGGCACGTCGTTGAACTGCGACATGAATTCCTTGCTGAGATCCGTGAACGGTGGAGCCGTATCGCCACCCCGGCTGGCTCTTTGGAGAATGTCGTTGACTTCGGCAGGTGTCAGTCGCGTGTATGCTAGATGGGCCAGCAGGCTCCTATGATGCATGCATCGTTGTATCACCGTCCCGTCGACGCCGGCGCTGTACAGGAACTTGCCGTAAAAATGGCGGCTTCCGTGCGGCGTGTTCCCACGGGCCTTTTCCATTTCCATCATCAAGGGGTCGTCGGAGAGTTCACCTATGCGACGAACTGCCGTCTCCCACACACCCTCGTACGCTTCGATCGTGTAGGGGTCTCCGATCTCCCCGG
>NZ_JBFREP010000278.1:0-431 GCF_052114365.1 Agrobacterium sp. MCAB5
CATTCGGGGAAAGAGGCACTGGAACAGCTGGGAGACGGAACCGGCTTTGACCTCCTGATCACCGACTATTCAATGCCTGGTATGACCGGCGGAGATCTGGCAATTGCAGTGCGCCATATTGTCCCAAAGCTTCCGATACTCATCGCCTCGGGCTATGCAGAACTGCCGCCTGGAGTTGATCTTGACGTTTCCCGGCTCGGCAAGCCTTACACGCAGGATCAGCTTGAGCGGGAGCTTCATAAGCTGTTCAACGATCCAATCCTGACAGGCCACGTTGTCAGGAATGGACAGTAATATGAGGATGGTGGCGCAAGCGGTTTAACTTACCGACCAAATATCGGTGAGAATGCGTTTAACGGGCTTCGGTCATGAGCACACAAGCGTGAAGTAGACCGAGCCTACGTATTCCATACTGGCTGGCGGTTATGTTC
>NZ_JBFREP010000279.1:0-431 GCF_052114365.1 Agrobacterium sp. MCAB5
CATCGGCGTCGTGCACACCGGTGGTGTGTACATGCTGCTATACAACGCATTGCCCAAGCTCTCGACGCCCTTGGCAGCCGTATTACTGTTTTTCTATCCGGCCACTGCCATCGTGGTTGATGCCATCGTCTATGGCCATCGGTTGGGATTGGCGCAATATGGTGGCGTAGGCTGCATTTTGATCGCAAGCCTCGGCGTGACGCTGAAATGGGGTGTTCGCCGCCACCTGTCAGTTTCGGCTACTTGAGAAACAGAAGACAGTGAACTCAGTCTTGTCGCAGAAATCCCACAGAACGTCCAAAAACTCTGCTGGCCACACTATTTATCCCAGTCGACGATTGTGAGTTCGGGCCACAATTTGATCCAGCGACCGATTTTCTTTTCGTATATTTCACGTGTAATCTGCTTTTTGTTTGGGCGGACGACAGCAC
>NZ_JBFREP010000280.1:0-431 GCF_052114365.1 Agrobacterium sp. MCAB5
TCTCTGTCCAGATAGGCTCAATAATTTGCATGATGTGCGCTGTATCCACCTTGGCTACCGAGAGCGACCCTATGACCGGATCAGCGTAAGTGGCGAGGGTGTTACGCCACTGGTCCGCATGCTTGAGATTTTTCCAGCCCGCCGCATGGGCCTTGATGTATCGCTCGGCGGCTTCCGAAAAGCTGACAAGCTTTGCATCATCTGCACGGGCTGCGGCTACTCGCTCGCGGCGAGCGTCAATAGGATCAATGCCGTCCGCCACGAGTTTCCGAGCCTCCTTCGCTCTCTCCCGCGCCTCGCGGAGAGAAAAGGTGTCGATAGAGCCGAGCCCCATGTAGCGAGGCTTGCCAGCAATCATGAACCGGAAAATCCACGACTTTGATCCGCCCTTGGCGACTTGCAGATAAAGGCCACCGCCGTCGCTGTAGAGG
>NZ_JBFREP010000281.1:0-430 GCF_052114365.1 Agrobacterium sp. MCAB5
CTCTCCAGCCTTGTCCTTGTAGACTTCAAATTTGTACATTCTTGTTTCCTTATGTTGATTTATGATTAGGTCTGCGCAAGCCTACCATGCTTCTGAACCGTTTTACGGCGCGGAACAACAACGGTAGCGTCGGTGGCAAAGCGATCGTTTCCAAGGGTCGGCTGTTTAACCGCTTTCCCACGTACAAGCTTCTGCCAATGTCCAGCTGAAGGTCGTGGAATATCGAACTCGTCACACACATTAGCGAGACGGATGGCATCCACATGATACATGTCCGCTAATTTGTTTAGCGGGGTACTCCAAACAAGCCCATAGAGGGCCGATCGGCTCAATGACAACATGACGAGCACCATTTCCCTCGCTCCCATGATGCCCGTCACAACAACGTTTTTGAACACTATCAGGAGATTGCCGCTGCTCAGTGGGAGAC
>NZ_JBFREP010000282.1:0-429 GCF_052114365.1 Agrobacterium sp. MCAB5
CCTGTCGAGAGCGCCGTGAAGACGTGCCGCTGTCTCACAAAAGATCGCAGCCGCACTCGGTGCAGCAAGTGGAAAAGTCGCCGTGTTTCATGCTGCCTTCGTTGCACGGTTCTGCTGGTGGAGTCCTCACCAAGCACAGTAATGCCGCCGCCCTCATTGGTTACGTGCCCGTCCCTCCGGGCCGGGTCCGGGCGGCTTCGCCGAATATGTCGGCCTTCGGCCGGCTTTTTTAGGTCAAAGGCGGTCGGTGATCTTCGGCTGTACATGTGGCGATCGCCGGATCACCGACCCTTTGACATGGGCATACGGGCAAGCCCGCATGCCCAGCCCAGCGGCGGTTGCTCCCGAATGAGAGATCGGCTAAAAGACAACCTCGTTTATTTGGTAAGTATGAGTAGGAAAACCTCCGCCCCTATATGAGCACAGGAT
>NZ_JBFREP010000283.1:0-428 GCF_052114365.1 Agrobacterium sp. MCAB5
GGCGAAGAGATGCCGCTTGATGACGCACTGGCGGTAGTCGCTCGAATAATGAAATGCATCGATCTGCCTCTCACTGTGGATTTTGAAGGCGGTTATTCGAGTGATGCTGCAACGGTCAGGCGCAACGTAGGTCGTCTGCTCACCCTCGGCGTCATCGGATTGAACTTCGAGGATCAGGTGGTGCACGGGACGGGCCTCTATGATGTCGATTATCAGGTGGACCGGCTTCGAGCTATTCGCAGCGCTGCCGAAGACCACCGTGTCCCGGTCTTCATCAATGCGAGAACGGACGTGTTTCTCAAGGCAGATGAGGGCATCGATCATGCGGTCTTGCTGGATGAGGTGCTCGCTCGCGGGGCAGCCTATAAGGCGGCAGGAGCAGATGGTTTTTTCGTGCCCGGGCTAAAAGACAAAAAGCTGATCAAAGA
>NZ_JBFREP010000284.1:0-427 GCF_052114365.1 Agrobacterium sp. MCAB5
TGGTAGGTCATGTAGTTCTGGAGTACATCCAGAATGAAGCCCTCTTCGATGGCCTGACGCATGGAATAATGGTGGAAAGCGTGCGGCAACCCGCCCGCCCCTTTTGTGCCGAAGCGTTCAAGCGTCACATTGCGCGGCGTCGCCGTGAAGGCGAAAAAGCTGATATTCGCCTGGGGACCGCGTGCCTTCTGATAAGCAGCGATAATGTCCTCGATGTCGTCGCTGGAATCGGCTTCGCGAGTTAACGCATCGGTCATGGCTTGCGCGGTTGCGCCAGATTGGCTGCTATGAGCCTCATCCACGATGACGGCGAAGGTGCGGCCTGACTGGCCGGAAATCTCGCGCAGATGCTCGGTCGAGAACTTCTGAATAGTGGTGACGATGATGCGCGCACCGCTCGCTATGGCTTCCTTCAACTGGCGGGAAG
>NZ_JBFREP010000285.1:0-426 GCF_052114365.1 Agrobacterium sp. MCAB5
ATACCTGCAAGGGTATCGTGGGTTCGAATCCCACACTCTCCGCCATACTTGTCAACAATCCATTGATAAATATATACTATTTTGAAAAGCGTTGCTTCAAACCGCAATCTTACCCACAAATCAAGATCGCTAATTGATTGGCTCATAGATCCTGCTCAGCAACGAGAAAATTTGTAGCACAAGGTTTGTCCGCACCACCCACCAAGCGAATAATCTATCCGCATGGCAACCCGGTTTGCGACTCGAACTAACGCTTAGAGTTTTGAATAGATTTCAAACGCCATTTTTTCATACTCTCTCCACCACAGAGACACTTTCCAGCGTCTCCATTGCATGCAGACGTTCCACCACCGCAAAAATGGAGCTTTCAGGTTTTTCGGCATTCTCAAATTAATCCGATTGTAAACTTCAGTGTCCTTGAGGGAC
>NZ_JBFREP010000286.1:0-425 GCF_052114365.1 Agrobacterium sp. MCAB5
ATGGTACGCCGGCATCTAAGGCCACCATGGTACGCCGGCATCTAAGGCCACCAAATGGCAAACCACAGGAAAACAATCCATGAGCCGACGCAAAGTCCAGAATGCGATGCCGATTTCAGCAATTGCACCTTCACGACAGGTCGAAATCAACCAAACCAGTTCGATCCTCTCGGATCCTGACGGCCGATGGGCGGCGAGGCACCAAGAGGCGATCAGCGATGCCTTCGAGAAAAGTGCGCGCATCAAGGGTTCCCACGGCGGCGGGGCAAAGGTTTCCTCTCAAGGCGGCTCGCATGACCTCGATAGTTCCGAGATGTCAGCCGGGAAACTCTCCGGCGAAAGCGATCGGATCGACCGTACTGAATGGGACGAGAACACCCTCTTCGGCAAGCATGTCGTCTTCATCTGACGACGCTAGCGCAAAC
>NZ_JBFREP010000287.1:0-425 GCF_052114365.1 Agrobacterium sp. MCAB5
TCATTGCACAGAACCAGTTCCTACAGGACCTGCGCAGGATAACGAGCGAAAACGGCGTTGTACTGATATTCGACGAAGTTATTACGGGGTTCCGGCACGCGCTTGGCGGCTACCAGTCGATCGTCGGCATCACCCCCGACCTCGCCACCTTTGGCAAGGCAGCCACTAGCGGCTACCCGATTGGTCTTGTTGCCGGCAGCAGGGACATCATGGAACGTGTCGGGAGAACTGGCGACGGAGCCGTGTTTATGGGTGGCACCTTCAATGGAACACCGTCTTCTCTGGCCGCCGTGAAAGCCACCATTCAAGAGTTGTCAAAGCCCGGCGTCTACGACCGCCTCTTCGAGCTCGGTAGCTACCTCCGGAAGCAGATCGACGAAATTATAGCGCGGCACGGCATCAGAGCGCAGTCGGCGGGCTTTGGC
>NZ_JBFREP010000288.1:0-425 GCF_052114365.1 Agrobacterium sp. MCAB5
AAGTCGGACTGGCCGGTGGTCAGGAGTTCTTTCAGGACGGAGGCGTATTCCGAAAGGTAGGTGTAGCGGTCGCCGAAATAATCGTCTCCGGGCCACAGCCCCATCTGGCTGTATTCAGGGCGCTGCCAGCCGGTGACCAGGTTCACACCGAACCGCCCGCCGGAGATCGAGTCGATGGTCGTCGCCAYCCGCGCCACGATCGCTGGTGGCATGACCAATGTCGCGGCGGTACCGAAGAGCTTGATCTTCGAGGTGACCGCCGCCAGGCCCGCCATCAGCGTGAAAGATTCAAGATTGTAATCCCAGAACTCCGTCTTGCCGCCGAAGCCGCGCAGCTTGATCATCGAGAGCGCGAAATCGAAGCCGTATTTTTCGGCTTTCAGAGTAATTTCCTTGCTGAGATCGAAGCTCGGCTTGTATTGCGG
>NZ_JBFREP010000289.1:0-423 GCF_052114365.1 Agrobacterium sp. MCAB5
GTCCACCAAACGGAAAATCGCGCTCATCGGCTGTGGTGTGATGGGAAGTGCGATTGGTTCGCGCCTTCTGTCAGCAGGGCATGATTTGATCGCATTCGACCTGGATCAGGCCAAGCTCGCGCAGCTTGAGGTCAAGGGCGCATCCCCGGCGACGTCGGCATCGGATGCGGCCGCTCGCGCCGACGCCGTTGTTCTCAGCCTGAACTCGGCGCGGATCGTTCGAGAGGCCGTCTTCGGCGAAAAAGGGGTCGCAGAAGGAGCCCGTCAGGGGACCGTGGTCATCGACATGTCGTCGATCGATCCGATCGCAACACGCCAGCTCTGCGCGGATGCCCTTGAGTCCGGTATGAAGTGGCTGGATTGCCCGCTTTCGGGCGGCGCACCGAAGGCGCTGGAGGGTAAGCTCACCGTCATGGTCGGGGG
>NZ_JBFREP010000290.1:0-423 GCF_052114365.1 Agrobacterium sp. MCAB5
GGCAGATTGTTGCGCCGGTCCGCGCATGCGGAGGACCGACCGGCCTTGTTCGCCGCCCATTTCGCCTTGTCGCATGCCGCATGGTTGCTGACCTATCCACTGTCAGGATGGCTCGGCGCGATGATCGGTCTGTCGTCCGCTGCGATCCTCCTTGCGCTCGTGGCCGGTCTTGGCTTTATCGTCGCGATCTGGGCCTGGCGGCCCTCTGACGAGGTGGAGGTCGAGCACAGCCATGATGATCTGGCAGAGAGCGATCCGCATCTGATGGAGGGACACCACCGCCATGGCCAACGACACAGCCACGCCTTCATGATCGATCGCCTGCATCCGGAATGGCCGCGTGAGCACTGATCTCGCGGCCTATTTCGGCCTGTTCAGTGCTGCATTCCTGGCTGCCACCATCCTGCCGGCACAGTCAGAGGC
>NZ_JBFREP010000291.1:0-423 GCF_052114365.1 Agrobacterium sp. MCAB5
GTATTGGTCTGCGTTGCTATCCCGTTGACCGTCACCATGTATTGGTCTGCGTTGCTATCCCGTTGACCGTCACCATCTTATGGGCGGTAGTGCACCGGATCTCGCTTCTGCACGGGACCGCGGTTCAAACGGCAATCCCACCAGGCCCGTAGCGCGAACATCACCCGGTTATTTATCGGGCGCGGTAAACCTCGCTGGATGACCGACGACGCGCAATAAACTCCCGAAGAACGGGGAGAAAAAAAGCCTTGCTGAACCGCCCCACAGGAGGCTCCGGCTCCAGATAGAAAGAATGTCCGATAATATCGCTGTTATACTCATCCAGAATGATCCAGAGCCGCATATCTGCATCAAGACCGGCCCGGCGCTTTTCAATCGCTGGGATCTCAATAGAAAAACGATCAGTTTCCGGCTGCTTTGTCG
>NZ_JBFREP010000292.1:0-422 GCF_052114365.1 Agrobacterium sp. MCAB5
GATCGCGCCTGAGCGGTTGTCCAGCTTGAGACACGGCGTCGATGCCACCCAACACCACACAACTTGGCAATTCCGTTGAAAAGCCCGAATGACAATCAGTGAGCCGTAAGATCGCGCAAACGATGCGGTTTTTTGATTACGGCCTCGGTTTTTGTGGAAACCTTATCAGAGGTTTAGTATAAAGCTGGCCTACAGCGCGTGCTGCGTGCGCTGCGGGTTCCCCCGAAATCCACGGAGACTAAGATCAACTTCCAGCTAAGGGAGCGTGAACCTGTGTCTTCGACATCAAATCCAGGTCGCATTAATTCCACACTTCGCAAGTTTCTCGACAATGAGGCCTCAGGTGGCCTTGTTCTTATGGCCGTCGCGCTTTTGGCGATCATCACGGCCAACTCACCTTTGGCTGAGGATTACTTCCATAT
>NZ_JBFREP010000293.1:0-421 GCF_052114365.1 Agrobacterium sp. MCAB5
AGCTGGAGATGCTCCCGCAAGTTTTTGTCCAGAGCGCCGAGCGGCTCATCCATAAGGACGACGTCTGGCTCGAAAACGATCGCCCGAGCGAGTGCAATCCGCTGCTGCTGCCCGCCCGAGAGCTGCGCAGGCTTTCGCTCTGCAAAAGCTCCCATCTGCACCACATCCAGAACCTTGCGGACACGATCGTTACGTTCGGCTTTGGCCATCTTGCGGACGCGCAAGGGATAGTCCAGGTTTTCCGCCACGGTCATGTGGGGGAAGAGGGCATAATTCTGGAACACCATCCCGATGTTTCGTCGATGCGGTGGCACGGATTCCAATGAGCGACCAGCGATGCGGATGTGGCCGCCGCTAGGAGCCTCGAACCCCGCAAGCATCATCAGACTTGTCGTCTTGCCCGAGCCCGATGGTCCCAGCA
>NZ_JBFREP010000294.1:0-421 GCF_052114365.1 Agrobacterium sp. MCAB5
GCAAAAGCTTGCGCGAATGGTTGGCAACATGGAAAAGCTTGCGCGAATGGTTGGCAACATCGCCATGGATGCTCTTGTGGGCAGTGTTCCTGTCTTCGGTGATCTGTTCGATATTTATTTCAAATCGCACCGCCGTAATGTCGATATGATCATCCAGCACTTTGGCATCCATGGCGACGAGTTGCGGCGGAAGCGCAAATAAGCCTCGACGATGGCCCGAAAAAACCTGGCTGCGGTTCTGGAATCGCAGTCGAGGTGTACCGTTTCCTCATCGGTGGTCGAGACCACGTCTTTCAGCCTGTGCGCATTGTTGGCTGTCGCCTTAGGGCGGGTAGGCTCAACTAAGATCCTTGAGTGCCGGATAGAGGCCGCCCCGGCGGACGGAGTCGTCCCTGTTTCGCCGGGTCAGCCGGCTTTCCTG
>NZ_JBFREP010000295.1:0-420 GCF_052114365.1 Agrobacterium sp. MCAB5
TGATTGCGTCGGTTTGTAGAAGACGGAGAAGAATGGTTGCTCTCTGGTGAGGAGCACGCCCTGCTTGGTTTCATTTGGGGTCAAGCAATGTCCAAACGCTGGAACAGCTGAAACTATACTAGCCAATAGAAATGAACATCTCAGCACAGCCGACCTCCCTAACCTGCATCCCATACTGCTACCATAACGCGTAAGAATAGTCATTCTAGCTGAACCGCCCCAGGTTTCTGGACCAACTGAGGCTAGAGTTTTCCGGCTTCATTCAGGGAGGCGGGCTGGTTGAGCCTCCTGATTTCATCAGCGAGATCGGCACCTTATTGCCGATCGCACCATGCGGCCGAAACTCATTATAGTCTATACGCCAATCCTCCATCTTTTCGCGGGCATCCGCAAGGGTCAGGAACCAGTGCTGATTCAGAC
>NZ_JBFREP010000296.1:0-419 GCF_052114365.1 Agrobacterium sp. MCAB5
CCGATACCCATGATCAGGTGATAGCCGATGAAGAAGGCAAGCAGCGTCATCAGGATCAGTGTCCAGATGCCGGCACCGTTGAAGAACATCACCAGCAGGATCAGCGAGCCAAGGGCCGCACCGGCATTGAGGACATGGCCGCCGGGCAGTTTCCTCGCTTTGCCGTCCACCTTGCCGGCGAGTTTGCCGAAGGCGATGACGGAACCGGTGAAGGTCACCGCGCCAATGAACACGCCGAGGAACACCTCGACCTTGAGGATGGCGATTTCTACCAGATCCTTCTGCGCCAGCTTTTCGGCAAAGCCGGCCAGTGTCGAAAGGTCACCACCGGCAGCCTTCAGAGACATCACCGTACCAAGCTCGAGTTCGGCATTGTAGCCGATGAAGACGGCCGCCAGGCCGACGAAGGAATGCAGCGC
>NZ_JBFREP010000297.1:0-419 GCF_052114365.1 Agrobacterium sp. MCAB5
GGTGGGGATAGAGCAGTGTCATTGGCATGGGCTCTGCCCGATGGCCTCGCATCACCTCGACAAGTTCGTCGGCTTCGAGGTGGTGCCTGATGTCGTAAGCCGGGATCTGGATGAGGCCGAGGCCGGCGGTGCAGCAGGCAATGTAAGCTTCGGCGCTGTTGACGGTAACGCGGCCGCGCATCGGCAGTTTGCGTACCTGACCGTCCTCGATCCACTCCCATTCCTCGACTCGACCTGTCGAGGGCGAGGCGTAATTGACAGCGAGATGCTTACCGAGATCGTGGGGAGTACAAGGTGTACCATGCGCGGAGAGATAACCGGGGCTGGCCACATTGATCAGGGGGAGGTCGCCGATTTTGCGGGCGATCAGGCCGGAGTCGCCAAGTGGTCCGACACGCAGCACGCAGTCAATGCTGTCC
>NZ_JBFREP010000298.1:0-419 GCF_052114365.1 Agrobacterium sp. MCAB5
GGCGTGACGGAGATGAAGACGTCATTTTCCGTCACCGCCCATTCCGAAAGCGTGCTGCCGATGACATTGGCCGTGGCCCTGTTAGAGAGCACGACGCATTTCGGYTTGCCWGTSGTRCCGGARGTRTAGAGGTAATAAGCGGGTGCTTCGCTTGCTGAAAGTRYCGCCAGTTCCRCCGCGTTAACSGGCACGCCGGAGGCGGCTGGCGCTGCGAGAAGCTCCTCGGGACCGACAGCGTCGAATCCTTSMGGAACGSWAYGGGCAACGATSATGGCCGGGCGGCAATTGGTCAGCAGATAGTGCAGGCGATCTTCCGGCGAGCTCGCATCGATCGGCACCCAAATGGCGCCGATAAGTGCAGCGGCGAGCGTGACGGCTGTGTGCTCCGGGCTGCGCGGCAGGCACACCGCTACGACATC
>NZ_JBFREP010000299.1:0-419 GCF_052114365.1 Agrobacterium sp. MCAB5
TGCCGGCGCAGGCTGCAAATACAACCTTCCAGCGCGGATCTCGCCGTTGCGGGTGAAACATCCGTTGACGTTCACCGGATAGATATCCGCCTGGTGCAACAGTACGTACGCTTCCTTCCTTCATGAAAACACACTCAGATTTTTGGCGATGTCCTTGCCGGCATAAGGCGGAAAGACATCGAGCTCGAGATCGGGATTGCCGATGAGCATGGCTTTGGTGTTGCTGAGGGCATCGAACCCGGCCTTGCCGTAATATTTGCCCATGCCGCTGTTACCGACACCGCCGAATGGCAGGCTATCGATCCAGCAATGCAGGTTGGTCTGGTTTATACAGCCGCCGCCGAACGACAGCGATCCGAGCACGAAGTCGATCGTCGACCGGTCCTTGCTGAAGATGTATGCGGCAAGCGGCTTCGGCT
>NZ_JBFREP010000300.1:0-418 GCF_052114365.1 Agrobacterium sp. MCAB5
TCCCTGCGGAATACCAAAGTCAAATCCATTCTTTTGTATCAAGCTAGGAGTGGCTGGGTCAGAGCCAGCTATGAGTTTCCGGAACTCAGCAGGACTGCACAGTTGTTTATGACGGTTTGACTTGAGTTCATCTATACCGCGTCGGCGCCTGCTAAGCCGGCTTCCTACTACCGGCTTTTCATAAAGTTTAAGTCTACCAAGTACTTTGTCATAGTCTACGACCGAATAGCGAGTCAGATTCCGATAAACAGCGATATGATCATCAGGCATAGGAAATCCTAAGAGCATCTCCCACGTTTCTTTGATACCCTTGTGACCGAGACTTTCAAAATATGACTTGATGTCCACTACTGTTACAAAACAGTCTCCCGTGCGTTTGATAAAAGAAAAAACGTCACGTGATATCTCGATGTTAGAT
>NZ_JBFREP010000301.1:0-416 GCF_052114365.1 Agrobacterium sp. MCAB5
CGGGAAAGAGCCGTGCCGGCGGGCGAAGTCAAGGACTGTCCGACATCGCTGGCGTTTGTACTTTTTCATCCAACGGTGCTTGAAACTTCGCGACGCTCGTATCAGTGCCGCTAGCAACCAGCAAAGATTGCGAGGACCACTATGGATCGAGAGATCATTATACCCGACGAGATGCAGGAGATCGTCAGCCGAGCCGGCTATGCTCCCGCGGTTAAAGTCGGAGACACAATCTACGTCGTCGGCCAAGTTGGGCGGACCAAGGATCTCAATATTATTCGCGATCCTTCAGAGCAATTCAGAGCTATGTGGGACAATTTACGAATTGTCCTCGAAGCCGCTCAATGTACGTTCGATGACATCGTGGAAATGACAAGCTATCACGTCGAAATGTCCAAGCACATGGACGTGTTCCGGAC
>NZ_JBFREP010000302.1:0-416 GCF_052114365.1 Agrobacterium sp. MCAB5
GCTGTACGCCGCGTTTGGAAGAATTTTTCTTGCACCACTTCCGGATGGGGAGCCGCTTATTGGAATTGCACGTCCGCGGTGGCATCTTGCTATGCTGATTGCCCACGGCGCCATCGGCTCGTTCGTCGGTGAAACTGTGCTGTACGCCGCGTTTGGAAGAATTTTTCTTGCACCACTTCCGGATGGGGAGCCGCTTATTGGAATTGCACGTCCGCGGTGGCATCTTGCTATGCTGATTGCCTACGGCGCCATCGGCTCGTTCGTCGGTGAAACTGTCCGGCTCGCCGATGCACGCGCCCTGGACAAGGGTGCCATCGAAGGCTGGTTTCTGATCGGGACGACCGTTCTTACTTTGCTGAAACTCTGGTGGTTTATCGCCGGACGGCGCGATATCAGAGATGCGTTTATCGGAACCG
>NZ_JBFREP010000303.1:0-415 GCF_052114365.1 Agrobacterium sp. MCAB5
CTCTGCGACCTCATCCGGCGTCGTGACTTCAGTCCCGGATCTCAACTTCGTCAGGTAGTCTTGGACGAATGCTTGGTAAGGCTCGGGGATTTCCATGCCCATGCGCGAGACAGCATTCTTGCCGAAGCCGGTCGTCGGTGCAGAGCCAGGTAGGACGAGTTTAGCGCGGATGCCGAACAGCGCCGCCTCGAGCGCGAGGCTCTCCGTGAAGGCATTGAGCGCTGCCTTGCTGGCGCGGTAAACCGAAAGCGCGGGCAACGGCCTTATCGTGACGGCCGAGCTGACGTTAACGATGACGCCTGAGCGACGGGATCGCATCTGCGGAAGGACAGCTTTTGACATCGCCATCGCACCGAAGACGTTTGTCTCGAACAGTTCGCGGATATTCGACATCTCCGTGCCTTCAAGCACATTG
>NZ_JBFREP010000304.1:0-415 GCF_052114365.1 Agrobacterium sp. MCAB5
GCCCGAGAGACAGGAAACGTCGCKTCAAACTCTGAGAGAGGTGCGTCCCCTCGCCCGCCCGATCCAGCGACAGACTTTCGTCGAGGATATTGACGGCCTGTGCTTCCGGCCAGAGGTTCCTCATTGAGGCACGGGTTGGCTCCATCGCCACCGGAGTGGCGTGGAACAGGAATATGCGAGGATCGTAGGTCATGCTGAGCCCTTCATGACGTTCAGAGAAATGTCCGGTCCTGCAGGCGCCGCATAGCCCATAGTGCCGAGCCTTGCGGCTCCTCTACCATGTCGTAGGTGAGAAGCGTTCCAGCGGAAATATCGACTGTCGCCCGATTGCCCGTTAACAGATGGGCGCAGGCCGGGTTGCCGGCGTTTACCGACACAGCCGGAATAATGCGGGCAGTCAGCATCGGACTGTGGT
>NZ_JBFREP010000305.1:0-415 GCF_052114365.1 Agrobacterium sp. MCAB5
TCACTGGCTGGTGATGGCGGTGATTTTGCCGCTAAATCTTTTGATGCTGCCTGCCGTTCTCGTTCAGGGCGGACATCATCTCTCGGATATTTTTGGCGGCCTCTTCGCTTTTGTTATCGTTTGCGCAGCCTCGAGCCGTCTGCTCAACTGGCTGTCGGCAAAGGAACGGGCCGGCAAGGCGGCAGCAGTTCCTGCCCAAGTCTTCGCGGCGGAATAATCGCCCCGGTTTTCGTACTCGCGCGCCTCCGCAACAAGCCGGTCCGACAGAAGCCGGGGCGATGTGGTCATCTCGTGGAGGCATCGCTACTGTGGCTGCACATCGGAGCGGCGACATTCGGTTTCATCGCATTCCTGGCGACCGGCAATCGCTTTATCGCCGGCGTGGCCGCGCCGATCTGGCTCCCGGCCGGTGGGT
>NZ_JBFREP010000306.1:0-414 GCF_052114365.1 Agrobacterium sp. MCAB5
CCCCTTCTCCCCTTTCTCGAACGGCCGGAACTCCGGCCGTTTTGCTTGGTCTTTCAAGATGTGCGGGCCTCGTGCCCGCACAGGCTGCCGCCCGGTGCAGTCGGCGATTCCAGACGGGGTTCAACCCCGGCGCCCTCGCAGCGTGCCGTTGTTGCGCAGACGGCAATCGAACTGACCTGCCTCTGCCCGGCACCCACTGGTCCGGCTCCGGCCACTCCGGTCTTGTCCCGATATCCTCACCGGGCGCAGCCTCCACGTACAATGTGACGATTGTCAGCCTCCGTGCCTGCCACATCGCCTCCACAATGCCTACCACCGCAAGCCAAGCCCCTGCCCTCGGCGCCGATGCGCGYCGCCCGGCCCGGGGCAAGTCCAAGCTGATCACCGTCGCCCTGGCCTTCCTGTTCGGCAGCC
>NZ_JBFREP010000307.1:0-413 GCF_052114365.1 Agrobacterium sp. MCAB5
CGCTGGATGTGCGCCGCCTGTGGCTGGAACCGGGCGTGCGCGCCTCAGCGGGAAGGCTCGAGAAACTAGACGCGGAATTGTCGCGGCTTGCGAAGTTTACGGGGGCGCTGGATGTGCGCCGCCTGTGGCTGGAACCGGGCGTGCGCGCCTCAGCGGGAAGGCTCGAGAAACTAGACGCGGAATTGTCGCGGCTTGCGAAGTTTACGGGGGTGGAGAGTGTGAATTATCTGGAGGGGTGGCGGGAAGTGTAATTGCGATGACGGCCGGCGACTGTTTCTTCCGTCATGCTCGGGCCCATCCCGAGCATCTGCAACGGAAAATGTATAGGACGCGTCTGCAGATCCTCGGCGCAAGACAGAGGATGACGCCGGACGGGAGGAGAGGACGCCAAATCGAAGCGCCTTCGCGACGTC
>NZ_JBFREP010000308.1:0-410 GCF_052114365.1 Agrobacterium sp. MCAB5
GGAGAAGAGTGATCAGGCTTGCTCTCCTTCATGTAGTCTATCCACGCTCTGAAAGCAGGCGAGACCTGCCGGCGGCTTGGGTAGAACAGGCTAAAACCGGGCAGGGGCCGTACCCAATCCGGCAGCACTTTGACCAAGGTGCCCGCCGCAAGGTCACCCGCCCCCTGAGACTCGAACAAAAAGGCGAGCCCGAGGCCGTCCAAGGCCGCCGCGCGGATTGCTTCGCCGCTGTCCAGCACAAGCGGCCCGTCTCCTCGAAACTCAGATCGGGTATCGTTCTTTTCAAGGAGCCATTGGAAGATTCTGCCAGAGGTCGCAAACCCGTAGTTCATGCATCAGTGGGACTGCAAGTCAGCTGGCGCTGACGGCAGGCTCTTGAAGCTCGCCAGATATCCCGGGCTCCTAACAAT
>NZ_JBFREP010000309.1:0-410 GCF_052114365.1 Agrobacterium sp. MCAB5
CGTTTGGCCTACGTATCTGCAACGTCGGACGACCGTCAGAGCTTCCCGGACGGACGGTAACCTTGCTGCCGTTTTCCAGTTCCCCCGTGCGGCCAGGCCCGTATTGTGTTTCGATACCTTTCTCCTTGCCCGGTTTGGGAGCACCGGTGTCCAGCCTAGGCCATCGAACAGCATTCTCCATCTGTCGCGGAGAATTGCGATAGATTTGCCAACAGCTCATTTTGGGTTCTTATCGCTTTTAGAGCGATGTCACGGCTTGAGCCACCTGCATTGAGCATGCGTACATAGGTATTTTTCCACTGGCGCTCGGTGGAATGGAGCGCTAGCCAAATTCCCGCCGGCGTCGATCCGTCGTCAAATTTCACCGGCTTTGATAACATGCGGCCTCACCTCCCCTCATAGAATATATG
>NZ_JBFREP010000310.1:0-410 GCF_052114365.1 Agrobacterium sp. MCAB5
TTCACGAACGACGCGAAGCCAGTTTTTCAAGGGCAACGGCAGATAGGTTCGAAGGCCCGGCCTCAAACCGGCGGGAATAGACCAGTCCTCCATCCTGAGCACTGTTGACAGGCCAGGACGGTCGTTCAGTGTCATAGTGATGACTTCGTTGTAGCGTGCGGCCATCCGTTCGATGCTGAAGCGGTTCAGGACCATTTCCTTTCCCGCGATCGACATCCGCTCGAGAAGGTCGCGATCGGCATGCAAGCGCGCGATCGCATTGGCCGCTGCCGTATAATTGCCGATCGGGAACAGGAAGCCGTTTCGGCCCGGCTCGACAATCGTGTCCGTCACGCCGCGGATATGAGACACGACCGGGACGCAGCCGCCGGCCATTGCCTCGATCATCGTCATGCCAAGCCCCTCGAAGC
>NZ_JBFREP010000311.1:0-407 GCF_052114365.1 Agrobacterium sp. MCAB5
ATTTCACCCGCACCAACGCTGAACGAAACATCGCTTACGATACGGTGGTCATCAATACCGTTTACGGAAAGGCTAAGATTTTCGACCTGAATAAGAGGCTGTTTCATTGCTTACAATCCTCGCATGCGGGGGTCGAAACGATCGCGGATCGCATCACCGAACAGATTTATGCCAAGTAGTGACAGGGAGATGCAGAGACCCGGGAAGATGCCGAGCCAGACAGCTTCGGCGATGTGGGGACGGCCACTGGCCAGCATGTTGCCCCAGGTCGGCGCTGGCGGCGGCACACCAAGACCAAGGAAGCTGAGTGCACTCTCAGTCAGCAGGACCGATCCGAACATGGAGGTTGCCAACACGATTACCGGACCAAGGCAGTTCGGCACTATGTGGCGGAACATGGTATAGAC
>NZ_JBFREP010000312.1:0-406 GCF_052114365.1 Agrobacterium sp. MCAB5
CTACTTCCTTTCCTGGGGATTCTTGATGAAATCGGTGCGCCCACAAATTCGCTTCTGGGGAAATTTCGGCTTCCAACGTTTCTGGAAACAAAAAGCAATCTTTATATCCCACTATTGCCGACGATCCGCTTTGTGGAGACGGCCCAGCGCAGCCAGGGCATTACGGATTTCGGCTTCCTGGCCAGCAAGCGGCTTCATTTTTCCCATCTAAATGAAAAAACCCGGGCGCTGATCGCGCACTCTCCGACACTGCTCGTCGCGCTGCGCCACGCCTGCAACTGGGCATCGCGAGAAGATACGATCCTGAACATGTGGATGGAATGGGATAGCGATCATGTGCGTGTCTGCAGCAGGCTCGCCAGAACGAATGGGCTCCTGCATCTGGAACATTCGCAATGGCTTCAGA
>NZ_JBFREP010000313.1:0-405 GCF_052114365.1 Agrobacterium sp. MCAB5
ATTATGTGGGCATGCATCAAAATACCGGAGGGCCGGAGGATACTATCAATCCTCAGCCTGGTTAATTCTAGCGCATTACCGATATATTGCGGATAAAGCACCCCGGTTATCACTATCAAATCGAACGTACCCAGCTGTTCGGGATGAAGATCAAAGATGCCAGCTTGTCTAAACGAATACCGCGAGTCGGAGCATCGCTTTTGGGCCCAATTTAATGCTTTCTCCGACACATCTACCCCAATAATTTCTTTGCCGGGCAAGTGAGCTGTCAGGAACCCGTTTCCACATCCAATATCCAGAACTCTTTCATAGGATTGCTTGGGTAGTTCCGACAAAAGCATTTCGATTCTGGTTTGGTCATCGGGTGTTTTGTCATAATTCCAAGGATCAGAAGACGTATAGAAC
>NZ_JBFREP010000314.1:0-403 GCF_052114365.1 Agrobacterium sp. MCAB5
GTTGGAAGGCCGCGATGTTGGCATTGTTATCCTTAAGGGCAAACCCAGCCAACCTGATGAAGGTTTGAGCATCAGGAAAATGCCTGCGGAAATGCTCCTCCGCCACCCTGAGTGCATCGGCAGGGCTGAGCGGTTTCGCTTCAGCCAACGGCCGGTCGTCGAATTCATAGAGCACGACACCTTCACGGGCGAGATCGACGAAGAAGGCTTGGCCATCATGCAGAAAATTGCTGATCTCGCGTGCTCCATGCACGATGAGACCAACGGGTGTCTCGATCTCCTTGTCCCACATCAGCCGGTCGGTTGCCTTGTCCCAGTATTTCGGATCGGCCAGTTCCTTGTTGCTAACGATGACGAGAATATCGAAATCCGATCGATAGCCCTTTGACGTGTGCGGCTCATC
>NZ_JBFREP010000315.1:0-401 GCF_052114365.1 Agrobacterium sp. MCAB5
GACCCAGCGTGAAGACCCAGCGTGAACTGGCTTCGAGATCGAATGTGTCCTACGGATCGTTGAGGCTATTTGAAGAAACCGGGAAAATTTCGCTCGAGAGCCTTGTGAAAATTGCGTTTGCCCTTGAGGCGGAGGCGGAGTTCGAACGCTTGTTTCCAGGTCGGCCGCCGCAGAATATCGATGATGTCATTGATCGTCCTCTCAAGCAGCGTGTGCGCCGGAAATGAAGTTCAAGCCAATCCAGCAGATTAAGGTTTATCTGAATCTCGAAGGGAACGAGAGGAAACTCGGTACCCTCGCCTGGAGTGGCAAGGAACGGAGGGCTTACTTCGAGTACGCGGCGGAGTTTCTGACATCGCCCCTTTTGATTTCTCCATTCCATATGATGGCGGCCAACGGGT
>NZ_JBFREP010000316.1:0-400 GCF_052114365.1 Agrobacterium sp. MCAB5
GAACAGGATGATTTTATAAATCCGCCCGTCTTTCTTGGCCTCGGACTTCGAGCGCTCCACAATGCCGGCGAACTCTTCCTGGATGATCCGGACGACCCTTTCCAGTTCGCGTTGTTTTGTCTGCGGTAGATGTCCGATATCCGATTTCATGGCCTCACCATCGATTCTTCTGGGTATATATTCTAACCGCTACCGACAGGCGATTTCTACTCCACATTGTCGTAGTCCCAATCCGCCTGCATCCACATTATGCGAGGCTCGACCGCGCTCAGCAACCATTAATCGTACAAACCTATCAATGTCGCATCTGGACCGAGGCGCTGAACCACTTTATCCTTCCTGGTATTCGAGGCGTTCCTCGATCTTAATTGCGCCCTGGCGGAAGGAACTGAAATGGATC
>NZ_JBFREP010000317.1:0-400 GCF_052114365.1 Agrobacterium sp. MCAB5
GCTGAAAACCATGTTGCCGGCAAGATCGACAATCACCTGGCTGACATTGCAGATCATCTGCTTTGTCTGCCGGTTCTCGTCGCAAACCAGTGTCCAGTTCCCAAAAGGCGTGGTTGTGCGACGGTACTGGCCGAGAGGAACACCCTCTGGGACGTTCACTTCGGACGGCTTGACGTGGAAACCGGGACCCGCTGGCGATATCTCCTGTCCGACAGCGGGCGGGCTGCCAGACAGGAGCAGGCAAGCCGCTATCATTCGGGCGGTGGTTACGGCTCGCCTAAGCATGGGCACCTCAATTGAGCGTAAAGCTTAAGCCAGCGCCGACGCCCCAATGGCCATCGGTCACGGTGCCGGACAAGTTACTGCGCACACGGCCGTCCTCGCTTGTGTAGCCCGCACC
>NZ_JBFREP010000318.1:0-397 GCF_052114365.1 Agrobacterium sp. MCAB5
CGGTTACAGTGGCGTGTTGCGTGCCGATCGTTGCGCAGAAATGAACTTGGTCCGCGTTGGAAATGCCGCTCTCCGTCTTATGAAGTGTCACCGCCCCTGTTGTGCCGCGCTGTCCTGCCCATTCCAGCAGCGCGATTTCCGCCGTCTGTGCAGGCGCGTCGTAGGAGGGGTTACCGCGATAGGCGGGCAGGTAGGGAGTGCCCTGTTCAAGGCAGGTGAGAAAATCGCCAACCTGCGATGGCTCTAGTCGGCTATAGCGGGCTCTGTGCGGCAAAACGACAAGTGAGGCGGCAAAACGGCATCCGCCGAGATGGGTGGATTGCAGGATACGGAAGCGACTTGGATTTGCTGCCTGTCGCAGGGCGTTCCATGTCGCAAAGCCGTAACGGGCGCAGCA
>NZ_JBFREP010000319.1:0-396 GCF_052114365.1 Agrobacterium sp. MCAB5
AACGACCGTGCCACAATCGAAAGCGAGGTGCGGATTGCATGCGAAGCCGTAGAGGGCCCTTGTGGTTTATCGGCTAATTGTGGTCCGCACCTCACCCTTTCAGTCCGATCACGTCACGATTTCGACGTGCTTCGTAAATTGTATGAAAACTGTAGTTTGGTTTCCCCTCGGAATCGCGTCTTTTGCGAAATACCACACTTACAATCGCGGATTGCCTGAATGTGAATTTCACAAAGGCTTGCGCGTATACGAGATCGTCATCATCGGTATTCATCGTAAATTTCTTGAGATCGGCTTCCTCAAACGAAAGCAAAATTCGCGGAATAGCTCCAAGCAACTGAAATGACTGTAGCTTCACTAAAGGGGATCGACTTATCCGGGTGATGTGCTTCCACC
>NZ_JBFREP010000320.1:0-396 GCF_052114365.1 Agrobacterium sp. MCAB5
GTATGCTTACTTGGCAAGAGCTTTTGGTGTGGTAGCAACTTGGTCGGGTGCAGGCATGTATACGGCCTTTGAATGCGGCCTTCGATGCCGCTGGCCCTGATGAATTCCGCAAGTCTGTTCCCATACACTCCAACGAGCTGGTGAGCACATCACCCCAATGTCGGGCTTACAGACCCCGGTTCAACCGTTCGCATCACACCATTTGCACCTCACCAATCTTTAAAAGCTCAAGCTCCCTGTATCAGGCCGGGATTGATCGAAACCGCTCTCCCGAAACCATGATTGCCCAGGCGATCCTTGCCATCTTATTGGCTAACGCCACAGCGACGACATTGTACGGCTTACGGACCAGCAAATCGGCCGCCCACTTCTTCGGGCCCGTTCCTTCTTTACGAC
>NZ_JBFREP010000321.1:0-395 GCF_052114365.1 Agrobacterium sp. MCAB5
AGTCTAGTCTTTCGTTCTAAAGAAATCATGTTGATGAGCTGACTGCTTGTTGTTTTCCAAGGGCTTTTGCTTTTGGGGTTTGATTTTGTGACTGCAWTGAGCGGTCTGTTTTTTGACAATTGAATATGAGAAGAAAGAGAAACGTGGGCGGCGAAGCTTGCGGGGTCTGAAGGAATTCAGGCTCTGATGGAATAGACTTTGACGGTCACGTTTTAATGAGACAACACCAATTTTGCGAGCAGCGATGCTTGGATGAAATTGATGTGAGTTCTCGTCGATTCAGAATAACGTGACAATAGTCAATGATTGAATTCTCAACTTGAGAGTTTGATCCTGGCTCAGAACGAACGCTGGCGGCAGGCTTAACACATGCAAGTCGAACGCCCCGCAAGGGG
>NZ_JBFREP010000322.1:0-395 GCF_052114365.1 Agrobacterium sp. MCAB5
AGTCTTTCGTTCTAAAGAAATCATGTTGATGAGCTGACTGCTTGTTGTTTTCCAGGGGCTTTTGCTTTTGGGGTTTGATTTTGTGACTGCATTGAGCGGTCTGTTTTTTGACAATTGAATATGAGAAGAAAGAGAAACGTGGGCGGCGAAGCTTGCGGGGTCTGAAGGAATTCAGGCTCTGATTGAATAGACTTTGACGGTCACGTTTTAATGAGACAACACCAATTTTGCGAGCAGMGATGCTTTGATGAAATTGATGTGAGTTCTCGTCGATTCAGAATAACGTGACAATAGTCAATGATTGAATTCTCAACTTGAGAGTTTGATCCTGGCTCAGAACGAACGCTGGCGGCAGGCTTAACACATGCAAGTCGAACGCCCCGCAAGGGGAGTGG
>NZ_JBFREP010000323.1:0-393 GCF_052114365.1 Agrobacterium sp. MCAB5
GGGCGTATGAGGGTGGTTAGCCTGTTTTCGTATTGGCAGCGACGAACAGTTATGCACAATGACTGGTTGTCAGTTTAAGGGCGAGTGCCGTATGAACCAGCTCTCTATAAAAGACCGATTGCTTGCAGCGCGCCGAGTGCTCTTCGGCCAAGGCGACAACGCTGTAATATGTAGTTTCTGCGGAAAATCCCGGCAGGACGGCGTCGGCAATATCATTGCCGGACCAGGAGTGGCGATCTGTGCCTCATGCGCGCGCATCGCCATGGACTGGGACCTCACCGACAATTTTCCAAAGATAACCGGCACCACGATCGACACATTCTCGATCTTTTATCAACATCAGGCATGCCTGCTCCCACAACATCGGCGCCAGATTGATGATGAACTCCACCT
>NZ_JBFREP010000324.1:0-393 GCF_052114365.1 Agrobacterium sp. MCAB5
ACAAGCTGCGCCAGTTGCTCGGCAACCGTGTTCCAGCCGTCGAAAAATCCCATCTCCGCGTGCTTGTCGCGATCCCCAGGGTTTCTATGCATGGCATAGGCCACATACTCCATGCCTTCAGGATGATCGCGAAAACTCATCACCGCGGTGAGGAATGGGCGCGCGGACGGGCGAAAGCCTGCCGTCAACGCGTCGGTGAAGACCAGACGCTCCTCATGATCCACCGCCAGGAAACAACCGCTTATGTGATCGCCAAATGCCTTCCCGTCTTCGCTGTAGCGGGTCTCGAAAGCGCCGCCGGGGAAAAGCTCCATTTTCTCGACACGGCATTTGCCGGGATGCGGCACCCACCACTGTTCGAGGCTGTTTTTGTCGACCCAGGCGTTCCAGACC
>NZ_JBFREP010000325.1:0-393 GCF_052114365.1 Agrobacterium sp. MCAB5
TCAGGTAGCGGCGACCCAAACGGCCCACGTCGTCCGGGGTATCGTTGATAAAGAGGGATAGCGCATAAAATGCGTTGATTGACCAATAGGGAACGATTGTCCAGGCGATGAACGGAATGTGCTTTTCAAAGGGGAAGGCAAGGTTCGGAACATCCGCACGCAACGATGCAGACCAGTTCGCCACACCATAGGTAAGATAGAAGAATGGCGCGAGAAAAAGGAGCCAGAGCGCAGCTGTTCGCACGACAGCGCCGCGTGTGCCCGCCGGAACCGATGTTATCCCCTCGCCCATACCGCCCTCAGATACGCTCTGCTATCGATACGGTGAAAATGCCCCACCTGTCGATACGCTGTTCGATCTTGCGGAAACCTGCAGCCGCGACCAGCTGGTCC
>NZ_JBFREP010000326.1:0-392 GCF_052114365.1 Agrobacterium sp. MCAB5
AACATGCGCTTCGTGACAAGGTCCAAGGGCTTTTCCCTGATGATGGCCAGCACCACCTTTCTGTCTCTGGCCGTTTGCCAATTACCGGCCGCTGCAGATGGCACCAACTACAAGGTCGCTACCGGCGACGTCTTGACGATCTCCGTCTATGGCGACCCGGGCCTGACCGGCCTCTTCCCAGTCAGTGCAGATGGAACGATCGGTTATCCGCTTCTTGGCAACGTCAACGTGGTCGACCAGACGGTGAACGAAATCGGTGCGCGGATCAGCCGCGATCTGGCAAGCCATGTGGCAAACCGCTCCGTTGCCGTCGCGGTCAAGGAATATGCTCCGATCTTCGTTGTCGGTGACGTCCAGAAGCCGGGAAAATATGAATACCGTCCCGGCATGAT
>NZ_JBFREP010000327.1:0-392 GCF_052114365.1 Agrobacterium sp. MCAB5
GCTCTTATCTGCGCCCCGCGCTTCCCTGCGAGCCTCCTCATGCAGAGGCCGGATGATAGCGTTCAGTTGGGGGTTTGTCTTTTCCGACCGACTTATGGCCCCTTCCAGAAGCTCTTCGGCAGTCACCTGCCCTGCCTTGACGAGCGCCGCCTGGGCGCAGAGATCGAGTTTTGCAAGTTCATCCATCGTACACGCTCAATTCTTGAATTCAGAAACAGCGTCTTCGAGCGCCGCGGAAATACCGCCCACAAGCTCGTCGATCTGTGATGTTGTCATGATGAATGGCGGGCAGACGGAAATCACATCGCCCATATTACGGATCATGACGCCGTGCGCGCGGCAACGACGCTCGACGAATGCCCCAACTTTGAGGGCTGGCTCAAACGCGGTCC
>NZ_JBFREP010000328.1:0-392 GCF_052114365.1 Agrobacterium sp. MCAB5
GTCCTGCTCCTCCCCTCGCCGCCATTCGCCGGGCGTCATAACAAAGCTGTGGTGGTTACCGACAATCGTCAGCATCTTTACTGTTGCGCCATCATAAAAGGCGCGGTGAAGATAGCGGATGAATTCTATCGATGCAGGATCAGGCAACATCCCTGCCGCCTCTCGCTCGTCGATCTCCTGCTGAACACGATAGTGGGCGACGGCTTCGATCTTGAGGTCGCGCCGATCGTCCTCGGGCTTAATTCCCTGCAGGGCCTGCTCGATCTCACGTGGCCGGGTGTTGTGGCCTTCGATCAGATTACTATAGTAGGTGTTCATGATCCTGACGGTGTGGGGCCAGTTGGGCTGCGGTTTCAGGATGGAGAGCCCGGCCAAGTCGTTCGGCCCTAGCG
>NZ_JBFREP010000329.1:0-391 GCF_052114365.1 Agrobacterium sp. MCAB5
CGCCAAGCCTAAGCATGGTTTTGACAAAGTTGTCGCCGTGTTCCGAATAGACCCCGCCAAGCCTAAGCATGGTTTTGACAAAGTTGTCGCCGTGTTCCGAATAGACCCATGCCGTGCGCAGGATGACGTGATTAGGGTTGGCGTCGGCAACGGCGTTTTCGCCTTCAAGCTTCGAGTGGCCGTAGACGGAAGAGGGGCTGTCGGATCACTTTCGACATAAGGTGAACCCTTGGTGCCGTCGAACACATAATCCGTGGAAAGATGAATGACAGGAATACCAAGTTCTTTTGCGGCCTTTGCGACTGCACGAGCTCCATCCCGATTGACGGCAAAGGCAACCTCCGGTTCGCTTTCCGCCCTATCAACAGCGGTGTAGGCCGCAGCCGAAACC
>NZ_JBFREP010000330.1:0-390 GCF_052114365.1 Agrobacterium sp. MCAB5
AAATGATGCGTCGCATCCTCCAGCATCACCCCGAAATATTCGAGATGGAAGGCGTCGCGCAGCGAGCTTTCGACGCAGACATTGGTGGCAATACCGACGAAGACCAGATTGCGGATGCCGCGGGCGCGTAGCACGCTGTCCATGGTTGTGTTGAAGAAGCCGCTATAGCGGGTCTTCGGCACGAGAATGTCGCCCGGTTGCGGCTTCAACTCCTCGACGAGGTCGTAATCCCAGGTGCCCTTGGCGAGTAGCGTGCCTTGCAATTCCGGCCTTGCCCGCATGGTCTTCAGCGCGTTCGACTTGTGCCAGTTCGGCGATCCGGGGCCGCCGGCCTCGATATAGTCCTTGTCCCAGCCGTTCTGGAAATAGACGACGAGAACGCCGTTGGCG
>NZ_JBFREP010000331.1:0-389 GCF_052114365.1 Agrobacterium sp. MCAB5
CGCTGAAACGGCGTGAAACTCCCGAGCAAAACAGAGACATTCAGAGGTACTCTCCATGAACAACATCTCCACATTACCTCTTTCCGGCAAGCGCGCGCTGGTCACCGGTGCGGCACGCGGTATCGGTGCGGCAATTGCGCTAAAACTGGCCGAGGATGGTGCCGACGTTGCGATCACCTATGAGAAGTCGGTCGAGAAAGCGGAAGCTCGTTGCCAAGATCCGCGCCATGGGTCGAAATGCGATCGCCATCCATGCCGATGCCGCGAGCACATCCGCCGCCATGGCTACCGTCGAACAAACTGTCGCTGAGCTCGGCGGCCTTGATATTCTCGTCAATAATGCCGGTGTCCTTTTCGCAAGTGATTTCTCCACGCAGCCACTTGAGGAG
>NZ_JBFREP010000332.1:0-389 GCF_052114365.1 Agrobacterium sp. MCAB5
CAGCCAAACAGCCTGAATTTTTAAGTCCCAGACTGAATTGGTGCTCCTATGGCCAGACGGTCACGCAGTACAAGGGACCTGATCTCCGATAGGGTCAGCTCATAGGAAAATTAAACAGGATAGGATTGGACACATCGCTGAAAAGTCTAACGATTGCATAAGAAGATACAGTGACGAATATAACGATGAGCCGCTGATCTTTCGCAAAATCAGCGGCCCGGCTTGGGATGCCACTCCAGAGCATTTGTGCCGCAGAAAGTCTCTACTTCGACTTTTTTATAACCATATGCCGGCCAGCAGAATCACGGGATTATTGTAGAGGGACACGCTGGGCGTCGAATGCAGGTGCAACCAGATGTCCGCCCCTACGTCAATGTATAGCGTCTTAC
>NZ_JBFREP010000333.1:0-388 GCF_052114365.1 Agrobacterium sp. MCAB5
GTTCCTGCTGTGAGCGGAGCATTCGGTAGGTTCCTGCTGTGAGCGGAGCATTCGGTAGCGGTCGGTGAGGGGCGTGTGCTTAGCGCTCGTACGCCATGTCGCCGATCTTGCAGGCAACTTCAGTGCGGTTGGTTGCCCCAAGCTTCTTCATGATGTTGCGGATATGTACCTTGATGGTGCTTTCGCAAAGGTTCAGCTCCAGAGCGATATCCTTGTTGGCCTTTCCGCACCGCAGGGCCTCCGCGATAGCCGATTGACGGCTTGTAAATTTCATCGGCGGTATGGCGGCGTGTGCCGTCAGGCCGAACAGACTTTTCATGTTCATGACGCTGCTGGCCGGTATGAAACGGCCGCCCGCGATTGCAAGACTGATCGCCTGGACGCAGAC
>NZ_JBFREP010000334.1:0-388 GCF_052114365.1 Agrobacterium sp. MCAB5
TCCCCGTCCTGCTTGATCCTCGGCGACAACATCTATTACGGGCACGGCCTGCCGGAGCTCCTCGATACTGGTACGAGCGTTACCGACGGAGCGACGGTCTTCGCCTACCACGTCAACGATCCCGAACGTTATGGCGTCGTTGAATTCGATGGAGAAATGCGTGCACTGTCCATCGAAGAGAAGCCCCTAGCCCCCAAATCCAATTGGGCTGTTACCGGACTTTATTTTTATGATTCCGATGCGGTCGATATCGCCGCCAATCTCAAACCGTCCGCACGCGGCGAATATGAGATAACCGATGTAAATCGCACCTATCTGGAACGCGGAAAGCTGAAAGTATCCATCATGGGCCGTGGCTATGCTTGGCTCGATACCGGCACTCCTGACA
>NZ_JBFREP010000335.1:0-386 GCF_052114365.1 Agrobacterium sp. MCAB5
GTTTTCAGTCGATCAGATTGCCTTTTGGGTTTTCAGTCGATCAGATTGCCTTTTGGCAGAGCGCCCTCAACGGCGATCACCCGCTGGATGTAGAGCGGTTCGTTGGAAACCGGTGCGCTCATGCCGAATGCCGGCATGATCCTCACATAGAAACCGTATCCGCTGGGGCTGATATCCGGGTCGATGGTGATCTCGTTGGCTATGGCCMACATCCAGCCGCTATTGTCGAGGGCATTCGCACCACCGAATTGCAGGGCGGAGCAGCTTATCGTCCGAACCGCGCCGCCGCTTTTCGTAATCAGTGTGACATAGGGCGCTCGCTGCCCCTCGCTATTTTTGTAAAGCACCGCGAAGGAGACGGTTCTGCCAATCATCGCGGCTGCCTC
>NZ_JBFREP010000336.1:0-384 GCF_052114365.1 Agrobacterium sp. MCAB5
CGGTGGGGGCAAAACACGACGCAAATGCCACAATGTGGCGTAAGCTATTGGAGCCTTCCGACGAAGGACGAATGTCGTGAATGAACGCCTTGTCAATTTTCACGATGTCGAAATCGATCAGTTGGACAAGCCGCGGCGAGGCAAACCCTACACCAAAATCGTCGAGCGCAACACGACAACCCAGGTTCTGAACGTCGGCGATTTTTCGTGCGCCGAGGGATAAATCGGCGATGGCGCTCGACTCGGTAAGCTCCAGGATCAGTCGCGGCGCGAGGTAGGCGCGACCTTGGATCTGGTCCAGCATGCCACTCCACGCAGTCGCGTCCGCAAAGTTGTCTGCAGATATGTTGCAGCCGAGCACCGTCGTTGGATCCGCCTCAAGAC
>NZ_JBFREP010000337.1:0-384 GCF_052114365.1 Agrobacterium sp. MCAB5
TACAACCGGCAATCCGGCAATCTGAAAGAGACTTTTTGGGCAGGCTTATACCGGCTGGACCGGGTGCCCGCGCACCATACTTCACATCAGGGCTTCGACTGGCGGTGTCTGGCGCAGCTTATCCGCGTCAACGCGCCCCTGCGCGAAATCCGCAGCCTACCGTTTTCTTTTGTTCCACGCTTGCTCAGTCCGAACGTCGCGCTGATCGCCGAGCCGGCAAAATCGAGGATCGATCTGGCAAACGATGACCCCGAAGCATGGAAGATCAACCATGGCCAGACAACCTGGAACCAACAGCATATTGTCGACGGTGCCGTTGCAACCGATGCTGCGCGCCACGCCAAGTCCTCGTCAACATGGTCGATGCGCCTCAAGGGATTGCTG
>NZ_JBFREP010000338.1:0-383 GCF_052114365.1 Agrobacterium sp. MCAB5
GCTTCAACTCGTCCCACGTTACCAGTTCGATATTTCCGACTTCCCGGAGGTAAAAGTCCTCTTCAACGGTCACCGCATCGCCCTGAAAGAGCGCCAGTATCGGCGGGGCTTCCGGAAGATGGAACGCATAGCGGCTGACCGGTACGTCCAAACGCTTGACAACGTTGTCGTGGAAACGGTCGAAGAATTCGTCAGCGATGGCAAAAACCGATGATGCCCCTTGCTGCATCGCCTTCACGCGGGTCAACCGGGTTTGTTCGCGTGCCTGTTCGTCCAGGATGTATCCAAGGCGGATACTTTTCTCGAGTTCAGGGGTTGGTGCTGAGACCACAATTGTCCGACCGCTCGCGCTGCAACGATAGCCGAAGGCGTCAACCAGAAGC
>NZ_JBFREP010000339.1:0-382 GCF_052114365.1 Agrobacterium sp. MCAB5
GAGCCAGGAGATCGAGAACGTGCGCCCACTACCAAGAGAACCGGAAGCGGATCCGGTTGACCACATCATTGCCTGGCACGACGGCGACAGCCGTGCCGCGATTGAGACGCTCATGGAAGACATCCAGCACTTGCGGCTGCAGCTTGCGCTGGCGACCGCAGCGATGGGAACCGGTTTCACGAGAGGATGGAAGCCAGACGCCGACAGAAATGCCAGGTGAAGGAGCTTATCTGCTTTCGGACTACGGCGGCGAGCCTGTCGGCGTCATATGTGAAGAATGCGAGCTCCTGAAATTCATTAGTTCGGCCGAGCTCATGATTGAATTTGGCGACCTGTCGATGCCGACGATGCTACGGCGCATTTCCCAAGAAGTGATCAAATG
>NZ_JBFREP010000340.1:0-381 GCF_052114365.1 Agrobacterium sp. MCAB5
CGATACCGGTGGATCCACACTGCGCCTGCGCCATGTAGTTCAGGAACATCGGATCGGGACGATCAAGCGTAACAATAACCGTGTTTTCCTTCGCCACGATTGTCTGGACCTTTGCGTCGCGACTCCCATCAAAAAATGTCTTGCAGCTGAATTCCGGGTCACGAATGAGCTTCTCGAGGCTCCACTGCACATCGTAAGCGTTCATCGTCTCGCCATTGTGGAATTTCACGCCGTCACGCAGCGTAAATGTATAGGTTTTTCCGTCGTCGGATACCGTCCATTCCTTAGCCAGCATCGGGCGAACTTCACCCTTTTCACCTGCAGCAACCAGCCCTTCAACCACGTTGAGCATGACGGAATCCGTGCCAGCATCGCGGTTTC
>NZ_JBFREP010000341.1:0-380 GCF_052114365.1 Agrobacterium sp. MCAB5
TTTTCACGACGTTGTTCGTAATCGCCATTCCGTCCGCAGTTTCCTACTTTTCACGACGTTGTTCGTAATCGCCATTCCGTCCGCAGTTTCCTACCCTTGCCTGTGCCCGACGCGCTGATCCGGGCGGTGGTCGAAGATGCGCAGCATGCGCCGTCGAACTGCAACACGCAACCATGGCAGGTCCACATCGTTTCCGGTCGGCCGCTACACGCCCGATTTCGGCTTTGCCTTGCCGATGACGATGCCGGCCGCTACACGCCCGATTTCGGCTTTGCCATCGATGACTATCCAGGCGCGTACAGGCAGCGGGCCCGGGATCAGGGCGCGGCGTACTATCAGGCGCTTGGTGTCTCGCGCGAAGCGTACGAGGAGCGGCGCAC
>NZ_JBFREP010000342.1:0-379 GCF_052114365.1 Agrobacterium sp. MCAB5
ATCCAACATCGTCGAAATACCGGCGTTCTTCCTCGCGGAAATCGGCCAGAACCTGACGGAACGGCGACTCCTTTTCGAAATAGCCATCGGGCATGAACGGGGTGAAGATCGCATCCAGTCCACCATTACGCAGCAGATCGACCATCGGACGCTCACCGGGGCAGGCTTCGATTAAGCCGGGCTGGCCAAAGCCGTCGAGGCGGTCGGTAATCGGATGGGCTTCCGTCAGGCGGCCAGCATACCACATAGCGTCCTTGACCTCGACACCTTCGCGGCGAACGGCAGCACGCGTCCAAGTGTTGCCGCTGTCGCGCCAGCCGGTCACGCCGATGCGCTTTCCTGCAAGCTGGGCAAGCGTGGTTATGTCGCTTTCGCGGGT
>NZ_JBFREP010000343.1:0-379 GCF_052114365.1 Agrobacterium sp. MCAB5
GTCGCAGGCTGCCTGAGCGGGTCTTGATTGCGCCCGGCTTGTGGCGGTGTCTCCGATTTCGCGCTCAGGTCTCCAGGGCACGCCAGATGTTGCGGATGATTGCACAGCGTGGCTTGTCTTCTGCCGCCAAACGCAGCTCGGCCTGGAGGTCCTGGCTCGTTTTGTGTGAGACAAATGACCAGTCCCCAAACGATCCGAACGATCACCAGCGCAACAACGAGGTCAGGGTAGAATCCCAAATGGCCAAAAGCTGTTTCGATCGCGTTTGCAAAAAAATGGCCGGCGGTCGTCACGACTATCCCCCAGACCAAAGCAATGACCAGATTGATAGTGAAAAAACCAAAGGGGGACACACCGGAAAGACGGGTGATGACAGCAC
>NZ_JBFREP010000344.1:0-379 GCF_052114365.1 Agrobacterium sp. MCAB5
TCTTTCCTGCGTATCGCAGAAAACGCCATTCACAAAAGTAAATTGCGTCGTCCTGAAATCGCCCTGGGCGAACAGTTTCATGGCTGCCGTGGCGCCCAGGAACTTTTCCGTTAGCGTCCTGGAGATGCCACTCGCATCGACGCACATATACTGATCGCACAGCACGCCACGTTGAGGCGACCTCACGCTTTTGGTTGTGCCAGCAAAAGCCGGTATCGCAGTTACGATAACGATCGCCGCCACTATTTCGGGTCGAAGTCTGTGCATCCTAACGCCATCCAATATCTTCTTTGTGCGATTGCGCGTTTCCGTCGGCTTCGGGCCGAGCCGCCGCCACTACAAGCTGGCACGAGCCGCCATCTCCATCGTTGCAGAAGGC
>NZ_JBFREP010000345.1:0-378 GCF_052114365.1 Agrobacterium sp. MCAB5
GGGGATGAGGTTCGCTATTGGGACGAGATTCGCAGTGGTAGCATTGCGGTTCCGCCGGTCGGCACTGTTATTTATGAAATTGTTTATTCCAGTGTTGGTTATGACCACTTTGAGGCTAGAGTTTCCGCCTCATGGGAAGACGGAGAACCGCGGTCCCAAGTCCTCTTCGAGAGCGTCCACGACAAGCCTCCTGCGAAACTAAGCGTTATTGGCTCACAGCTTTGCATCTCAGTCAAATATTGCCAAAGATATCAGGATGAGTGCCCGGTGTGGTCAACAATATATTCATACGATCACAAAAATAAGTTGTTCGTTGGCAGTGCCGAGAAGCAGCAGACATGCTACGGCGGGGCGCTGGGGCGGCCGAAGGCACGATGA
>NZ_JBFREP010000346.1:0-378 GCF_052114365.1 Agrobacterium sp. MCAB5
GCGCAGGCCGCCGGTCCAATGGCGGAAGCGGTCGAAAACAGCCTGCAGTACCTTTCCGACGGCGACCTCAAAGCAATCGTCACCTATCTTAGAGACGTGCCGGCGATTGCATCTGGCAACACGCCATCGCGCGCCGTTCTGGGCAAGCCTTCGGTCGAGATAGAGGCGACGCTGCGCGGGCTACCCGGCCAGACGATGGATGAAAACGGTTTCCACGTGTTCAGCGGCAGCTGTGCTGCCTGCCATCAGGCGGAAGGGCAGGGCAACGAACATTATCCGTCACTGTTCCACAATACAGCGACTGGAGAAGATCGCCCGGACAATCTCGTCTCGACCATTCTTTACGGCCTGCATCGCACCGTTGGCGATCATGTCGCC
>NZ_JBFREP010000347.1:0-378 GCF_052114365.1 Agrobacterium sp. MCAB5
CTTTTATTTTGACTAAAGAGGTGCTAAAACATTGAACGTGCTGCTTGTCGATGATGAAATCCGGATGCTCGATCTGCTGGAGCTTTATTTAGAACATTATTCGTGCACAAAAGCCGCCACCGGAAAAGAAGCCCTGGATTTAATAAAAATGAACAATTTTGATCTTGTTATTCTCGATATTATGATGCCTGAGATGGACGGATGGATGGTGTGCCAAGAGATCCGCAGATTGACAAACGTTCCGATTATCATGCTCACCGCCAAAAACGGGCAGGATGACATTGTGCGCGGATTGAATTGCGGAGCAGACGATTATTTAACAAAACCGTTCAGCGAAAAAGTGCTGCTTGCCAAAATAGAAGCCGTCCTGCGCAGAAC
>NZ_JBFREP010000348.1:0-378 GCF_052114365.1 Agrobacterium sp. MCAB5
GGTGAGCAAGGGCTTTACCCAGTTCGTGGACGACGACGTGATCTTTGCAAAGATCACGCCGTCCATGGAGAATGGCAAGTCTGCTGTCGCTCGACGGGTGGTCAACGCGACAGGGTTTGGCTCAACCGAATTCCACGTTCTTCGGAGCACTGGTGCAGTTGTGCCAGAATATCTGTGGCGTTTCGTTCGGCGGCAAGAATTTCGTGACAACGCTCAACAAGTAATGTCTGGCGCGGTTGGGCAACAACGAGTTCCGGCCGAGTACCTGAAATCGCATCTGTTGCCGCTGCCCCCACTCCCAGAACAGAGGCTGATTGTCGCAAAGGCAGACAGGCTGATCAATCAAACCATGCAGGCTCGCGCTGAACTTGCTCAGAT
>NZ_JBFREP010000349.1:0-377 GCF_052114365.1 Agrobacterium sp. MCAB5
TCTCGACACCGGTATTGGCGAGCTCGATAAATTTGCGGTCAAGTACGACAATGATGGCACGACCAAGTCCAACACCGTTACGCTCGAGGGCGGGGATCCAAATGCGCCGGTCCTGATCTCTAACGTTGCCGCCGGCGTCAAGAATACCGACGCAGTCAACGTTGGACAACTCAACGACGGCATCAAGACAGCCAACAGCTATACGGACAACCGCGTGAACTACGCGATTGAAACGGCAAACACCTATACTGACCAGAAAGCCGTTGGGACGCTCAACCAGGCCAATAACTATACCGACTATAAATTCGGGCAGCTGAATCAGGAGCTCGGCGAGGTTCGATCGGAGGCGCGTCAGGCGGCGGCAATCGGTTTGGCGG
>NZ_JBFREP010000350.1:0-377 GCF_052114365.1 Agrobacterium sp. MCAB5
ACGATGACAGCGCTTCTTTCGACGATGACCAGACCGGGCGATGTCATCCTGTGCGAGGCGGTGACGTATCCCGGTTTGCGGGCGATCGCAGCCCGTATGGGATTGCAACTCGTCGGAATTGCGATGGACGCTTCCGGCGTTCTGCCCGATGCGCTTGACGCGGCTATCCATTTACATCAACCGAAAGCGTTGTATCTCAATCCTACGGTCCATAATCCAACGACGCTGACCATCCCGCGCGAGCGGCGCATGGAGATCGCCGAGGTTATCCTTCGGCATAGACTGCCTTTGATAGAGGATGATGCATACGGCTTCATTCCCGCAACGGCGCCCGTACCTTTTGCTACGCTTGCTCCCGACCTCACCTGGCATATCGG
>NZ_JBFREP010000351.1:0-377 GCF_052114365.1 Agrobacterium sp. MCAB5
GTCATTAGATGCTCGACCCAGACATGGCCGTTCACGCCATAGAAAGTCAGGGAGAAGACGCGCGCGCCGAGCAAGATGAGCAGGACGAAGGACGACAGTTTTGCCGTCGCGTATAGCGACTGCTGAATGAGGCCCAAATTGAGCTTGCGATTGGCGAGCGCAAGGGCGAGTGCGCCAACCGCTCCCATGGCGCCACCTTCCGTGGGCGTGGCGATGCCGAGGAAGATCGTACCAAGCACGAGGAATATCAGGACGAGCGGCGGCACCAGCGAGGTGATCACCTTCAAAAGCAATTTGCTACCCCGCAGGGTGCGTGCCTCCAAAGGCAGTGCAGGCACTTTTCCCGGGCTGATGATCGAGGTCACGATGATGTAGAG
>NZ_JBFREP010000352.1:0-376 GCF_052114365.1 Agrobacterium sp. MCAB5
GATCAGACTTACGCCGCTGGATTGAATGTCTACGGTCGAAGCAGATAATGCTTCTTCTTGTTGACCTTGTTGCCGCGCGGTCCGCTCACCACTGGCGTCCGGTCGGCATTTTCAGCGTGCAAACCTCGCCACCTTTCTAGCCGATCGGCACCAAGCTCGCCGCGTGCGACAGCGCCTTGAACGGCGCATCCTGGTTCATGAGCATGGGTACAGTCGCGAAACCGGCACAATGGCGCCAGCTCGGTAATCTCGGCAAACAGCGTGTCTATTCCGTTGGTAACGTCGCTGACATAGAGCTTCCTTATACCTGGCGTGTCTATGACCCAGCCGCCGCCTGAAACCGCATGCAGGGATCGCGCCGTCGTGGTGTGTCGAC
>NZ_JBFREP010000353.1:0-376 GCF_052114365.1 Agrobacterium sp. MCAB5
TCCCATACCCGGATCACCGCGCCCAAGGACGGGACGCTCGGAGAGATCACCGGCCGCGTCGGACAGTCCGTGTCGGCCGGAACGCAGATCGGATCCATCGTCGAGGACGAGGTCTGGGTCGTCGCCAACTTCAAGGAAACGCAGTTCGCCGGCCTACAGACAGGCCATGAGGTCACGTTCACAGTCGATGCGCTGGAAAACAAGTCGTTCAAAGGTCGCCTCGAACGTTTCGCGCCAGCCACTGGTTCGGAATTTTCTGTCATCAAGGCCGACAACGCCACGGGCAACTTCACGAAGGTCGCTCAGCGCATACCCGTGCGGATCTTCATCGACCAAAGCCAGGACGAGGTCGCAAGGCTTGTTCCCGGCATGTCCG
>NZ_JBFREP010000354.1:0-375 GCF_052114365.1 Agrobacterium sp. MCAB5
TGCTCACGGCGCTTGGCAGTCCGGTTGAGGTCGCTGTCCTTGGACACTCCATCCTGCGTGAGCTGCATTACCGGGTCATGTCAGGGCCGCAAGGCGGCGCAGTGATCGCGGCCCTGCAGCGGAAAGGGACGTCGGGAAAACTGGTCGAGAGCCTGGCATGGCTGCGCAAAAACTACGGCTCTGAAATCACCGTCGCGGACCTTGCCAGAGCGGTGGGCATGAGCGTTCCTTCCTACCATGTCCATTTCAAGGAGCTGACAGGCTCAAGTCCCATGCAATATGTGAAGGCGATGCGGCTCCATGAAGCGAGACTGATGATCGCCCGCCAGACTGGAACAATTGCAGAGGTGGCGGCGTCAGTGGGCTATGTCAGCC
>NZ_JBFREP010000355.1:0-374 GCF_052114365.1 Agrobacterium sp. MCAB5
AGTGAGTGCAATCAACACCGATCTGGCCGCAGCGATAGAAACGTTGCTCAATCCTTCGAAGGCGGACGACTACGTTCGATGTGCGGCGGCACACGTGTTCGATCCAGATGCCTTGCCGCCGACGGCTTTACTGTATCCTCGTTTCAAAGAAGACGTTCCTCGGATCGCCGACTTGGCCGCCTATCTCTGGAGGCAGTGCTTCTTCTACGCTTTGCCACGCCGTAGACAGAAGAAACTCAAGGAATCGATGGACGCAGATCCCTCGGTATCTTTGGAAGTCTGGCGCGTGGTGAGATCAGCCTTCATGGAATACTCCACAAAGAATCCTTCGCGTTCCAGCGAAGTTGGCGAAGTCATCGCGTATGTCCTCGTTC
>NZ_JBFREP010000356.1:0-374 GCF_052114365.1 Agrobacterium sp. MCAB5
GGCCGAAACATAGTCATATTCGCGGCCATAAATCAGGCGTTCCGGCAGATTCCGATTGGCATGGAACGCGAAGTGCCAGATCTTTGCCGTCGTCGCCTCCCACTGGCTCCAGCCAGGAAGCGGAACATCGAGGACAGCAAGGTGAGTAACCGAATCTCGATAGATAGCGGCCAGCGGCAATGCGACCATTCCGCCAATGTCATGGCCACACACGGCATAGCGATTATGCCCAAGGGCGAGCATTACTTCGTGCGCGTCGCGCGCCATCGTCGCCTTGTCATAGCCGTCAAGCGGGCAGTCGGAAAAACCCGCACCGCGCAGATCAATCGCCACCACGCTAAAATGTTCGACCAGCAGCGGCATGACGTGGTGCC
>NZ_JBFREP010000357.1:0-374 GCF_052114365.1 Agrobacterium sp. MCAB5
CCTCCTTTCAATGGTTCAATTAATGCATATTTTCAATTTATTCAACCCATCAAAGTGGGTTGAATAGCTGCCGTTGGAACTGCCAGCTACTGAAGCGGTCATTAAAGCTCCTGATCCGGCTGACCATCTTCCGGCCACGCAACGCATTGCCGCAAGCGAACAGCATGAGGGACAAGCTCAGCACAGGTGTTAGCCATTCATTGGTTAAAGAGGATAACGCCGCGGGCGCGGTCGAGTACACGCCGGTGGCGCTCTGCTACGATGTTCTGGCTTGCCTGCATGCGGACAACCTTCTGCAGCACCTTCAACTGTTCCCGCATTACCTCGAACGCACGGCGCTGAGCAGGCGGCACGCGATTGATAACATCCAGCTC
>NZ_JBFREP010000358.1:0-373 GCF_052114365.1 Agrobacterium sp. MCAB5
GAATACGGCAAGGTTATTCTCCCCTTCGTTGTTCTGCGCCGTCTCGATTGCATTCTTGAAGCATCGAAATCCCAGGTGCTCGAAGCCGCCAAGACCCTGCCGGACGGCGTGGACGAGGCCACCCGCGACATGATCCTCTTCGGCGCGGTCGGCGGCAACGTGAAGGTCTACAACCTGTCGCGCTTCACCTTCGCTACGCTCAAGGGCCAAGACCCCGGCCAGCTTCACCAGAACTTGGTGGACTACATCACGAAATTTTCCGGCAACGTCCGCGACATCTTCCTCGACAAGTTCCTGTTCACCGACCAGCTCAAGCGTCTTAAGGACGGCGGCATCCTCTGGAACGTGTTCCAGCGAATGACCGAAATCGACC
>NZ_JBFREP010000359.1:0-373 GCF_052114365.1 Agrobacterium sp. MCAB5
CCCTACTGGTAGTTACATCGTGCAATGCAGATTTCGATCCCGCACGTCTCGAACGTTATCTGATAATGGCGGATCAAGCAGGAAGCGAACCGGTCATCGTGCTGACCAAAGCTGATACTGCGGAAGACGTCGGCCGGTTTCAGTCACAGGCGGAGGCTCTGCAACGCGACCTGCCAGTCATAGCGCTTAATGGACGCTCGGCCGATGCTGTCGCCTTGTTGAGGCCATGGCTGGGTAAAGGTCAGACCATTGCGCTGGTAGGGTCCTCCGGCGTCGGAAAGTCAACGCTTGTAAATACGCTGACCGGATCTCATACGAAGCAGAAAACCGGCACTATTCGTGAATATGATGCGCAGGGTCGGCACACCACGAC
>NZ_JBFREP010000360.1:0-372 GCF_052114365.1 Agrobacterium sp. MCAB5
ATTGAGGCTTGAGGCATCGATCGAAGTGAAGGCCGGAGCGTTCCACTCACGCACGGATGGATGGAGCGAAGCCGAGCTTATACAGTTCACAGGATTGCTCCGAAAATTCAATCGGCCCGAATAAGCGACCGATCTGGCCGTCAAACGGACTGAGGTAGTGGGACTTCGAGCCCAACCTTGATCCGATCCATTGCCACGAATGTCCGGAAACGCTTGACATTGTTGTTGCCGAAAAACAGCCGACGGGTCAGCGCCTCATAATTCACCATCGACGGCACGATAACGACCAGCACAAAATCCGCCTCGCCAGTCACGTAGAAGCATTGCTGGATCTCAGGCGTAGCCGCAAACGCCTGCTTGGCGCTTTCAATC
>NZ_JBFREP010000361.1:0-372 GCF_052114365.1 Agrobacterium sp. MCAB5
CGCCGCAGACGCAGCAAAACCTGCTGGTCAAAATTGCGGGCGTCGTAGGAAAATATCAGGTCGTTCAGCACATGTGGGGCAACGGCGCGCGGGCCAGTGCCAATATGTGCCAGAATCAGAAGCAGCATAGCCAGAAGCATAAGCAGTGCTGCCGCAAGCGCGCGGCCATAGGCCTGTTCCTGCATGGCGGTCTTGCTGTAGCCCATCCTGGCGAACATCATGCCGCGCCAGTCCCGGGCAGGGGGGGAAGAAATACCGGCCTCGCCGTGACCGGATGCGTGAGCTGGGCGACAGGCATGTCGAAAACGTCCGAGATGATTTGGGCATCGCACAGCGTCGCTGTTTCCAGCCGGTGCCGCAGCCGTCCATCCT
>NZ_JBFREP010000362.1:0-372 GCF_052114365.1 Agrobacterium sp. MCAB5
ATGCAGGCGTCGCTGCAAAAGGTAGGCTGTGCGGCGTCAGCCCCGTGGTCTTGCTGAAGGATCGCAGGAAGCGGAACTGGCTCATGCCGGCCTCCTGCGCCAGATCGGTTAGGCGCAATGGCCGGGCAGGATCGTCATCGATCCTGCTTTTCGCCCGTCTTATGCTATCGGGCGCTGCCGTCTGGCGTGGTGTTGCCACTGTTTCCATTGCACCCACGAGCAGCATAAGGAGGGTCTCGTCGCAGCGAAGGGTCTTACCCGGGCGATCAGTTGCCGTCACGGCTGAAAAAAGCGCGCGGAACCGGTCCGCCAGAGGCCTTGTATCGACGGGATAGGCAAATTCGAAAAAGCCGTGATCCTTTTCGATGATAT
>NZ_JBFREP010000363.1:0-371 GCF_052114365.1 Agrobacterium sp. MCAB5
GACATGATCCACTACGCAACGAGCAAGACGGCGCAACTGTCGATTTCGCGCGGATTGGCGCAGTTGACACGCGGCACCAATGTCACGGTCAATTCCGTCCTGCCCGGACCGACCCGCTCGGAAGGCATCGAAGCCTTCCTGCGCAGCCAGGCAAGCGACCCTTCCGCACCGATCAAGCAAATCGAGGCCGAATTCTTCGCGACCGCCCGCTCGGCTTCGATCCTCCAGCGCATGGTGGAAGCGGAAGAGGTGGCAAACCTCGTTGCCTATCTCGCCAGCCCTCGCTCATCGGCTACCAACGGCGCCGCTCTGCGTGCCGAAGGCGGTCTCGTCAACACCATCGCCTGAGAAGGGTTTCTCCTATGTCCGAC
>NZ_JBFREP010000364.1:0-370 GCF_052114365.1 Agrobacterium sp. MCAB5
GGCAGAGGCAGGCCTAGGGATAGCGGTCCAGCCAAGCACGCGGCTGGAAAAACATCCGCCTTCCACTGCAAGGGTGATGACCTTAACTGAGCCGCACATCAAACGTGCAATGTCATTGATCAAGTTGAAACGCCGAGAGCTGTCGCCCGCAGCGCGTCACTTTGCTGATAAGATTACATGCGAGGTCAGACGGATCACCGGATACATTGACGGCGAGCCGTTCTATACCTCATGAAAGCGAACGTTGGCGTTTTGCGAGTGAACATTCAGGCTCTATCGCCTTGAACGGAATCGAACCGTAAGCACTGTTCGTTGGGAACAGCATTGCGGCACAATCCCAACTGGTGCGCGGATTTGACCCGTCATCGGG
>NZ_JBFREP010000365.1:0-367 GCF_052114365.1 Agrobacterium sp. MCAB5
CTTCGGCGTTGCAGTCTACGCGATCGGTGCGGACGAAACTGCCGCGGAACTTTCTGGGATTGACGTCAAACGTGTTCGGTTTCTGGCGTTCGTAAACGCGGGTGCCTTGTTCGGTCTTGCAGGATACATGCTGAGCGCGCAGACCGCCACAGGGAGCCCTACGGCCGGCGATCCGTTGTTGATGCTGTCGTTTGCTGCTGTAGCGCTTGGCGGGACGTCACTTTCAGGTGGCCGCGGAGGGTTGTTTGCATCGGTGATGGGCGCTGCCACTCTTATCCTTCTTCAGAAGGTGCTGTTCTCTAGCGGCGTTTCTTCCTTCTACACAGGGATATTCCAAGGCGCCGTCCTCATCGTCGCCGTCGTATTC
>NZ_JBFREP010000366.1:0-367 GCF_052114365.1 Agrobacterium sp. MCAB5
GTGGAGAGGCGTTCCGCTCGCCCATCTGTTGCGCCTTACTGGCGTCAAGCCGACGGCGCGATATGTCGTCCTGCATTGTGCCGACGAACTCGAAAAGACGCTCGACGGAAGCGGCCGCTATTACGAGAGCATTGATCTCATCGACGCGGTTCATCCGCAAACCATCCTCGCCTACGAGATGAACGGCGAGGACCTTAGCGTTGGTCACGGCGCGCCCTTGCGTCTCAGGGTCGAGCGGCAACTGGGGTACAAACAGGCCAAGTACATCATGCGCATCGAACTGGTCGACAGCTTCGCCGGCCTGTGGGGCGGGAACGGCGGCTATTGGGAAGATCGCGGCTACGAATGGTACGCCGGCATCTAAGGC
>NZ_JBFREP010000367.1:0-366 GCF_052114365.1 Agrobacterium sp. MCAB5
CCCGTCCGCTGTTGCTTGGAATTCGTGGCAGCGTCAGGACGGCGGCGGCCTATTGAATTCTCTCAACGAGAGGCTTGAAGAATGGACATGCAAGAAATCTTACTAGACTTGAAGTTCAGTCGGTACGGAACCACTAGGGTCGCAGAGCAAGTCCTCCATCACCTCAGCGAAGAAAACCGAAGCGAAGTCATGCGTGCGCTCGAACCGCTAACGTCCGCAGGTTATCCTGATGCTGAGGCCCCTTTTCGAACTCTGGTTCTGGAAAGTCTCGACAAATGGTTGGTGTATTGCGAGGGCCTTCCTGTCTTCGACAGGTTTCGCGCCACCATGACGACGCTGCGGGTACTTGGATTGCCTCAACCGGAT
>NZ_JBFREP010000368.1:0-365 GCF_052114365.1 Agrobacterium sp. MCAB5
CTCGATGATCATGCAGATCGGCCTTATTTATTTCGTGCCCGGCATTGCCACGTTTCTGTTCAGCACCCTTTTATTGGGAGCGATCCTCAGTGTGGATCTGGTCGCCATCGTCATTCTCTATGGGGCGGCCTTCATCTCGCTTACGCTCGCCTCGAACCGTCTGACTTCGCCTTTTCTCGAAAAGGCCATCGAAGCCGGGCAGGAAAATGCCGGTTTTGTAGGAAACGCCATCGGCATGATCGAGCCTTTGCGGCATTCGGGCAGCACGGCCTGGATGAAGCGCCGGTTTGCGGACAATGCGGGAGTGATCTACCGTAACTGGCGGGTTTATTCACTGCGCCGGATCGGTTTCGTCTTCACCATCT
>NZ_JBFREP010000369.1:0-364 GCF_052114365.1 Agrobacterium sp. MCAB5
GTCAGCTCGTGGGTGGGTGTGCGAATATCGCGGGTGTCATCATGGAGGACGAGGTCTTCGAGATGGACGAGTTCGCCGTCGATCCACAGCGAGGCGCAGGCGTCGGTGAAATGCGAGCGCTCGATCCAGCCCTGCCCGACCGGCGAGCGGGCGATGCGCTCGTCAAGGCGGGTCAGCGCGAGGCCCGCGTGAAAAGCCGGCCGCATCAAGGTCGTCATGCTGATTTTTGTGAGATCGTAAGCCATTGAAATCATGGTAAATGATTTGTTATAGGAACTCTATGTAAATATTACGGTTCCTCACATGGTATGATTGACAGTTGGCACTCTAACCATCGATAAGTAACTCTTATCGATGGTAGTTG
>NZ_JBFREP010000370.1:0-364 GCF_052114365.1 Agrobacterium sp. MCAB5
GTCTCGATCTTGGTCATGGGAGGCTCCATTCATTTGCCGCTGCTGCGGCGTTTCGTGATAGGAGCTTTGTGATGGATCAGCGTATCCGGCATGTTTCCGGAAACTGCGAAACTGTATCGAAAAGTATCGGCGCTTTGTCACCGGTTATCGTCGACCCGCATCCCTGTCAGGGAAAGGCCACCTCGGCCGCAAGCCCGCCGCCCTGCCTGTTATAGAGGCGAACCGAGCCGCCGATCGTTCCGGCGAGCTGCTGCGCGATCGCCAGTCCGAGACCTGTTCCGCCTGTGTCGCGGTTTCTCGATGTTTCAATCCGGAAGAAGGGCTGCATGGCATTTTGCAGCATCTCGTCGGGGATGCCCGGCCC
>NZ_JBFREP010000371.1:0-362 GCF_052114365.1 Agrobacterium sp. MCAB5
GTCTTCATCAGCGCCGGATCGGTGTCGGCCAGCGCCAGAAACCCATCCATATTCGGCACGCCGGATTGCTTGATGAGTTGGGACAATGCAGCGAGGCTTGCGTCCAGATCCGCGTCGCGCTTCTTCAGCGCCGCGAAAAAACGTGCGCCGAGAACGGGGTCGAGCTTATAGCCGGTCAGAAATTCCGACAGCTGGGTGAAAGAAGCAGCACCGTCGTCAGCCGCAGCGGCCGATGTCAGACCGAGCAGATTGGCCGCGATTGCCAGACCGCCGAAGGCGGCCGTGCCGCGCAGCAGACTGCGACGCGAGAGATGATGGCCGAGCACGGCCGGGGAAGAAGGATCGAAAGGCATCAGGATCTC
>NZ_JBFREP010000372.1:0-362 GCF_052114365.1 Agrobacterium sp. MCAB5
GAGCAGAACGACCGTGATGAGCAGGATGACCAGCGCGATCGGGCTTTTGAAGAAGACCGAAAGGTCGCCGTCCGACGCCACAAGCGTGCGACGGATGCCACGCTCCAGGATCGGGCCGAGGATCATGCCGAGCACCAGCGGCACAGGCAGGTAATCCAGCTTCATCATCAGGTAGCCGAGGATGCCGAAGCCGATCACCAGCCCCACTTCGAACATCGAGTTGTTGATGCCGAATATCCCGAAAGCGATGATCGCGATTACGGCGGGGAACAGGGAACTGGGGCGAACGAAGGCACAGGTGGCAAGCACCGGCGTCAGCACAATGGTGATCGCCACCAGCGCCAGGTTTCCGATGTAGAAGC
>NZ_JBFREP010000373.1:0-362 GCF_052114365.1 Agrobacterium sp. MCAB5
GGTCAGCATGGTCAGGCCACCGTGAGCGTCGCCCAGGCCAGCACCAGATAACGGCCGACCTTGGCGATGGTAATGAGCGTGAGAAATGCCAGGAACGGCGCCCGCAACACACCCGCGACGACCGTGATCGGATCGCCGATGATCGGTACCCAGCTTGCCAGCAGGGACCATTTTCCATAGCGGCGGTACCAGCCTTCGGCCTTTTCGAGCTTTTCCGCCGAAACCGGGAACCATCGACGGTCGCGATAGTGTTCGATCCCCCGTCCGAGCATCCAGTTGACCACGGAGCCGAGCACATTGCCGAAGCTGGCAATACAAATCAGGGCGGCAAGCGGATATCGATCGGCGAGGATCATCAGCGC
>NZ_JBFREP010000374.1:0-361 GCF_052114365.1 Agrobacterium sp. MCAB5
CCTGTAACGTCGGATCGATCTCCAGCCGCCGCAGAAAGGCTATCCGCTCTGTCAGCCCGACCAGATTCGACGCACTTGGCGCTTCTGGCGCCGAGCGTAGCCAATGGAAGCGCGTCTGGCCGATCGACGGGTCCACTTCTAACAGCCGGTCCAATGATCGGAGCGTATCGAGCGGAACGTCTTTAATCAGAGTTGTCTCTGCCCGACGGCGAGCTATCGCACGGCCGGTAAGGCCAATCCGTTCGATCGTGTCGATCGCCGGTAGAAGAGCGCCGCGTTCACGAAACGCGGCGACAATCGAACTGACTATCGCAGCACCGTCGTCGGACGTCGCCGCCGCCTGAATTGCAGACAATAGCGC
>NZ_JBFREP010000375.1:0-358 GCF_052114365.1 Agrobacterium sp. MCAB5
CCGCCACTTTGACGAGATCATAGCGTGGTCGATAGTCGTCAGAGCCGGTGTCGATGCCCAGCAACCCTGCCATCAGCAGCGAAGTCGAGGTTTCCACGCCGCAGAGGTGATAGGGCCGGTAAATGACGGCTGTGGTCTCATCGTAGTTTGCAATCTGGCCCTTGGTGACGAGGACATGGTTGGAATAGGCATTGTCGCAACGGACGACCAGAAACACTCCGCCACCGAGGCCGGATTCATCCGGACGCCGCAAACACGTTGCAAGGTCGATCGTTTCAGTGCGCTCGAATAGGCCGCCATTGGCGATCTCCGCATAGGCAACCGGGATCTCGGTAATGCGCAGCGCCGCATGCACCAG
>NZ_JBFREP010000376.1:0-354 GCF_052114365.1 Agrobacterium sp. MCAB5
GCCAAGCTCGACAAGGCTGTCATCGACAAGAAGGTCGACGATGCCGCCCGCATCCTTAACCTCACCGATTATCTCGAACGCCGGCCCTCGCAACTGTCCGGCGGCCAGCGCCAGCGCGTCGCCATCGGCCGCGCCATCGTGCGCGAACCRAAGGCGTTCCTGTTTGACGARCCGCTCTCCAACCTCGATGCGGCGCTGCGCGGCACCATGCGGCTGGAAATCTCCGAGCTGCACAACACGCTGAAGACGACGATGATCTACGTCACCCACGACCAGGTGGARGCCATGACCATGGCCGACAAGATCGTKGTCCTCAACCGCGGCAATATCGAGCAGGTCGGCTCGCCGATGGAG
>NZ_JBFREP010000377.1:0-354 GCF_052114365.1 Agrobacterium sp. MCAB5
GTTCTCCAACTTGCAGGTGGCCGCATCCTACACCTACACACACAAGACGCTCATCGCGGGTGAAGAAGACTACGCTTTCAACAGGACAATTACGCCTGACCATCTGATCAAGATCTGGGGTGACTACAGTTTTACGGAACAGTTAGAAGGTTTGACAGTCGGAGCCGGTGTCCGCTTCCAGTCGGAGACAAGCCGAACAGTTGGAACTACCAGGGTTACCCAGGAACCCTTTGCCGTTCTTGGTGCCCGGGTCGGCTACAAGTTCAACGAAAACGTCCAGGCGGCTCTGAGCGTCGATAACCTCTTCGACACGCGGTACTATCAGACGGTGGGAGCCCCGGGTTGGGGTAGCAT
>NZ_JBFREP010000378.1:0-353 GCF_052114365.1 Agrobacterium sp. MCAB5
GCCCGTACTTGATGTTCACCATCCGCATCGCGAAGAGTGACACTCAGTTCGTTATTGTTGGCGGCAAAAGCGATGCTTTCGATAGCTTGATCGGTGGGTTCGACCATCCATGTGCCCGTACTTGATGTTCACCATCCGCATCGCGAAGAGTGACACTCAGTTCGTTATTGTTGGCGGCAAAAGCGATGCTTTCGATAGCTTGATCGTTGGGTTCGACCATCCATGTGCCGCACGGCACTTTTTCCGCCGAAAACGCCATGTCTGCAAAATTTTTTAGCCGCAATCCAGCCAGACGTGCGTCCAGTTTCTCGGCGCTCTCAGGGGTGCCACCGCCTTTGCCGAGTGCTGGACGC
>NZ_JBFREP010000379.1:0-352 GCF_052114365.1 Agrobacterium sp. MCAB5
CAGGCGCCAGGCGCTCGACCGGAGAATAGCAATGGCCGGGCACACATATGCGGAAAGGGTCGGCTATCTCGGCCAGATGCTGGGGCTCTCTCTCCATCCCGATCAGCTCCATCAACCGCTATCGCCAGAACAGCTTGCCGCGGCGCGCCCGTCATTTATGGACCCCCGTTCCGGCCACGCCTTGAAGATCGCCCGCGAGGGCTGGACCCTTTGCGAGGTCCTCGCGCACGGTGTGGTCGATTATCATCCTTCCGTCGTCGGTCCGGCCGTCGAGGTGGCCGATCACATGCAGGAATGGTTCGAGGCAGAGGCCGCGGACGGCTTCTGGTTCTGCCCCGACGTCTATGAGGAC
>NZ_JBFREP010000380.1:0-350 GCF_052114365.1 Agrobacterium sp. MCAB5
GTCGAAGAGCCTTTCCGCCGTGAAGGAGCGGCAAAGCTCTCGTCCGCCATGCAACAGATAGGCCAGCCGCAGCTCGCTCCAGAGATCCTGGTCGTCGCCGAAGCCGGTTCCGTCAAGTCCGATCGCAAATTCCGGCCCATTCCGCGCCATGAGCGGCAATGGCGCGACGCCGGACCGCAGCCGCAGATTGGCCGATGGGTTGGACACCACCTGCACGCCCCGCTCGGCCAGAAGCTCCAGTTCGTCCTCGCAAAGCTGCACGCCATGCGCGACGGCAAGTCGTGGTGAAAGAAAACCGATCTCGTCCAGATGACGCACCACGCCCTGCGGGAAACGGCGGTCCAGCCAAG
>NZ_JBFREP010000381.1:0-350 GCF_052114365.1 Agrobacterium sp. MCAB5
AGCCGGAATCGAACCCCGTGCGCACGCCTGTCCTGATGCCATGGGAAAAGAGACTGCCGAACCGGATCGAGGCCCGTGTCAGAGCCCAGTAGAGCCCGCGCGGCGAAGCGATCGACAAGGGGGTGGCTAGTCTGTCGGCTTCATCGCGGCTGTAGCCTGAACGGTGCGCCTGCCGAAGGTCGGCAACGACGGGCGCTTCATCGAAGCATGCCGTGATAAACGAACGGATTTTTTCCAACGCATTAACCCGATCCCGTTCGCCCAACGTGTCGTGATAGAAACCGGGCAACACATAGCGTTCCTTGATCGTGCTGCCGAGGTTCTCAAAAAAGCGATGCTGCGGGGTATGG
>NZ_JBFREP010000382.1:0-349 GCF_052114365.1 Agrobacterium sp. MCAB5
CTATTGAGCAAATGTCGAAACCAAGATTTCAGGTCTTGAACCAATACGAACCGTCGGGCCACTGACCAAGTGTTGAATATCCATGATAATAAACGATCGGTAGATCGTTGATGCCGCGCCTTGCCTGATCCTGCATTTGTTTAGCCGGCCGCGATCGGATCATCGATGTCCTGGCTCTGAAAGTGGTCGATCAGAAAACGTGCGGCTGGTCCTGGCGGTGTATCGGTGCGGTAGACGGCCTGAAGGCGATATGGACCGCCTTTGCAGTCCGGAAGATCCAGTTGCACGAGGCGACCTGATTCTATGTCGTCTCTCACCATCGGCTCTGGCATATTGCCCCAACCGATAC